>NZ_JAJGWR010000001.1:0-862545 GCF_021390755.1 Tenacibaculum piscium | reverse complement strand
GCCTATTTAAATTTACTGTAAAAATTAGATATCGCTATCGCGAGCATCTTGCTCGTGAACAAAGTTAAAAACACAAGAAATAAAAAATATTTTAGCACAAGCAAGATACTTTCGCTAGCCAAGGATATTCTAAGAGCCTGTTTAAATTTTATTTAAAAACATTTTATAGTTGAAAAATCGAATCCGTCAAACTGAATTTATTTCAGTTTGACGGATTCGATTTTCTGTTTTCATGCTATAAAACTTTTTTTTGATGAAATTTAAACAGGTTCTAAACTTGAACAATTTTAATAAATAGACCTAGCCCCGATTGAAGCAATTGTTTGAGCTCTTTTTTGATTTTTCTTCAAAAAAAGCGAGTGCGGAAAGCGGGAAATAGCTCCAAAAAAAAAATCACCCTTTATAAAAATAAAAGGTGATTTGTAATCTTAAAAATCCTACTATGAAATAATTAAAATATTACGCTTTATCAAACAATGCTTTATGAATAAAACCTGCAACCATTGCTCCTGCTATTGGCGCTACCCAAAATAACCAAGATTGTGCTAAATATCCTCCACCTGCAAACAACGCCTGACTCATAGAACGTGCCGGATTTACAGAAGTATTCGTAATCGGAATGCTAATTAAATGAATCAATGTTAAACCCAAACCAATCGCTATTGGTGCAAAACCTTTTGGCGCACGTTCATTCGTACTTCCTAAAATTATCAACAAGAAAAACATCGTTAATAAAAATTCCGCTACAAAAGCAGATGTCATATTATAACCTCCTGGCGATAATTCACCATAACCATTCGCCGCAAAACCACCAATACTTTCAAAATCAGACTTCCCAGAAACAATTAAATATAATGCTCCAGCTCCCAAAATAGCTCCCAATAATTGAGAAATAATATAAGGTAACAACTCCTTTGCTGAAAATTTTCCTCCTGCCCATAATCCTAATGATACCGCAGGATTAAAATGACCACCCGAAATATGACCAACAGCATACGCCATCGTTAAAACAGTTAATCCGAATGCTAAAGCAACTCCCGCAAAACCAATTCCTAACTCAGGAAAACCCGCCGCAAAAATAGCACTCCCACAACCTCCAAAAACTAACCAAAATGTTCCGAATGATTCCGCTAAATATTTTTTCATACCTCTAAAGTTTAAATTAATTGTTATTGTTTTTTAATTATGACACCAAATAAAAATAAAAGTCACGCACATAAACCTACAATAAAATAATTCTCTAAAAAAGAAGTTCGTATCTTTTCGTATCTTTGTAAAACAAAAAATTTTAAATTATGAAATTAGTTTTTATTACTATCGGATTATTAGCACTTGCTTTTGCTGGAATCGCAATAAAAATTTGGGCTAAAAAAGATGGCGAATTTGCAGGAACTTGTGCAAGTCAAAATCCTGTTTTAAATGAATCTGGTGAATCTTGTGGGTTTTGCGGTAAAACACCAGACCAATTCAACTCTTGTAGTGAACCTGAACACGAAAAATAAAAAACTTTTTAATTCAAAAATCAGTACTTCACTACTCTTACACCTATTCTATACCTAAAAAAATAAATGATTCGTATTAAATACTAAAATAATATTTTCAGGGTTATTTTAGTGTTTAATACTATCAAAAACCATTTCTAAAAATATCTTGGAAAATCTTGGAAATACAAAACGAAAAAGTACAACTACATATTGAGAAAGCTAAAAAAGGAAATCAAATTTCTTTTAATTTTTTACTCGATACTTTTTGGAATGATGTATATCGGTATCAATTATCAAAAATAAAAAACGATAACGATGCCGAAGATATTACTATCCGAACTTTTTCGAAAGCATTTGATAAAATTCATACGTTTAATACAACATATAAATTTAAAACTTGGCTAATCGCTATTTCTAAAAATGTATATATTGATTTTTTAAGAAAAAAAAATAGCCGTATTTTACTCGATACTTCCAAAGAACAAGAAGAAGCCGCATCTAGAATTATTGACAATGCTCCTTCTCCTGAAGATAAAATTATTACTGAACAAAATTTAGCCAAACTTCTAAGAGATATTAAAAAACTAAAACCGAAATATCAAGAAGTTATTCATTTGCGTTTTTTTCAAGAATTGAGCTACAAAGAAATTTCTGATAAAACTAAAGAACCTATCAATAATGTAAAAATAAAATTATTACGAGCTAAAAAACTATTAGCAGAAATAATAAAAAAACCATAACTTAAAAAAAACACGTAACCTAACCGTTAATTTTAAGATTATCAATACATTGTTTTATCTTTTTTTGATCTCTTTATATGAAAAAATCACTTTCAAATATATTAGGGCCTGGATTGCTATTTGCGGGAGCTGCCATAGGCGTATCTCATTTAGTGCAAGCAACAAGAGCTGGTGCCGATTTTGGTTTCGGGTTACTTTGGGCACTTTTAATTGTATCTTTATTTAAATATCCTTTTTTTCAATTTGGTCCCAGATACGCTGCCGCCACAGGAGAAACATTGTTAGACGGATATAAAAAATTAGGCAAAGGAGTACTACTTTGCTATTTTATATTAAATTTCGCAACTATGTTTACCATTCAAGCAGCTGTTACAATTGTTACCGCTAGTTTAGCGGCAACAATTTTTGGTTTTACAAGTGATTTAATTATTTGGTCAGTACTTATTTTAGGAATCAGTATGCTTCTTTTAAGTGTTGGGAAATATAAATTACTCGATAATTTAATGAAATATATTATCTTCATATTAACAATAAGCACTATTATTTCTGTAATTGTCGCCTTATTTAGCACTCAAAAAGGATTCAATTTTCAACAAATACTACCTAGCGGAACGGCACAAATTACTTTTTTAATTGCCTTTTTAGGATGGATGCCCGCGCCTTTAGATGTATCTATTTGGCATTCATTATGGTCGGTCGAAAAAAGTAAAACTACTTTTCAACAAATAAAACCCAAACATGCTATTTTTGATTTTAATGTCGGTTACATCGCTACCTTTTTTTTAGGTGTTTGTTTTGTTATTTTAGGAGCATTAGTCATGTATCAATCAGGAGAAACATTCTCTAATAAAGGAACTGTTTTTGCAAAACAATTAATTCATTTATATACCAAAAACTTAGGAGATTTTTCTTATTTATTCATAGGAATTGCCGCTTTTACGACCATGTTTAGCACCACCTTAACAACCCTAGATGCCTCTCCTAGAGCCATGACAAAAACTTCAGAATTATTATCCGAAGCATTATTCAACAAAAAAAATAAACTAAATTATTGGTTTTGGATGCTTTTTTTAACCGCTGGAACCTTCGTAATCTTATCTTATTTTTTATCAGATATGGGATTTTTAGTAAAAATAGCAACGGTTTTATCATTTTTAACAGCACCATTTTATGCTATTTTAAACTATATTTTGATCACAGGAAAACATACTCCTGTAAAAAATCGACCAAAATTACCCTTGCGGATTTTAAGTATTCTAGGAATCATTTTTTTACTCGCATTTAGTATTTGGTTTTTAATGAATTTATAAGACGTTTCTTTGTAAATCTTTGTAAATTTGCTATTCAATTTTATCGAATTTTTATCGAAATGGCAAACGAATCAGTAATAGTACCAGAAAGAGTAAAAAAACCAAAATGGTTACGTGTAAAGTTACCTGTTGGGAAAAAATATACCGAATTAAGAACATTAGTAGATAAGTATAAATTAAACACTATTTGTACCAGCGGTAGTTGCCCAAACATGGGAGAATGTTGGGGAGAAGGAACGGCTACTTTTATGATTTTAGGAAATATCTGCACCCGTTCTTGTGGTTTTTGTGGCGTGAAAACAGGAAGACCAGAAACCGTAGAATGGGATGAACCCGAAAAAGTTGCCCGCTCTATTAAATTAATGAACATCAAACATGCCGTTTTAACTTCGGTAGATAGAGATGATTTAAAAGATGGCGGTTCTATTATTTGGGCAGAAACTGTAAATGCAGTCCGAAGAGCAAATCCTAAAACAACAATCGAAACATTACTTCCTGATTTTCAAGGAAATCAAAAACTAATTGATAGAATTATTGACGTTGCTCCTGAAGTAGTTTCTCATAATGTAGAAACCGTTCGTAGATTAACTCGTGAAGTTCGTATTCAAGCAAAATATGACCGAAGTTTAGGTGTTTTAAAATATCTAAAAGATAACGGAATGCGTACAAAATCGGGGATTATGCTCGGTTTAGGAGAAAAAGAAGAAGAAGTAATTCAAACCATGAAAGATTTACGTAATGTTGGTTTAGACATCATTACTATTGGACAATATTTACAACCAAGTAAAAAACACTTGCCTGTAAAAGAATTTATTACGCCTGAACAATTTAAAAAATATGAAACCTTAGGTTTAGAAATGGGATTTATGTACGTAGAAAGTGGCGCTTTAGTACGTTCTTCATACAAAGCACACAAACACGCACAATAAAGCATTGTTTTTTAATGATTTTTTAACACTTTAACAAAAAAGCGTTAAAAAAATGTCAAATAATTAAAAACAAATATAAATTAATAGTTTTATAGCTAAATTTGTAGCGTACTTGTGATAAGGTATTATGAAATCAGCTTTGTAAACTGTTTTCATTATGTAAATTATTTGAATTATTTAATAAAAAAAAAGCCCAATCTCATGTTGGGCTTTTCTTTTTATGTATTCTTATTTTTAAATAAAACGTATGTTAAATAGCATTTATAATATCATGTTTTGTAATAATATGATGTTTTCCGTTTCCTAAATCAACCATTACGGCTTGATTTTCTTTGGTTATTAATTTCGAAACAGCATCAATCGAAGCATTTAATTGCACCACAGGATACATTGCTCCCATCACATTTTTTATCGGAGTATCTGCAATATTTTTATCTTCAATATAACGATGCAATAATGCCGATTCATCAACAGAACCAACCAAACCATTCACATCTCTTACAGGAATTTGCGAAATTTTAAATTCACGCATTCGCTCAATAGCATGAGAAACTAATTCCTCAGTTTGAACCGTAATTAAATCTTTGTCAAGATGTGATTTTATTAAATCGGCTGCCGTTGTAATTTCTTTATCTAAAAAACCACGCTCACGCATCCAATCATCATTAAACATTTTTCCTACATATCGACTTCCGTGATCATGAAAAATAACCACCACCACATCATCTTTTTTGAAATTTTCTTTTAATTGCAACATTCCCTTAATTGCCGAACCTGCC
The DNA here is from genome assembly GCF_021390755.1 of Tenacibaculum piscium. Lineage (NCBI taxonomy): Bacteria > Pseudomonadati > Bacteroidota > Flavobacteriia > Flavobacteriales > Flavobacteriaceae > Tenacibaculum > Tenacibaculum piscium. The sequence continues at coordinate 857,303 of NZ_JAJGWR010000001.1, read as the reverse complement.
GAATTTCCTACAAAAATCCCTTCTTCTAAAGCTATTTTACGAGTATAAACCGCCGCATCTTTATCGGTAACTTTGGTAAATCCATCAATTACTGAAAAATCAACATTTTTAGGAAGAATATCTTCGCCAATTCCTTCGGTGATATACGGATAAATTTCATTTTCATCAAAAATACCTGTTTCATGATATTTCTTAAATACAGAACCGTATGTATCAATTCCCCAAATTTTTATATTCGGATTTTGCTCTTTTAAATATTTTGCCGTTCCTGAAATCGTTCCTCCTGTACCTACTCCAACCACTAAATGCGTGATTTTCCCATCTGTTTGTTCCCAGATTTCTGGTCCTGTTTGCTCATAATGTGTAATCGCATTTGATGGATTATCATACTGATTCACATACCAAGAATTTGGCGTTTCTTCCCCTAATCGCTTAGAAACCGAATAATATGAACGAGGATCTTCTGGCTCTACATTGGTCGGACAGACGATAACCTCTGCTCCAACAGCTCGTAAAATATCCATTTTTTCTTTAGATTGCTTATCCGAAATTACAAAAATACATTGGTATCCTTTTACAATTGCCGCCAATGCTAAACCCATTCCTGTATTTCCTGAAGTTCCCTCGATAATCGTTCCTCCTGGTTTTAAACGACCGTCAGCCTCTGCATCTTCAATCATTTTTAATGCCATTCTATCTTTAATAGAATTTCCTGGATTAAACGTTTCTACCTTTGCTAACACTAAAGCATCAATTTCTTTAGTCACAGAATTTAACTGAACTAATGGCGTATTTCCAATAGTCTCTAAAATATTTTTTGCGTATCTCATTTCTTCGTTTTACAAAAACAAAGGTAATTTTTTTTAAACGTTTTACAAGTATCCTATTTGTTTAGTATTCGTTATTAATTATCTAAAAAAAAACGAAATTAAATACCTGCCGAAACTTCATAAATAACCTTAGCCCCGATTGAAGCTTTGTTTGAGCTCCTTTTTTTGATTTTTCTTCAAAAAAAGAGCGAGTGCGGAAAGCGGGAAATAGCTCCAAAAAAATCAAACTTAAAGTATACAAAACTTAAACTATGCAAACTTAATGGATTTTGAAGGCTCGATTTTCGTGATAATATACGATGGAATTATCAACATTAAAAAACACAATAAAAGTGTGCCAAAACTCAACAAAAATACCGCTGTAATACTGATGCTTACAGGAACCGTAGAAACCGCATAAGTCGCTGAATCTAAACTAATAAGCTTAAAGTATTTCTGAATTAACAACAGTGAAATCCCTATTAAATTTCCCCAAAATAATCCCTTGATTATTAAATAAGACGCATTGTATAAAAATATCTTTTGAATACTCCAATTCGTGCTTCCCAAAGCTTTTAAAATTCCAACCATTTGAACACGCTCCAAAATTAAAACAAGTAAAGCTGTTATCATGTTAATTCCTGCAATTAAAATCATAATTCCGATAATAAACCATACATTATTATCAAATAATTTAATCCATTCAAAAATTAATGGGTAATTTTCGACAATAGTACTACTATTTAATGTTGCTCCAATAGTACTATAAATCTCATCTCCTTTTGATTGTAATGTGTCAAAATCATCAAGCAAAACCTCAAAACCTCCAACCTGATCAGCCTTCCAACGATTGATTTGACGCACTTCTCGAATATCGCCAATAACCATCGTTTTATCAAAATCAGTAAAACCTGTATTGAAAATACCAACAATAATAGGCGTACGCATTTTGTATTTTAACTTACTTTTTTCGGCACTAAACAACGTTTGAATCGTATCGTTCAACTTAAAACCCAACCGATTTGCAATAGCCTGAGAAATTATTATTTCTTTATTTCGAGCTTGATTAAAATTAGGCAAACGCCCTTGTTGTAAATATTCTTTGAAGAATGAAAAATCATAATCGGAAGAAACTCCTTTAAAAATAATCGCCTCAAAATCAGTAGGCGTTCGGATGATACCCGCAACATTTGCGAAAACTTGCACGTTTTTAATGCCCTCTATATTTTTAAACTTCGGATAAAAATCTTGATTCTTTGAAATCGGAACCGTAGAAATATCCGAATTATTTGTATCATAATTTACAATCTGAACATGCCCTTTAAAAGCTGTCATTTTATCACTGATTTTTTCCTGATATCCAGCAACAATAGAAACTGCCACCAACATAATAGCAATTCCTAGCGCAATCGCACTCGTTGCAATTTTAATAATCGGCGATGAAATACTACTTTTATACGCTTTTCCAGCAATAATTCGTTTGGCTATAAATAATTCGAAATTCAAAAGTTACGTTTTTTTAACAAATTCAAAAGTAATTAATTCTTACTGATTCTAAACCTAATTTTAACGCTTCTTATTGTTCTTTTATTCCTTATTTTGTTGCTAAAAGATTTTTAAGTAGTAATTTTATACTTTTAAATCAAAAATTATCTTAAAATTCATCTCAAAATTATATGAAAAAAAGTTACACGTCTTTTGCCCTATTTTTAGTTTGTATTAGTTTTCAATTTTCGTCATGCGCACAACAACGGAAATCAGACAACGATAAAATTCAAAAAAATAAAGCAATTAATATTGAAAAATCAACAAAAATTTTAAAAATAAGTGCCGATAGAACCAATTTATATCTTTCGAAATTAAAGGGGAAAAATGTGGCAATTGTTGCCAATCAAACCTCAACTGTAAGCATAAAAGGAACATCAAAACATATTGTTGATTACTTATATACCGATGAAAATATTGCTGTAAAAAAAGTATTTGCTCCAGAACACGGTTTCCGAGGGAAAGCCGATGCAGGCGAAACTGTAATCGATGGCGTTGATACCAAAACACAATTACCGATTATTTCATTATATGGGAAAAATAAAAAACCATCGCAAACGCAATTAAAAAATATTGATGTCGTAATTTTTGATATTCAAGATGTTGGCGCACGTTTTTACACCTATATTTCATCATTACATTACGTGATGGAAGCCTGTGCAGAAGCAAAAATTCCTGTAATTATTTTAGATAGACCTAATCCAAATGCCCATTATATTGATGGTCCTCTTTTAGAAATGAAACATACAAGTTTTGTAGGAATGCACCCTGTTCCCGTGGTTTACGGAATGACAATCGGCGAATATGGACAGATGATTAATGGTGAAAATTGGCTGAAAAATAGTTTAAATAACAATATAAAATGTGATTTAACCGTAATTCCTCTAGAAAATTATACGCACAATACACCCTATAATTTACCCATAAAACCTTCCCCAAATTTACCAAATGCAACGGCTATTAATCTATATCCAAGTTTATGTTTTTTTGAAGGAACAAATGTATCGGCAGGTAGAGGAACCGATAAACAATTTCAAATTTATGGCGCACCTTATTTGAAAAAAACTCCTTTTAGCTTTACGCCACAAGCCAATGAAGGTGCAAAACATCCAAAATACAAAGCACAAATATGCCATGGAGAAAACTTGCAAGGAAATAAAAAACTTTCGAGCTTAAACTTATCTTGGCTATTGAAAACGTATAAAGAAGCTCCTAAAAAATATTTTTTCACAACCTTTTTTACCAAACTAGCAGGAACAAAAAAATTACAACATCAAATTGAACAAGGTTTGTCTGAAAAAGAAATTAAAAAATCGTGGCAAAAAGAAATATCAGAATTTAAAAAAATAAGAGCAAAGTATTTACTTTATAAATAAAATTGATAAAATTTAAACAGGCTCTAAAACAAAAAAATCGCCTAAAAATATTTTTAGGCGATTTATATAACGTTTCAGTATATGATTTCTTGTAAAATCAAACTAAATTAAAAATACTTATTAATTTAATTTAAATCCTATCTTGAAAAAATACTGTCCGAAAAAAGAAAATGTTGAATTCGAAGCCTTACGACCCAGAGTTCCTGAATTCTTCTTCTTAGTATTTACTACATAATTATAGCTCAAAGGTTTTACGTCAAAACCTATAAACATATCTTTAGTTAAAAAATAATCCAAACCAGCAACAGCTTGTACTCCAACTCCAAATAGTTCAACATGACTTAATCCTAAATTTGATACCGTTGCGGTAGTATCAAAATTAACAGTAGGATCAAAAGTAGAAGTTCTTGTGTAATCTACAGGTAAAGAAAAACCTACATACGGCACTAATTTAGGGCTTTTAAGTTTCAAATACCATTGTAAACCCAAACCAGCATGTAAACTGTATTTATCCTCTCCAATAATTGCTTGATATGCAGGAACAACAACAGTGTTTTCATCATCTAAAACAGCAGGAATATTAACATCAGAAGGCGTAGTTCTAAAAGTAAAACCACCATTTAAAGAAAGTGCCATTTTATCAGAAATAAAATACTTACCTTCAACTCCTGCCATATTCATCATATTATTGTCATTACTATTAATCGTATTGACATAAGGAGCTTGACCGCTTACTTGATTTGCATTGCCAATATAACTCCCTCCTTGTTCTATATAAGAACCTCTTCCCATCAATAAAGAAACAGTATAGCTTCCTTTTTTAGGTCTAAATTCATTATTTTCGACATCGCTAGTTATCTCAGTATCAACAACTATATCAGTTTCATTTTGAGCATTCGCTACAAAACCTGATAAAGAGAATAATGTTATCAGTATATATTTTTTATATTTTTTCATAATTAGATTCTTTAAGAAATTTTTTTGAGTTAAAAGTACCCAAGATAAAACTTGGGTACTATTGTGTTTACCTTAAAGAAAATACCTATGCTGATAATGCTGATTCCATTAAAGCCTTATACATTTCTGCCGATTTCTGATTTTTTTCAATTTTAACTTCTAAAACAGCGATTTCTTTTTCTAAATCAGCAATTTCTTCTGCTCTTTCATCAGTAAGATCAGTTTTACCTTTTTTAACCTGTTCAATTTGATATTTAACTTCTGATATTCTATCAGTTACCTCTAAAACTTCGGCTTTTTGATCTTTGATTTGTTCGGTAATTTGCTCCATACGATCTTCATAATCTTGACCTGAATATTCGTTTGCTTCTAACTCTAATTCTAAACCATTAAAATAAACGATATCTCCTTGAAGATCATCAATTTTTTCTTGATTCACTTTTGCTTCTAATTCTAAAGCAGTTATTTTATCTTTTAAAGCTTGATATTCTGCCAATTGAGTCGTATCAATTAAAGCTTCTAAGCGCGTAATTTCTGTTTCAGAAGTTGCTTTATCTTTCTTAGCTTCTTCTAATTTATTTTCTGCACTTAAAATTTCATTTTCTAATTCCATTGTGCTTTCTAAAGAAGTTACAATATCCCTAGCTGTATTATACTCTTCGGTAGCTTTATCATAAGCTGTTCTAGCTGTTGATAAATCAGTCCCTAATACAATACCATCATTTTCCGCTAATTCTAATTCATACTCAGCTAATGCTGATTTACTAGAATTTAACATTGACTCATAATTACTCAAGTTTCTTTTAGTATTTCCTAAAACTTGTTGAGCATCATTAAATACTTGTGTATTTGTTTTTGTTTGGTCATCTTGCTCAACATCAAAGAATTTACCAACATTAGAACTTCCATATTGATAACTAGTAGTTTCACCTCCATTATTTACAACATCTGAATATGAAGTATAGGCTGTTGTACCAAAAACTACCTGTCCATTATCATTACTGATAACTTCATAGTAAGTATATAATGAACCATTATTCGCAATACCTGCTTTACCATCATTACCATTATAAGTAATTACAACATCAGACGGGCTTGCATCAAACTTTAATTTAGCCGCTTTGTATTCTGCTTCTAAAGAACTTATATTATTCTCTAAAGACTCAATCGTCGTTTCATAAGAAGCGATATCATTCTTTCTATTTTGAATATTCGTAATAAGATTGCTATAGTTTGAAGAAAATCTCATTGCATCTTGATACGCTTCTCTTGTTTCATCATAAAGAGCCTCTGCAGTTGTTCTATTACTTAAAGCAACTTCATAACTTACTACTGTTCCTGCTGTTAACTCGGTTAATTCTTCTTGAGATACTGCTAAATTTTCTTTAGCAGTTGCTAAATCATTAGTAGTATATTCAATTTGTCTTTTATAAGAATTTAGATTGTTTTTTTCGTTTTGGTACTCATTTAAATTCTGATTATAGTCACCAAATACCGATAATTCTGTAGTTTCAATTTCGGTAATTCTAGCCGTTTTTTCTTTGTTTGTTGCTTTTAAAGCATCTATTGTTTTTTGAATTTCAAGAACTTGAGCACCAACAGTTGTTGGGTCAGATAAAACTGCTTCTAATAATGCTAATTTATCAGTTTCTTTTAATAAATCACTTTCTAATTCCAAGATATATAATTCTTGACTTTTGATTGTGTTATCTTTATTAAAAACATCAACAACATCAGCTTTTAACTTCACTAATTGACGATTTTTCTTTGCTAAATCGGCTTCAGAGCTAATAATTTGTCCTTTTTCTGCGAAGAATTTACCTAAATAATCTCTAACAGTTTCCGATTTAACGTCTTCTATTTCTGATTTTAAGGTTGCTAAAGCTTTAATATGTGATTGATTTGCTAACTCAAGTGCATTTTGTGCAGCTGCAATTGCTAATTCACCTTGTACTAATTCAGTAGCATTTGAATTTTCTTTACTTTTAACTTCTAATAATTTTAAAGCTAACTTAGCTTTTTCCATATCAAGTTCTGCTATTTTTAAAGTTTTTCTAGCAGAAAGTAGCTCTGCATGTCCTTTATAAATAGCTTCTACTTCAGTAGACATTTCTTCTTCAACACAAGATGTTAAACCTAAAGTACCAGCTAATAATACGGCAAGCGTAAATTTTCCAAAATTTTTCATTCTTTTTCTTTTTAATATTTATTTGTAATTATTTATACACAATTTTGAGTGAAAAACAACAAATTAAGCCCTATAAATATTGAAGACATTTTTTTTGACAAAAATTAATCTTCAATTATACTTGGGTAGTATTTGTTTTGTTATAAAATAAAAAAATAATTTCAGCAATTTTTTATTTTTTCACTATTTTTTTTTAGAAAGCAATTTCTGCGTCAAATATATATAAATGTTTTTGTATTTCAACTACTTATGAAAAAATTAATAAAATTTTAACAAAACTTTAACTAACTTGTTTTTTTCACAAAAGAGGATAACGATACTTAAACATATTATAAAACATGAAAAAATCGCCTAAAAATATTTTTAGGCGATTTTTTTTTAAACTTACTACTCATGTAAATTTTTATAACATTTTTTATAATTTTACTTGATTACATTAATCCATTCTCCTTTTGTTCTAGCGATATAATCGTTATCATACATAGCTTGTACTTGAACTCCAGGTAAATAATAGCTTCCTAAATACGAGGCATTTAACAGTGTTTTAAATGTTTTTGTTTGATATCCTTTTAAGCTAAAATACGTATGAATACTCGCATCTCGAATATCTATAAAATCAACTTTAGAAGAAGTCGTATTGTTTCCAAAATCGGTAAAACGGGTATTGATAATTTCCCAACCAGACGGAATATATTGCGTTAAGGCGACATTTTCTAAACTAGTATTGGTCGTGTTTTTCACGGTAACTTCTGCTATAAAATTTGTTCCTTGCGATACGATATCTGGCATTATTTCAGCCCCATCTTTTGTTTGATATGTAATTGTTGTTTGTAAATTATGCTGAAATACTTTTTCTTCTCCTACGGGTAAAATTCCTTTATTAAAAACACGGACATATAATACGCCATTGCTTTTATTGGAAATTTCAAGTTTATTTTCAAGTTTATTTTCTGTTTTATTTTTTTCTAAAACATTTTTTAAATCTTCTATAAATAAGGCTTTGGAAGTGTTTATATTTCTTGATTTATTGTTTTGATTGAATATATAACTTGCCTTAATTCCTGTATTTTCACCATTTTGCAAGGCATATTTACTCATTGCGAGTAAACTATATGCGGTGGTTTGTGTACTCATCCAGTGTTGGCTGGATAATTTATCTGCAATTTCTTTGGCTATTTTAATTGCTTTTGTTTGATGATTTAATAGGATATAGGTTTCTAATTCCATGGCTTTATTTCGAGTTTCAGAGCCATAATTCGTGTATTTATTTTTGTTTGAATTGTTAGTTTCTTGATTTAAAGCCTGATTTAAAGCTTCATTTAAAATTTGATTTGCTATTGATTTTTTACCGATTAAGGCATACGCGCTTGCCAATCTTATTTTTGCTTGATTAGAAATTCCGTTTGTTTCTCGCAAACGATTCATCGATGCCATATCGGCACTATTTGCCAAGCTCAAGGTATATAATCGGTAGGCTTGTGCTAACGAATTGTTTTGATATCTTGAATTATTTCGCCAATTTCGTGCTTGTTGTTTTTGATAATTCACCCATTTCGATCTAAAACCGATAGGCAACGCATAGCCTTTTTTACTAGCTTCTATCATAAAATGTCCTGCATAGGAAGTTCCCCAATTATCAGCATTGTTATTTCCTTGCCAATAGGACAATCCGCCATTTGCTACTTGAAAATCTGATAATCGTTGGATTGTTGCTTTTATATTTCGTTCTATATCTAGTTGTTTTTCTTCGGATAATTCAAAGATTTCGGCTAAATATAACTGTGGAAATGCACTTGATGTTGTTTGTTCTACGCAACCGTGCGGATATTGGATTAAATATTCCATACGTTTTGTAAAATTCATTGGAGGCAATGTTGATAACTCGACACTTGCAGTATTTGTTCCAAGACTTCCGAATGTTGTAAAACTGAGTTGGCTTTTCTCGTTTGATTTTAGGATTAAATCTTTTACTTCTGTGGTTACAGGATTCGGATTTAACACATCAATTTCTACTTCGTAGGATGCTTTTTCACGTCCAGAAACGGCATTAATTTTAACCTTTCCGATTCCTTTAAAATCGTTTACTTTTAAGGTAAAATAGACCATTTTTTCATCAGGTTGCTCAAAAGATACGGCTTGTGTTTTACTTCCTAAAATCGTAAATGATTCGTTTGGTTCTACAGTTACCTTTACATTTTTCACAGATGGCAACATCGCAAACACATTTACGGGTAATGTTACGGTTTCTTGTGGTGTAATTTTACGAGGTAATGAGGCTAAAATCATCACAGGTTTACGCACGAATGCTGTTTTTTCGGCACTTCCGTAGGCATTATTTTGGGCATCGGTAGCCACGACCATTGCACGAACCGCGCCTACATATTTCGGTATTTTAATTTGATGTGTTTTATTTTTTCCTTTTTCTAATTTAAAAGGGCCTAAATAAGTTACCATTGGTTTAAAGCGATTGGCTTTTTTATTTTTACTTCCTGCTTCGGCTTCATCTCCACCGATGCTTAGTATTTGATTTACTTTTCCGCCATAGGCTCCGATTACCTCATCAAAAATATCCCATGTTTTTACGCCTAAAGATTGTCGTGCATAAAAAGTATTCCACGGATTTGGAGTTTTAAAACGGGTTAAATCTAACAAACCTTCATCGACCAAAGCGATTGTATAAGTCATCGGCTTGCCATTTTTTTCTTTGATGTTAAGCGTTGCTGTTTCTTCGGGTCTTAATTCGTTTGGCAGTTTAATTTCTGGTGATAATTTTGTTTCAGGATTATAAACCAACATCGGAATAACGCCGTACATTCGGATAGGCAAATCATTTACCGTTTGACTGTGTTTTTGTAATAAGGAGATATTTACAAATACATTTGGCGTATAATTTTCCAACACGGGGAAGTTAAATTCGGTTTGTTTCTCAGAGGTTTCAACCCAAAAATGGTCTAAAACTTGCGTTCCATTCTCGATGGTAATTAAAGCTCTTCCTCCTTCGGATGATGGAAATTTCACATTGGCAATTTCACCGACTTGATAGGCTTCTTTATCGGTGGTAAAAACAAGCATTGTCGCATTGGTTTTATCTTGATTTTTTTTATTTCCATACCAAGATGGCCAATCAAAATAAGCAATATTTGAAGTAACGTGTTTACTTTTTTTATCGGTAACTTTTATTAAATAGCGTCCCCAATCATTTTCACTTACCTTTAAATCAAAAGTACCTTTACCGTTTGCATTTGTTTTTACATGAACTGTTTTATACGGTTCATGATAACGTGTTCCATCATAATTCGACAGTCCATTATCAGAAGTACTCCACCACCAACGCCACGATAATTTGTACACTTTCACTTCTAAATCATTAATTATTCCTTCGCTATTTTCATTTACAGAGGCGACATTAAACGTATATTTTTTATCAGTAAATAAATAATTTTTAGATCCTTCTTCTTCGGCATTTAAGATTCCTGCATAACTTTTATAGGGCGATATTTTTTTCGAAAATACATCAGTACTAAAATCACCACCATTTTCATAAACTTTGGTGATAAAACTTGCTTTTAACATTCCAGGAGCTTTATTTTTCAGGCTTGGTTTTACTGAAAAATTAATTTCTCCATCATTATTTAACGTTCCTTTTATCACTTTAAATTCTTCGGTTCTAAAACGTCTGGTAAGGTCATCAAAATGATAATTTTTAAACTTTGAAAATTCAGTTTTTAGTTGGGTAAATTTTCCATTGATATCTAATTTTAAATTTCTAGCAATTGCTCCATGTAGCCATTTTACGGCAACATCTCCTTGAATATTTTCGTTTGATTTTATAAAATCACTTGGATTATTTAGGTTATTAGTTGTTTTTAAGTTGATTTTTAAACGATTCGGTTTAATGGTTTCAATTTTGAGTGTTTTATTAAAAACGGCACCACCAACGCTTATTTTTACGTTCCAATTTCCAGTAATTGCTTCAGGATTTGTTTTTGGAGCGTAATTATATACGTTGCTATTATTTTTAAATACTATTTTTCGTTCGATAATTTTTCCTTGCGGATTAATTAATTCAAATTTTATAGGATGTTTTTCAGGAATTGGATTGGCTTTATCATTTAAAACAAAAGTTAAAAATAAGTTATCTCCAGGTCGCCAAACGCCACGTTCGCCATAAATATATCCTGTAATTCCTTCTTGAAGTTTTGTTCCTGAAACATCAAATTTACTCATTGACAGGGCGTTTCCGTCATTTAATTTTACGTATGTTGTACTTTCATCTTTAGAAATGACAGCAAAAAAAGTATTTTGAGGCGTATCAAAATTGACAATTCCATCAGTATTTGTTTTGGCACTAACAATTGATTGTTGCTGTAAATTATACAACATTACGGTAGCATCGGCGACAGGTTTTGTCGTTACTAAATCGGTTACGGCGATAAAAGTCGTTTGATTATTTCCTTTTTTAGCAATTGCTCCTAAATTGGTCGCTAAAATATTTAAACTGATATTTTTATTGTAATAATAAGAGTTTGTACACGGATTTTCTCGGTCGCTCCATCGGTAATTTCGATAATCATAATTGCCATAATAAGTATCGGTATCATATTGTTTGGTCGCTATTTCTTTTTTTCCATAAATAATTGTGGTATTTAATTTATTTTCTTCTAGATTTTCTTGAGAATTTTCTTGACAAGTATAATTTGAATATTCTTGAATAAAAGAAAATTCGACACGATACATTGCACCATTTTCTACGGATAAAATTTCTGATAAATCAACAGCAAACGCATTTTCTTTGGTTAAATCAACACCTTGATTGGTTAAATTAACGGTATATTTTGCTTCTGGACGACCGACATATTGCAAATTATGTTGTGTATCTAAATTATTATTTTGTAAGAATTGCAACACATTATTTTTATAAATCTTATAAATTAACACATCGACTGCTTTTAGGTTTACAGCTTTAAAGTTAATTTTTAAATTTTTTGAAGCTGGAATAATTGTTCCACTTTTGATAAAACTAACGGTTGGTTTTAATTCTTCAAAATGTAACATCGTTTGATAGGTTTCTTTCAATCCAAAACCAGCAGTATTTTTGATACCTTTAAATACTTCAATAGTTACTTTACTTTTAAACGTTGATTTCGGATAAATCGTAATCGTATTGTTCGAAATTTGATACGTAAATTGTCTTTTTTGGGTGTTTTTAAATTGAATTAAGCCTTTTAAATCTTGCGATTTTTTAATTGGATCCGAAAAACTAACAACAATATGTTGTTTATCAGCATCGACAATTTCCACATTTAAAACCTTAAAATTTTTCTTTCCCGTAATGGTTATTTCTCGTTGTCCTTTTGAGCGAGAATTAATCGCGTCTCCTTCCCAGGAAACCAATAAATTTTTGTCGTCATCGGCTCTTTTTAAGTTTTTAATTTTGAAAGAAGCTTTGGAAACAAATTCTTGAGAAGTATCAAAATTGATTAAAATATTTTGTTTATTATAAGTCGCTTTTAGTAATTTTGATAAATTTTCAGAAGCAATAACATCGCTTAATGTTACCATTCCTTCAACTTCATACGTGTTTTGAGTAACCACCACAGGTGATGAAAAAGTAATATTAAAAAGCAATTCATTGGTTTTTACTGTTGTTGTAAAATTTTGTAAATCGGCAGGAATTTTATCATATAATTTTGATAAATGAAGTGTTATTTTATATTCCGTATTGCTTTTTAATTTTTCTGATGGTACAAATTTAAGCGTATTTTCATCTAAAAAAACGTTTCCTTTTACCTTTGGATGTATCGAAAAAATAGACGTTTCAGAAGGATCAATTGTCGTTATTTTGGGTGTTTTTTTCAAGATAAATTCAAAATCAGTAACTGCAGGAACTATTTTTTGAGGGAAACTAGCAAGATATTCATCATATTTTTGATAGTTTACATATTGTTTATTTTCATCTTGATTTTGAGAATTTGTGGATTTTTTACATCCATTTACACCAAACAACAAGAGCGTTATGGTTAGAATTTTTATTAAATTAAGCATACAAATGTTTTTTTAAGGCTAGTTTTAAGATTCCTATTCAGACTGATTTTAAGGCAGGAATCAAAGTTAATTATTTTATTTTTTTAAACGAATTATTTTTGATGAAAAACAGTAATTTTGCAACTTATCATATATATTACACATAATTTTACATCATGTTAGGATTACAATTCGAAACAGCCACTTCTTGGGCAGATATTGCTAAAGATAATTTACAACAAATATTAACAGATCACGCTTTTTTAGAACAAAAAGCAGCGTCTAATGCGGTATCTATCATTATTAATTATTCTGAAGAAACTGAACTTGTACAAAGTATGAGTGAAATTGCGATTGAAGAAATGCAACATTTTAAAATGGTGCATGATTTTATGGTAAAACGAGGCATGGTTTTAGGACGTGAGCAAAAAAATGATTACGCAATTCGATTGCAAAAATTTTTCACCAAAACCAAAGACAGAACCAATGCTTTAGTGCAACGTTTATTAATTGCAGCGTTAATTGAGGCGAGAAGCTGTGAGCGTTTCAAAGTGTTTTCTGAAAATATGGACGATCAGGAATTATCAAAATTTTATAAAGATTTAATGATTTCAGAAGCGAATCATTACACGATTTTTTTAGGTTTTGCACGTCAATATCAAGATAAAGAAATTGTGAATAAAAAATGGAACGACTTACTTGCTTTTGAAGCCGAAATGATGAAAAGTAGAGGTTCCGAAGCAAAAATACACGGATAATAGATGTTTAGCAAAGAAGAATCAGCGGCAATGCGCAAGGAGTTTTGGACAAGTTTTGGGAAATCCTTTCCTAGAAAGTGGCTGTTATATAATACTAAAATTAAAGGGTTTGCTTTTAAATTTCAAGGCGATCACAAAACCGCTTCCGTTTGTTTAGATTTTGAACATCCCGATGAAATTGCCAATGAATTATTGTACGATAAATTGTTGTCTTTAAAAAATATTTTAGAAACAGAATATTTATCCGAAGTTATTTATCACGAAAATTTTGAATTAGATAATCGAAAAATTATTCGTCGTATTTATGTTCCTTTTGATAAAAAATTTAGCATCCACAATAAAAATACGTGGCGAGATTGCTACGAATTTTATGTAAAAACAATGGAACAATTTGAACTGTTCTTTTATGAATATGAAGACATTATTAAAGATGCAATTTAATTTATTCTTATTAAAATCACTATTTTAAGTATGATACAAAATGATACTATTATTGCTATGGCAACTCCATCAGGTGTTGGTGCTATTGCCGTTATCCGACTTTCTGGTGAAAAAGCTATTGAAATAGTGAACACTTTTTTTAAGTCGATAAAGAAAAAAAAATCGCTACTTACTCAAAAAACACACACGCTACATTTAGGACATCTTATAAATAATAATATTATTTTAGATGAAGTTTTAGTTTCTATCTTTAAAAATCCAACATCATATACTGGCGAAAATGTCGTAGAAATTTCTTGTCATGGTTCGGTATTTATTCAGCAAGAAATTATTCAATTATTTTTAAAAAATGGTTGTAGAATGGCGGATAATGGTGAATTTACCATGCGTGCTTTTTTAAACGGAAAAATGGATTTAAGCCAAGCCGAAGCTGTTGCAGATGTTATTGCCTCAAATTCTGCGGCAAGTCATCAAATGGCGATTCAGCAAATGCGTGGCGGAATTACCAACGAATTAAAAGACCTTCGTATACAATTATTAGATTTTGCGGCATTAATTGAGCTTGAATTAGATTTTTCTGGTGAAGATGTAGAATTTGCCGACAGAACTAAATTTAAAGAATTAGTTGCTAAAATCACGTTTGTTTTAAAACGATTAATTGATTCTTTTGCCTTTGGAAATGCGATGAAAAATGGAATTCCTGTGGCAATTATCGGAGAACCAAACGTTGGGAAATCGACTTTATTAAACACGCTTTTAAACGAAGAAAAAGCTATTGTTTCAGATATTGCAGGAACTACTCGTGATGCCATTGAAGATGATTTAATTATTGATGGTGTTGCCTTTCGTTTTATTGATACCGCAGGAATTCGAGAAACTGAAGATATTATTGAAAATATCGGAATTAAAAAAGCGTACGAAAAAGCTGAAAATGCACAGTTAATTATATTTTTAATTGATGCTAATAAATTCTCGTATGCTAGTGAAGAATTTTTACAAGAAATTGAAACTATAAAAGAACGTTTTCCGAACAAACGTTTGTTAGTTATCGCTAATAAAATAGATACGTTATCGTGTCATGACACGGCTATTTTAAAATCAGAAATTGATCCTTTAATTTTAGTATCAGCAAAACAAAAAACAGGTATTATTGAGCTAAAAGCCGAATTGACATCTTTAGTAAATACAGGTGCTTTAAGTAATAATGAAACAATTGTTACTAATTCACGTCATTTTGAAGCTTTAAACAACGCTTTAACTGCTATTACTTCTGTACAACAAGGAATTGATTTAGAAATTTCTACGGATTTATTTTCTATTGATATTCGTGAATGTTTACGTCATTTAGGAAACATTACAGGTGAATATGATGTTGATAAAGATATTTTAGGACATATTTTCGGTAATTTCTGTATAGGAAAGTAAGTACACAAACCAAAATATTAAAACCTTATCTTAGGTATTAAATAATTTTCAATATAAAATGAGCCGATTAAAAAATATAATCGGCTCATTTTTTGGTTGTATTTGAGCCGATTAATCTTTTAAATATTATTTTTAGTTTGTTTTAAATACTGTTTAAATTTTATGCAAAATAAATTCAGTTTGACGAGATTTAACACATTTTTTTAGGGTAATGTCTTATTTTCTTAAACAAGCGATTTCAATCCCTTGGCATACTATTTTCACTTATAAAATTCATATTTACAAACTTTAACACTACTTTTAGTTTTTCAAAAAAAAATTGCTAACAACAATTATAAAACTATCACAACTTTAAACTTATTACATGAATAAATCATCACATAATAAATTAGTATCTTTTATTTGGTCAATTGCTGATGACTGCTTACGCGATGTTTACGTTCGTGGAAAATACCGCGACGTAATTTTACCAATGATTGTTTTACGTCGTTTAGATGCTCTTTTAGAACCAACTAAAGATGCCGTTTTAGAAGAAGTAACATTTCAAAAAGAAGAAATGAAATTTACCGAATGGGACGAAAACGGAATGAAAGATGCTTCTGGATATGTATTTTATAATACCAGCAAATGGACACTTCAAAAAATAAAAAATACAGCAACCAATAGTACGCAAATTTTAGAAGCTAATTTTGAAGAATATTTAAACGGTTTTAGCCCGAACGTAAAAGAAATTATTCAAAAATTTAAACTTCGTAGCCAAATAAGACACATGGCTACTAAAGATGTTTTATTAGATGTTTTAGAAAAATTCACTTCATCTAACATCAATTTAACGCCTTTTGAAAAAGAAGATTCTGATGGTAAAAAATTACCAGCACTTTCTAATTTAGGAATGGGATATGTTTTTGAAGAACTTATCCGAAAATTTAACGAAGAAAATAACGAAGAAGCTGGTGAACATTTTACGCCTCGTGAAGTTATCGACCTAATGACGCATATTATTTTTGAACCTATCAAAGAAAATATCCCGCCTGTAATGACCATTTATGACCCCGCTTGTGGTTCGGGTGGAATGCTTACAGAATCTCAAAATTTTATTAAAGATGAAAATGGAAGCATAAAAGCTATAAATAGTAGCGTCTATTTATACGGGAAAGAAATAAATGACGAAACCTATGCCATTTGTAAAAGTGACATGATGATTAAAGGAGATAACCCTGAAAATATTCGTGTTGGCTCTACCCTATCTGCTGATGAATTTGCAGGTACTACCTTTGATTTTATGTTGTCTAATCCGCCGTATGGGAAATCATGGAGTAGCGAACAAAAATATATCAAAGATGGTAAAGATGTTATTGATACTCGTTTTCAAATAAACTTAAAAAACTATTTTGGCACTTTAGAACAAGCCGATGCCATACCACGTTCTAGTGATGGTCAATTACTGTTTTTAATGGAAATGGTATCAAAAATGAAAACCTTAAACCAAAGCCCGTCAGGTTCTCGAATTGCTTCAGTTCACAACGGTTCTAGTTTATTTACTGGTGATGCTGGTGGTGGTGAAAGTAATATCCGTAGGCATATTATTGAAAATGATTGGCTAGAAGCAATCGTACAATTGCCAAACAACCTATTTTATAATACAGGAATTACTACGTATATCTGGATTTTAAGCAATAATAAATCATCAAAAAGAAAAGGAAAAGTTCAATTAATTGACGCTGGACAATTATTCAGAAAATTACGTAAAAATTTAGGTAACAAAAATTGCGAATTTTCTCCAGAACATATTACCGAAATTGTAAAAACATATACCGATTTAAGTGTTGCCGAACGTGAAGGCGAACAAGGTATTTCGGCTAAAGTTTTTGATAATACCGATTTCGGATATTATAAAGCTCAAATTGAACGTCCGAAGCGTTTAAAAGCACAATTTACAGCAGAAAAAATTGAAACCCTACGTTTTGATAAAGCAATCAAAGAACCGATGCAATACGCCTTTGAAACTTTTGGCGAAAAAGTATATACCGATATTTTAAATCAGAAAGAAAATATTACTATTTGGTGCGAAAAAAATGAGCTTAACTTATCATCAGCAAATAAAAATAAATTATTTAAACAAGCTACTTGGGAAAAACATTTTAACCTAATACAAAATGCAAACGCTTTATCAAATGCTATTGAAAATAATGAGTTTAACAATTTTAATGAGTTTAAAAAAATAGTTGATGCTGAAATTAAAAATCAAAAATTAAGTATTTCCGCAAGCGATAAAAAAACCATTTTAAATGCCGTTAGCTGGTATAGTGCCGATGCTAAAAAAGTAATCAAAAAAATTGAAAAATTATCAGAAGAAAAATTAGCAAAACTTTTAAATCATTTAGATTGCAAACAAAAAGATTTAGCAAATTTCGGTTATTTTGCTACCAATAAAAAAGGAGAATACACAACCTACGAAACCGAAAGCGATTTGCGTGACACTGAAAATGTGCCTTTAAAAGATACTATCCACAGTTATTTTTTAAGAGAAGTAAAACCACACGTAAACGAAGCGTGGATAAATTTAGACGCTACCAAAATTGGCTACGAAATCAGCTTCAATAAATATTTTTATAAACACACGCCTTTACGTAATATAGAAAACGTTACCAATGATATTATTAATCTTGAGAAACAAAGCGATGGTTTAATTCAAGAAATTTTAAACCTTGTATAATGGAAACCATAACTAAAAATAACATCAAAAAATATTCAACATATAAAAATTCTGGTGTGGAATGGTTAGGAGAAATTCCTGAGCATTGGGAAGTGAAGAAAGTTAAACATTATGGAAGAATCAAAAGCGGTGAATCAGTAGTCAATTCTTTGCTAACAGAAGAAGGTCTTTATGAAGTTTATGGTGGAAATGGAAAAATGGGGTTCTACAATAAATTTAACGTTGAATCTTTACATATTATTATTGGAAGAGTTGGAGCTTATTGTGGAAATGTTAGATTAATTAATGAAAAAAAATGGATAAGTGATAATGCATTAATATTAACTTTAACAGATAATAATAATTGTAATTATTTAAGTATTCTGTTAAAAGCAGGTAACTTAAATAATTTGAATACTAGTAGTGCACAACCACTTATAACAGGTTCTAAAGTTCTTAATTTTTATATTCCAATCCCTCCCCTATCCGAGCAAACAAAAATAGCGGAATTTTTAGACGATAAAACCAAAAAAATAGACGAAGCAATCGCCATAAAAACGCAACAAATAAATTTATTAAAAGAACGCAAACAAATTTTAATTCACAAAGCCGTAACTCGTGGTTTAGATACCAACGTAAAACTGAAAAATTCGGGCGTACAATGGATTGGGGAAATTCCTGTACATTGGGATTTTACTTTCTTAAAAAGATACTGTCTTAAAGTAACGGATGGTTCTCACCATTCACCTCAAACTCAATTTGAGGGTAAGAATTATATTTCAGTAAAAGATGTAGATGAATTTGGTAATATAGATTCTATCAATTGTAAAAAAATAGATGAAAAAGATTTTGATGATTTGGCAAGGAATGGATGTCGCCCTAAAAAACATGATATTTTACTAACAAAAGATGGCACAATAGGTAGAGCTGCTATTGTAGGAAATAATAATGATTTTGTTGCTTTATCCTCATTAGGAATTATAACACCAAACTTAAAATATTTTAATCCAAAATATTTAAGGTATTTTTTAATTTCACCATTATGCATGAACCAAATGTATTCTTTAATTGCTGGTTCAGCTCTTACTAGATTAACAATAGAAAAGATTAATCAATTATACGTAATTATTCCCCCCTTATCCGAACAAAAAGAAATATCATCTTATATAGAAAAATCATCAGAAAAAATAGCGACAGCGATAGGTTTAAAATCGGAAGAAATAGAAAAATTAAAAGAGTATAAAAGTAGTTTGATAAATTCGGTGGTTACAGGGAAAGTTAGGGTTTGTTAAATAAAAAAATTAGAAAAAAGTTATGGAAAATCACAATAATAAAATTGAAGCATCAGATAAAAATATTAATGATTTATTAAAAGATAAAAAATTCTTTATTGATTATTTTCAACGAGAATATCGTTGGCAAGAAAAACATATGCTAACTTTAATCGAAGATTTATCAACAGCTTTTTTAAAATCTTATAAAAAGGAACATAAACGTTCTGATGTTGCAAATTACCAAAGTTATTATTTGGGTCCCGTTGTTTTTAGTATTGCAGAAGGGAAAAATTCAATTATAGACGGACAACAGCGTATTACGTCTATTACTTTATTTTTAATTTATTTAAATCATCTTCAAAAAAAACAAGGTCAACAAATAAATATTGAAAACTTAATATTTTCAGAAAAATACGGTGAAAAATCGTTTAATATGACAGACCAAGATAGACAAGATGTTTTAAAAGGTTTGTTTGAAAATGAATCGTATCAGTTAAAAGAAAATGATGATGAAACGATTGAAAATATTTTACATCGATATCATGATATTCATAATGCTTTTTCAGAAGAACTAACAAAAGAAGCTTTACCGTATTTTATTGATTGGTTTATTGGTAATGTTATTTTGGTAAAAATTACAGCTTATTCCGATGAAAATGCCTACACGATTTTCGAAACAATGAATGACCGTGGCATGAATTTAACGGCAACCGAAATGTTAAAAGGATATGTATTATCAAGAATTAATAAATCTGAAAAACGAAGTGAAATAAATGAACTTTGGAAAAAAAACATAAAAAAACTGCATGAATTTGATGCAAATGCCGATTTAGATTTCTTTAAAGCATGGTTTCGAGCAAAATATGCTATAACCGTTAGACCCCGAAAAGTTGCTTCAGAAAACCAAGATTATGAACAAATAGCAACACGATTACATGATTGGTTTAAAAATAATCATCAAGATAAATTTGAATTATCTTCTTCTTCTGATTTTTACAAATTCTTTAAAAATGAGTTTGATTATATGATAAAAGCCTATCAATTTATATGGCAAAAAACAATTACATACGATGCTAATTGCCCACATCTTTTTTATATTAATTACTGGGGAATTGCAGGTTCGTTAAAAGATGCCATGTTATTAGCTCCTTTAAAAAGTACAGATGACAACCAAACAATGATAAAAAAAATAGATTTAGTTTCTCAATTTATTGAAAATTATACGGTGCGTCGGGCTATTAATTACAAAAAATTTGGAGCTTCTTCAATTCAATATACTTTTTTTAACATTATAAAAAGTATTCGAAATCTTGATTTAGAAGACTTAAATAAAATCCTTAGCAACGAAATTAATCATTTAGACCAAACATTTGAAGGTGTTATTAATTTTAGATTACATCAGCAAAACAAAAAGTTTGTAAAACATCTTTTATGCCGTATTACTGCTTTTGTTGATAAAAGTGTTGGTAAAGATACCACGTATGAAAACTATCAAAATCCAAAAGGAAAAAAATTTGAAATAGAACATTTATGGAGTAATCATTTTGAAAAACATAAAGACGAATTTGACCAAGAATGGGAATTTGTAGAAACAAGAAACTCCATTGGAGCATTAATTTTATTGCCAAACGGTACAAATCAATCTTTTAATAGTGATAATTATCAAGATAAATTACCACATTATTTAAAAGAAAATACTTATGCTCAAACATTACATCCTGATTTTTATGAAAAAAATCCTAACTATAAAAATAGTAATTTAAAAGACATCAATTTTAAAGCACACAACACACTAAAAAAATTAGCTATAAAAGAACGAACAGAAATTGTAAAAGAATTATGTGAAGTTATTTGGTCGACAAATTTTTGCAACAAAAAATAAATATCAAGCTATGAAAAGCCAAACCAACGAACAAGCATTAGAATCTGCTATAGAAAAAATATTAACAGGAACTTGTTTAGAAGATATAAAAGCAGATGGTAAAAATATAAATTCTGTAAATGAAGATACGGAAATTTACCGCACAGGAAAAGGTTATTATATTGGACAAGCATCTAATTTTAACGCACGTTTTGCTATTGATGAGCAGTTCTTTTGGGAGTTTTTAGAAAACACACAAAAAGAAGAATTAGAGAAAATTCAAAGACAAAACGATTGGAAATTAAAAATACTCAATCGTTTTGATCGATTGGTTAAAAAATACGGTATTCTATACCTTTTAAAGAAAGGCTTACAAGTAGATGATGCTAATTTTACCTTATTCTATCAGTTGCCTTTAGCGAGTAGTAGCCAAACGATAAAAGACAGGTTTGAACAAAATAAATTTAGTATTACCAGACAATTACGCTATTCTATTGACAATCCTAGAGAAGAAATAGATTTGGTGTTATTCATCAATGGTTTGCCTATTGTTACTATGGAGCTTAAAAATGCTTGGACAGGGCAAAATGCTAGAGTTCATGGGCAACATCAATACATGCAACAACGAGATATAAAACAACCCTTGTTAAATTTTGCACGTTGCATGGTTCATTTTGCAGTAGATACTGACGAAGCTTATATGACCACAAAATTAAATGGTAAAAACACCTTCTTTTTACCATTTAACAAAGGAAATAACCACGGAAAAGGAAACCCTATACTTCCAAAAGGAGAAATTGGACATCGAACAAATTATTTATGGAACGAAATATTTACCCGTAAAAGTTTAGCCAATATTATTCAGCATTTTGTCCGTTTAGATGGAAAACTAAAAGATCCATTACAAGGTAAAACGTTGTTTTTTCCAAGATACCAACAATTGGATGTGGTTCGTAAAATAGTAACAGATGCGAGTATAAAAGGTGTTGGGCAGACCTATTTAATTCAACATTCGGCAGGTTCGGGAAAATCAAATTCAATTACATGGGCGGCGTATCAATTAATAGAAACCTACCCTGAAAACGAAAATACACCAGGAAATAAAGGCGTAGAACATCCTTTATTTGATTCGGTTATTGTTGTTACCGATCGTAGATTGTTAGACAAACAGATACGAGAAAATATTGCTAGTTTCTCAGAAATAAAAAATATCATTGCCCCCGCCTATTCTTCAAAAGAATTAAGAGAAAGTTTAGAGCAAGGCAAGAAAATAATTATAACTACCATTCAAAAATTCCCATTTATTATTGATGGCATTGCAGATTTAAGTGAAAAACGTTTTGCTGTTATTATTGATGAAGCACACAGTAGCCAAAGTGGTTCGGCACACGATAGTATGAATACTGCTATGGGACAACAAGTAAATGAAGATGATAAATTAGTTGCACAAGATAAAATTGTACAAGCGATGCAATCTCGTAAAATGCGTGGAAATGCGAGTTATTTAGCCTTTACAGCAACGCCAAAACCGATCACTTTAGAAAAATTTGGAGAAGAACAAGAAGATGGTACTTTTAATGCTTTTCATTTATATTCTATGAAACAAGCCATTGAAGAAGGTTTTATTTTAGATGTTTTATCGAATTATACGACACTGAAAAGTTATTATGAAATAGAAAAATCTATTGAAGATAATCCATTGTTTGATTCTTCAAAAGCACAGAAAAAATTACGTTCTTATGTAGAACAACATCAACAAACTATCAATACGAAAGCCGAAATTATACTCGACCATTTTATTCCTAAAATAGTAAATCAAAAAAAGCTAAAAGGAAAAGCAAAAGCGATGGTTATTACACAAAGTATAGAATCTGCTATTCGCTATTATAAAGCACTTCAAAATATTTTAAAAGATAAAGGAAATCCCTTTAAAATAGCTATTGCATTTTCGGGAACTAAAGAAGTCGATGGTATTGAATATACCGAAGCCGAAATGAATGGTTTTGCAGAAAAAGATACGAAAGATAAATTTGATGAAGATGCTTATCGAATATTGGTGGTTGCTAACAAATACCTAACAGGATTTGATCAACCAAAATTGTGTGCTATGTATGTAGATAAAAAACTACAAGGAGTATTAGCAGTACAAGCACTATCACGTTTAAATAGGTCTGCAAATAAATTAGGAAAGAAAACAGAAGATTTATTTGTGTTAGATTTTTTCAATTCAACAGCAGATATAAAAAACTCTTTTGATCCTTTTTACACAGCAACAACGTTAAGTGAAGCTACAGATGTAAATGTATTACATGAATTAAAAGAAGTACTAGACGATGTAGCCGTTTATGAATGGCATGAAGTAGAAGATTTTAATGAAAAGTTTTTTAATAAAGAAGATGCACAGGTATTAAGCCCAATTATCGAAAGAGCAGCAGAACGTTTTAGTAATGAACTTGACTTAGAAGATGATGAAAAAGCAGATTTTAAAATTAAAGCAAAGCAGTTTGTAAAAATTTACGGACAGATGGCTTCTATTATCGATTTTGAAATTATTGTTTGGGAAAAATTATATTGGTTTTTAAAGTTTTTAATACCTAAATTACCTATAAAACCTGGTGGAATTGATGGTTTAGATGAGTTATTAGAATCTGTAGATTTATCAACTTATGGATTAGAACGTGTACGCTTAAATGAATCTATTGGGTTAGATGATAGCGAGAGTGAAGTTACCCCGCAAAACCCAAACCCAAGAGGAGCACATGGTTCAGAAGAAGAAAAAGATCCTTTAGATTTAATTATAAAAAGTTTTAATGAAAAATGGTTTCAAAACTGGGAAGTAACTCCAGAAGATCAACGTGTAAAATTTGTTAGTTTAACAAAATCTATTCAAGCACATCCTGATTTTCAACCTAAAGTAGTTGAGAATAAAGATCAACAAAATAAAGAATTAGCCTTTAAAAAAATACTAGATGAAGTAATGTCTAAACAGCGAAAAAAAGAACTAGAGCTATATAGATTATACGCTAAAGACGATACTTTTAAAACTGCTTTTTTTGATACAATGAAGCGACTTTCTAGTATTGGTAACTCTATTTAGACTTTAGAGCCTGTTTAAAAATTAAATAACTACGGCAAATCAAGATGCAAATCTGAAATAAATTCAGGTTAACGGATTCGATTCCTTATTTTTGTGATATTTTTTTAGATGAAATTTAAACAGGCTCTAAAAAAATGGCTATTTAATAATATTATTAAATAGCCATTTTATTTATTCCTGATTTATTTTAAGGTTTATTTTAATAGTTTCGATATTGTTTTGTTTGTTCAAAAACGTTTGCAAGAATTGCTTTTTCTTTTTCATCAAATTGGATATTTCTTCTTTTCATGACTACTTCAGCAACTTCAAAAACTTTATTGGTTTTGTATTCTGTAAATCCAGCTGCTCCGCCCCAACTAAAAGAAGGTATAAAATTTCGAGGAAATCCGCTACCAAAAATATTGGCAGAAACTCCCACAACAGTTCCTGTATTAAACATAGTATTGATACCACATTTTGAATGATCGCCCATCATTAAACCACAAAATTGTAAGCCTGTTTTTGCGAAACGACCTGTTTCATAGCTCCATAATTTTACCTCAGCATAATTATTTTTAAGGTTTGAATTATTAGAATCTGCTCCAATATTACACCATTCTCCAAGTACAGAATTTCCTAAAAAGCCATCGTGTCCTTTACTCGAATACCCCATTAATACCGAATTATTTACCTCTCCTCCTACTTTGCAATGAGGTCCTAAAGTAGTTGCTCCGTATATTTTTGCTCCTAATTTTAACACCGAACTCTCACACATTGCCAATGCACCTCGCACGACAACGCCTTCCATAATTTCAGCATTTTTCCCGATGTAAATAGGTCCTGAACTAGCGTTTAAAGTTGCAAATGTTAGTTTTGCACCTTCTTCGATAAAAATAGCTTTTTTATTGATATAATTTACCGTTTCAGGGATTGGTTCAGACGTTCTACCTTCGGTAATTAAATCAAAATCGGCACGAATTGCTTTGTCATTTAACGAAAAAATATCCCACGTATTTTTGACTTGCATTACTTCTTCTTCATATTCGATTTGCTGATACGTTGAGAAATCTACCTCATCTTGCGTATCATTGGTATAAAAAGCAATGACATCTTCTCCTTTAAAAATTGCCTGATTTTTGGTTAATGTTTTTATGGTATCGACCAATAATTCCGTAGGTAAAAAAGAGGCATTTATCAAAATATTTTCTGATAATTCCACCATTGGATATTTTTCTTCTAAATATTCTTCGGTAATTGTGGTAGTGGTTAATCCTAAGTATTTTTCCCATTTTTCACGAATTGTTAAAATTCCGATTCTGATATCGGCAACGGGCTTTGTATAGGTAAATGGTAGTAGCGCAGTTCTAACAGCGCTATCGAATAAAATATAATTCATTTTATTATTATTTATTTTATAAATTATTTATAGTTTCCTTGATGATTATTGCTAATTATAAATTTTTAATGAACACTCACAAACTTACTAATTTGAAATGATTTGAAATCGTTTTAGAAGTTTAAATATTAGCCTTACTTTTGTTTGCACAACCTAAATTGTTATCATGAAAAAAATAGTTGCTTTTATTTTTGTTATTACATTATCTTTATTTGCTTATTATGCTTTTATTTATTATGTACCTTACAGCAAAGGCGTTCGTTCTGGTGAACTTATCAAAATAAGTTATAAAGGCGTTGTTATTAAAAGCTGGGAAGGTGAAATTAGCCAAGGTATTTCTGGAGCTCAAATTTTCTCTTTTTCGGTGCAAGATCATGAGAAAGAAGTTATTGCCGATTTGCAAAAATTTCAAGGAAGGTATGTAAAAATCACTTATAAAGAACTTTACAGTACTTTTGCTTGGCTTGGTGACACGAAATATTTTGTAACAAATGTAGAGCAAGAAAACTCACCACATTTTAGAAGTTTAGAAGAGGCTTCTGATAATTAAAAAATGTTATTAAAAGAGACAATAAATGATGAAAAAATTTAAACACGTAGAGGAAACAGGCATTACTATTTCAGAATTAATGTTGCCTTCACACGCTAATTTTAGCGGTAAAATTCACGGAGGATATATTTTATCATTATTAGACCAAATTGCCTTTGCGTGTGCTTCAAAACACTCTGGCGAATATTGCGTTACAGCATCGGTTGATACGGTTGATTTTTTAAAACCGATTGAAGTTGGCGAATTAGTAACCATGAAAGCTTCGGTAAATTATGCGGGTCGTACTTCAATGGTTGTTGGTATTCGTGTAGAGGCCGAGAATATCAGAACAGGAAAAAAGAAACATTGTAATTCTTCGTATTTTACGATGGTTGCGAAAGATAAAGATGGGAAAAGCGTACAAGTTCCTGGTTTAATTGTAAATGATGATATTGAAATCAGACGTTTTTTAAAGGCAATAAAACGTATCGAAATGAAAAATAAACGACAAGAAGAGTTTGATAGTGAAAATTTTGTACACCATAATTACATTAAAGATTTAGAGAAATACAATGTAAAAATTGAACTATAATCATTTTTATTTTACTAAAAAATTAAAAACCTTGATCGTCTTAGAACTTTCAAGGTTTTTTTATGGAGCTATTTGTTAACTATAAAGCTAGCGCCAAGCATCTTGCTTGTGCCGTTAAAGAATAATTCAAAAAAAAGCCTATCATTTCTGATAGACTTTTTAATGTTTAATCTTAAAAAAATTATTTACTTAAATACATTTTACGTCTTGAATATAAGTCATAAAACTGATCATCTTTTAAACTATCAATAAATAAAATACTTTCTTCTATAAAGCTAGCGCAAGCATCTTGCTTGTGCCGTTAAAAAATAATTCAAAAAAAAAGCCTATCATTTCTGATAGACTTTTTAATGTTTAATCTTAAAAAAATTATTTACTTAAATACATTTTACGTCTTGAATATAAATCATAAAATTGATCGTCTTTTAAACTATAAATAAAATACTTTCTTCTATAAAGCTAGCGCCAAGCATCTTGCTTGTGCCGTTAAAGAATAATTCAAAAAAAAAGCCTATCATTTCTGATAGACTTTTTAATGTTTAATCTTAAAAAAATTATTTACTTAAATACATTTTACGTCTTGAATATAAGTCATAAAACTGATCGTCTTTTAAACTATCAATAAATAAAATACTTTCTCCTGTTGATTTCATTTCAGGTCCTAGTTTTTTATTTACGTTCGGAAATTTATTAAACGAAAATACAGGTTGCTTAATAGCATATCCTTCTAACTGCGGATTGAAATCAAAATCTGTAACTTTATTTTCACCTAACATTACTTTTGTTGCGTAATTTACATACGGTTGTTTGTAGGCTTTTGCAATAAAAGGTACGGTACGAGAAGCTCTTGGATTTGCTTCAATAATATAAACGATATCGTTTTTAATAGCAAACTGAACATTTATTAAACCAACTGTTTTTAATTCTAAAGCGATGGTTTTGGTATGGTCTTTTATTTGCTGTAATACTAAATCTCCTAAGTTAAAGGCTGGTAAGGTTGCATTTGAATCTCCAGAGTGAACTCCACAAGGTTCAATATGTTCCATAATTCCGATAATTTGTACATTTTCACCATCACAAATTGCATCAGCTTCTGCTTCAATTGCTCCGTCTAAATAATGATCTAATAATAATTTATTACCAGGCATTCTTCTTAATAAATCAACAACGTGTTCTATTAATTCTTCTTTATTGATAACAATTTTCATTCCTTGTCCTCCTAAAACATAAGAAGGTCTTACTAAAATTGGGAAATCTAATTGATCTGCTAAAGCTAAAGCTTCATCTGCTGTTTCAGCAATTCCAAATTCTGGAAAAGGAATATTATTTTTCATTAAAAGATCAGAAAAACTTCCTCTATCTTCGGCTAAATCTAAGGCTTCAAAACTCGTTCCTAAAATTTTGATTCCGTATTTAGTTAATTTTTCAGCTAACTTTAAAGCAGTTTGCCCACCTAACTGAACAATAACTCCTTCTGGTTTTTCATGCTTAATAATGTCATAA
Organism: Tenacibaculum piscium; assembly: GCF_021390755.1. Lineage (NCBI taxonomy): Bacteria > Pseudomonadati > Bacteroidota > Flavobacteriia > Flavobacteriales > Flavobacteriaceae > Tenacibaculum > Tenacibaculum piscium. Next base: position 828,854 of record NZ_JAJGWR010000001.1, on the reverse strand, counting down.
ATATGTTCCCAAAAAACAGGTTCAAAATATAATTTATCCGCCGTATCAAAATCGGTAGAAACCGTTTCAGGATTACAGTTAATCATAATTGTTTCGTAACCGCATTCTGCAGCTGCTAAAATACCATGAACACAACAGTAATCAAATTCAATTCCTTGCCCGATACGGTTTGGTCCTGAACCTAAAACGATAATTTTTTTCTTTGGAGTCACTTCACTTTCATTAGCGATAATTGTAACACCTTCTTTGGTTACGATATCACTTTCAAAAGTTGAATAATAATATGGCGTTTTTGCTTTAAATTCAGCCGCACAGGTATCAACTAACTTGTAAACTCGGTTGATATTTAATTCCTCTCTTTTACTATATACTTGACTTTCTAAACATTTTAACATATGTGCAATCTGGCGATCTCCATATCCTTTTTGTTTTGCTTCCAATAATAAATCTCTATCAAGCGTATCAACGGTATATTTAGAAATTTCTTTTTCTATTTCGTGTAATTCTTCATATTGCTTTAAGAACCACATATCAATTTGTGTAATTTCGTGGATTTTACTCAACGGAATTCCCATTTTGATAGCATCATAAATAATAAAAACTCTATCCCAAGAAGCGTATGTTAACTTCTCAATAATTTCATCGTAGTTTTTATTTTCTTTTCCATCAGCTCCTAAACCATTACGTTTAATTTCTAATGATTGTGTTGCCTTGTGTAATGCTTCTTGAAACGAACGTCCAATTCCCATTACTTCTCCTACGGATTTCATTTGTAAACCTAACGTTCTGTCAGAACCTTCAAATTTATCAAAGTTCCATCTAGGAATTTTCACGATTACATAATCTAACGTTGGTTCAAATAAAGCTGATGTCGATTTTGTAATTTGATTATCTAATTCATCTAAATGATACCCTAAGGCTAATTTAGCAGCAATTTTTGCAATAGGATATCCTGTTGCTTTACTTGCCAATGCTGATGAACGAGATACACGTGGATTAATTTCAATAGCAATGATGTCTTCTTTTTCATCTGGAGAAATAGCGAATTGTACGTTACAACCTCCTGCAAAATCACCAATACTACGCATCATATGGATTGCCATATCACGCATTTTTTGGAATGTTTTATCAGAAAGTGTCATCGCTGGAGCTACTGTAATTGAATCTCCTGTGTGAATCCCGATAGGATCCATATTTTCGATTGAACAAATAATAACCACGTTATCATTGGCATCTCTTAACAATTCTAATTCATATTCTTTCCAACCGATAAGTGCTTTATCAATCATGACCTCATGAATAGGAGAAACTTCTAATCCACGGGTCAATAAGGCATCAAAATCTTCTTCTTTATACACAAAAGAAGCTCCTTCTCCACCTAAAGTAAACGAAGCTCTAATGATTAAAGGAAATCCAAATTCTTGTGCAATTTCTTTTCCTTTTAAAAATGATGTTGCCGTAGCTTGAGGCGCCATTGGAATACCAATATCTAACATCAAGTTTCTAAATTTTTCACGATCTTCGGTAATATTAATTGCATCAATATCAACACCGATAATTTCTACACCAAAATCGTTCCAAATACCTTTTTCATCGGCTTCAATACATAAATTTAAGGCTGTTTGTCCACCCATTGTTGGTAAAACGGCATCAATTTGTGGATGTTCTTTTAATATCTGTACTAATGATTTGGTATTTAATGGTAAAAGATACACATGATCAGCCATAGTAGGGTCTGTCATGATCGTTGCAGGATTCGAATTGATTAAAACAGTTTCAATTCCGTCTTCACGTAACGAGCGTAAAGCTTGTGTTCCTGAATAATCAAATTCACAGGCTTGTCCAATAACAATTGGCCCTGATCCGATTATTAAAATAGATTTAAGGTCTTGATTTTTAGGCATTTTAAATAGGTGTTGTGTTAATCTGTAAAAGTAAAAAACGTTTGTATACAAAAAAAGTGTTACTATAAAAATAGTAACACCTAATATATTAACAAATGCTAATCATTATTTCTTTGGTCTTGGAGCAGAAGATACACTTAAATTCTTTCTTCCTTTAGCTCTTCTTCTAGCTAATACTTTACGTCCGTTAGCAGATGCCATTCTTTCTCTGAAACCGTGTTTGTTTCTTCTTTTTCTTTTCGATGGTTGGTAAGTTCTTTTCGGCATTATTTATGTTTTTAAAAATGGTCTTTTATTATACTTTGCTTTTTTGAAATTCCGTCTGCTAAAAGCGTTTGCAAATATACAATAGTTTTTCGTTTTTACAAAAACTAGTTTTATTTTTTTTGAATATTTGTTGAGTTCACAAATTTATGAAATTTTTATGTATTTTTTTTACTTTTTTTATTTTGTTCGAATTGTTAGACTTCTTACTTTTGCCCAAACCTAACAATACCATGAGCAACACTAAATACGTTTTTGTAACAGGAGGCGTAACTTCATCACTAGGAAAAGGAATTATAGCCGCTTCTTTAGCTAAATTATTACAGCAAAGAGGTTTCTCAGTGACTATCCAGAAATTAGACCCGTATATCAATATAGATCCAGGAACATTAAATCCATACGAACATGGAGAATGTTATGTAACTGATGACGGCGCAGAAACAGACCTAGATTTAGGACATTATGAACGTTTTTTAAACATTCCGACCTCACAAGCAAACAATGTTACTACAGGTAAAATCTATCAATCTGTAATAAATAAAGAGCGTAAAGGAGAATTTTTAGGGAAAACGGTGCAAGTAATTCCTCACATTACCGATGAAATTAAACATCGTGTTCAAATTTTAGGAAATACAGGAGATTACGATATCGTAATTACCGAAATTGGAGGAACTGTTGGTGATATTGAATCATTACCTTACGTAGAGGCTGTCCGTCAATTAAAATGGGAGCTTGGCGATGATAACGTTATTGTTATTCACTTAACTTTAGTGCCTTATTTAGCCGCTGCAGGGGAGTTAAAAACCAAACCGACACAACATTCTGTTAAAATGCTAATGCAAAGTGGTGTAAGCCCCGACATTTTAGTATGTAGATCTGAACACGAAATTAACGACACCATCAAACGTAAATTAGCCTTATTCTGTAATGTTAAAAAACAAGACGTAATTCAGTCGTTAGATGCCGAAACTATTTATGATGTACCAAATCTAATGTTTAAAGAAGGATTGGATTATGTTGTTTTAGATAAATTAAATTTATCTACCAGAAAACAACCTAAACTAAGAGCTTGGAATCAGTTTTTAGAACGTCATAAAAATCCTACTTCTACCATCGAAATTGGTTTGGTTGGTAAATATGTAGAATTACATGATTCTTATAAATCAATTACCGAAGCATTTATTCACGCAGGTGCGACCAATAAAACAAAAGTAGTTGTTCGTTGGATTCATTCGGAAGAATTAACACCCGAAAATGCAGCGTCACAATTAGCAGGATTAAATGGTGTTTTAGTAGCTCCAGGTTTTGGAGACAGAGGAATTGAAGGTAAAATTGCCGCCGTACAATACGTACGTGAAAATAATATTCCATTTTTAGGAATTTGTTTAGGAATGCAAATGGCAGTTATTGAATATTCTCGTAATGTTTTAGGAATGAAAGATGCGAGCTCTACCGAAATGGATAGCAAAACAGCCAATCCTGTTATCAATTTGATGGCAACACAAAAAGAAGTGACCGAAAAAGGTGGAACCATGCGTTTAGGTGCTTGGGATTGTCAAATTATCGAAGATTCTAAAGTATTTGAAGCCTATAAAACAACCTTAATTAGCGAACGTCATCGTCATCGATACGAATATAACAACGATTATAAAACGCAATTAGAAGAAGCTGGCATGAAATCAACAGGTATAAATCCTGAAACTGGATTGGTAGAAATTGTTGAAATCCCTACACATCCTTGGTTTGTTGGTGTACAATATCACCCAGAATATAAAAGTACGGTATTAAATCCGCATCCTTTATTTGTGAGTTTTATTAAAGCTGGTTTAAAACATTCAAAAATTAAAAAATAAATATAAAATCCTGTAATTTTTTAGTTACAGGATTTTTTCTATTTTTTAAAAAATAATTTTAATTTTATTGATTTTCATCAGTATGGAATACTGTTTGAACTACTACCCTATTGAAAATTAATCCTCGTAAAATCATATAAAAAATATGGTTTTACTACATTTGTCTGGTTTTTCAATCATTCTTAATCAAAAGAAAGAATTAAAAATGATTAGAAAAATAAAAAAATGACAACTTGACATTATAACAAACATCAATGGAACAAAAAAAATTTGATTTAAATTCCTTTATTGGAATGCTTTTATTAGGAGGAATATTACTTTGGTGGATGAACTCTCGTAAACCTGACGTAACTCCTGAAACTACTGCTCAAACAACAGAAATTACGAATGCTTCTAGCGTTCAAAATAATGTAGCAGGAACACCAATTTTAAATGATTCGCTACAACAAATTGCGCTGAAAAATAAATTAGGAGCGTTTGCTTACGGAGCATCAACCGCCAAAAATGGGGAAACGGTTATTGAAAATAATCTAGTAAAATTAACCATCGACAATAAAGGTGGACAAATTACACAAGCGTTAATTAAAAAATTTAAGACACACGATTCACTTCCTTTATATTTGGTAAAGGATAAAAATGCCTCGTTTAATATTAATTTTGGTACAACCGATAATCGTATTTTAAATACACAAGATGTATTTTTTGCGCCTACGTTAACTAAAAATGATGATTCTCAAATACTTTCAATGAAATTAAAAGTATCGGAAACTCAGTTTTTAGAATATCGCTATGAGATTAAAAAAGATGATTATCGTGTTGATTTTTCTGTGCGTTCACAAGGTTTAAATACTGTAATAAACAGCTCACAAGCGATCAATTTAGATTGGAATTTAAAAGGTTTTAGACATGAAAAAAGTTTAAAAACCGAAAATATGTACTCGTATTATTATTACAAAGCCGATGGCGATGTTGAATATTTACAGATGAACGATGACGAGGTAATAAGTGATGTTAATTGGGTTGCTTACAAACAGCATTTCTTTTCTTCTATTTTATCTTCGGATACACCTTTTAACGATGCAACCTTAAAATCAGTTGATTTTGCTGGTGAAGAAAACGATAGCGTATTTACGAAAACTTACGCTTTAAAAACACCGTTGGCATTAACAAATGGAGAATTAAATTATAATATGCAATGGTTCTACGGACCTACAAATTACAATTTATTAAAAACATATAAAGGAACAAGTTTAGACGAAATTGCTGATTTAGGTTGGGGAATTTTTGGTTTCTTAAATCGTACGGTATTTTATCCTGTATTTAATATTTTGAAAGGTTTTATTGGCAACTTCGGATTAATTATTATTTTGATGACGATTGTTGTACGTATTATTATGTCGCCAGTACTTTACAAGTCGTATTTATCGAGTGCAAAAATGAAAGTAATTCGTCCAGAAATGGAAGAAATCAACAAGAAATATCCAGGGAAAGAAAATGCGATGAAACGCCAACAAGAAACCATGGCTGTACAGCGAAAAGCTGGAGTTAGCATGATGTCGGGATGTATCCCTGCCTTATTGCAAATGCCTGTATTCTTTGCGTTATTTAAGTTTTTCCCAACAAATATCGATTTTAGACAAAAAACATTCTTATGGGCAAATGATTTATCATCATACGATATGATTTATCAATTACCATTTAGCATTCCTTTTTATGGCGATCACATTAGTTTATTTCCAATATTAGCGTCGATTGCGATTTTCTTTTATATGAGAATGAATCAAAATCAGCAAGCAAACATGCAAGCTCCAACGCAAGAAGGAATGCCTGATATGCAAAAAATGATGAAGTATATGATTTACTTCTCTCCTATTATGATGCTATTTTTCTTCAATAATTATGCAAGTGGATTAAGTTTATATTACTTTATTTCGAACTTACTTACTATCGTAATTATGTTAATTATTAAAAATTATGTAATTGATGAAGCTAAAATTCATGCTAAAATTCAAGAGAATAAAAAGAAGCCTGAAAAACCTAAAAGTAAGTTTCGTGAACGTTTAGATAACGCTATGAAACAAGCTCAAGAACAACAAGCTATACAACAAAAAGCAAAGAAAAAATAAGTTATTTTCTTTAGTTTAAATATTAAAAAGACCGCATTTATAGCGGTCTTTTTTGTTTGCCACATTTTTTGCCACTATATTTTTTTCAGATGAAATTTAAACAGGCTCTGAATTCTTTTATGTTGATGAATTTTAATTCACTTTGCTATTAAATAAATTTTCGGTACAATTTTTTTGAAGGAAAAAAATCACTCGAACTGACAGATTATTTAATTTTTAAACAGGTTTTTTAAGTATTATGATAATTTACACAACTTATTTAACATGTTTTTAACGAAACGTTATTAAACCTTTACAGAACTTTGAAGTCTTACCAATTATTATTGAATCGCTTTTTTGTACAATATACTTGATAAAAAAAATCAACAAAAGATGAGAAAAATTCTACTTTTAATTACTATTTTATTTTCTATAACCTTGTTTTCACAAAAATCAACAAGAAATCGGGCTGAAATTTCTAAAATAACCATAACAGGAAAAATTATAGAAGCAAGCACCAAACAACCATTAGAATACGCAACATTAGTGGTAACTCACTTAAAAAATAATCGTATTTCAGGAGGAATTACAGATGCTAACGGAAATTTTTCTATTGAAATACCAACAGGAACCTATGGTTTAAAAGTAGAATTTATTGGCTTTAAAACAAAGAATCTTAAAAATACGAGTTTCACAAAAAACACCCATTTAGGCACTATTCTATTATCCGAAGATTTAGAAACATTAAATGAAATTGAAATAATTGCCGAAAAATCAACCGTAGAAATTCGATTAGATAAAAAGATTTATAATGTTGGTAAAGATATGACACTAAAAGGCGGTACAGCTTCCGATGTTTTAGACAATGTTCCGTCGGTAAATGTAGATGCAGTAGGCGCTGTAAGCCTACGAGGAAATGAAAATGTCCGTATTTTAATTGATGGAAAACCCTCTGCCCTAGTTGGCTTAACAGGCACAGACGCATTACGTAATTTACCAGCCGATGCTATTGAAAAAATCGAAGTAATTACCTCGCCATCGGCACGTTATGATGCAGAAGGAACAGCAGGGATTTTAAATATCATCCTTAGAAAAGGAAAAATAACAGGAATTAACGGTTCGGTAAATGTTACTGCTGGAAATCCTGATTTATTTAAAATTGCACCTAATTTAAATTATCGCACCAAAAAATTTAACTTATTTTCCAATCTTGGTTATTCGTACCGAAAAGGTCCTGGAAATTCACAAACTACTTTTTCATATTTAAAAAATGGCGTTTTAGACAGCACACAAACCGAAGATAGAACTTTCGATAGAAAAAATAATAGTTTCAACGCTTCAGTTGGATTGGAATATTACCTCAATCAAAATAGCTCGATTACAGGTAATTTTGTGTACCGAAAAACAAACGGAGATGATGTTGCGACCAACATAACCAATCGTTTTTTACTTGCTGATAAAACACAACCTTTATATGATGAAGTCCGAATTGAAAATGAAAATGAAGACGGAACTGACAAACAATATTCAATAAATTACACCAATAACTTAAATGATTCAGGACAGAAATTAACCATCGATTTGCAATATGGCGATAGTCAAGAAACAGAAAAATCACCTGTAAGTGTTGATGGAATTTTAGCTGAATTAAATTCACAAATAACAAATTCTAAAGAAAAATTACTTCAAATAGATTATGTGTTGCCAATTGGCGAAAACAGTCAGTTTGAAATAGGACACAAAGCAAGTTATCAAGATTTAACGTCTGATTTTAGCGTAAATATTTTAAATCCAAAAGATAATTTCGACCCTTCAAATGCAATCACTTTCAAGCAAAATATCTATGCATTTTATACGCAATATGGAAGTAAAATACATAAATTCTCATATCTTTTAGGACTGCGTTCAGAAATTACAGACATTGATTTAGAGGTATTAACGACCCAGCAAAAATCAACAAAAAAATATACAGAATGGTTTCCAACCGTAAATTTAGGCTATGAATTAAGCGACTCCGAAAACCTTAGTTTGGGATACAGCCGTCGTTTAAAAAGACCTCGTCATTGGTTTTTAAACCCTTTTGAAAGTAGAAGTTCAGCGACCAATATATTTAGAGGAAATCCCGATTTAAACCCAACCTTTACCAGCTCTTTTGAAGCAGGATATAACACAAAAATTCGAAAATTTAATTTTGGAACTTCATTATATTATCAATATTCAACAGATATTATTGAAGGTGTTTCAATTATCGAAGAAAGAAATAACACGAATGTTTTTGTGCGTCAGCCCTTGAATTTGAATAATGAAAAACGCTACGGATTCGAGTTTACGAGTACTTATAATCCCATAAAAAAAGTGCGATTATCAGCAAGTTTTAACTATTTTAAATTTAATACCGATGCCTTTCTATACACATATACGGCAAAAAATGGTTCAGAAATAACGACAAAATTACCCGAGGTCAATGAAAATAGTTGGTTTGCACGTTTTAATACACGCATTACGCTTCCTGGAAAAATAGATTGGCAAACACGTTTAATGTATCGAGGAGCAAAAAATAATGCACAAACTGATAGAAAAGGTATGTTTATGGCAAATGTAGCTTTTAGTAAAGATATTTTGAAAGAAAAAGCTTCTATCATCCTTAATGTTAGTGATTTATTCAATTCTAGAAAGCGGGAAAGTACGACTTATTATGGCGGACGTGAAAATCCTTCAACAATTTCAAACGGAACATTTCAATGGCGTGAACGTCAGATTTCATTGAGTTTTACGTATCGTTTTAATCAGAAGAAAAAAATGGAAAAAAATGGATCTCAAAATAATGGCGGTGATTCAGAATTTAGTGGATAATTTTCTTTTGGGCGTTCGAGCGGGCTTTCATTACTCGCTTTTTAGTTTGATGCAAAAAAGCACCAAACTAAAAGAGCTCAAACATGCCATTCAATCCCTAACGCAATTCTTAGTTTTTTTTGATGATTTTTCTCAATTCAAGGACAGACAGGACAGACCTCACAGGTTTTAGAAACCTGTGAGGTCTAAATATGCAATAAATTGTCAGCTTAAAAAGCTTAGTAAAAAAGAAAAATTTTAGCAAAAATCCCTAGCCCCGATTGAAGCTTTGTTTGAGCTCCTTTTTTGATTTTTCTTCAAAAAAGAGCGAGTGCGAAAAGCGGGAAATAGCTTCAAAAAAATAAAAAGAATAACCACAACAAAAGCTCGTTCAAAATAATGAACGAGCTTTTGTTATGTATATCTGTTAAAAAACTAGCTAAAACTACTTACCTTCAGCAGCTCTCTTTGCTTCTTTTTTTAATTTCAAGTTCTCTAAAATTGTTCCACCAATCCAATAAGGAACAACAAATGTTAATAAGAAAATTAACAACCAAAAACCAGTTGTAAAAATAAACATGAATAATACTAATCCTGAAAATTGTGAAAAATCTAACATTTGTTTTCTGTAATAATTGTTATAAAGCAAAATTAGAACTATTTTTCTTTTTATCCAATAAAATAATAGAAAATATGATAAAAATCACGACTAAAAACTATAAGAATTTGTAAATTTGAATCAACTTAAAATGATATTCTTTTAAATAATTTTATAAATAATTTTAAAATGACAAAATACAGAATCGAAAAAGATACCATGGGAAATGTAGAAGTTCCTGCGGATAAATATTGGGGAGCGCAAACAGAACGTTCTCGTAATAACTTTAAAATAGGTCCTGCTGGCTCAATGCCTCTAGAGATTGTATATGGTTTTGCATATCTTAAAAAAGCAGCCGCTTATACAAATGCTGAATTAGGTGTTTTAGCTACCGAAAAAAGAGATTTAATTGCACAAGTTTGTGATGAAATTTTAGCAGGTAAACACAACGATCAGTTTCCGTTAGTAATCTGGCAAACAGGTTCAGGAACACAATCGAACATGAACTGTAACGAAGTAATTGCCAACAGAGCGCACGAAATTGCAGGTAAAATTATTGGTGAAGGTGAAAAAACCATTCAACCAAATGATGATGTGAACAAATCGCAATCATCAAACGATACTTTTCCTACAGGAATGCACATTGCAGCCTACAAAAAAATTGTAGAAGTTACCATTCCTGGAGTTGAGCAATTACGTGATACGTTAAAAGCAAAATCAGAAGCATTTAAAGATGTTGTAAAAATTGGACGTACCCATTTAATGGATGCTACTCCCCTAACCTTAGGACAAGAATTTTCTGGTTATGTAGCACAATTAAACTTCGGATTAAAAGCTTTAAAAAATTCTTTAGAGCATTTATCGCAATTAGCTTTAGGTGGAACTGCTGTTGGTACAGGATTAAATACGCCTGCTGGTTACGATGTTTTAGTGGCTAAATATATTGCTGAATTTACAGGATTACCTTTTATCACTGCTGAAAACAAATTTGAAGCTTTAGCCGCTCACGATGCTTTTGTTGAAACGCATGGTTCTTTAAAACAATTAGCAGTTTCTATCAATAAAATAGCCAACGATATTCGTATGATGGCTTCTGGTCCTCGTTCTGGTATTGGTGAATTAATTATTCCTGCAAACGAGCCAGGTTCTTCTATTATGCCTGGGAAAGTAAATCCTACGCAAGCAGAAGCAATTACGATGGTTTGTGCGCAAGTGATGGGGAATGATGTTGCGGTTACTGTTGGTGGTACGCAAGGACATTACGAATTAAACGTTTTTAAACCGATGATGGCGGCAAACGTATTGCAATCTGCTCAATTAATTGGAGATGCTTGTGTATCTTTCGATGTAAATTGTGCGGCTGGTATTGAACCAAATCATACTAGAATTACAGAATTAGTAAACAATTCTTTAATGTTAGTTACTGCTTTAAATACAAAAATAGGTTATTATAAAGCTGCTGAAATTGCAAACACGGCACACGCAAACGGAACTACGTTAAAAGTAGAAGCGGTTCGTTTAGGTTATGTTACAGAAGCTGAATATGACGAATGGGTAAAACCTGAACAAATGATTGGTGGCTTGAAATAAGCTTTTTTTTTATTAGATATAAACGTCATGCTGAATTTATTTCAGCATCGCATTAACAGAAGAACTACGGCAAATCAGGATGCGAACCTGAAATAAATTCAGGTTGACGGATGTGATGTTTTTTTTCAGATAAAATTTAAACAGGCTCTTATTAAACTTAAAAAAATCCCTGCAACTTATAATTGTAGGGATTTTTGTTTTTTAAATCTTATTTTTGCCCTCGCTATAAAAATAACTATTACTGATTTTCAACTATTCATTTCAAAAATAAAACATACAAAATGCAAGTAACAAAACTAAATTCTGAAAGTATATTACCGCTTACCTGCTCCCGTTCTGGATCGTGTTGTTTTGGAAAAGATGTAATGCTGAATCCGTGGGAATTATTTAGTTTTAGTCAAGAGAAAAAAATCACAACAAAAGATTTTCGAAATCTTTATACCGAATTTGGCGGTATTCAATTGCTTTTTGATGGAAAAACCGATAAAAAAGGACAGAAATCATGCAGTCAATATTTAGATAACGCTGGTTGTAGCGTGCACCTTGGGCGTCCGTTAGCCTGTCGTTTATATCCATTAGGTCGTCAAGTTCAGTTTGAAAAAGCCGAATATATTTATGAAGGAAATGCTTTTCCGTGCTTAACAGATTGTTCCGAAGTATTAGATTTACCTAAACTTAGTGTTGGTGAATATTTAAAAGGACAAGAAGCGCATCAGTATGAAAAAGCATTAGATGCCTATTTAATGGTGATGCAAAACATTGCCGATATTGGTTTTGAATTACTTTTAGATTCTGGATTATCCGCTTCTGACGATACCAAAACACTGGCTTCTTGGAGAGAAATAGGACAAGAAACACATGAAATATCCGCAGAAAGAATTGGTAAAGAATGGCTAGATTATTTAATGATTCCAAACATAACAAATCATGAGAATAACCCTGTTATTTTTGCTCAAAAACATAACGATTTTCTGCTTTTAAAAGCTCAAGAAAAATTCGGAAACTTACAAACGCTTCAAGAACTTCACGAAGCTTCGGTTTTAATAATTGCCGTTGCACTGCATTTATCAAGAGGTTTAAGAGCCGATACAAAAGGGCTCTCAGAACATTGGATTGCAACTGCAAAAAACCACGGAGCTAAGGAATAGTTAAAGTTTTTACGATATCAAGTTTATTGCCTATTTTTAATTCTTGAAATTATACTCAAAATAACACACAGAAACCAAACTTTTTCTTAATTAGCAGATAATGAACGAACACGAAAAATATATGAGTGAAGCTGTAAAATCAGCTTTAAAAGGAATGCAAAATAATGAAGGAGGTCCTTTTGGTTGTATTGTTGTAAAAAATGGCGAAATTGTAGGAATAGGAAACAATAAAGTAACTTCGACCAACGATCCAACAGCACATGCAGAAGTTACAGCAATTAGAGATGCCTGTAAAAACCTAGGTTCTTTTCAGTTAGACGGCTGTATTATTTACACTTCTTGCGAACCTTGCCCGATGTGTTTAGGCGCAATTTATTGGGCTCGCCCAGACAAAGTATACTACGGATGTAATCAGCAAGATGCGGCAAATATTGGTTTTGATGATGCTTTTATTTATAAAGAAATTGCACTTCCATACAATAAACGTAGTATTTCTTTTGAACAAATAGGACAAAAAATTGCCTTAGAACCCTTTGAAAAATGGACAGAAAAACAAGATAAAATTACCTATTAAAACTAAAAATCCGAAGTAATATTACTTCGGATTTTTTAATATAAATGTTTTTTCTCTTAAAATAATCGCTTGTACAATTAAATATTGAGCAATTATATACAAGATAATTATAGCGATATCAAAAATGTATTTTGAACTATAAAAATTATTTAAAGCAATACAACTATCCGATGCTATAAATAAAATTGCACCTAATAATAACCATAAATTCGGACGTGTTTTTTCTTGCTGATAATTTAACAACGCACAAGTTCCGAACCCTGAAATTGCCATTCCATAAATCAATACAGGAAGTAACATTTCACCTAAATTATCTTTAATCAAAAAGAAAATACCTAAGAATACTACTACAAAAATAGAAGCATATTTGAATATTTCAACGATTCTTATTTGAGTTAAAAAAACAGCTATCATTTTTATATACATCAAATGTGCGATTAAAAAACATCCTAATCCAAATACAAAATAACTGTTTTTATCTAATAAAAAAACATCACCCCAAAAGGAAAAAAACAATGCCGAAATTAACCAGAAATTAGCTTTTTCGTCTTTTTTTATATTTAGTAAATACACAACAACCAAACTTGTCATCAGTAAAGGTTTACAAATAATTTCTAAACTTTTATGTTGTGTAATTACTGCGTAAATATCTAAAATTGCAATTATTAAAAATACGAGTGATGCTATTTTTATTTTTAGCTGTTTAGTCATTTTCGATATTTATTTAATTCTTTTCTTTTAGAGCCTGTTTAAATTTCATTTAAAAACATTTTATAGTTGAAAAATCGCATCCGTCAAACTGAATTTATTTCAGTTTCGCATCCTGATTTGCCGTAGTTCTTCTCTTTATGTGATTCTGAAATAAATTCAGAATGACGAAAATTTGGTTTTTATTTAATTTTTAAACAGGCTCTTACTATTTCTTGATTATTTCTCTGATTATTTTTCTGATTATTTAATCATATCTATAAAATCTTGTTCAGAAATAATTGGTATTTCTAAACTTTCGGCTTTGGTTAATTTACTTGGTCCCATATTATCGCCTGCGACAATAAAACTTGTTTTTTTAGAAATTGATGAACTTACTTTTCCGCCGTTATCTTCAATCGCTTTTTTCAATTCATTTCTACTCATCTGATGAAAAATACCCGAAACAACAAATACTTTTTCGGCAAGTTTATCGGTTTGATTCTCTAAACTTTCCGCAGAAACTTCTAATTGTACACCATGTAATTTTAATCGGTTAATTAATTGAATATTCCCTAAATTATTTGAAAAATCGATAATACTTTGTGCAATTCTATCGCCAATTTCATCTACGGAAATTAGTGTTTCTAAATCAGCGGTCATTAATTTATCGATTGATTTAAAATGTTTTGCTAATTTTTTAGCGACTGTTTCACCAACAAATCGAATTCCTAAAGCAAACAATACTTTTTCAAACGGAATTTCTTTTGATTTCTCAATTCCTGCAATCATATTTTGTGCTGATTTTTCTGCCATTCTTTCTAGCGGAATAATCTGTTCGGTTTTCAAATCGTATAAATCGGCATAATTTTGAATTAAACCTTCTTTTCGCAATAAATCGACTGTTTCACCGCCTAAACCATCAATATCCATGGCTTTTCTGCTGATAAAATGCTGGATTCTTCCTGTAATTTGTGGCGCACAGCCAAACTCATTTGGGCAATAATGTTTGGCATCTCCTTCGCTTCTTACCAATTCGGTATTACATTCTGGGCAATGCGTTGCATATTGTGTTGGCTTAGAATTTTCAGGTCTTTTAGATAAATCAACGGCTATAATTTTAGGGATAATCTCTCCGCCTTTTTCTACAAAAACAGTGTCATTTATTCTGATATCTAATTTTTCAATTTGATCGGCATTATGTAACGAAGCACGTTTTACAATAGTTCCTGCCAATTGTACGGGTTCTAAATTTGCGACAGGCGTAATAGCTCCTGTTCGTCCAACTTGATACGTAATTTCATGTAAAATTGTGGATACTTGTTCTGCTTTAAATTTATACGCAATTGCCCAACGTGGGGATTTTGACGTATAGCCTAATTCTTCTTGTTGCTGTAAATTATTCACTTTTACAACAACGCCATCGGTTTCGTACGGTAAATGATGACGCTCAATATCCCAATAATTGATAAATTCAAAAATAGCATCAATAGAACTTACTAACGTAATGGTTTCAGGAACTTTAAAACCAACATTTCTAGCATTTTCTAAAATTTCAAAATGGGTTTTATACTTGCGATTCTCCGTAACAACTTGATATAACAAACAATCAAGCGGACGCTTTGAAACCGCAGCACTATCTTGTAATTTTAAACTTCCGCTTGCGGTATTTCTTGGGTTTTTATACGGTTCTTCATCATTTTCAAGGCGTTCTTGATTCATTTTATGAAATCCATCAAGCGGTAAAATAATTTCACCACGCATTTCAAAATCACCTAAAAAAAAATTATTTACTTGCAACGGAATTGATTTTATCGTACGAATATTTGCCGTTACCTCATCACCTTGAAAACCATCGCCACGGGTTACTGCTTTTATAAATTTACCGTTTTCAAACGTTAAATTGATAGATGCGCCATCATATTTTAACTCACAGGTATATTCAATAGCATCTGTACCAAGCATTTTTTGAAGTCGCTTTTCCCAGTCTAATAAATCATCTTTTGAATAAGAATTATCTAAAGAATACATACGATTTTTATGGGTAACGGTATCAAAATTTTTGGTAATTTCTCCGCCTACTCTTTGGGTTGGTGAATTGGCATCAAAATACTGCGGATTTTCGGCTTCTAAGTTCGCTAATTCTTTTAATTTAATATCAAAATCATAATCTGAAATAGTCGCATTATCTAACACATAATAATTGTGATTATGTTGATTTAATTCATCTCGAAGCGCTTGTATTGTTTGTTGAATATTCATGATTTTACAATTTACAAAGTATATTTACAAGAGTATTTTAAACTAAAAAACCGAAACAAAAGTTTCGGTTTTTTTATTATTTATTAATATAAACCATTAATAATACGTAAATCTACGAACTTTAGCAATGTGTTTTGCTAAACGCATTACTTGGTGCGAATATCCGTATTCGTTATCGTACCAAACATAGACAACAATTGTATCGCCATCGGCGATAGTTGCTTTACTATCAAAAATTGATGGTGCAGTCGTTCCAATAATATCCGAAGAAACCAATTCATTATTCATTGAATATTGAATTTGTTCTACTAAATCGCCTTCTAAAGCATATTGCTTCATAATTGCATTTACCGCTTCAACAGTTGTTGTACTGTTTAATTGTAAGTTTAAAATAGCTAAAGAACCGTTTGGAACTGGTACACGAATTGCATTCGAAGTTAATTTTCCTTCTAAAGCTGGTAATGCTTTTGCAACGGCTTTTCCTGCGCCTGTTTCGGTAATTACCATGTTTAAAGCGGCTGCTCTACCTCTACGGTATTTACTGTGCATGTTATCCACTAAGTTCTGATCATTCGTATACGCATGAATCGTTTCTAAGTGTCCTTTTTTAATTCCGAAGTTATCTTCTAAGACTTTTAAGACTGGTGTAATTGCATTTGTTGTACAAGATGCTGCTGAAAAAATATCCACAATATCAGGATTATTTTCTTCATGATTTACACCGTGAACAATATTTGGAATTCCTTTTCCAGGGGCAGTTAATAATACTTTACTTGCTCCTTTTGGCACTAAATGACGGCTTAATGCTTCTTTATCTTTAAATGCTCCTGTGTTATCAATAATTAAGGCATCGTTAATTCCATAAGCGGTATAATCGATATCTTCTGGTTTTCCAGCAGAAATCATATATACAGTAGTTCCATTGATAATTAACGCATTGTTGTCAGCATCTACTTGAACAGTTCCTAAGAAATCTCCATGAACAGAATCGATACTTAATAAAGAGGCTCTTTTTTCTAAAACTGCTTCGTTAATTTCTCCACGAGTAACTACGGCTCTTAATCTTAATTGAGAACCTTTCCCCATTTTGCTCATTAACTCACGTGCTAACAAACGTCCGATACGACCAAAACCATATAAAACAACATCTTTTGGTTCAATTTCTTCCGCTTTAGTAGCATCTTTTAATTTATTTTTTACAAAAGATAATTTATCGGTTGTTGCATCATCTTGTAAATGATATTCGTACGCTAATTTACCGATATCTAATTTTGATGCTGGTAACTCAATATTTTGTATTGCTTTCGCTATTTCTAGAGCATCGTTTATTGAAATTGGTTTTGCTACAAATTGTTTTGCATAATCAATTAATTTTAAAACTTCGGATGCTCTTTTATCTACTAATTGGTTTCTAAATAAAACTAATTCGATTGATTTATCGTACCATAAATCGTTTACGATATTAATAAATTCAACGGTAGCTCTTCTTACTTGCGCTTGATTTACTACTTCTTTTTCGTAATTTGTTATTGTTGACATAGTTGTGTGTTAACTAAATTTAAAAAAATTTGACACAAAAATAATATAAAAATACTATAAACATAGGTTTTTCAAACAGCTTTTTAAAAGTTTTATCTGTTGCTATCAGAATAGTAAGGGATAAAAAAGCACTTACTATTCTGATTTTAGCATTTAGCCAAGTTTAACAATTTTACCGTTATTTTTCTACTTTGTTACCAACAATTTTTATTTTTCTTGGTGGTAATAATATATCAAATTCAATTTTTGGAGTAATTAATACAGAATGAGGATTATTCATTTCAGATTTAGTAAGAAAACCAAGTTCTTCAAATAATTCAAAATACAATTTACTACTTTTTCCTTCTTTTAAATTTATTTTGGGATGCCAGATTTCATAAGTTCCTAGTTCTTTTTTAGATAAATCATAATATCCAATTACTGGATGTGTTAATATATGAGTTTGCTCATCCATATCTTTGAATCCTTTTAACAGTTTTACATCATCTCCTGAACTTTCAATTTCTATAAGTCCATTTCCAAGCTTAGATTTAAACTCCACCTTATATTCAGAATAAAGATTATTATTCCTTTTAAAATTAAATTTATATTTCCCATATTCCCAAGGCATATTCCATAAGTTCTTAGGAATAATAGATGTGATTGATCCCAAAGTTGTTCCAAAAAACCAAGCAGAATGACTGTTGTCTCGTTTATCAATTATATACGTTCTGAAGTTAGTTTGAAAAAACTTAAATTTTAAAAGTCTAGAAATTTTATAAAATGAAAAATCTTTATCCTTAAAAGCGACAGCACTAACGAGCGCATATTGCTTTCCTAATTCTTTAAATGTCCAAATTTTGAATGGTTTAGGTATTAAATGTTCAATTTTTTCAATAGCTACTTTATAACTGATTATTGTAAAATGTTCAAGTTGTGTGTTTACATCAAGAATACTTCTTGTAAGTCTATTCTTTATTCTTAAATCAGTTTCTTTTTTGTGTTCCACTTTTTCTATTGTTGGTATCTGTTGCTATATATGTTAAAATCGGTAGCGTTCTATTTTTCCTGACGGACTTAATAGTTCTAAATACATTTGTTCATTTCCTGTGTAAGTATCTAGAATTGCTACGGCTTCTGAGGCGCTGATAATTTGTTTTCCATTTATTTTAGTTAAAATATAATTTGCTCCGACATTATAATATTGAAAACCTTTATTATTGGTTGCAATAATTTTAGCACCTCCTTTTATGTGGTATTTTTCTTTTTCTTCGGATGTTACATTTTTTAATTTCACACCAAAAGAGCGTGATGTAAAGGTATTTTTTTTGGTTAATTGTACTTTTTTGATAAGTATTTTTCCATTTCTGTGTACGGTTAAATTAACATATTCGCCAGGACGTTTTGCAGTTAATTGTCCTTTTAAGTCAGAAAAAGTAATAATTTCAACATTGTTTACTTTGGTGATAACATCGCCTTTACGCAAACCTGAGGCTACTGCTTGACTATTTTTTTCAACTTCACCGATAAGTACGCCTTCTATATCTTTGATAGAATTATCAATACTAATTCCAATAATTGCTTCTTGAACTGTTCCAAATTCCAATAAATCATCGACTATTTTTTTGGCGATATTAGAAGGTACAGCAAAAGAATATCCTATAAAAGAGCCTGTTCTTGAAGAAATTGCGGTATTAATCCCGATTAATTCTCCGCTCGTATTTACCAATGCACCGCCACTATTTCCAGGATTTACAGCGGCATCGGTTTGAATAAAAGCATCTATATTTTTATTTCCGTCTAAATCTCGTCCTTTGGCGCTAATAATTCCTGCAGTTACGGTGGATGTTAAATTATATGGATTTCCGACTGCCAAAACCCATTCGCCAACTTTGATATTATCAGAATTACCAAAAGTTAAATTCGGTAGAACTTCGGGTGTTTCTACTTTTAAAAGGGCGATATCATTATTTTTATCGGTTCCAATTACGACAGCTTTTAATTTTTTTCGATTATTGAGTGTAATTTCAATTTCGGAAGCATCTTCAATTACGTGATTATTGGTAATAATATAGCCATCGGGCGAAATAATAACACCACTTCCCGTTCCTACTTGTTCATATTTTCGAATTTCATTTCTTCCAAATAATTGTGCAAATGGATTTTGTTGTGTTTTTACGGCGGTATTTTTCACGTGTACAACAGCGTGAACCGTTTTATCGGCAGCATCGGTAAAATCGGTGGGTGCTGACGAATTAATAGCCGTTTCTGGCATATAATTTACAGGAACACTATCCGAAGTAATTACTTTATTTTGGCGACTATTTTCAATAGAATTTTCGGTATTTATAGCTGATTTTTCAATAATTAGTGTATATCCTGAAAGTGCAATTACGCCTCCTAATACTGCTATAAATAGCGTTTTAAGTATGTTTTTCATTTTGTTATGTATATTGTTTTTAATTTGATTATAATAAAACGTACAAAATTTCACATCAACATTTAGATACTACCAAAGATAGTATTTTTAACATTTTTATTAAAGTTTTAAAAAATTGTTTAACGTGTTTTTAACACTTAAAATTACGTTAAATCACATAAAACTAGATTGCTTAAAATATGTATATTTGCCTACTATGAATTTGACTTTTTATAAATACCAAGGAACTGGAAACGATTTTATTATCCTAGATAATCGAACTAAAGTATTTCCAAAAGACGACACGAAATTAATTAATAAATTGTGTCATCGACATTTTGGCGTGGGTGCTGATGGCTTAATTTTAATAGAAAACCACGCAACAACCGATTTTGAAATGTTTTATTTCAATGCTGATGCAAGCCAAACGATGTGCGGAAATGGCGGACGATGTGCAGTTGCTTTTGCTAAAAAGCTAAATATTATTGATAAAAAAACAACATTTACGGCTTTTGATGGCGAACATTATGCCGAAATAACCAACGATATTGTTTCTTTACAGATGATTGATGTTACTGAAATTATCATCAAAAAAGACGCCGTTTTTGCCAATACAGGCACACAGCATCATGTGGAATTAGTCGAAAATTTAGCTGATTATCCTGTTTATGAAAATGGTAAAAAAATCAGATATAACAACTACGGAATCCAAGGAAGTAATGTCAATTTTGTCGAACAAATAAACAACAATACCTTTAGAGTTCGAACCTATGAGAAAGGCGTAGAAGATGAAACCTTAGCCTGTGGAACAGGTGTTACGGCCGTTGCAATTGCCATGCACGCCACCAAAAAAACTACCGAAAATACCATAAAATTACCTGTTGAAGGCGGTTTGTTAGAAGTTCGTTTTCAAGAAAAAAATGGAAATTACACCAATATTTTCTTAACAGGAAAAGCCGAATTCGTTTTTAAAGGAGAAATTAAATTGTAACTAAATTTCATCTATATTTCATCAAAAAAAATGTAAATTAAATTTAAAATAGCTAAAAATGACAACTTTAAAAGGCGAAAATCTAACTTTAAGAGCCATCGAACCCGAAGATTTAGCCTTTCTTTTTGATATTGAAAACAACGAATCTTTTTGGGAAATTAGCCATACGCAAACACCATTTTCACGATTTGTTTTAAAACAATATCTCGAAAATGCACATTTAGATATTTATCAAGCAAAACAATTACGATTAGTTATTGAACTAATTATTGAAGATAAAAAAGAAGCCAAAAAAACAAAAAAAGCTATCGGAATGATTGACCTTTTTGATTTTAATCCGCAACATAAAAGAGCGGGAATTGGTATTTTAATTCATCCCGATTATCAACAAAAAGGATTCGCTTCTCAAGCTCTAAAATTATTGATAAATTACTGTTTTACACAGTTGCAAGTACATCAATTATATGCAAATATTATCAGCGATAATCAAAAAAGTATCCAACTTTTTAACAAACACCATTTTAAACAAATTGGTATCAAAAAAGAATGGATTTTTAGTGATGAAAAAAATAAAAAATATAAAGACGAAATTTTATTTCAATTAATCAATAATTTTAAATAATCGAATCGAATCCGTCAAACTGAATTTATTTCAGTTTCGCATCCTGATTCGCCACTGTTCTCCTATTGATGCGATGCTGAAATAAATTCAGCATGACGAGAATTTAGTTTTTATTTAATTTTTAAACAAGCTCTTAGAAATAAATTTATTAAAAATAATCATGACTAAAAAAATAATATACGGAATTATTGCGACTATCTTTTTAATTGGTGGGATTATTGGCTTTAATTTTTATCAGAAAATTTACGGAAAAGCAATTACTAAAAATGGCGCTATTTATATAAAATCAAACGATACATTTGAAGATGTTAAAAAACAACTTGCTACTTATATTGACAAACCCGAAAATTTTAACTGGGTAGCCGATAAGAAAAAATTCACCAAACCTAAAGGTGGAAAATATCTGCTAAAAAAAGGCATGAACTTAAATGACGTTGTAAATTTATTGCGTAGCGGAAATCAAACGCCGATAAAATTGTCTTTTAACAATCAAGATTCTTTGGAAAAATTAGCACAACGAATTTCAGAACAAATTGAAGCCGATTCTAGCGATTTATTACAACAAATGATGAATGAAAAATTTTTATCAGAAAATAATTTTAATGAAAAATCAGCTTTAGGAATGTATATTCCTAATAGTTATGAATTTTACTGGAACACATCCGCAGAAAAATTTCGCGATAAAATGCTGACCGAATACAAGCGTTTTTGGAATTCGGAAAGATTAGAAAAAGCTAGAAAATTAAACTTATCAAAAAAAGAGGTAAGCACGTTAGCATCAATTGTTCAAAAAGAAACTGCTCAAAAAAGTGAACGCCCAATTGTGGCAGGTTTGTATTTAAATCGATTGCAAAATAATTGGCCATTACAAGCCGATCCAACCGTTATTTACTGCGTTAAACAGCTAAAAGGCGATGATTTTGACATAAAACGAGTATTAACAAAAGATCTTGAAATTGAATCGCCTTATAATACCTACAAAAATATAGGATTACCTCCTGCATTAATCGCAATGCCTGATGTTTCCGCAATTGATGCAGTTTTAAATCATCAAAAACACAATTACTATTATATGTGTGCAAGTGTCGAAAAAATAGGATTTCATGAATTTGCAAACTCCTTAGCACAACACAACAGAAATGCCGTCAAATATCAAAACTGGATACACAAAAAAGGAATTATACGTTAATGAAATGTTAAATAATTTTCCTTTTAATCTTATAAACACCTTACAATAATTAATTATTGTAAGGTGTTTTATTTTATTCTTTATTAAAATGATAAAATTTCAATCACTTTAACATACAAATATCTAAAATTAGGCATTTTAGTTACATTTTAAGTTAAAAAACACAATTTAATATAACATTTAGTTAATATTGTATCAATGTTAATATTATATTAAAACTAATTTTACATAAAATTAAAAAACCCTTCATTAATACTCGTTAAAAACCGCTATTAATTTTATGATATTCTCTAAAAAAACCTTTCAAAAACAAGCTGTAGCATTACTTACATTATGCTACTCTTATGGATTTAGTCAACAAGCTGAACCAGCGCTTCCCAAATCAAAAGTAAAAGAAACTGTAGCCTGTACTAAAGGATATAGTCATAAAAATCATAACGAACACGCTAGTCAAAACAGAATGGCTAGACCCGATTCTCCTAGTACTTTTGCTGCTTGGGCATCTTATGGTGGAGCTGACTTAGTCCGTGAATTGAAAGAAGCGACCGATTATGACACTAATTTAAGACCTCTTTTTGACTATGGTCAATACGGTGGCTCATTATTTTCTAGTGCCAATGTTAAAGCGGTTGCAGATGCTGTATATAATATTTCAGTCGCTTATGATGGTAGAGAATCTAGTGGAATGCTAGGAATGGTAACCTACTTACATTGCGCAGGATACCATGAATTTTTTCAAGCAGAAATAACCCTAGATGCAAATGCTAAAACTGCCTATAAATATGCAGTTCAATACCTTGCTAAAAACCCTCGATTATGGGATAATACAGAATATAACTTAGGTGTTTTAGACGAGTTTTTAATAATGTGTGATTACGATGGTATAAGAGATAAAGATTTTGTATTAGATGTAATCAAAACAGCGATCCGTAATTTAACAGAAAATGATACTTGGAGAGAAGTTGTTGATAATCAACAAATGCTAACAAAATATATTTCTGCGTACAACAGAATATTCTTCTTAATGTTTAGAGGAATGCAACCCGTAGATATTGAATATGAAGCATCCCTAAATAATGATCCTGAATTTTTACAATTATTATCAGATTTAGCTACGGATACTGAATTACGAGATGAAAATGAAGATTTAGCTTTAATGGTAAATAATGCCATTGGAGAAATGACCAGAACTGCTGATAATTCAGATGTTTTAAAAGATCAAACAGAACCTTTTATTGCCGAAATTGCACAAAGTTATGAGCGATTAACACCTAACTGGTACAAGTCTATTAAATCTATTAATGAATCAGGAAATTGTGCTAAATACAACTTATGTGTAAATATGGATGACATAACTGCCGAAGTTGAAAACATGCTTTTCCCAAATACTTGGACATTTGATGATGGACGTTTAAAAGTAAGAACTCCGTTAGATTATAAAACAGTACAAGAATTATACTACGCATCAAAACAAGTACAAACTCAGTTTTTTAGAGCTTTAGAAACTGATGAACCTGTTACTGGTGACATCAATGTCAACTTAAATATGGTGGTGTATGGTACGATGAAAAACTACCATGACTGGCAAACAATTTTAAACGGTTTAGCTACTAATAATGGAGGAATGTACATTGAAAGAGGTGCAACTTTTTATACCTACCAAAGAACATACGAAGAAAGTACGTTTAGTTTAGAGGAATTATTTAGACATGAATATGTACATTATTTACAAGGACGTTATATTGCTAATGGTTCTTGGGGTGAATCAGATTTTTATAAAGATGGGCGTTTAATTTGGTTTGAAGAAGGTATGGCAGAACATTTTGCAGGAAGTACCGATAATGACGGTGTTCGAATTAGAGAAAGCCAAGGTAGTTCTGTAAAAAATGAAGGTGCTAGTGAATATATGACCGTAAATGAAGTTTTAAATGCAAGCTATGCTGGTGGTTTTAAATTTTATAGATATGGAAACATGTTATGGTCGTATTGGTTTAAAAATGACATAAATACCGCGAGAAAACTTATAAACCTTGTTAGAGCCGATGACATCGCTGCTTTTGATACAGAAATTAACAGATTAGAATCAAGCTGGAGACTAGAATCAGATTTTAAAAATTACTTAAATAACGTAGTTATTGATGAAAATAATTGGTGGGAAGTAGTTACGCCTTGGGAAGTTGATGACTTTTTTGTTGTCGGAAATATTGCCGATATTGAAACAGAATTTGAGGCAATCACAGGGAAAGATGTTACCGTTACTTTAGATGCTTCTACCTCAATTAGACGATTTAAAGTAACAGGAAGTTTAACTTCTGGTCAATTTGAAACAGAATTAAACGAATTAATGACCCAATTAAAAGAAAGTCCTACCGTTAATAATTTTGACTATATCGGAGGATATTATAAAGAAGTTTCTGGTTCAAATGCAACATTTGTAATTACAGGTTCATTAAGAGATGCTACTGTAAGTGATGCTCCTGTTGCTGATTTTTCAAGTGACTTACCATCAACTATCGTTGGCGGAAGCATTCAATTTACGAATGAATCTACAGGATATATTAATTCATATACTTGGTCTTTTCCAGGAGGAACGCCTAGTACAAGTACCGAAAAAAATCCTACGGTAGTGTATGGTTCTCCAGGGAATTATGATGTTACATTAACTGTTACAAGTGCTAAAAGCGGTAATAATACAAGAACAAAAAACACTTTTATAAAAGTACATGGCAAGAGTGATACAGATTATTGTCCAATAAGTATTGGTACAAAAGGTGTTGGTATTCATAGTGTTAAATTTAGCAATTTAGATAATGAAGATTTTGTTTATAACGAAGAAAGGTATTCTGATTATACATCATACGCTGCAGAAGTTAATTTAAACAAAACATACCCTATTGCTATTAAAGCAGAAATTGCTAGTTGGGATAAAAATAACATAAAAGCTTGGATTGACTGGAATCAAGATGGTGATTTTGAGGATGCAGAAGAGGAAGTTTATGCACATATAGGAGCCTTTAAAGAAGGAAGTGTAACAGTACCTTCAAATGCTGTTTTAGGGGTAACAAGAATGCGAGTACGTTATGGATATGATAAAGAAGTATTCGCTTGTGGAGAAGACTCTTATTTTGGAGAGGTTGAAGATTATTCAGTTATTGTAGGTATTGAAGCAAGTACCATTACCTGGACAGGAAACACAAGCACCGACTTTACAGATATCACAAACTGGAATACAAACACTGTTCCAACAAGTTATGACGATGTTATTATTCCTGCAGGATTAACAAAGTATCCTGTAATTGAAACTCCTACAGAAGTAAAAACTATTACAATTGCTTCAGGAGCTACTTTAATTGCCAATGCAGAATTAACAGGAACAGTAACGTATATTAGAAACTTAACAACTGACAATTGGTACTTAGTGGCTTCACCTTTAAAATATGAAACCATTGAAGAATTAAAAGAAAACAACACTTTTGCATCAGGAACAGGAACAAATATCGGACTTGCATCTTATAATAATGACGGAACAGTTTGGAATTATTTATCAAACAATTCTAAAGGGAATATTACTTCTGCACAGGGGTATTCTGTTAAATTAAACGGTGCTTCTAATTTAGTTTTTACAGGAAATATCAATTCAACAGCTGTGAATTATGGCATTACAAAAAATGTAAATGATTTTAATTTAATTGGAAATCCTTATACTTCATACGTTAAACTTGGTGATTTCTTTAAAGACAACGCCACGGGAACTGTTTTATCAGAAGCTACGATTTGGCTTTGGAATCAAGCAACAAATAGTTATGATTTAAAATTAGGTACTGCTGATGCAAATTATCAAATAGCGCCAGGACAAGGATTTTTTGTAAGTGCTGCTGCTAATACTAATGTAACATTTAGCAAAGAAAATCAAAGTCATCAATCGGATACTTTTCAAAGACAAGCAAAAACTGAAATCAATTTAAGTGTAAGCGAAAATAATACGGTAAAATCTACCAAATTATATTATATCGACGGTACAACTACTGGTTTTGACAACGGTTATGACGGAACTGTCTTTGGAGGAACAATCACTAATTATGAACTTTATACACAGTTAGTAAGCGATAATAACGGTAAAAATTATGCCGTTCAATCATTGCCTACCAACAATTTAGAAAACACTATTGTTCCTATCGGATTGAAAGTAAGAGCTGGTAAAAAAGTAGAATTTTCAGTAAAAACAACGAATTTACCTGAAAATATAATCGTTTATTTAGAAGATAAAGAAAACAATACGTTCACGAATTTAAGTGAGGGAAATTACACAGTAACGGTAACAAAAGACGCTACGGAAATCGGTCAATTTTATCTTCATACCAAATCTAAAAGATTAGACGCAAATCAAAATATTGCTTCTTTAAATAAATTAGCTGTTTATAAATCGTCTAATTCTACAGTAACAATTACTGGTTTAGAAGCTAAAAAAGCACGTGTAATCCTATATTCAATACAAGGAAAACAAGTATTCTCAACAGAAATTAAATCCAAAGAAAATGCGACTGTTAATTTACCAAAATTAGCTTCAGGTATTTATTTAGTTAAAATAATTTCAGAAATAGGAGAAGTTAACAAGAAGATTATTTTATAATTTTTTATATTTTTATTTATTTTTTAGAGACGAAACAGGTTGCTTTTTAGCAACCTGTTTTATTTTTCAAACTACTTTTTTAATTATTTTTATACTATTCTTTATTATTTATAATTGTTTTTAAAACACCTTACAAGTTGTTTTCACTAAGAAAACAAGTACAAAAAACAGCAAAAAAATAACAAAACAGCAACAATAACATAACTTTAAAAATTAGTTTTGTTTTTTAAAAAATAGTGTACATTTGCACCGCAAAACAGAAAGATAACTAATTATCAAGCATTTAGGAATTACATTTATAGGATTTGTACTACTGATGAGTTTTACAACACCAAAAACAAAGATTGAAAAAACTACTACTACTCCAAAAAGAACAGGATATCCTGTTGAAGAATTGAGTTTCCCTTTTTTATTAAAAAACTTTGTTGGTTTTAAAGAAGCCTTAGCTTTTAAAGAATCACAAGGAAAATATCGAGTAATAAATACGCTTGGTTATTTAGGAAAATATCAATTTGGAAAAGAAACCTTAAAAAGATTTAGAATTTACAATATCAGTAATTTTCTTAAAACGCCAGAATTACAAGAAAAAGCATTTATCGCATATTGTCAGGTAAATAAATGGATTTTAAGAAAAGATATTAAACGAAGTGTTGGAAAAATTATCAATGGAACTAAAATTACAGAATCTGGGATTTTAGCGGCAGCTCATTTAAGCGGTGCTGGTAATGTTAAAAAATATTTACGTTCACATGGTGTTATTCGCTTTAATGATGCTTATGGAACCTCAATAAAATCATATATGAATGATTTTTCAGGATACGATGTTTCTCGTATTGATGCGAATAAAAAACCAACTCTTTAATCTCTTTAATTAAAACATAACAGATTTTAAACTATTTTACATCAAAAAAGACCACTTTATAAAGTGGTCTTTTTTTGATGTTTTTTTGATAATTCTTAATTATGATAATTTTCAATAATTAGGACTTATGAATGATAAAAATAGTCGGTCTTTTATGCAAATCTGTTTTTGTATTTTTCCATTCTTTTACCGTATATGTTTTAATATATTCTGATGGAAGCGTAATATCGCAGGCAACACAAACACGTGTATCCGCAGATAATGTATTTCTTAAATCATCTAACATTTTTTCATTTCGATACGGCGTTTCAATAAATATTTGCGATTGATTTTTAACATTTGAAAGCTTTTCCAGGTCTTTAATCGCTCTTTTTCTTTCTGATTTATCAATAGGTAAATACCCATTAAAGGCAAAGTTTTGACCATTCATTCCCGAACCAATCATCGCCATTAAAATAGAAGAAGGACCTACTAACGGCACTACTTGAACTCCTTTTTCGTGAGCTAATTTCACAATACTTGCCCCAGGATCAGCAACTGCAGGAACACCTGCATCGGAAAGTAACCCGATAGAAATTCCTTTCTCACAAGTATCTAAATAATGTTGTATTTCAATGTCATTTGAATATTTATCTAACAACAATAATTCTAAAGCAGGTTGCGATTTATGAGGTGTAATTTTTTTAATAAATGCTCTTGCTGATTTTTCATTTTCTACAATAAAATAATCAAGATGTTCAATTACTTTTTTAACAGAAATAGGCATTACCTCTAAAGGTTCGGTATCGCCTAACGTCGTTGGAATTAAGTATAATTTACCTTTCATTATTTTCTAATTTTGAAGCGATGATTTCACACACTTTATCTAACATTTTATATACATTTTCGAAGCCTTGATTTCCGCCATAATACGGATCAGGAACTTCGTTATTTTCAGCAGCAATTTCATTCAAAATCATGGTTACTTTTTCAATTTCTGCTGATGTCGTTGCCATTGCAATAATGTTCTTATAATTTTGCAAATCCATCGCATAAATTACATCAAATTCATTAAAATCTGATTTTTTAAATTGACGTGAGCGTTGTTTTGTAATATCGATACCGTATTTTTGAGCAACTTCAACCGATCTTTTATCGGGCGTTTCGCCAACATGATGTGCCGATGTTCCTGCAGAATCGACTGTAAAAGATTCATTTAATTTTGAAGCTAAAATACCTTGTGCCAATGGCGAACGGCAAATATTCCCCAAACAAACCATCAGTATTTTATATTTTTGTTTTTTTTTGATTGACATAGTAATTAAAGTGCTAATTTTGATGTTAATTCATCAACATATTTTTTAAATTGCTTGTCTGTTTCTCTTAAATTATCGACTGTTTTACAGGCGTGTAATACGGTGGCGTGATCTCGCTTACCAATCTGACTTCCAATACTTGCCAAAGATAATTTAGTTAATCTTTTAGCAAAATACATCGCCAATTGACGTGCCTGAACAATGTGTCTTTTACGTGTTTTCGATTGTAAAGTTGCCACATCCATATCAAAATATTTTGAAACTACTTTTTGAATATATTCAATAGAGATTTCTCGTTTGGTATTTTTAACAAATTTATCAACAATTTCTCTAGCCAATGAAACGGTAAATTCTCTTTTATTAAAAGAAGCTTGAGCGATCATCGAAATAATTACACCTTCTAATTCTCGCACATTTGCTTTTACATTTTTGGCGATATATTCAATAACATCTTCAGGCATTTCAAGCCCATCTCGATACAATTTATTTTGAAGAATAGACACACGTGTTTCAAAAGAGGGTGCTTGTAATTCTGCGGATAATCCCCATTTAAAACGAGATAATAATCGTAATTCGATATCTTTCATATCCACGGGTGCTTTATCCGAGGTTAAAATTACCTGTTTTCCATTTTGATGTAAATGATTAAAAATATGAAAAAACACTTCTTGCGTACCTGTTTTTCCTGATAAAAATTGGACATCATCAATAATTAAAACATCGACCATTTCATAGAAATGAATAAAGTCGTTTCGAGTATTCGATTTTACGGAATCAACAAATTGCTGGGTAAATTTTTCTGAAGAAATATATAAAACTGTTTTATCAGGATATTTATCTTTTACCTCAACGCCAATTGCTTGAACTAAGTGTGTTTTTCCGAGTCCAACGGGTCCATAAACCAACAGCGGATTAAACGATGTTCCTCCAGGCTTATTGGCAACTGCCATTCCTGCTGAACGTGCCAATCTATTGGCGGCACCTTCAATATAATTAACAAAATTATAGTTCGGATTTAGTTGTGACTCTATCTTAACTTTCTGTAAACCAGGGATTACAAAAGGATTTTTAAGTTCTCTTTTAGTCCCCGTAGGAACGGCTACTTTTTGAGGCTTTACAGCCCTGCGATTAGAACTCGGGATTTTAACTATTTGCGGACTATTACTACTGTACGTATTTTCCATACGCACATCATAAATTAACTTTGCATCATTCCCTAATTGTTTAACCAACGCAACTCTTAATAATTTAAGATAATGCTCTTCTAGCCATTCATAAAAAAATTTACTAGGTACTTGAACTGTAAGAGCTTCTTCCGCCAACTTAACAGGTTTAATTGGCTCAAACCAAGTTTTATATGCCTGGGGTTTAATGTTATCTTTGATGAAAAACAAACATTCATTCCAAACTGAATCAGCAGTTTTAGTCATGTGTGTTAAAAACAATTTTAGGTGTTAATTTTAATCTGTTTTATAAGGATTAGAGGGTTGCCATAACAGACTGCAAAAATGTGAATAAAATTCAGGATAAAAAAACCAATCCCCTATTGGTTCTTAATTATTATTTGCGTAATGTTATTGTGAATTAAACACAAAATATACTTTGAAAAAAAACAACACTACCATTCGAGTTCGCTATGCTGAAACAGATCAAATGGGCGTAGTTTACCACGGTAATTATGCACAATATTTAGAAGTCGGACGTACTGAATTACTACGTTCTATGGGCATTACTTACAAAAACATGGAACTTTCAGGAGTAATGCTTCCTGTTATTTCATTGTCCTGTAATTTCAAAAAATCGGCTTTATATGATGATGAAATAACCATTACAACTAGCATCAAAAAAATGCCTGCCGTTAAGATAGAATTTGACTATGAAATAACAAATCAGCACAACGAATTAATTGCGACCGCTAAGACAACCTTAGCATTTATGAACAAAAAAACTAAAAAACCAATGCGTTGTCCTGAATATATTTTAGAAAAATTAACAGAAAGTAGGTGAAAAAAATCATAAAAACGTATAAAAAAGTAAAAATCAATGAAAATATATACGAAAACAGGCGACAAAGGCACTACTGCTTTATTCGGCGGAACTCGTGTTGCAAAACATCATTTACGCATTGAAAGTTATGGTACAGTCGATGAATTAAATTCTTATATCGGCTTAATCAGAGATAAAAACAACACTGAAAATAATACTGAAAACACCGATAAAAATAGCACTAAAAACATTCAAAAAACGTTACTTAAAATCCAAGGTGATTTATTCATTTTAGGAGCAATGCTTGCTACACCTCCCGAAAAAGAAACGTTAAAGAATGGTAAAAAACGCTTAAATATTGATACAATAACCGATGGTTCTATTCAATTTTTAGAAGATGAAATTGACGCAATGAATGCCGATTTACCACAAATGACTCATTTTATTTTACCTGGCGGACACGAAACTGTGTCATTTTGTCATATAGCGAGATGTGTATGTCGTAGAGCGGAACGTTTATCGGTGGCTTTACACGAAGAAGAAGCGATTGATTTAGCTATTTTAAGTTATTTAAACCGACTTTCTGACTACTTATTTGTACTGGCACGAAAATTGACCAAAAACTTAAAAGTAACGGAGGTTAAATGGACTCCTGAAAAACGATAAAAACAACAAAAAAACACTTGGCTTATTACAAATAAAAAATTATTTTTGTAATAATCTTTACTTAAACAGATAAAAAAAATGTACTGGACACTTGAACTAGCCTCATATTTAGCAGATGCACCTTGGCCTGCCACGAAAGACGAATTAATCGATTATGCTATTCGTACGGGAGCACCCCTAGAAGTGGTTGAAAACTTACAAGACATTGAGGATGAAGGTGATTCTTATGATTCAATCGTTGAGATTTGGCCTGATTATCCGACAGAAGAAGATTATCTTTGGAACGAGGACGAATACTAAGAATACAAATATAAGAAGTCTCTTTTAAGAGGCTTTTTTTTTGCTTACTTTTAAGCATCAAATTACATACCTATAATAGACTTATCAAAGACTTATAATAACGGTTAATAAGTCATAAAAAAATATTTTAAAAATGAGCGTGTTAAACTCGATTCTAAAAATTTTTGTTGGTGATAAACAACAAAAAGACCTCAAATCTTTACAACCAATTGTTGAAAAAGTACGATATTTCGAAAATTCATTAAGTAGTTTATCAAACGATGGATTACGAACGAAAACTATCGAATTTAAAACTAAAATTAATGATGCTACAAAATCTTTTACACAAGAAATTGCAAAATTAGAAGAAGAAGTTTTAACTGCGGATATCGACCGTCAAGAAGAAATTTATACTAAAATTGACAAATTAAAAGACGAAGCATACGAAAAATCAGAAGCTGTTTTATTAGACATCATGCCTGAAGCTTTTGCCGTAGTTAAAGAAACCGCAAAACGATTTACCCAAAATGAAGCCGTTGAAGTAACTGCTTCTGCTTTTGATAGAGAATTATCAGCAACAAGAGCCCACGTTACCTTACAAGATGAGAAAGCTTTTTGGGCAAGTTCTTGGGATGCTGCGGGTAAAGAAGTTGCTTGGGATATGATTCATTATGATGTCCAATTAATTGGTGGTTCGGTATTACATCAAGGAAAAATTGCCGAAATGATGACTGGTGAAGGGAAAACTTTAGTGTCTACCCTACCCGTTTATTTGAACGCCCTAACAGGGAACGGTGTACACGTTGTAACGGTAAATGATTACTTAGCAAAACGAGATAGAGCGTGGATGGCGCCTATTTTTGAATTCCACGGATTATCTACGGATTGTGTTGATTTTCATCAGCCAAACTCCGAAGAACGTAGAAAAGCGTATAATGCCGATATCACCTACGGAACAAATAACGAATTTGGTTTCGATTATTTACGTGATAATATGGCATCATCAAAAGATGATTTAGTACAAAGAGCGCCTAATTATGCCATTATTGATGAAGTCGATTCTGTTTTAATTGATGATGCACGTACCCCTTTAATTATTTCTGGACCTGTACCGCAAGGAGATCGTCATGAATTTAACGAGTTAAAACCGCTAGTTGCCGACTTAGTCGCTATTCAAAATAAATATTTAGTAGGCGTTTTAGCAGAAGCTAAAAAATTATTAAAAGCTGGCGACGAAAAAGAAGGTGGTTTCTTATTATTTAGAGTTTACAGAGGACTTCCTAAAAATAAAGCCTTAATTAAGTTTTTATCTCAAGAAGGAACCAAACAAATTCTTCAAAAGACCGAAAACTTTTATATGCAAGACAATAATAAGTTAATGCCTCAGGTAGATAACGAATTATGGTTTACCGTAGAAGAAAAAAATAATCAAATTGATTTAACAGATAAAGGAATTAATCATTTATCAGAAAAAACACAAAATAATACATTCTTCGTATTGCCTGATATTAGTGTTATCGTTGGTCAAATTGACAAAAGCGATGATGCTCCTGAAGATAAAGCCAATAAAAAAGAAGCTTTATATCGTGATTTTAGCGTGAAAAGTGAACGTATTCATACCATGAATCAACTTTTAAAAGCATACACTGTTTTTGAAAAAGATGTGGAATACGTAGTGATGGACAACAAAGTAATGATTGTTGATGAACAAACGGGACGTATTATGGATGGTCGTCGTTATTCTGATGGATTGCATCAAGCCTTAGAAGCAAAAGAAAATGTAAACATCGAAGATGCTACCCAAACTTTTGCAACCGTTACCTTACAGAATTACTTTAGAATGTATCGCAAATTATCTGGAATGACAGGTACGGCAATTACAGAATCTGGAGAATTTTGGGAAATTTATAAATTAGATGTTGTTGAAATTCCAACAAACAGACCTATCCAAAGAGATGATAAAGAAGATTTAGTTTACAAAACTACCCGTGAAAAATACAACGCCGTTATTGAAGATGTTGTAAAATTATCAAACGCAGGTCGTCCAGTACTTATCGGAACAACATCCGTAGAAATATCAGAATTATTAGGAAGAATGTTACAAATGCGTAAAATTCCTCATAATATATTAAATGCAAAATTACACAAAAAAGAAGCCGACGTAGTTGCCGAAGCTGGAAAACCTGGTATTGTAACCATTGCTACCAACATGGCAGGTCGTGGTACAGATATTAAATTATCCGAAGAAGTTAAAGCCTCTGGAGGTTTGGCAATTGTAGGTACAGAACGTCATGATTCTCGTCGTGTTGACCGTCAGTTACGTGGTCGTGCAGGTCGTCAAGGAGATGTTGGTTCAACCCAATTTTATGTGGCTTTGGATGATAATTTAATGCGTTTATTTGGTTCTGATAGAATTGCCAAAATGATGGACAGAATGGGCTTAAAAGATGGAGAAGTAATTCAACATTCGATGATTTCAAAATCTATTGAAAGAGCGCAAAAGAAAGTCGAGGAAAACAATTTTGGTATTCGTAAGCGTTTATTAGAATATGATGATATTATGAATGCACAACGTGAATTTGTTTACAAACGTCGTCGTCATGCCTTAGATGGAAAACGTTTACAGATTGATATCGCCAACATGATTTATGATACCTGTAATTCTATCGTAACTCAAAATAAAGCCAATAACGATTACAAAAATTTCGAGTTCGAATTGATTCGTTTCTCTGCAATGACTTCTCCTTTTTCAGAAGAAGAATTCAATAAATTAACTGCACAAGAAATAATCGATAAATTATATGTTATTGTTTCGGCACATTATAAAAATGATACCGAACGACACGCACATACGGCTTTTCCTGTCATCAAAAATGTTTTTGAAACCGAAGGCGACCGCTACGAACGCATCATTGTTCCTTTTACTGATGGTTCAAAAACATTACAAGTGGTAACCAACTTAAAGGAAGCGTACGAATCGGAAGGAAAATCATTGGTGAACGATTTTGAAAAAAATATTACGTTATCAATTATTGATGAAAACTGGAAAGATCATTTACGTAAAATGGACGAACTAAAACAAACCGTTCAAAATGCAACCTACGAACAAAAAGATCCGTTATTAGTCTATAAATTTGAAGCTTTTGAATTGTTTCAAGCAACCGTTGATGTTATTAATAAAGAAGTTTTATCTTTCTTATTTAAAGGACATTTACCAAGCCAAGATGTCGATCAAGTAACAGAAGCTCCTGAACAACAAGAAATTCAGCAATTAGATACTCGTAAAGAGGAAGTTCAAAATTCTTCGCAACAAGCGATGAATAGCGCTCGTAATCAGCAAACGCAAGAAGAATTACCAATTACAGAAACAATTGTACGTGAAGAACCGAAAGTTGGACGTAACGAAAAAGTTGTCATCAAAAATGTGATGAACGGCGAACAAAAAGAAGTGAAATATAAACAAGCAATTCCGCTATTAGAAGCAGGAACTTGGGTATTGGTTTCTTAAATAATATAGTATAAAAATCTAAAAAAAGCTCGGTGAAAACTGAGCTTTTTTTGGTTTTATAGATATCGTTTTAATGATTCTAGAATCACTTTTTACATTTACAAAACTATTTGATTACCAATACTTCACAAATAATTCTCTTTAAAAACACATTCAAAAAGTATATTTGATAAAACACAGCAAGTGTCGTTAATATCGTTTAAGTATCCTTTTTAAGATGAAAAAAAAGATGAAAAAAAATTCGAAAAGAGCTTTAGAAATTGCCGTTATTTCCGACCTTCACCTTGGTACTTACGGATGTCGTGCCAATGAATTGCACAATTATTTAAAATCTATAAATCCAAAAATTTTAATTTTAAATGGTGATATTATTGATATTTGGCAATTCAAAAAAAGTTATTTTCCAAAATCTCACATGAAGATTATTAAGCAATTAATGTCTTTTATCACCTCGGGAACAAAAGTGTATTACATCACAGGAAATCATGATGAAATGTTTCGAAAATTTAAAGGATTTCGACTTGGAAGTTTTGAAATTGTCAATAAACTCGTTCTGGATATTGATGGAAAAAAAGGCTGGTTTTTTCATGGCGATGTGTTTGATGTTACCATGCAACATTCAAAATGGCTGGCAAAATTAGGAAGCATTGGCTACAATATTTTAATTCTGATAAATACTGCCGTTAATTGGTCTAGTAATAAACTCGGATATGGAAAATTATCCTTTTCTAAGAAGATAAAAAACAGCGTAAAAGGTGCTGTAAAATTCATCAATGATTTTGAAACAACGGCTTCAGATATCGCTATTTCTAGCAATTATGATTACGTAGTATGCGGACATATACATCAGCCTGAAATAAGAGTTATACAAAATGAAGAAGGTGAAACTACGTATTTAAACTCTGGTGATTGGATTGAAAATTTATCAGCCTTAGAATATACCGATAAAACGTGGTCATTATATGAATACGAAAAAGATGAAATCGCCCAAAAATTAGACGACCGATTAAATAGTAATGAAGTCGAATTTTTAGACGCAGAAAGTAGTAATAACAAACTTTTTGAAGAACTTTTAAAAGAGTTTAACATCAACAAATAACAAAATTTACACTTATGAAAATTTTATACGCTTTTCAAGGAACAGGAAACGGACATGCAAGTAGAGCTACTGAAATACTCCCTTATTTACAACAAAAAGGAGAAGTCGATGTGTTAATTAGTGGCTACCAATGTGATTTAGCACTTCCTTTTGAAGTGAAATATAAATATTATGGTTTGAGTTTTATCTTCGGAAAAAAAGGCGGTATCGACTTTTGGGAAACTATCAAAAAAGCAAAACTTAAAAATTTATTCAATGAAATTAAATCAGTTCCGATAGAACAATACGACTTAATTATTAATGATTTTGAACCCATAACCGCTTGGGCTAGCAAATTTAAAAACACTCCGATTATTTCATTAAGTCATCAAAGTGCGGTACTCGATAAAAATGCGCCAAAATATGGAACGCTTAGACTAGAAAGACTTATTTTAAAATATTATGCACCCGTAAAAAAGAAATTCGGATTTCATTTTAAAAGCTATTCCTCAAGAATATTTACGCCAATTATACGCAAAAAAATAAGACATAGCACTGTTATTAATAAAGGACATTATACCGTGTATCTTCCTGCTTATGGTGATAAAAAAATCATCAAAATTCTCTCTAAAATTGACGATATTAAATGGGAAGTATTCTCGAAACATACCAAAGAAAATATCATCAAAAATAATGTGATTATAAAACCAATAAATGGCGATAGTTTTATGAAAAGCATCAGTTCTTGTAAAGGCGTTATCTGTGGAGCAGGTTTTGAAACTCCTGCAGAAGCCTTGTTTTTAAAGAAAAAATTATTGGTGATTCCGATGAAAAATCAATATGAACAACAATGCAACGCACTTTCATTAAAAGAAATGGGCGTTACCGTTTTGAAAAATTTCAATAAAAAACAAGTCTTAAAAATTACTCGATGGACGGCATCTAAAGAAATTATTAACGTAAATTATCCTGATGCTACCCAAGATATTTTAGACAGCGTTTTAGCTCCTTATTATAATCAAAATTACAATCCGCAAACAACACTTCCCGTTGCTACCATTGGATAGTTTCTTGGTGTACACTTTTCAAAAACGCATTCGTTTTTGAAAAGTGTTTACTTCCAAACCAACCTCGCCAAGCTCCTAATGGAGATGGATGCGGTGCTTTCAAAACAATATGTTTCTCTAAATTGATGATACTTCCTTTTTTTTCGGCAAATTTTCCCCAAAGTAAAAAAACCACGCCCGTTTTTTCTTCGGATATTTTTTGAATAACGACATCTGTAAAGGTTTCCCAACCTTGCTTTTGATGACTTCCTGCCTCGCCTTCTCGAACCGTTAAAGTCGCATTTAACAACAAAACTCCCTGCTTTGCCCAACGAGATAAATCACCAGAAATAGGCGGTGAAATTTGCATATCAGCTTCGATTTCCTTGAAAATATTCACCAATGACGGCGGTTGCTTAACGCCATCTTGAACCGAAAAACACAAACCATTTGCCTGCCCTTTTCCGTGATACGGATCTTGTCCAATAATAACGACTTTTAACGCATCAAAAGAACAATCAGTAAAAGCTTTGAAAATATCTTTTTTATCAGGAAAACAAGTATTCTTTTTAAATTCATCATCAATAAAATCAGCTAAATATTTAAAATACGGTTTCTCTAATTCTGTTTTTAAAATATTTTTCCAATTATCAGGAATATTTAACGCCATTGTTTGTTATTTTTGCTTCGGTTTCAAATATACTATTTTGAATAAAAACATTTCAGATAAAACGCTACAAGATTTAGAATTTACAACAGTTTTAGAACAAGTTGCAACACATTGTATTACAAATTTAGGAAAAGAACAAACCCTAAAAATTCAACCAATATCAAATAAAAGACAGCTGTTTTTTGAGTTAAATTTAGTGAACGAATATCTTGCTTCTTTTGAAAATGAAAACAGACTTCCAAATCATTTTTTTGAAGATATCACCCAAGAAACAAAACGATTAACTATCGAAAACAGCTTTTTAGAAACCGATGCTTTTTTAAAAATTGCCACGGTTACCGAAACAGTCAATGAACAAAAAAAGTTCTTGAAGAAATTTCAAACCTACTACCCTACGCTGTTTTCTTTAAGTGATACAATACAATTTACGACTTTTGTTTCAGATAGCATTAAAGAAATAATTACCGCTCACGGAACTGTTTCCGATAATGCTTCGCCAGTTTTAAAACAGCTTCGAAAAGATATTGGTAATATCCGTGGTAAAATATCAGAAAGTTTTTCGCACGCTTTAACACGAAATATTGCCAACGGATATTTAGACGACATTAAAGAAACTGTTATTGATAATCAACGAGTTTTAGCAGTTACCGCCATGCATCGCCGTAAGGTAAAAGGAAGTTTATTAGGCGCTTCAAAAACGGGTGCAATTGTATATATCGCACCGCAAGCAACACTTACTTTTAGCCGAGAATTACAAAATTTAATCTATGATGAAAAACAAGAAATTGTTAAAATATTAAGAGCTTTAGCCAGTAAAATTAATCCTTATACGCCTTTATTAGAAGAATACTTAGTGTTTTTAACGCATTTAGATTCCGTAGGTGCAAAAGCAAAATATGCCAAAAGTATCAACGGATTATTACCTAAAATATCAAAAGAAAAAAAGATATTTTTTAAAGATGCATTTCATCCTGTTTTATGGAAAAAAAATAAAGACCAAAATAAAGAAACCTTTCCGCAAACCATTCGACTCGACGAAAAACAACAAATTATTGTTATTTCAGGACCAAATGCTGGTGGAAAAAGTATTACGTTAAAAACCATCGGTTTATTGCAATTAATGTTGCAAAGTGGCTTGTTAATTCCTGTGCATGAACGCAGTGAAACAACATTATTCAATACTATTTTAACCGATATTGGCGATAATCAATCCATAGAAAATCAATTAAGTACGTATAGTTATCGCCTTAAAAATATGCGTTCGTTTTTGAGAAAATGTAACGATAACACCCTATTTTTAATTGATGAATTTGGTACAGGTTCAGATCCTGAATTAGGAGGCGCTTTAGCAGAGATTTTCTTAGAAGAGTTTTACGAGCGAAAAGCCTTCGGAATTATCACTACACATTACGCTAATTTAAAGGTTTTAGCCAACGAATTGGACAATGTAACCAACGCAAATATGCAGTTTGACGAGCGAACTTTAGAACCTTTGTATAAATTATTTATCGGGCAAGCAGGGAGTTCTTTTACCTTTGAAGTTGCTCAGAAAAATGGGATTCCGTATAGCATTATCAATAGAGCTAAAAAGAGAGTTGAAACTGAAAAAATCCGTTTAGATAAAACTATTTCTAATCTTCAGAAAGAGCGAAATCGCTTACAAAAAACGTCTGATAGCTTGGTTAAACAAAAATCAAAAGGGCAAGAACATATCGATAGTTTACAAGAAAAAGAAGAAAAAATACAAAGCAAACTCTCTGGTTTTCAAGAATTATACGACAATAATCAACGAATGCTTTCTTTAGGAAGAAAAACAAACGAGCTGTTAAACAAGTATTTTCAAACCAATAATAAAAAAGAATTATCAACCGAATTCTTTAAATGGGTTGCGATCGAAAATACGAAACGCATCAAAAAAGCACCGCTTAAAAAATTATCTAAAATAGAAAAGAAACAAGATTTAATTACCAATCAAAAACAAAAAGAAGCCATCAAAAAAACAGAAAAAGAAGTGCTTCAAAAAGTAATCAAAATTAGAGAACAGAAAAAAGAAGAAGCCAAAAAAATAGCCCTAGAAAAAGCTTCGTATATCTATAAAATAAATGACAGAGTACGTTTAATTGATGGAAACTCCGTAGGAACTATCGATAAAATTGAAAAAAATTCCGTTTTTATCAATTATGGTTTTTTTACAACCAAAGCAAAAATAGAACAGTTAGAATTGGTCGAACGTGCCAAAAAATAAATTTTATATTTAGTTACATTAAGACCTCACAGGTTTTAAAAACCTGTGAGGTCTTAATGTAAAATCTTGAAAATTACTCTAAACCTTCCATTTCTTTATCATAAAACTCGCCTGCTTTGTCCATTAAATCGGCAAGTTCTGTTGTTATATCTTCTTCCATTTCTCCCGATAAATCTTCAAACCACTCTACTTCATCATCTTTTAAATTGATTAAAAAACGTGGATATTCCGTATGTAATACGAAAACGTCTTCGGGGTGATTGCTGTTATCTGCTAATAAAAATTTAGGTAATTCCATAAAAAATGTAGTATTAATATTTTATTTATTCCCAGTAATTTCGGGATTTTCTTTAATTAATTTTAATGATAATCTATTAAATCGAATAAATAATAAAATAGATGCCGTAGTTAATCCTGCTAATAATCCTAACCAAATTCCAAAACTTCCGTAGGTTTCTGCTGTTCCTAAAAAATAACTAATCGGAAAACCAATAACCCAATACGATATAAAGGTAATTAATGTTGGAATTTTAACATCTTGCAAACCTCGCAAAGCACCTAAAACAACAACTTGAATACTGTCAGATATTTGAAAAATTGCCGCGGCGATCAATAAGTTTGCCGCAGTTTTCATTACTTCCATATTGTCGGCATAATTTTCAGCATCGCTTAAATCAATATATAAATTAGGAAGCGATTTATGAAATAAATAAAATAAAGTTGCAAATCCGATTGCCAAAAGAATCCCTAATAAAAAAATAGAAAAAGCAATTCTTCTTAAATCTATAAACTTATTCAAACCTTTTTGATTTCCTACCCGAATCATCGAAGCAACGCTTAATCCCATCGCAACCATGAAAGTCATCGAAGATAAATTTAACGCAATTTGATTTGCCGCTTGTGCATTTCTTCCCAATAATCCACTCAACCAAATCGCAGCAGTGAAAATACCAACTTCAAAAAACATTTGCATCGCACTCGGTGTTCCTAAATTAATAATCCTTTGAAGCATTAATTTATCCAATACAAAAAATTTAATATTCGTAACCAATGCTCTCGAACGCTCTTTTTGAGTTAGCATCCACCAAAGGTGTAAAACCATCACAAAACGAGAAAGTAACGTTCCGTAAGCCGCTCCAACAATTCCCATTTCTGGAAAACCAAACTTCCCGAAAATTAATAAATAATTTAAAAGTACGTTTAAAACATTTCCTAAAATAGTAGCATACATCGGATAGCGAGTCATCGATAAACCATCGCTAAATTGCTTAAATGCCTGAAAAATAATCATCGGAATTAAAGAAAATGCCACCAAATCTAAATAAGGAATCGCCAAAGCAACAACCTCAGTAGGCTGTTTCATTAAATACATTAACGGCTTTGAAAAAAATAATAATAAAAACATTAAAATTCCAATGACAGTACATAAAAACAACCCATGTTTAAAAGTTGATTTTGCTTCTTTAAAATTATTAGAAGAATCTGCCTCAGCTATTAAAGGCGTAATCGCTGTCGAAAATCCAATTCCTAATGACATGGCAATAAACATAAAACTATTTCCCAAAGAAACCGCTGCCAATTCTGCTGTTCCTAATTGACCAACCATGATATTATCGACAAAACTAACAAAAGTATGCCCTAACATTCCGAGCATTACAGGAGCCGCTAGTTGCCAATTATATTTAAATTCTGATGTATATTGTTGTAAATTCAAAGCGTATATTATTTCAAAGCGCGAAGATAACTTTTTTAATACGCTAGGTCTTTATCTTCTTCATTTTTTAATTAATTTAATTATCTTTGTTTTTTATAAAACATACCGAAAAAAATACACAAAATGGCTTCAATAACATTACAAGGAAACGCAATAGACACTATCGGAAATTTACCAGAAGTTGGTAGTAAAGCAACTGATTTCGCTTTAGTAGCTACCGATTTATCAATTAAAAAATTAGCAGATTTCTCGGGAAGCCGATTAATTTTAAACATTTTCCCAAGTGTTGATACAGGAACCTGTGCAACATCTGTAAGAGAATTTAATGAAAAAGTTGCCAACTTAGAAAACACTAAAGTTTTATGTATTTCTAGAGATTTACCTTTTGCTCAAGGTCGTTTTTGTGGCGCTGAAGGAATTGAAAACGTGGTTATGTTATCTGATTTTTCAACAGGAAATTTTGGAAAAAATTACGGTTTAGAGATTAAAAATGGTCCTTTAGCAGGTTTACATTCTCGTGCTATCGTTATTATTGACGAAAACGGAACAATTACCCATACCGAGCAAGTAAGCGAAATTGCTGATGAACCAAATTATCAAGCTGCTTTAAGCGCCTTATAATATTACATGAAAAACCCAAATGATGGCTTTATAAAAGGAAGATTACGTAGTGTAACCTTTGCCTTTAAAGGAATGTGGCTTCTAATTACTACGGAAGATAGTATTAAAACACAGCTTTTTTTCGGCTTTTTAGCGACTTGTTTGGGCTGGTATTTTAACATATCGATAACACAATGGTTAATTCAATGTTTGATTATCGGTGTTGTTTTAGTAGCAGAGGCTTTAAATACAGCTGTTGAAAAAATAGCTGACTTTATACATCCTGAGTATCATGAAAAAATAGGATTCATAAAAGATATTGCCGCAGGAGCTCCAGCTTTTGCGGCA
The DNA here is from genome assembly GCF_021390755.1 of Tenacibaculum piscium. Taxonomy (NCBI): domain Bacteria; kingdom Pseudomonadati; phylum Bacteroidota; class Flavobacteriia; order Flavobacteriales; family Flavobacteriaceae; genus Tenacibaculum; species Tenacibaculum piscium. Next base: position 785,371 of record NZ_JAJGWR010000001.1, on the reverse strand, counting down.
CTAACTTCCTTGATTATTGCTGGAATAATCTACCTTCCTAAAATAATAGCTATATTGTAGCTTTCAATTTATTTCTAACATAAATACATGGCAAAAAGAAAGATACCGACACTAAAGAATCAATCTAAAATTATTTTTTTTAGAACTAAACTTGCTTCTTTTTTCTCGAAAAAACAAAACGTAACTATTTTAGGCGCTTTTTTAGTGCTTTTTTCGATATTCTTAATCGTTGCTTTTATTTCCTTTTTCTTCTCTTGGCAAGAAGATCAAAGCACGTTATCAGAATTTTCCGATAAAACAATTGTTACCAAAAATTTATTAGGAAAAATAGGCGCTATTTTAAGTAATTTTTTTATTTATAAAGGCTTTGGTTTAGGTGCTTTTCTGATACCTGTCGCTCTGTTTTTTACAGGAGCTCGAATTTTATTACAAACCAATTTAAGGAAAATAATAACCTCTTGGAATTGGTCGTTATTAATCATGTTATGGATTGCAATTACCTTAGGTTTTTCAGCACCTAAAAACGCCATTTTACCTGGAATTATAGGCTTTGAATTAAATGCTTATTTTCAAACATTTTTAGGAAAAACAGGCGTTATTATTTTACTGTTTTTTTGGTTGATTGCCTATCTAATTATCAGATTTAAAATTACACCTGAAAAAATTAATCAGAAAATAAAAATAGTTCAAGAAAATCAACTTAAAAAGAACGAACTAAAAGAACAACAACTAAAAGAAAATTTAAGAAACGAAAGTTTAAACAACCAAAACTTTAAAAACAACCAACCAACTACTGCCGAAAATAGGAACATCATAATTGATGAAACCATCGAAAAAAGACAAGAAAAACAAGAAACAAGTACTCAAACACCGATTCCTAATTTTGAAGCACCCGTTGAACACAACAATAATACACCAGAAAATACCGCTGAAAATATTATTGAAAATACTGCTGAAGTAAAAATATCAACACAAAAAATTGAAGCATCAGTAGATAGAAATTCCGAAAATGAAGCGTTAATAAATGAATATTTAGTTGATAGAGCATCAGTTAATGAAGCGTTAGAAGATACACCTATTACTGTTGATTTTCCTATTAAAGAACCTTCTTATGAAGAAACTCCAACAGAAATTGTAAAAGAAAACCCAACAGAAACCATAAGCAAAATACCTGAAATATCTGAAGAAACTTTAGATGAACCTTTGATTCCTGAAAATAAAAGTAATGAAATCAACGAAAAAAACATAGTACCATCAGAAGAAAAAACCGTTGAAAAAGAAACTGAAAAACAATCCGAAACACAAAAAATAACACCTGAAATAACCACAGAAAAAACAGCAGAGAAAACACAACCTGAAACAGTAAAAACAATATCAGAAATACCTAACGATACTCCTAAAATTGAAGTTCCTGAAGAAACAATAAAAGAAATTAAAGTTGCTGTTGAACAAAATTCTGAAGAAAAAAGTGTTGCTGAAAACTTATCAGACCAATTGGTAAACGATTTTGGTGAGTTTGATCCAACCTTAGATTTAGGACATTTTAAATTTCCTGACTTTAATTTATTAAAAGAATATAACGAAGTTATTTCTATAGATCCCGAAGAATTAGAAGCCAATAAAAAACGAATCGTAACCACGCTTCAAAACTATAAAATTGGAATTTCTGAAATTAAAGCAACCGTAGGACCTACCATTACCTTATATGAAATTGTACCAAATGCAGGAGTTCGAATTTCGAAAATTAAAAATTTAGAAGACGATATTGCCCTTTCGCTATCCGCTTTAGGAATCCGAATTATTGCTCCAATTCCTGGAAAAGGAACTATTGGTATTGAAGTTCCTAATAAAAAATCGACTATTGTTTCTATGCATTCCGTTATTTCCTCAAAGAAATTTCAAGAAAGTCAAATGGAACTCCCAATTGCTTTAGGAAAAACTATTTCCAACGAAACACTTGTGGTTGATTTAGCTAAAATGCCTCACTTATTAATGGCTGGTGCAACAGGACAAGGAAAATCAGTTGGATTAAACGCCGTATTAACATCTCTTTTATATAAAAAACATCCTGCGGAAGTAAAGTTCGTTTTGGTCGATCCGAAGAAAGTAGAATTGACATTATTTAATAAAATTGAACGTCATTATTTAGCAAAATTACCCGATTCAGAAGAAGCAATTATTACCGATACCACCAAAGTTGTACATACCTTAAATTCACTTTGTATGGAAATGGATGCTCGTTACGACTTGCTTAAAAATGCCATGGTTCGTAATATTAAAGAGTATAATGTAAAGTTCAAAGCTCGAAAATTAAACCCTGAAAATGGGCATAAATTTTTACCGTATATCGTATTGGTAATTGATGAATTTGCCGATTTAATTATGACCGCTGGTAAAGAAGTAGAAACGCCAATTGCCCGTTTAGCACAATTAGCACGTGCCATTGGAATTCATTTAATTGTAGCGACACAAAGACCTTCTGTAAACGTAATTACAGGAATTATTAAAGCCAATTTCCCTGCTAGAATTGCCTTTAGAGTAACTTCTAAAATAGATTCAAGAACTATTTTAGATGCTCCTGGAGCCGATCAATTAATTGGTCGTGGAGATATGCTGTATTCTGGAGGAAATAATTTAATTCGTATTCAATGTGCTTTTGTCGATACGCCTGAAGTAGAAAAAATAACCGACTTTATTGGCTCACAACGTGCATATCCTGAAGCATATTTATTACCAGAATATGTTGGCGAAGAAACTGGCACAAATCTTGATAGCAATATTGATGATAGAGATAAATTATTTAAAACTGCGGCGGAAGTTATTATTACCGCACAACAAGGTTCGGCATCTTTATTGCAACGAAAGTTGAAATTAGGATACAATAGAGCAGGTCGAATTATTGACCAATTAGAAGCCGCTGGTATTGTAGGTCCTTTTGAAGGAAGTAAAGCAAGAAAGGTTTTAGTTCCTGATTTTATCGCACTAGAAAAATTATTAGAAGACGAAATAAAATAACGATTTCTAAAGTATTAAAAGTGTACATAATAATCAAGAATTATAACGCATACTTATAAAAATACTCCTGTTATAGAACAGGAAAAATTAAATATACATACATGAGAAAATTAGCATTAATAGGAATTGCATTATTTATAAGTTTTAACACAATCGGTCAAAATACCTCTTCTCAAGCTAAAGAATTATTAGACCAAGTAGCCAACAAAATGGGTGCTTATTCCAATATGTTTATCGATTTTAATTCTTCTTTAATCAACAAAGAAGCAGGAATTATAAACGATACCCCTATCCGTGGCGAAATTAAACTCGCTGGTGAAAAATATAACCTAAACTATCTGGGTAATAATTTTATTTTTGATGGAAATAAACTTGTGGTTATCAATCAGGATGAAAAAGAAATAACCATTTCTGATAGCGATTTAGACGAAGATGATGGCTTTATTTATCCTTCTAAATTATTGACATTCTATAAGAAAGGCTATACTTTTTCGATGGGAAAATTAAAGAATAATAACGGACGAAAAGTCCAATTTGTAGATTTATTTCCAATAGATAGTAATTCTGATATTGTAAAAGTAATGCTTGGTATCGATGCTAAAACAAAACATATTTATAAGTTAATTCAAATAGGTTCAAACGGTGCTGAAACAACTTTTACTATCGTAAAATTTAAAAGTAATCAACCTATTTCAAGTAATTTATTTTCATTTGACAAACAAAAATATTTAAAACAAGGTTATTTTATAGACTAATTAAAATAAATAAAATTGATGTTCAATTATAAAAACATCACTAAATATTATATTTAATAGTACGTTTTGTGAATAAATAAAATTTATTCACAAAACTTTTTTTATTTACACCACTAACCTACTTACCTTTGCTTCTGTGAAAACATTAGACAAATATATTTTAAAAAGCTTCTTACAGCCTTTTTTAGCAACTTTCTTAATCATACTATTTGTATTGGTAATGCAGGCTTTATGGCTTGCTTTTGATAGTTTTGCAGGAAAAGGAATTAGTATCGGAATTATCTTAAAATTCCTTTGGTATACGACATTACTTGTTACGCCACAAGCGCTACCTATCGGAGTTTTACTCTCCTCTATTATGACGCTTGGAAGTTTATCCGAAAATTATGAATTTGCTGCGACCAAATCAGCAGGAATTTCATTGCCTAGAATGGTACGTCCTTTGGTTATTTTAACACTCTTTTTAAGTGGATTAAATTTTCTGTTTTTAAACAATGTGTATCCGTACGCGATGTTAAAACAACTAAATATGCGCGTAAACATCAAAAAGAAACAACCCGCTATCGCCTTAGTTGCAGGAAGTTTTAATACTGAATTACCCAATTTTCAAATTAAATTTGATGAAAAATACGGTGAAAAAGAAAATCTGTTAAAAAATGTAATGATTTATGATTTATCGGCTAAAAAAGGAAATAATAAAATTATCACCGCTAAAAAAGGAGAAATTTTATCCGAAGAAGGTAGCCGATATATGACCCTTGTTTTAGAAGATGGCTACTATTTTGAACATCATGTTCGAAATGGCGCACCTCTTAAAGAACGTCAAAAAATGCCCGCCTCACAAGCCTCTTTTGATGAATATACTATTAATATTGATATTTCATCATTAAGCGGTGGAAACTTAGAAGAAGAACGATACAAGACTCAATACAATATGCTGAGCATCAATCAGCTAAAAGACACTATTCCTACATTAAAAGTTAATTATGATGCTTTTATTGCTAGTAGAGCCAAAAATTTATTTTTAAGCCTCGATATAAAAGATTTACACGCATATCCTGATTCTTTAGTAAATAAAAAAGTAGCTAAAAATGTGCTTGATAATTTCAATCTTATTGAACAACAAAATATCTTAAATGGTGCTAGTTCCAAAATTGAACGCAGTATCAATAATCATGATTCGAATAAAGAAACCTTAAAAAGAAAACGAAAATACTTAAATTTATACGATATCGAATTTTATAATCGAGTTGCCTTTTCACTTTCTTGTTTATTGTTATTTTTTATAGGTGCACCTTTAGGTTCTATCATCAGAAAAGGTGGTATGGGATTGCCAATGATTTTAGCAATTGCTATTTATGTTCTCTATTTTTTCACCAACACTTTTGGGAGAAATCTTGCAGAAGAAAGCTCACTAACTGCTATCACAGGTTCTTGGCTAAGTGTATTTTTAATGCTACCTTTGGCTATCATATTAACAATTAGAGCCAGTAAAGATAAAGGTTTATTTGACTTTAAAAGTTTTATTCTTATCCCGATTAGTAACTTATTTAAAAACATATTCTCTAAAAAAGAGAAAACAACATAAAAATGACAACACAAACATCCACTAAAACCAGCAAAGTTAAATTAAATTCTATTGAAGAAGCGATTCAAGATATTAAAGATGGAAAAGTAATTATTGTCGTAGATGATGAAGACCGTGAGAATGAAGGCGATTTTTTAGCAGCGGCAGACAAAGTAACTCCAGAGATGATTAATTTTATGGCAACCCACGGTAGAGGCTTAATTTGTACGCCACTTACCGAGAATCGTTGTGATGAATTATCATTAAATATGATGGTTCATAATAATACCGACCCGATGGAAACTGGTTTTACGGTTTCGGTAGATTTACGAGGAAAAGGCGTAACCACAGGTATTTCTGCTGCCGATAGAGCCCTTACTATACAAGCGTTAATCAACCCAGAAACAAAACCTTTTGACCTTGCGCGTCCTGGTCATATTTTTCCTTTAAGAGCCAAAAACGGTGGTGTTTTAAGAAGAACAGGACATACCGAAGCAGCTGTTGATTTTGCTCGTTTAGCAGGATTACAACCCGCAGGAGTTATTGTTGAAATAATGAATGAAGATGGTACAATGGCACGTTTACCAGAGCTTTTAAAAGTTGCCAAAAAGTTCGATTTAAAAATCGTTTCTATTGAAGATTTAGTAGCCTACAGAATGGAACATGATTCTTTAATTGAGAAAAAAGAAGATTTTGATATTCAAACCCGTTTTGGTGATTTTCGTTTAAGAGCCTACGAACAAACTACGAATAATCAAATACATATCGCTTTAACAAAAGGAACTTGGAACCATAATGAACCTGTTTTAACACGTATAAATTCTACCTTAATTAATAACGATATTCTTGGTACACTAACCAGTAATGCCGATAAAAAGCTAGATCAAATGTTCAAGCTTGTAAACGACCAAGGAAAAGGAGCTATTTTATTTATCAATCAGCAGAGTCAAGCGCTAAACTTACTCAAAAGATTGAATTTATTACAAGAAAATCAAGCGAATGGAGAAATGAAAGCTCCTAAAGTTATCATGGATTCTAAAGATTTTGGTATCGGAGCGCAAATATTACACGATTTAAAAATTCATAAATTACGCTTAGTTTCTAACAGCCAACAAACCAAACGTGTCGGTATTATCGGATATGGTTTGGAAATTGTTGATTATGTAAATTATTAAAAACTTATTTTATAAGATAAAAAAGGAAGCTTTAAATAGCTTCCTTTTTTTTATTTTAAAGTCTGTTTAAAAATTAAATAAACTGTCAGTTCGAGTGATTTTTTTCCTTCAAAAAAATTGTATCGAGAACTTTTTAGTATCAAATTCATCAACATAAAAATTCAAATTCTCGATACAATTTTAATTCCTTTTAGTCATTAAAATCACTCGAATTGACAAAATCATCTGAAAAAAATATAGTGGCAAAAAATGACGGCAAGGGGTTAAAACCCCTTGTTAAAAAAAGCTAAAATCACAAAAAAAGCTAAAAATTCTGGCAAATTAGGATGGGAAACTGAAATAAAATCCCTTTGACACATTTTTATTTTAAAACAAGGGGTTTTAACCCCTTGCCATACTATTTTTCTGTTATAAAACTTTTTTAGATGAAATTTAAACAGGCTCTGATATTTTTGAACTTAAATAAAATAACTTGTAAAAAAGTTAAAATAAAACTCAAATTTCTAGCCCCGATTGAAGCTTTGTTTGAGCTCTTTTTTTGATTTTTCTTCAAAAAAAAGCGAGTGCGGAAAGCGGGAAATTGCTTCAAAAAAAATTATAACAATTGTACCGCTTTTTTAACTTGTTCAAACTCTGTTACAATTTCATCTAAAACTTCTTTGGCGGATTTAATTTGATGAATTAACCCAGCAACTTGACCAATTTCAAGTTCTCCTTCGTTTAAATCGCCTTGAAACATTCCTTTTTTGGCTCTTGCTCTTCCTAATAATTCTTTGAGTTCTAAAACGGTTGCTTTTTGCTGATATAATTCCTGAATATCTTGATAAAATTTATTTTTAATCAAGCGAACAGGTGCTAATTCTTTTAATGTTAGTTGTGTATCACCATCTTGAACAGCAATAATTTTCTCTTTAAAATTAGCATGTGCTGACGATTCTAAAGTTGCCGCAAAACGACTTCCTATTTGAACGCCATCTGCTCCTAAAATCATGGTTGCTAACATGCTTTTTCCTGATGAAATTCCGCCTGCAGAAATTACAGGAATTTGCACTTTTTCTTTAACCATCGGAATTAAAGTAAGCGTTGTCGTTTCTTCTCGTCCGTTATGTCCGCCCGCTTCAAAACCTTCACAAACAACTGCATCTACGCCTGCCGCTTCGGATTTTAAGGCAAATTTCACAGAACTCACAACATGAACAACCGTAATTCCTTTTTCTTTTAAAAAGGCTGTCCAAGTTTTCGGATTTCCTGCGGATGTAAAAACAATTTTAACACCTTCTTCGATGATAATATCCATTATTTTTTCAACATCAGGATACAACATTGGTACATTTACACCGAAAGGTTTATCGGTTGCTTTTTTACATTTTTGAATATGTTCACGCAAAATATCAGGATACATCGACCCTGCGCCGATTAATCCCAAACCGCCTGCATTAGAAACTGCGGAAGCTAATTTCCAACCAGAAATCCACACCATTCCACCTTGAATAATTGGATATTTTATATTGAAAAGTTGTGTTATTTTATTTTGCATTTTTTTTAAATTTTATAAAAATTCACAAAAAATATTAAGATATTACTCCTGAGCCTAACAATTCTTCATTTATATACCAAGCAACAAATTGTCCTTCTTGAATTGCTGATTGTTTATTTTCAAATTCGACATATAAGCCACTTTCAACTTTATGCAAAGTTGCTTTTTCTAATTTTTGACGATAGCGTATTCTTGCTTCTACTTGCATCGTTTCGCCTGTTTTTAACGCTAAATCTTGACGAATCCAATGCAATTCTTCATTAGAAACAAACAATACATTTCGATATAAACCTGCGTGATTTTTACCTTCTCCTGTATAAATGATATTTTCATGCACATCGGTTTCGATAACATATAATGCTTCTTTTGTTCCGCCAACATTTAAGCCTTTTCGCTGTCCTTTGGTAAAATAATGTGCCCCTTGATGCTTACCAACTGTTTTTCCACTTTCTTTTTTGTAAGAAAATTTTGTTGCGAAATAAGCTAATTCAGCTTCTTTATTTTCAAAAGATGGAGTTTCACGATTATACGGTTCAAAACTTGCTGGAATTTGGACAATTACACCTTCCTTGGGTTGTAATTTTTGTTGTAAAAAATCGGGTAAACGTACTTTTCCGATAAAACATAATCCTTGAGAATCTTTTTTATCGGCAGTAATTAAATCGGCTTTTTGAGCAATTTCTCGCACTTCGGGTTTTGTTAATTCACCGATTGGAAACATAGCTTTTTCAAGCTGTTTCTGCGATAATTGACATAAAAAATACGATTGGTCTTTATTCGAATCCTTTCCTGCTAGTAATTTATAAACTGCTTTGTCATCAATAATTTCTTCTGATTTTCGGCAATAATGTCCTGTTGCTACATAATCTGCACCCAAACTTAAAGCGATGTCCATAAAAACATCAAATTTAATTTCTCGATTACATAAAATATCAGGATTTGGCGTACGTCCTTTTTCATATTCATTGAACATATAATCGACAATACGTTCTTTATATTGATCGCTTAAATCCACTGTTTGAAATGGGATTCCTAATTTTTCAGCAACAAGCATTGCATCATTGCTATCTTCTAACCACGGACATTCATCGGAAATTGTAACCGAATCATCGTGCCAATTTTTCATAAATAAGCCGATAACTTCATAGCCTTGTTCTTTTAACAAATACGCCGTTACGCTACTATCTACACCTCCCGAAAGTCCTACTACTACTCTTTTCATTTTTTACTTTTGTAAGCCACAAATTTACGAATAAGTTTCTGTTTTTTGGGAAGTTTCTACAATGGAAAAAACCAATACTAACATCAATTAAATTGATACTACTATTGGTTTTTTATAATTTCAACTATTTTTTTTATTTTTTTTTGATAAAATCTTGATTAATTTTTTAGGTCGGTTAATTTTCTAGTTTTCTTTTTATCGACTTTTTCACCGTCCATATAAAACTCCCATTTCCCGACTCTTTTTCCTTTTTGATAAACGCCTTCTTCTTTGATATTTCCTTTCAAATCGTAATATTTCGCTTTTCCTTCCAATTTATCATTTAGATAAAGTACTTCTTCAATTAAAATTCCAGCATCGGTAAATGTTTTAGAAACGCCATTTTTCAACCCATTTTTATAGCTTATTTGTTGGGTAATTTTTCCATTCGGATAATAATTTATAAGTTCACCATCTAACTTTCCGTTTGTATAATTTTCTTGGGAAAAAGGTTTGCCATTTAAAAAATAATAATTCCATTTTCCAATACGATTTTTGCCAATCATCTTACCTTGTGTTTTTACTTTTCCGAGTTTATTATAGAATTTAACCGTAGCAGTACCGTTTACAAAAGTTTTTGTGATGCTTGGTTGTGATGATGAATTTATATCATAAAATTTAAAAACGCCTATCTCTTTTCCATTTTGAAAAGTTCCTGTATAGCGCGTTTTTCCATTGGGATATAATTTTTTCCAAACACCAGTTCTTTTTCCGTTAGCATCCAGTTTATTTAATTTCTGAGCATTTACAGAAATCATAAAAAAAGTAGCTATTAAAAGAAGTAATATTGTTTTATTTTTAGAATATAACATTGCTGTTTTTTTTATGGATTAATTATTTTCAAGCTGATTTTCAGTTTATTTATCAAAAAAAAAATGAAAAACAATAAGTTCAAAAATACATAAATCATACCAAATAGAAAAAGCTACTTAACGTATGTATCATTAAAATTGATAAATAGCGCTAAATAGCTTTTGATTCGTAATTATTAATCGAAGAAATTAAAGAAAAATAAGCTTCAATTATCCTAATCTTTTAATTTTTTCGTTAGAATGAACTGGTAAACATTTTTTTAATTCTTCTACAATTCGATAAGTTGCAGGACAAATAGCCGTATTTGCAATCGTTAAATCTGAAATTTGGATAAACTTTTTACGGTTTGTATGAGGATATTCTGAACACGCTTTTGGGCGAACATCATAAATAAAACAAGAATTATCACGTTCATCTAAAAATGAACACGGTGCTGTTTTTAGTACCATAAAATCATCTTGATCACGCTCTAAATATTGAGATTCAAAATCACGAACTTTCATTCTTAAATGCTTGGCGATACGCTCAGTATCTTTATCCGTAAAAATAGGGCTGGTTGTTTTACAACAGTTCCCACAATCTAAACAATCGGTTTTTGCAAACTCCTTGTCGTGCAAATCTTGTACGACAACATCGAAGTTTTTAGGTACTCGTTTTTTTATGGTTGCAAAATATTTTTTATTCTCCTTCTCTACGTCTTTTGCTAACTTCTCTAAGTTCTCTAAATCTTTATCCATAGTGCAAAAATAGTCATATAAATTGTTAGAATCAGTTTAAATACAGCGAGTCAAAATCAAAATAGAAAATCAAAATAAATTATGTAGTTTTGTTATTCAATTTTCAACTACTAATGAGCATACAAACCTTAATAGAAACCAAAGTAAAAGAAGGATTTTCAACCTTATATAATATCGAAATTCCGAGTGTCGAATTTCAAGCAACCCGTAAAGATTTTGAAGGAGATATCACTGTCGTGGTTTTTCCTCTTTTAAGATATAAAAAAGGAAATCCTGTTCAAATCGGCGAGGATTTAGGGAAGTATTTGGTTGAAAACGTTACTGAAATCACTAATTATAATGTCGTTAAAGGGTTTTTAAACCTAGTGATTGATGACACCTTTTATACGAATTTCTTCAATAAAATTAGTGCAAATTCTTCTTATGGATTTATTTCACCTTCGGCGGATGATTCTTCTCGTATGGTAGAATATTCATCGCCAAACACCAACAAACCGTTGCATTTAGGACACGTTCGTAATGTTTTATTAGGATATTCAGTTGCTGAAATTTTAAAAGCATCGGGTAAAAAAGTATATAAAACTCAAATCATTAATGATAGAGGAATACATATTTGTAAATCGATGTTAGCTTGGGAAAAATTCGCTCCCAATGGGAGTGATGGCAAAAAAGAAAACCCTAGTAATACGGGATTAAAAGGTGATAAATTAGTAGGAAACTATTACGTAAAATTCGACCAAGAATACAAAAAAGAAATAGCAACTTTAATAGCTTCAGGTGTTTCTGAAGATGATGCTAAAAAACAAGCACCTTTATTTTTAGAAGCGCAAGCAATGCTTCGTAAATGGGAAGCTGGTGATGAACAAGTTGTAACACTTTGGAAAGAAATGAATTCTTGGGTTTACAAAGGATTTGATGTTACGTATAAAAATATAGGTGTCGATTTTGATACATTATATTACGAAAGTAACACGTATTTATTAGGAAAAGATGTTGTTGAACAAGGATTAGAAAGTGGTGTTTTCTTTAAAAAAGAAGATGGTTCTGTTTGGTGTGATTTATCTGAAGAAGGTTTAGATGAAAAACTGGTTTTACGTTCTGATGGAACATCAGTTTATATGACGCAAGATATTGGAACTGCTATTCAACGTGCAAAAGATATGCCCGATGTTGGCGGAATGGTTTACACAGTTGGTAACGAACAAGATTATCACTTTAAAGTATTATTCTTAATTTTAAAGAAATTAGGATATTCTTGGGCTGAACAATTACATCATTTAAGTTATGGAATGGTAGATTTACCTTCTGGAAAAATGAAATCTCGTGAAGGAACTGTTGTTGATGCCGATGATTTAATGGACGAAATGACAGATACAGCTCGTACTATTTCTCAAGAATTAGGTAAATTAGAAGGCTATTCTGACATTGAAAAAGAAGAATTATATAGAGTTATTGGTTTAGGAGCTTTAAAATATTTCATCTTAAAAGTTGATCCTAAAAAGAGAATTTTATTCGATCCGAAAGCTTCTGTAGATTTTCAAGGAAATACAGGTCCTTTTATTCAATATACGTATGCTAGAATTCAATCTATTTTAAGAAAAGCAACTTTTGATTATTCAAAACCTGTTTCTATAGATTTACACGCAAAAGAAAAAGAATTAATTAAACAATTAGAATTATATCCTGAAGTAATTCAGCAAGCGGCTAAAAATTATTCGCCTGCCGTAATTGCTAATTACACCTACGAATTGGTAAAAGAATTCAATTCTTTTTATCAGAATGTACATATTTTAGGAGAAGAAAACCAAGATAAAAAAGTATTCAGAGTTCAATTATCAAAAAAAGTTGCCGATACTATTAAATCTGCATTTGCTTTATTAGGAATTGAAGTTCCTGAAAGAATGTAATAAAATGTTGCTTCTGCCCTATTTATTTTTTGATAAAAAAGTGATAAACTTTAAAAAATTGAAAAATAAATAGGGTTGAAAAAACGAAAATTCGCGTTAGGGATTGAACGGCATGTTTGAGCTCTTTTTTAAATATTTTTCATATTTAAAAAAAGCGAGTAGTGAAAGCCCGCCCGAACGCCCAAATTCTCGATACGATTTTGAAAATAAAATCACTCGAAATGAAAAAAATATATAAAATAAACAAACAATAAGTAAAAAATTAACAACATGAAATACGACGTATTAATAATCGGAAGTGGTCCTGGAGGTTATGTAACTGCTATTAGAGCATCTCAATTAGGCTTTAAAGTTGGAGTAATTGAAAAAGAAAGTTTAGGTGGAATTTGCTTAAACTGGGGATGTATTCCTACAAAAGCATTGTTAAAATCTGCTCAAGTTTATGATTATTTAAAACATGTTGATGAGTATGGTTTAAAAGCGGAAGCAATCGATAAAGATTTTGGAGCAGTTATTAAACGTAGTCGTGGTGTTGCCGAAGGAATGAGCAAAGGTGTTTCTTTTTTAATGAAGAAAAACAAAATTGATATTATTGACGGTTTTGGTAAAATTAAAACTGGTAAAAAAGTTGATGTTACCGCTAAAGATGGTTCTGTAACTGAATATGCTGCTGACAATATTATTATCGCAACTGGTGCACGTTCTAGAGTTTTACCAAATTTACCACAAGATGGTGAAAAAGTAATTGGTTATCGTCAGGCAATGAGCTTACCTAGTCAGCCAAAATCTATGATTGTTGTAGGTTCGGGTGCTATTGGTGTTGAGTTTGCACATTTTTACAATTCAATGGGAACGGATGTTACTGTTGTTGAATTTATGCCAAATATTGTGCCTGTTGAAGATATTGATGTTTCGAAACAAATGGAACGTTCTTTCAAAAAATCGGGTATTAAAGTAATGACAAGTTCATCTGTTGAAACTGTTGATACTTCTGGCGATGGCGTAAAAGCTACCGTTAAAACGAAAAAAGGTGAAGTTGTTTTAGAAGCAGATATTTTATTATCGGCAGTTGGAATTAAAACAAATATCGAAAACATCGGTTTAGAAGATGTTGGAATTATTACTGATAGCGATAAAATTTTAGTAAATGATTTTTATCAAACAAATATCCCTGGTTATTTCGCTATTGGTGATGTAACTCCTGGACCAGCTTTAGCACACGTTGCTTCTGCTGAAGGAATTACTTTAGTTGAAAAATTAGCTGGTTTACATACTGAAGCTATCGACTATGGAAATATTCCTGGTTGTACGTATGCAACTCCTGAAATTGCTTCTGTTGGAATGACAGAAAAACAAGCAAAAGAAGCTGGTTACGATTTAAAAGTTGGTAAATTTCCTTTTTCTGCCTCTGGTAAAGCAACTGCTGCCGGAACTACAGATGGTTTTGTAAAGGTAATTTTTGATGCAAAATATGGTGAATGGTTAGGTTGTCATATGATTGGTGCAGGTGTTACCGATATGATTGCTGAAGCTGTTTTAGGTAGAAAATTAGAAACTACTGGTCATGAAGTTTTAAAAACAATTCATCCTCACCCAACAATGAGTGAAGCTGTTATGGAAGCTGTTGCTGATGCTTATGATGAAGTGATTCATTTATAGAGATTCTGATTATTTAAAAAATTTTACATCAATTTTTAAACATAAATATTGATGTAAATTTTAAGTAAATTACGGGTAAATTATATAATTTCTATTCGTAAACTTACTCTAAATAATCTTTTATACAACAAAACCTCATCAATTTGGTGAGGTTTTGTTGTATATAATAGATTAAAGAAAATGTAATTATTTTAATGTTTTTTCACTATATTTATGATATTATAATTTTTTATTGAAAAAAACACTTTTTTTTTAACTTCGTAATAAATAATCTGTTTTTAATGGAATCTTTATTTCATTAAAAAAATAAAGATTTTTAGATTCAAAACACCTCCAAAAAATCAAAAAAATAGACGAATCTACAAAAATAAAATACTATACAACCATATATGTATATTATTTTATCGAAAAAGAAGCAAAAACAGCTGTTTTTATATTACGAATTATATATTTATACAAATTTAACACAAAATTAACCTCTAACTATCTAAAAAATAGTTCAAAAACCTCACTAAATGAGAAACAAAATTACACTCATGCTATTAATTTTGGTCGCTTCTTTGCAATCCAAAATTTTTGCACAAAAATCGGAACACAACAAACATGCTTGTAAAGCAAGTATCCAAAATGAATTAATATTCAAAAAACATCCTGAAGCTAGAAAGGAATACATTGAATTTAATAAAATAACAAGAAAATTAGCAAGAGGTCAAAAACTTCAACGTGCTAGAACATACACAATTCCAGTTGTTGTTCATGTATATGGTGAAAATCAGAATGGAAAAACAGTTACTACAGACATCGTTAAAACAGCTATAGATAAACTTAATCTTGATTTTCAAGGTTTAAATGATGATTTTGCAGGAACTGACCCTGCATTTAATACTGTAAAAAGCACCTTAGATATCGAGTTTAAATTAGCAAAATTAGACCCGAATGGAAACTGTACAAGTGGTGTTGTTTTTTACGATGAAAAAGCTGGTTACGGTAATGGTGGTGGATACGATGACCAAATTGCTGCTGATGCTTGGGATAATTATAAATATATGAATGTATATATTCAGGCAGAATTATATGCTGATGGTGATACGAATCAATCTGGTGTTGCTTGGTACCCTAACAGTTCAATGTCAGATGCAAATACCGCAAGAGTTGTATATAACGGAGCCTATTTACACGGAAATACAGGGAAAGAATTTGCCTCTGTATTTACTCACGAATTTGGTCACTTTTTTAACCTGATACATACGTTTCAAGGAGGATGTACCTACCCAAATGATCAAGTAGATGATACGCCTGCCGAAGATAAAGATGTAGTTGGTGCTAATTGTTCTCCTACAAGAAACTGTGAAGGTTATTTTATCAACTATGAAAATTATATGGGATATAATGGTGCAGCTGATGGTTGTTACAGAATGTTTACCAAAGGTCAAACAGACCGTATGTTAGCAGCTTTACAACATCCTGCTCGTAAAACTTTATGGGAAGCTCAGAATTTAATTGATACAGGTGTTAATAATACTGGCGGTGCCATTGCTTTAAATAATAATACAGTTAAAGAATTAGTAGCAAACGATGGTAGCTTTAACCAAGAAATAACGGTAACTCTTGATAATGCTACTTTTAGCGCTTCAACGGGTAACTTAACTCAAGGTAATCAATATAGTATTGCTTTACCTCAAGGATTATCTTCTACAGTAGCAATTACCTCTACAACAACTGCTACTCTAACAATATCAGGTATTGCAACAAATCACCTAGAAACCAATAATGAAACAGTAAACTTATCTTTTGATACTAGTGCGTTTAGTCCAGGGCAAACCTTAAGCTGTACTTCTATCGGTTTAGACTTTAAATTTTATAGCCCTTATGAAATTATTTATCATGATATTACAGATATTTCTGCAAGCACAGCTGCTTCTTGGGATAATTTAAATTTAACCAAAATAAATGGTGGTAATACCTATGGTACTTGGGCATATAAACCAGGGCATTTAAAATTAGAAACCTATGGTAAAAAATTAGTTACCAATACAGGAACAAGAGACATTACACTTTTAACCAAAAACACATTAATTTCTACGGTAAGTAATTTTACAGCTCCTGAGGCTTATCCTGGTCAATTAGATATGAGTTATGATACTTATACTGATTGGGATGCAAAAACTGGATATATTGGATTTGAAGCAGATCATAATGGGGAAACTATCCACGGATGGATGAAAGCTAGTGTTTCTGCCGATGGTGAAACGTTAACCGTTTATGAATACGCTTTTTCTACTGAACCTAATGGTGATATTTTAGCAGGACAAACATTATTCGATACATCAGCATCTGAATTACTTTTTGTATCTAAAGAAATTAAAGAAGCAACTGATAACACAGGAGCGTTTAATTATTCAACGAAAGTTACGCTTTCTGGAGCGGCAGAGTTTTCAAATAAAATATTTGTAAAAGGAACTGATTTTACAACTACTTTTCCAAGTAATTTAGCAGTTGCCTTTAATTACATCAGTAAAGATGAACTTGAAGTAACAGTTACAGGAATAACGACAAACCATACTGTGGCTGATAATTCTAATTACACTATTAGTTTGAATAGCAGTGCATTTACCTCTGGATTTGACAGTGTAGTAAATAAAGCAAATGATTTTGATGTTGTATTTAGAGATCCTTATGAAATTATTTATGATGACATCGTAGATATTACAGCTACCACAGGAGCTGGTTGGGATAATTTAAATTTAACCAAAATAAATGGTAATTACGAGTATGGAGTTTGGCTTTTTGAAGCAGGTAAATTAAAATTAGAAACCTACGGAAAAAGATTAGTTACCAATACAGGAACAAGAGATATTTCATTTTTACCTAAAAACACCTTAATTTCTAAAACGGATAACTTTACGGCTCCTGCTGCCTATCCAGGACAGTTAGATATGAGTTATGACACCTATACCGATTGGGATGGAAAAACAGGATATCTTGGATTTGAAGCTGAACATAATGGGGAAACTATCCACGGATGGATGAAAGCTAGTGTTTCTGCCGATGGTCAAACATTTACTGTTTATGAATACGCTTTTTCTACAGAACCAAGAGGAGATATCAAAACAGGACAAAAATTATTTGATTTAGATGCTTCTGAATTAGTTTTTGCATCTAATGAAGCTAGAGAAACAACTGATAACGAAGGTTCTTTTAATTTTTCAACTACCATTACGATTGATGGCGTTGCAAACTTTACCGATAAAACATTTGTAAACGGAACTGATTTCACAACTACTTTCCCTAATGATTTTACCGTAGCAGTTAGTTATGTAAATGCTAAAGAAGCACAAATAACTATTACAGGAACGACTATAAGTCACGCTAAAAGTGAAACAACTAGTTTCGATATTAGTTTTAATAGTAGTGCTTTTACTTCTGGATTTGATAAAATTTCAAATAAAGAAAACAGTATTTCTCTTAAATACAGAGACCCTTACGAAATTATTTTTGTAGATAATGATGATTTATCAGCAAACAAGGCTAATAATTGGTTTAATTACAATTTAACAGCAATTAATGGTTCTCATTTTTATGGTGTTTGGGCACATACAGATGATACGACTAATAAAGAATATTTAAAATTAGAAACCTATGGTAAAAAATTAGTTACCAATACAGGAACAAGAAATATTACATTTTTACCACAAAATGCATTAATTTCTACAGCAAGTAATTTTACAGCTCCTGAGGCGTATCCTGGTCAATTAGATATGAGACATGAAGCATATACCGATTGGGACGGAAAAATTGGATATATTGGTTTTACAACCGATCATGATGGAGAAACCATTCACGGATGGATAAAAGCAGGTGTTTCTGCCGATGGAAAAACATTTACTGTTTATGAATACGCTTTTTCTACAGAACCAAATGGAGATATCGAAGCAGGACAATTAGTATTTAGAGGTGATAATTCTGAATTAGAATTTAATTCTAAAACTGTCGCTGAAAACGAAGATAACACAGGAATTATTAATTTCACTTCAACAATTCGTATTGGAGGTGTAGCTAATTTCAATAATAAAACATTTGTAAATGGAACAGATTTTACATCAACAATTCCTAATGATTACAATGTTGAAGTTATCTATTTAAATGAAAAAGAAGTTCGTTTAACAATTACAGGAACGTTAAATAGTCACGGAAATGATGCTTCTGCGAATTATGATATTACTTTTAACAGTACTGCTTTTAGTAATGGTTATGCTGATGTCAATAATAAAGTAAACACCCTTGATTTTAATTTTTCTGACCCTTATCAAATTATTACAGGAACTTTGAATAGTTCTACTCCTTGGGGTCCTTTTACACTTTATGATTTAGACGCTGGTAATAATAATCAATCATTTGGTGCATGGAAATCTGAAGATGATTTAAAAATTGAAAACAACGGTAAAAAAATAATCCTAAATGGTAGTACTGATAATATTACACTTATCAATGAAAATCAATTAATTTCAGAAAATGATAATTTTAGTCTTGGAACCTATAAACCTAATATACATACCTCTTCGTATACTACATGGGCAGGAAAAACTGGATATGTTGGTTTTGAAGCATTATACCAAGGTGCGACCGTATATGGTTGGTTTAAAGCGACTGTTCTAGCAGATGGTAGTCAATACACTATTACAGAGTATGCTTTTTACACCAAACCTAAAGGAGCAATTTTAGCTGGTGCAACTACCTTACCAACAACAATTACATGGTCAGGAGCAACAGATACTGATTGGAATAATGCAAATAACTGGATAGGAAATACCGTTCCAACAAGTGCTGATGATGTTATTATCCCTGCAAATGCGACTAAATTTCCTACATTAACACAAGAAGTTACTTTAAATAAAGTTACCATCGAATCTGGTGCTACTTTAATTACCAATAGTAAATTAAATGCGAACGTTACTTATAACAGAAACTTACCTACCAATAACTGGTATTTAGTAAGTTCTCCGCTAAGTAATGAAACGCTTTCAAATATTATTGTAAATAATGATTTTGCTTCAGGAACGGCTGGAAATATCGGTTTAGCTTCTTATAAAAATGATGGAACAGTTTGGGATTATCAAACGATAGGTTCTAAAGGAAATTTTGTTTCTGGAAAAGGATATTCTGTTAAGTTAAAGACTGTTGCCGATGTTAAATTTACAGGTGATGTGAATTACGAAAATGTAACAATTCCTGTAACAACTGCTACAAATAGTTATAACTTAGTTGGAAACCCATATACTTCTTATATTAATTTAGAAGAATTTTTCAACGCGAATCCTTTAAACACGGTTGTAAAAGAAGCTACAATTTGGTTATGGAATCAAGCAACAAATAGTTATGATTTAAAATTAGCAGGTATTGATACTGATTATCAAATTGCACCAACACAAGGTTTCTTTGTAAGTGCCAATGCAAATACCAATGTAACTTTTGATAAGAATAATCAATCACATACTGCGGGTACTTTTCAAAGACAAGCAAACCCTAAAACGCAAGTAAACGTAACTGTTACTTCAAATAATGGAACAGCTAAAACAGCTAAAATCTATTATTTAAATGAAGCAACTACAGGTTTTGATAATGGTTTTGATGGAAGTGTATTTAAAGGAGCTAAAAGCAACTTTAGTGTATTTACAAAATTAGTAAACAACGAAAACAGTAATGATTATGCTGTTCAATCGTTACCAATTGCTGATTTAACAACAACTGTTGTTCCTGTTGGTGTAAAAGCAACTGCAAATGAAACTATTGTTTTCTCTGCAAAATCTTTTAACTTACCTGAAAATACCGAAGTTTATTTAGAGGATAAAGGAAATGAAAAATTTATTAATTTATCAAAAGAAAAGTATAGTGTACGATTAAAGAAAACAACTAATTCAGGTCAATTCTTTATACACACAGCTTCAAAAAATGTAAATGATGTTGCAAAAACAGCAAACATCTTCATTTCTCAATCAGCTAAAAATGAGTTAACCATTACAGGATTACAATCAGAAAATAATACGATTGCAATATATTCTACGATAGGGAAACAAATTTTAAGTAAAACTTTTAAATCAAACGGAACAACTGTAATAAACTTACCTAAAGTATCTGCAGGAGTTTATATTGTTAATTTAACAAGTGATTTAAAAAAGATAAACAAAAAAATTATTTTAAATTAATTATTTAAAAACAGACAAAACATCATGAAAAAACAACATATATCAAAAGATACCAATATTAGCCGTAAAGAAGCTTTACAAAAAATCGGAAAACACGGAAAATATGCTGCTTTAACAGCCCTTGGAACGTATATGATTTTAAGCCCTCAAAAGGCACAAGCTCAAAGTCCTACAGGTCCAGAAGATCCAGGTACTGATTTTTAATTAATAGTTAAGACCCCCTTAATTTATTTATCTCCAAGAACATTTAGTTGTTCTTGGAGATTTTTTTGCTTAATTTTTTGCTTAATTAGCATGACAAATATTCTAAAAACTACTCGTTTAAATAATATCAAATACAGAGAATTACAGTTCATAGAGTATATTTGTGTATCACAAAAATTTGTTAAAAAATAAAATATCTATGAAAAAAAAAATAATGCTTACCGCTATGGCTTTGGGAATTTTGACAGCGAATGCTCAAAAAAAAGAAAAACTAAATAAAAATGAGGATGCTCAAAAAATTAATGTCTACGCTAGTTTAAGACCTGCGATTACGTACCGAAACGATAGAATAACAAATATAAAAAGTTTAGATGTTACTGATTTTTTCTCGCGAATAGGCGTAAAAGCGGAACAAAAAATTGATAAAAATTTAACCGTATTCGTTAGAGGAGAATGGGATATTGATATTGAAGGCGATGCTGATTTTGGTGATGCTCGTTTAGGATATGCAGGTTTAAAAGGAAATTGGGGACGTATTGCCATTGGAAAACAATGGTCACCACATTACAATATCGTGGCGGAAGTAACCGATGTTTTTAACAATCGTTCAAGTCCATTTGCCTATGACACACAGAGTCCTTTTAGAACTAATAATTTAGTAACTTATAAGAATAGTTTAGGGAATTTCAAAATTGATGCAGGAATACAAATAAATGGAGATTCTGGCTCTACAAATGGCGGTGTTACCGATGACACTTTTGGAAGAAGTTATGTAGATACTGCCGTACTTGGTTTGGGATATACTGCTGAAAATTTTTACGTAGGGACTTCGTATCTTTCTGATGAAGATGCTGATGGAATTAAGCGTGCTATTTTTGCTTTTGCTGGAGCGACTACTTTTTTCAATAATTTATATATGGCTATGAATTATCAAAATATAAATATCAAAAATAGTGCTGATTTAAAATTAGACGCAAGTACTTTAGATATTGTTGCAGTATATTCTTTTAATGAAAGTTACAATGCTAAAGCTAGTTATTTTAACTACGACAATGGCACTATAAACGGTACTGGATTTAATTTCACTTTTGAGAAAAGATTCAAAAAGAACGTTCGAACGTATGTTGAACTTTTAAATTATAAGGATACTGATAAACCTGCAATTACGAATATTTCGGTTGGTTTACGTTATGACATATCCTATGATTTGTTATAAAATTATATTGAGAAATTATATTGAGTGTAATTTAACAGGCTCTAAAAATAATCAAGAAAACAAAAAACTCGAAGCTATAAACTTCGAGTTTTTTTATCTATTAAAATATCAAAAAAATTATCTAATTAATTTTCTATATTTAATTCTTTTTGGCATTAAATCTCCACCCAAACGTTTCTTTTTATTTTCTTCATATTCAGAAAAACCTCCTTCAAAGAAATAAACTTCACTATTTCCTTCAAAAGCTAAAATATGTGTACAAATTCTATCTAAAAACCATCTATCATGAGAAATAACTACGGCACATCCTGCAAAGTTTTCTAAACCTTCTTCTAACGCTCTTAATGTATTTACATCTAAATCATTGGTAGGCTCATCTAATAATAAAACGTTTCCTTCTTCCTTTAAAGTCATTGCTAAGTGTAAACGGTTACGCTCACCTCCTGAAAGTGTAGAAACTTTTTTGTTTTGTTCGCTTCCTCCAAAGTTAAAACGACTTAAATAAGCACGAGAATTTACTTGCTTCCCTCCCATCATTACTAAATCTTGTCCTTCAGAGAAATTTTCCCAAATAGATTTATCAGGGTCTATATTAGAGTGTGCCTGATCTACATACGCGATTTTTGCCGTTTCACCTACATTAAAACTTCCTGCATCAGGAGTTTCTTCGCCCATTATCATTTTGAAAATAGTGGTTTTACCTGCACCGTTTGGCCCGATAATTCCAACAATTCCTGCTTGCGGCAAGTTAAACTCTAAATTATCGTATAATAATTTATCTCCAAAAGCTTTTGAAACACCACTAGCCTCAATAACATTGGTTCCTAAACGTGGACCATTTGGAATATAAATTTCTAATTTTTCATCCGTTTGTTTCTGATCTTGGCTCATCAACTTATCATAATTCTTCAAACGTGCTTTTTGCTTTGTTTGACGACCTTTTGCACCTTGACGAACCCATTCTAATTCTCGTTCTAATGTTTTTTGACGCTTAGAAGCAGTTTTGCTTTCTTGTGCCATTCTTGTTGATTTTTGATCTAACCAAGAAGAATAATTTCCTTTCCAAGGAATTCCTTCACCTCTATCTAATTCTAAAATCCAACCTGCAACATTATCTAAGAAATACCTATCATGCGTTACCGCGATTACCGTTCCTTTATATTGTGCTAAATGATGTTCTAACCAATGTACAGATTCCGCATCCAAGTGATTGGTAGGCTCATCTAATAATAAAATTTCTGGTTCTTGTAATAATAATCGACATAAAGCGACTCTTCTTCGTTCCCCTCCTGATAAATTTTTAATTGGCGTATCACCATCTGGAGTACGTAAAGCATCCATGGCAATTTCAAGTTTGGTATCTAATTCCCAAGCATTAGAAGCATCAATTTTATCTTGAAGCTCTGCTTGTTGCGCCATTAACTTGTCCATTTTATCAGCATCAGAATACACTTCTTCTAAACCAAACATATCGTTGATTTTGTTGTATTCCTCTAAAATAGCCACCGTTTCTGCAACACCTTCTCTTACAATTTCGATAACCGTTTTGGTTTCGTCTAATTTTGGTTCTTGTTCTAAATAACCAACTTTATACCCTGGTGAAAAAGTAACATCTCCTTGGAAATTTTTTTCTACTCCAGCAATTATTTTTAATAAAGTCGATTTACCCGATCCGTTTAAACCTAAAATACCAATTTTAGCTCCGTAGAAGAAACTTAAATAAATATCTTTTAAAACTTGTTTATTGGTACTTTGATAGGTTTTTGAAACCTTATTCATTGAAAATATAACCTTCTTATCGTCTGACATTTTGTGCTATTTTTTTATTAATTAAACTCTTCCTTTTAAGGCGTTGAAAACCCATGCATTTGCAAAAAATCCTAAACCTACTGCTGCAAAACCATATCCTGCTACGTCATCATATCGAAAAGCTCCTAGTAGCACTAGTAAAAGCCCTATTAAAACCATTATAATTGTTGCCCAAGCGAGGACATTATTTTTATTCATTGCCATAATTTACTCTTTAAAAAAATATGTAGCACAAATATCGGTTTTTATTTTATAATCTCTATTGACAAATTACTGATTTTACCTTAAAAAGAGGTTAAAAAGGCGTATCTGTGTTCATTTTTGATGATTTATTGCTTTTTTTATTTATTTTGATGATTTTTTAGGCTCTTCCTAATTTACGTAAAGCAACCCATTGTTTCATTTTTTCTCTAGCATCTGTTGCTGGATAACCAAGTACGGTTTTTCCTGCTGGAACATCGGCAATAACACCAGAACCTGCACCTACAGTTGCTCCAGAGTGAATAGTTACATGATCTTTTATAGAAGCGCTTCCGCCGATAATAACGCCATCGCCTAAGGTTACCGACCCTGCTAAACCACTGCTTCCAGCCATAATACAAAACTTCCCTAATACGCAATTATGCCCTATTTGCACCAAGTTATCAATTTTACAGCCATCGCCTAAAATAGTGGCACTAAACTTTCCTCTATCAACACAAGAATTTGCACCAATTTCTACTTGATTTCCAATAATTACATTTCCGATATGTGGAATTTTCGTTAATCCTTGTGCGCTTGGTCTGTATCCGAAACCATCTGCTCCGATACTTACATTCGTATGAAAAATACAATTATTTCCGATAACACTTCGTTCTCTAACAACCGTTCCTGACCAAATTACCGTATTTTTTCCAATAGTTGTATCATCAAAAACAGTTACGTTTGGATACAAAATAATTGCGTCTGCTAACACTACATTTTTACCGATATAACAATTTGCACCAATTTTACAGCCTTCGCCAATTTTTGCGGTTTTATCAATAACAGCCGTTGGATGAATGTCAATTTCAAAAGATGGAGCTTCTGGCTGAAAGGCTTCTAATAAAATCGCCATAGCTAAATCGGGATTTTTAACTTTGATAAACGCCTTATCTGTTCCTGGTTGAATATCTAATTTTTCGCAGATAATGGCAGCACTTGCATTGGAATTTTCCCATAATTTTGCAAATTTCTTATTCCCGATAAAAGTAATTTGTCCTTTTTGAGCTTTTTCAATTTGCTCAGGAGCAGTAATTTTTTCAGAACAATTTCCTAGTAATTCTCCTTTTAATAATGAGTTGATTTCTTGTATAGTAAATGACTTCATTTTGTTTTTTTGGGGATTAATTTGCTAAAAATAGTGTTTAATTCCTTATTAAAGACAAATCAAAAAAAAATCCTACAGTAATGTAGGATTTTAAAAATGTTAGTATTTTTTATTAAATCTCCGCTGCTAATCTACTTCCTTGATTAATCGCACGTTTTGCATCCAATTCCGAAGCAAAATCTGCCCCACCAATTACGTGTATTTTAATACCTTTTTCTTCTAAAGGTGTTACTAATTCTTTCAGCGGAAGTTGCCCTGCACAGATAATGACATTATCTACGGCTAGTATTTTTTGCTCCTCGCCTTGGGTATAATGCAAACCTTCATCATCAATTTTCGTATATTGAACTTCGCCTATAAACTGTACTTTTTTCTTTTTTAATGTTGCTCGATGAATCCAACCTGTTGTTTTTCCTAAGTTTGCGCCGAATTTTCCTTTGCTACGTTTAAACATAAAAATTTCTCTTGGCGATGGATGAAATTCTGGTGTAACATTTTCAATTCCTGCACGAGCTTTTAGCGATTTATCAATTCCCCATTCTTGTAACCACGCATCAATATTTAAAGATGTACTTTCTCCTTCATGCGCTAAATATTCCGATACATCAAAACCAATTCCACCAGCTCCAATAACGGCTACACGCTTTCCAACATGTTTTTTAAGTTTGATAACATCAATATAATTCAATACTTTTTCGTGTTCAATTCCGTTAATTCTTGGCATTCTAGGCGTAATTCCTGTGGCGATAATTACCTCATCAAAATTACCTTTTGATAAATCATCCGCAGAAACTCGTGTATTTAATTTTACGGTTACGTTATATAATTCTAATTGTTTTTTAAAATATCGAATTGTTTCGTAAAATTCTTCTTTTCCAGGGATTTGCTTCGCGATATTAAACTGACCACCTATTTCTTTATCGGCATCAAAAAGTGTTACTTCGTGTCCTCTTTGAGCTAAAATTGTAGCAGCAGATAATCCTGCTGGTCCTGCACCGACTACGGCTATTTTTTTCTTATTTTTCGTTGGATTATAATTAAATTCGGTTTCGTGGCAAGCTCTCGGATTTACCAAACAACTCGCTACTTTTTGTTGAAACGCATGGTCTAAACACGCCTGATTACAAGCAATACAGGTATTTATTTCATCATCACGTTCTTCTTTTGCTTTATTTACCCACTGCGGATCTGCTAAAAACGGACGTGCCATTGAAATCATATCGGCATGTCCTTCGGATAGTATTTTTTCAGCCGTTTCGGGCATATTAATTCGGTTTGAAGTTATCAACGGAATTGATAATTCTTCTTTCATTTTTTGAGTAACCCAAGTAAATGCTCCTCTTGGAACTGATGTTGCAATCGTTGGAATACGTGATTCATGCCAACCGATTCCTGTATTAATAATAGTTGCGCCTGCTTTTTCGATTTCTTTTCCAAGTTGCACGACTTCTTCCCAAGAACTCCCTTGTTCCACTAAATCGAGCATTGATAATCTATAAATAATAATAAAATTTGTTCCTACTTCTTTGCGAATTTTCTGAACAATTTCAATTGCTAAACGGATTCTATTTTCATACGTTCCGCCATAATTATCGGTTCTTTTATTGGTTTTTTTAACGATAAATTCATTAATTAAATACCCTTCCGAACCCATAATTTCAACACCATCGTACCCTGCTTCTTGCGATAGTTTTGCAGAATTTACAAAATCTTTAACCGTTCTTCGTATGCCTGATTGCTTTAATTTAAACGGCGTAAACGGATTTATCGGCGCTTTTATTTTTGATGGAGCAACCGTTAAAGGATGGTATCCGTAACGCCCAGAATGTAAAATTTGCATACAAATTTTACCGCCTTCTTTATGCACGGCATCGGTAATTATTTTATGTTCTCTTGCGTGTTTTTTAGTGCTCATTCTAGCGGAAAATGGCGCTGTCCAACCTTGAATATTTGGCGAAATTCCGCCTGTAATAATTAAACTAACTCCTCCTTTTGCACGTTCGGAATAATACGTTGCGATTCTTTGTGTACCATTTTTTTCTTCCTCTAAACCTGTGTGCATAGAACCCATTATTACACGATTTTTTAATGTAGTAAAACCTAAATCTAATGGTTCAAAAATATGTTTGTATTTCATCTATTGAGAGTTTTAAAGTTTAAAAGTATTATGCATGCATAATATATTGCAAGATACGGTTTTTTATAAAATAAAAAATTTAATTATTATCAGATGAAACTATAAAAATTTACACGAATCTATAAAAGCGCGCTTATTTTAATATAAAAACCCCATTTTCCCCATTTTAAAATCACGCATTGCTTCCATAATTTGAGTTTGCGTATTCATTACAAAAGGACCGTATTGCGTTATTTTTTCATGAATCGGCTCACCAGATATCACTAATAAAGTACTTTCTTTTTTAGCTTCAATTTGAATAAAATCACCATTATTTTTGTTAAGATTATCACTAAAAGTTAGCATTTGTGATGCTCCTTTTTTTAATAATTCGGTATTATTTACTAAAACTTCGCCTTCTAATAAATACACTAACGATTGATGTGTCTCAGGAATTTCAATTGCTATTTCACCAGTATCTTTTGTTTTTAGCGTAAAAACATTTACGCTGGTTTGAGTCGTTATTAATCCTTTTTTTGTTGCTTGTTCTCCTGCAACAATTTTTAGTTCGATTGTTTTATCATCATTAAAAATAACGGGAATTTGTTCACTTTTTAAATGCTGATAATTCGCAGGCATCATTTTTTTAGATGCTGGTAAATTTAACCATAATTGAATTCCTTCTAACTCGCCTGTTTTTGCGATAAACTCTTTGGTGGGTGCTTCTGCGTGCATAATCCCCCTACCTGCGGTTGTCCATTGCACATCTCCTGCTTTAACAATCATTTCATTTCCTAAAGAATCTCGGTGTAATTGTTCGCCTTTAAATAATAAGGTTATCGGTTCAAATCCACGATGCGGATGCGCGCTTACATCAAACGGATTATTAAATTCACTAATTGCGTAAGGCCCGTAATGATGTAGTAAAATAAATGGATCTACATGTTCAATTTCTGCTGTTGGTAAGGGCTGTCTTAATTTTATGGTTCCCATATTTACCAAAGGACTCGTCACTTTATGTTGTATTTTTTTTAAATTTTTCATTTTATTTTTGATTATTTCTGATTTTAATTCATTTTAATAATTTCTTTACTGATTTCTTTACTTTCAATCTTGAGATAATAAAAATACTATCCATGGAAAATATTTTGATATAATTTTAGTCATTTTTCTTTTTTATAAAAGAGTGATAACGTAAATAATACGCTAAGATTAGCGTATTTTATCTAATAAATCACTTAATTGAAGTGCTTCTTTTTCGGTTAATTTTTCTAAAAAATCTAAGTTTGCTGATGCGCTATCAATCGTTTTTAGCAAGGTTAATCCTTTGTTGGAAATATTGATATAAACAACACGTCTATCTTGCTGACTTCTAGTTCTTTCAATAAAATTCTTATCACATAATTTATCCATTAAACGAGTAGCATTCGGCGCTCTTTCTATCATTCGTTCTTTAATTACCTGTACTTTTATGGCTTCTCCTGCTCCTCTTAAAATCCGTAAAATATTGTATTGTTGAGGCGATATTCCGTAAGGTTTAAAAAAATCATTTTCATTGCTACTTAACCAATTTGAGGTGTATTTAATATTGATAAGTGCTTTAATTTTATCATTTTTAAAGTTAGATTTTATATCTTTAGAAATATCTCCCATATTAACTCATTTTTTTATATGATAGCAAAATTACAAAAAACACATTTATACTCCAAGGAAAATAAAATCAATAAAAATAGTGTCATTACAACGATTTTTCAAACTTGATTGCTTGTTCTTTTAATGCTGTCTTTAACGCATCATCAATGATACTTCCTTCTTTAAAATTATCAAAAAAACTTGGTAAAGAAAAATCGGTTATAATATTAACAAATTCGATTTCTTATTTTTCTGTTTAAGAGCCTGTTTAAATTTTATTCCAAAAATTTTTGTAACCTCAAAATTGCATGACAAGGGGTTAAAACCCCTTGTTTTAAAAATAAAATATGTCAAAGGATTTATTTCAGTTTCTCATGCTAATTTGCCACATTTTTTATCTTTTTTTTGTGATTTTTAACTCCTTTTAACAAGGGGTTTTAACCCCTTGCCGTCATTGCCGTCATTTTTTGCCACCATATTTTTTTCAGATGAAACTTAAACAGGCTCTTAATTTTACTGAATATTAGTTACTATTTCGGTGTTTCCTTTTACCATTTCTACAACGGGACATGTTCCTGCAACTTCTAATAATGTTTCTTTTTGAGCCTTGGTTACCTCTTTTTCAAAAGATATTTCTTCTAGTAATGATTTTTTTATTCCTTGAGATGTTAACCTTATTTGTTGCGTAATATTGACTGTAATTTCACCGACATCCCATTTTTTATTTTCGGCATAGGTTCTTAAAGTAATCGATACACAACCACCAATTGCGGTTAATAAATATTCTACAGGCGTTGGTCCGTTATTATCGCCCCCTTTTTCAACGGGCTGATCTGTAATTACAAAATGATTCCTCATTTTTGCTTCTGCCACATAATTACGATTACTTAATACTACTTTTGATGATGCTTTTGATGCCATTATTACTTTTTTGCTAAATATAAGAAACTACGTTTAAAGCAGTATTTTTTTAAATTCGATACAAATATACACTAAAAATAATTAAATTCCATGGAAAATATTTTCATGGGATTTAATTATCAGAAATTAAAAGAACAAATCGAATCAAACATATAACTATCTTGTATTTTAAAGGGTTTTTCTTACTTTAGCACTTGCAAATAAAGAACCGATCTATGGATATTAACTTCAATAAAAACGAAGATTACAACAAACTTTTAGTTTCTGATTTACGCAGGCGTTTTGCCAAAGTAAAATTAGGAGGCGGTAAAAAACGTCTTGAAAAACAACACGAAAAGGGGAAATTAAGCGCTCGTGAACGTATCGATTATCTTTTAGATGACCATACAAAATCCATAGAAATAGGTGCTTTTGCTGGTGAAGAAATGTATCAAGAACACGGCGGATGTCCTTCGGCAGGCGTTGTTGTAAAAATAGGATATGTCAGCGGAAAACAGTGTATTGTTGTTGCCAATGATGCCACTGTAAAAGCTGGAGCTTGGTTTCCGATTACCGCAAAAAAGAATTTACGAGCCCAAGAAATATCCATAGAAAATAAAATACCGATTATTTATTTGGTCGATTCGGCAGGTGTTTATTTGCCTTTGCAAGATGAAATTTTTCCTGATAAAGAACATTTTGGGCGAATTTTCAGAAACAATGCCATGATGAGTAGCATGGGAATTACGCAAATTTCGGCAATTATGGGAAGTTGCGTTGCAGGCGGTGCGTATTTGCCAATTATGAGCGATGAAGCGTTAATTGTTGATAAAACAGGAAGTATTTTTTTAGCGGGAAGTTATTTAGTAAAAGCCGCCATTGGTGAAACTATCGATAATGAAACTTTGGGTGGCGCCACTACGCATTGTGAAATTTCGGGCGTTACCGATTATAAATCGAAAGATGATAAAGATGCGTTAGATACCATTAAAAAATTAATGGATAAAATTGGTGATTACGACAAGGCTGGTTTCAATAGAAAAGAAGCGCTTGATCCAAAAGAAAACGAAGATGATATTTTCGGAATTTTGCCAAAAGAAAGAAATGCACAATATGATATGTTGGAAATTATCAAACGTTTAGTTGATAGTTCTGAATTTGATCAATATAAAGAAGGTTACGGAAAAACCATTATTACAGGCTATGCTCGCATCGATGGTTGGGCGGTTGGAATTGTGGCGAATCAACGAAAATTAGTAAAAACAGCCAAAGGCGAAATGCAATTTGGTGGCGTTATTTATAATGATTCCGCAGATAAAGCAACCCGTTTTATTGCCAATTGTAATCAAAAGAAAATTCCATTGGTTTTTTTACAAGATGTTACTGGTTTTATGGTCGGTTCAAAATCGGAACACGGCGGAATTATAAAAGATGGTGCGAAAATGGTAAATGCAGTTAGTAATTCGGTTGTTCCAAAATTTACGATTATTATCGGAAATTCGTACGGTGCAGGAAATTATGCCATGTGTGGAAAAGCCTACGATCCTCGATTAATTGTAGCGTGGCCAAGTGCCGAACTTGCCGTTATGAGTGGAAATTCTGCCGCAAAAGTTTTACTGCAAATCGAAAAAGCCTCTTTACTAAAAAAAGGCGAAGAAATTACACCCGAAAAAGAAACCGAATTATTCGATAACATAAAAGCACGGTACGATAAACAAATTTCACCATATTATGCCGCTGCAAGAATTTGGACAGATGCTGTTATCAATCCGTTGGATACCCGAACTTGGATTTCTATGGGAATTGAAGCTGCAAATCATGCTCCAATCGAAAAGAAATTTAATTTGGGAATTATTCAAGTTTAAAAATATCTAAACGTCATGCTGAATTTATTTCAGCATCGCATAAAACTGGCAAATCAGGATGAGAAACTGAAATAAATTCAGTTTGACGTATTTTTATTTTTAAAACAAGGGGTTTTAACCCCTTGCTATGCTATTTTTACGTTACAAAAAATTTTGGAATAAAATTTAAACAGGGTCTTAAAATATAATCAAAAGCATCAATTATTATGAAAAAAAAGATTTTATGGACAGCGTTCATCGCTTTTTTGGGATTTTTAGCCTATCAAATTTATGTTTTCACTTTTGATAATCAAAATAATATAAAACCCATTTACTTAATTCCAAAAGATGCTGTTTTTATTTTAGAGACTCAAAGACCTATCGATACTTGGGACGAAATTAGTACAAGCCCTATCTGGAAAGAACTCCAAAAAAATAGCTATTTTAAAGAAATCAGCAAAAGCATAAATACGCTCGATAAAACTGTAAAACAACAAAAAAGTATCCTGAATTTTATCGGAGAACGTGATGTTTTAATCTCCGCTCATGTTTATAAACCCAAAAAATATGATTTTTTATATGTCGTTAATCTTGGTAAATTATCAAAATTTAATTTTTTAAAAAACAGTGTTTCGAGTTTAACTGGCGATGATTTTAAAGTTACCAACAGAATTTATCAAAATAAAGAAATAACAGAAATTTACGATACCTCCAAAAGAGAAACCCTACATATTACCTTTATAAAAAATCAATTAATCGCTTCTTATACGCATCTTTTAGTTGAAAATGCTATCAATCAATATCAAAAACCTATTATCGGTAGAGATGTTAATTTTATTGAAATTACTAAAGAAACACCTGATGACGGGTTCTTTAAATTGTTTTTTCAATATAAATATTTACAAAACTATCTTTCTTGTTTTGCTGATAAAACCAATGAAAATCTTATCGAAAATATTCAAAATTCATTATACTATTCTGGTTTTGATGTTTCTTTAATTGAAGGAACTATTATTCAAGCAGATGGTTATACAAACGTAAAAGAAGATTCCGAAAGCTATTTAAAAGCCATTCAAAAATCGGGAAAAGGAAAAAGAAGTATCGCTACGATTGCTCCAAAAAATACCGCACTTTATGTAAGTTTTGCTTTTGATAATTTTGAAACTCTTAATGAAAATTTTGAAACTCTTAGAAAAGAAAAACCTCAAGAGTTTGAAATTTATTCGAAACAAATTATCGAAATTGAAAAAAAATTAGACATCAACATCAAAGAAAATGTGTATAGTTGGATTGGAAATGAAATCGGATTTATTCATTTTAATTCGGAACTTTCGAGGAACAAAAAAGATGTTGCTATCGTTTTTAAAACTTCGGATATTCAGGATGCTTCAAAAAATTTAGACTTTATTTTATCAAAAATAAAAGAAAAAACACCCTTACAATTTAAACAAATTTCCTATAAAAATCACACAATTAACTTTTTAGATTTAAAAGGTTTCTTTAAAATAGTTGCAGGAAATATGTTTAAAAAAATGGAAAAACCATACTTTACAATTATTAATGATTTTGTTATTTTTAGTGCTAGTCCGAACACATTAAAAGAAATTATCAATAATAATCAAAATAATTATACCTTACATACTTCCAAAGAATTTGAAGAGTTTAATTATTTATTTGATAAGAAATCGACTATTTTCACTTACATAAATACGCCTCATATTTTTGATGATATCGTAAGTTTAACCGATAGAAAAACACAGCTTCAAATCAAAAAAAACAAAGCATATATTACTGCTTTTAATCAATTTGGTATGCAATTAACATCCGAAGGAAATGTTTTTAAAAGTACGATTACAAGTACATTTATCAATCCAAAATTACTTCAAGAAAAAATAGCATCAGCACAAAAAATAAAAAAAGAAATCGCCGAAAAAAGAAAGGCTGAAAAAATAAATTCCAATAGTAATAATAATCTTGAAAATATTTTTGATGTTAAAGAAATTTATCCTTCAGATTTAAGTGCAACTACTTACACGGAAAATTATCCTAATGGAAAATTAAAGATTGAAGCAAGCCTTAAAAATGGTTTACTAGACGGAAAATATAAAGTATATTATCAGAATGGAAAATTAAAATTAAAAGGAAGCTATAAAAACGGAAAAAAATCAGGAACTTGGCGCGCTTATGATAAGCAAGAAAATAAACTGATTATCAAAAAAAGATTTTAAAATACTTTAATTGTAATTGTAAATAATTAACGCAATAACTACATTTGTGGTTGCGTAAAAATAATTTAAGCGTAAATATAATTTAATAAAATGGGAAGAGCATTCGAACTAAGAAAAGGACGCAAGATGAAGCGTTGGTCTGCAATGGCTAAAACATTTACCAGAATCGGTAAAGATATTGTAATGGCAATTAAAGATGGTGGCCCAAACCCAGATACAAACTCACGTTTAAGGGCAGTAATGCAAAATGCAAAGGCTGCAAATATGCCTAAAGATAATGTAGAACGTGCCATAAAAAAAGCCGTAGATAAAGACACCAGTGATTATAAAGAGGCATTATTTGAAGGTTATGCACCACACGGAATTGCGATCGTTGTAGAAACTGCAACCGATAATAATAATAGAACCGTTGCCAATGTTCGTGCTATTTTCAACAAAGGAAATGGAAATTTAGGAACTTCTGGTTCTGTAGTTTTTATGTTTGATAGAGTTTGTAATTTCACTGTAAAAAAAGAAGATATTACTGTTGATTTAGAAGAATTAGAATTAGAACTTATTGACTTTGAAGTTGAAGAGGTTTTTAATGATGATGAAGGAATTATTATTTATGCTCCGTTTGAGCAATTTGGTGCTATTCAGTCTTATTTTGAGGATAATAATGTAGAAATTATATCATCAGGATTTGAAAGAATACCTGCTTCAACAACAAAACTTTCTGAAGAACAACAAGCAGATGTTGAAAAACTTTTAGAGAAATTAGAAGACGATGACGATGTTCAAAATGTTTATCATAGCATGGTAATGTAAAACTCTTAATACATAGCTACCACAAGACAAACCCTCTATTTTAATAGTGGGTTTTATTTTTCATATCTATTCATTTTTAGTTATTTTTACCGAAAAAAAGAACAAATAGAGAACAAATGAATTTTAACCTACAAATCAACGCTTATAAAAAGCAAAACGGTACGCAAACCATTAGATTAAAATTATACACCACTCCATATGATGTTCAATATATTGATACAAAAATATCTGTTTTAAAAAATCAATGGGATCAGAAAAAGCAAAAGATAAAAAAACACCCACTTGAAGAAAATATAAACGCAAAGATAAACGCTTTACTTATTGAGGTTAAACAACTCTATTATAAAAATGATGGTATTTCTGCTAAACGATTACTTCAAATTTATAGAAATAGTAAAAAATATGATACCGCTGATTTTTTAAATTTTTATCAAACTTTAGTTGATGAAATGATTTTAAAAGATAAAATAAGGTCTGCAAACACTAATCAAATTTATATCAATAAACTAAAACAGTTCTCTTCTTTTATTTCTTTTTCTGATTTATCTGTTCTTTGGGCTAAAGAATATGAATTATGGCTTTTAAAAAAAGGAAATAAGATAAATACTATTGCTTCGAATTTTAAAGCAATTTATGCAACATTAAATAAAGCTGTTGTTTCTGGAGTAATTAATTCAAATCCTATAAAAGGCTATCAAATTGTAAATGAAAATGTAGAAAA
Organism: Tenacibaculum piscium; assembly: GCF_021390755.1. Taxonomy (NCBI): domain Bacteria; kingdom Pseudomonadati; phylum Bacteroidota; class Flavobacteriia; order Flavobacteriales; family Flavobacteriaceae; genus Tenacibaculum; species Tenacibaculum piscium. The sequence continues at coordinate 749,917 of NZ_JAJGWR010000001.1, read as the reverse complement.
GCAATCGCTTACTTTAGATGAAATACAAACGGTTATTAAATTAGAGATAGCACCAAGGCACAAAGCAATGATTAAAGCAAGAGATATGTTTCTTTTTTCATTCTATACTGCTGGTATGCGTTTTACTGATATATGTAAATTACAATGGACTAATATTATTGATAATGATATTGTTTATACTATGAACAAATCAAGAAGCAGAGCTGGTGCAAGAAGATCAATTCCTTTAAATCCTAAATCTATTGAAATACTAGAAAAATATAAAGGTAAAGATGAGTTTTTTATTTTCCCACCATTATATAATTACAAAGGTAAGACTACTACAGATATAGAATATCGTTTAAAAGTTCAAAACAACAATCTGAATAGAGCCTTAAAAATTTTAGCTGAACATTGTGAAATAAACAAACCTATTTCTATGCACATGGCTAAACATACATTTACAGATTATGCCGTAAAAAGTGATGTTGGTTTATTAATGATTTCAAAATTATTAGGACACACCAAATTAGCTACAACACAACATTATCTTAAAGATTTTTATCATAAAGATGAATCTGATGCTATCAATAAATTATTTGGGTAAAATAAACAAACTACTTAAAATAGTATCTTTGCAAAATATTAAAAAAACACTTAATCAATTAGGTATAAAAAGAAATTTATATCCGAAATAAACAACACCTATTAACTAATTGATAAAAAGCACATAAAACAATGACAAAAGAAGAAAACACCACCCAAAATATATCAGTACTTAACAAAGATATGGACGTACTGAAAAAAAATTTCTCACATTGTTTTGATAAAAATGGAGATTTTGATTTTGATAAATTCAAAAAGGAGTTATCAGAAAATGAAGTTAATTTCTCTAAGGAAAGTTATGGTATGGACTGGTTAGGGAAATCTTATGCAAGACTTTTAGCTAGTGATAGTACAACTACGTTATTAAAAGAAGATGAGGCTTTTAATACAAAAGAAGAAAATAAAAATTCTGAAAACCTTTTAATAAAAGGCGATAATTTAGAAGTTTTAAAACATCTTTCTAATGCCTATTATGAGAAAATAAAAATGATATACATTGACCCACCATATAACACAGGAAGTGATGGGTTTGTATATCAAGATGATAGAAAATTTACAGTAAATGAGTTTAAACATTTAGCAGGTGTTGATGAAGATAAAGCGAAAAAAATATTGAATTTTGTAGATAGCAAAAGCAACTCTCATTCTGCTTGGTTAACCTTTATGTACCCAAGACTGTATATTGCAAAACAACTTTTAAAAGAAGATGGTGTTATTTTTATTTCTATTGATGATAATGAGGTTTCTCAATTAAAATTATTGATGGATGAAATTTTTGGAGAAGAGAATTTTGTTGAATCCTTTATATGGAGAAGAAGGAAGACACAAGCGAATTTATCGAAATATACAGCTCCTGTACATGATTATATATTATGTTTTTGTAAAAATAAAAGTTCTTTAAAAATAAATCGAACTCCTTATTCTGCTGAGTTTATTAAGAAAACTTTTAAAAATAAAGATAATGACCCAAAAGGTTTGTATCAAACAGGACCACTAGCTAGACCTGAAAATTCAAGTAATAAAGAATATGAACTTGAAATGCCAAACGGAAGAAAAATTACAGCAAAATGGAGTTGTTCTCAAGAAACTTTCAATAAATATGTTTTAGAAAATAAATTAGTTATTCCAAGGAATGGAGAAGGAATGCCACGTATAAAAATTTACTTAAATGAATTACCTGGTTTAATTCCAAATTCTTGGCTCGATAAAATTGCTACTAATGATGAAGCCTCTAAAGAAATAGAAAAACTTTTAGGTTCGAATGCGTATTTTTCTTTTCCTAAACCTACAGGTTTAATTAGGTATTTATCTTTAATCGGTTCAAATGAGGAAGATATAATTCTTGATTTTTTTGCAGGTTCAGGAACAACAGGAGATGCAGTTATGCAACTAAATGCAGAAGATAATGGTACTAGAAAATTTATTTTAGCACAATTACCAGAAGTAATTGATAAGAAAAAAAATAAAGTAGCTTACGATTTTGTAAAAGATAAATTAAAAGTAGCAGTTCCAACAATTTTTGACATAACAAAAGAAAGATTAATAAGAGCATCAAAAAAAATAAAAGAAGAAAATAAGGAAACTAAAATAGATTTAGGTTTTAAAGTTTTTGAAACTATGCCTATTTGGGAAAATTACAATTTAGAATCAGATACTTTTGAAGAGAAATTACAGTTATTTGACGAATTACAATTGACTAAAGAAGATGTAAAAGCCTTATTAATTACCTGGAAAACAAACGATTGTATTCCACTTACAAATAATTTAGAAGAAATAGATTTAGGCACATATACAGCTTACTATTTTGAAAGTAAATTATATTTAATGGATAAAGATTTTACAACTAATAACCTTAAAATATTATTAGAACTCATTGATACTGATAAAAAAATTAATCCTGCTAGTATTATTGCTTTTGGCTATCATTTTGAAAGTAAAAATTTAAGAGAAATAAGCGAGAATATTAAATCTTATGCCAATAAGAAAAACATTGATATTGATTTTATAACAAGATATTAATATGAAAGGATTTAATTTTGAAAAAAATCTAATACACCAAACCAAAGCGGTAGAAAGTACCGTTGGTGTTTTTGAAAACTTAGTAATAAACCAACCTATTGGCACAGAAAAACAATGTGTTAATCCGTCAATAGAAGTAAGAAAAGTTTATAGTCAATATTATGATAATATCGGAAAGCTACAAAGCTTAAACGGTATTAAAAAAGATATAAAAGCAGGTCAAAACATCATTGATATTATGATGGAAACAGGTACAGGAAAAACCTATACCTACACCAAAACTATTTTTGAGTTAAATAAAAATTTTGGAATTTTTAAATTTGTAATTATAGTACCCACTTTATCAATTAAAGCAGGTACTATCAACTTTTTAAAATCGCCAAGTGCAAGGCAACATTTTAAAGAACAATATGGAAAAACCTTAAAGCTTCATATTGTAGAAAGTAAAAAAGGAAATAAAAGTAAAAAATCGTATATGCCACCTGCGGTTAATAGCTTTGTAAATGCTGGTACTTTTGAGAAAAATCAAATTCAAGTATTAATCATTAATGCAGGAATGATTAATAGTGAAACGATGCAAAAAAGTTTCGATAAAAGCCTTTTTGATAAATATGCAATTCCATTTGAAGCTTTATCAGCAGTAAAGCCCTTTTTAATAGTAGATGAACCACACAAATTTGCTACAGTTAATAAAACTTGGCAGAATATTCAAAAAATGACACCTCAATTCATTTTAAGATACGGTGCGACTTTTAAAGATTATGAAAACCTTATTTACACATTAACTGCGGTAGATTCTTTTAATCAGAATTTAGTAAAAGGAGTTATTGGGCATATTACAGAATTTGAAAGTGGTAAAAATAGTATTGTTAAGTTAATTAGTACAAATGGTACTGAAGCAACTTTTGAACTGAATGAAAACACTAAAAAGAAGACTTTTAAAATAAGTAAAAAAGAAAGTTTAGAAAAAGTACATTCAGCAATGAGTGATTTACTTATTGAAAACCTCAATAAAACTACAGTTGTATTATCTAACGGTTTAATTTTGAAAAAAGGAGATAAAATAAATCCTTATTCTTACGCTGTTACTTTACAAGATATTATGATTAAAAAGGCTATAAAAAGCCATTTTAAATTAGAAAAAGAATACTTAACAAAAGATGTTAAAATTAAACCTTTAACCTTGTTTTTTATTGATAATATTAAAGAATATCGAGACGAAAAAGGAAGTATCAAATTATCTGTTGAAAAATATATAAAATCAGAAGTTGAAGAGTTATTAAAAACAGAAAAAAAAGGGTTTTATAAAACTTATTTAGAAAAAACACTTTTAGATATTTCTAAAACACATGGAGGTTATTTTTCTAAAGATAATAGCGAGAAAGATGAAGTCATAGAAAAAGAAATTAATGAAATACTACACGATAAACAAGCAATGCTTGATTTAGAAAATCCAAGAAGATTTATTTTTTCTAAATGGACACTTCGTGAAGGTTGGGATAATCCAAATGTTTTTCAAATATGTAAACTTCGTAGTAGTGGTAGTGATATTTCTAAACTTCAAGAAGTTGGTAGGGGATTAAGATTGCCTGTAAATGAATATAATAACCGAGTAAAAGACGAACAGTTTTATTTGAATTACTTTGTAGATTTTACAGAAAGTAATTTTGTAGATAAATTAGTTAATGAAATTAATGAAAAATCAGATGCTTTTTCTATAGAAGAAATTCCAGACAAATTGCATGATACTATGATTCAGCAAATTTGTGATAAATACGCTATAACAGAAGATGAATTACTTGAGGATTTAGACGATAATGGAATTATTAATAGAAAAAACGAATTTAAAGACAAAGGTTTTGATTTTATAAAGAAAAATTACCCTTTAATATTTGAAGGTGTTGGTTCTAGTAAAGTAAGAAAAGCAACTGATGAAAAGAAAAAAGTTAGCATAAGAACAGAAAAATATGCACAATTAAAAGATTTGTGGGAAAAGTTGAATGAAAAAGTTGTTTTAGAATATAAGTTTGAAAATGAAACTAAATTTAAATCAATTTTGATTGAGTTTTTAAAAGAACAAAAGGATAATTTTTCTATTGATGGAGTAAGAGAAAGAAAAGCAATAATTGAAATAGAAGATAACCAAGCCATTACAAGAGATGAAATATCTGTTTTAGATAATAAAATAACACAAGTTTCTACAATGAAATACAGTGTATTTTTATTAGAATTGTCTAAGGCTATTAATGTTAATTTAAAAACATTACACCAGAGTTTTATAGATTCTGAAATTAAAATTAATGATTTTTTAAATGCTTCAACAATTAGAATTATTAAACATAATTTTAATAATTATTTAATGTATCAAGCGTTTAGCAAGTTTGAGATAGATTATAAAACTGTAGCAAGCTCTATTCATCCTACTAAAATTACAGATAGTAGCGGTCAGGTGTTAGAAGAAATTAATGCTTCTGATGTTGGGGTTTTATCTTCCGATGAAAATGTAGCTTCTAATTACCTTTTTAATGAATTATTTTATGATTCGGAATTAGAAAAAGAAAATATTAAAACTAAAATTGAAGAAGTTGTTATTTTTAGTAAAATACCTAAGAACTCAATAAAAATACCTGTTGCAGGTGGGAAAAATTATTCACCTGATTTTGCCTATGTTTTAAATTTTGAAGATGGTAAAAAGAAACTATACTTTATAGTTGAAACAAAAAATGCACAAGAAGAAAGTTTAAGAGATGAAGAAAAGCAAAAAATAAAACATGCTGAAATATTTTTTAATGATGCCGTAAAAATAACGTTCAAAACTCAATTCAGTAACAAAAAAATTATTGATTTAATTAGTGATATTAACGCATAAAAAAAATGCCCAAGTCTTCAAAACTTGGGCATAATAATTAAAAACTTTATTTTATTCTAAATCTTTTAAAACTCCTTCAAAAATATTGTATTTCAAATCAGTTAAATTTTTATTTTGATAACGGTTTTTATCGGCATAAATATAGTTATCCTGGTAATTATCAAATTTTTCAGTAAATAAAATAATATCGGCATCAAATTGGCTTTTTGAACCGCCACGCATTTTGCCATCCGTAGTTTGCTGAAATATTACAATAAATAATTTACCATCGTATTTTTTACGTAAGTCTTTATCGACTTCAAAACCTTTTTGTATTTCTTGCATTTTCGCAAAACTATCAATAACAATAATATCATTTTCTTTTACTAACATATCTAAATCGCTAATGCTGTTTATTTCAGGATTATGAATATTATTTAAAGCATTATCATTTATATATTCATCTACTTTATTATAGTAAAGTGTACTTTCTGGATGCTCTTCAATACTGGCGTGTCCTACTTTATATTTTTGCGCAAAAGCATTCATAAATCTAAAAGCACAACGAGTTTTCATAGATCCCTGCCCACCAGTTAAAGTAATTACAACCGATTCTTTTTGTTTTACTTCAATTTCACCTAAAAATTCACTGATATTTTTATCTCTAATTTTATAAATTTCAGAAACTTTATTTTGACGATTTGCCATTTTATAAGCTAAAGTATTTGTCTTTTTTGGATTTTCTGGATTTTTTGTATTTTTTGGATTGCCTAATTTTATAGGTGTTGGCTTTACAACGGTTTTAGCTTTATCTCTTTTTCTCTTTATCGCTTTCTGTTCTGGTGTTATCGGTACAACAGCCTGTACATTTACTTTTAATTTACGTTTTTTAATTTCTTTTTCGAATAACTTTCTTAATTCAGGATTTTGAGCTTCTTTTAATAATTTGGTGCGTTTGTAAAATGGAAAAGATAAACGATAAAAATATATAAACCGTGCTAAATTGGCATAAGCGTAACCTTTGGCAATAACCTTGTCTGAATACATATGTGCATCATGTCCCAATATCGCATGGTCATGTAATTTTTTCTCTTCTATCAGTTCATCAAGTACAAAATTGTATGTTTTATCAAGATAAGAATAATGTTTTAAAGGGTGTCTTAAAGCTTTAATAATTACACCTCTATTGTATCTTATTAATTCTTTATCTATTCCTGTTTTATTTTGTTGTTTGGCAATAGCACGATATAAAAGATATAATTCATCATCTGAATATACTGCCATTTCTTTAGCTGTTATTTTGTTATAAGCGTATATAGTAACATCGTTTTTTTTAGGAGTTAATATCTCACCTAATTCTTTCAGTAATTTTTCATTTAAAGATTTACGTTTTTTAGCTTCCTTGATAGCTATTACCCAATAATTAATATTTTTCTTATCTTTTGCTGTTTTTTTGCTTTTTGCTCTTGTTTCTTTTAAAAATGCCGTAATCTGTTTGATATAATTACCCTCTTGATTAATTCTGTCCTTTAAAACAACCTCTTTACTAGGTCTTTTTACCGTTTTAGTTGGTTTTTCAATTTTCTTGACAACAACCTTTTTAATTTCAGCTTTTTTAGTAGCTTTTTTTTTAGGAATAACTTGTACAGGTTTACCGTTTTGAAATTTCCAACCTTTACGCAAACGTCCACAACTATCAAAAGGGGCGTTTGCTTTTATGGTTATTTTAGTTTCAGGGATTGCTACTGGATAGGCTGAACTATCAGGAATTGAAACCATTTTTTTAGTAGATGTTTTCTTTACTGTCTTTTTAGTGTCTGTAATTTTACCTAATTCTTTGTAAAAAGCAGGAACTTTTGATGCGTCTAAATTTAGCACAAAATCAGAAGCTTTTTGTGCGGCACTTGCGGCACGCATTAAAAATTTATTATCGTCTTTTGCTATTTTTAGTGAATTATTCCAATTGGCTAAATATTCTTCGTGGTTTTTATTCGAATGCCAAATAATACCAGCATTTGCCGATAAAAAAACAGACCCAAATTCCGCTACAAGTTCTTCGAAAGCATAATCTTTTGACCCGAATTTTTTACCGAATTTTCTAGCCAATCGCTTTTCATTTCCTGTTGAATGTATTAATTCGTGTAGCAAAGTACGATAATAATCGTTTGGCGTTTCAAAACTCTGAAACCTTGGCATTTGTACGCCATCAGCTGCCGAGTTATAATATGCTTCATCGCCACCATGTTTAATAGTTGGTGCCATCTTAGGATAATTAGCTACAATTAATTCGGCAATTTCGTTTCTTTCGTTTGCTAAACTTTCATCAGATTTGATAACACGACCTAATTTTAATTCATCTAATTTGAAATCAATTTCTTCAATATCTGATCCGTTAAAAACATTGTAATATTTTAAAATAGGAATACTATTTACAACATCATCAAAATCAGATTTTGAATAGCCGAAATTTTTAATGTATTTTATCATATACTCTTTATCGTATGTTCCAAATTCTTTTTTTGTTTTTGGATTATCGAATTTATAAAGTAATGTGAAATATACAATTGGCTTTCCTTTTGAGCCTTTTTTTAACGTTCCTTTTTTCTCCTTTATTTGCTTAAAGGTCATAAAATAAGGATTATCCATAACATCTAAAAAATCATCTTTTAGCAACCACGGATTAACACCACGATAGGCATTTTTTGAAACAAAATTAATTGGAATTAAAAAACCGTCTTTTTCGTAAAATTCTTTTTGCCCCCATTTTCTTTTGTAACCTGTTCCTGTTGATTTTTCAACTAATGAAATCATTTTATCAGTAATCATCTGATAAATATCATCATTTGTAAAGGGTTTACCTAATGCCGTTGGATCTTCAACGCTTTCAGGGTTAGGGATAAAAGGTAATCCTAACCCTTCTAATTCGTCAAAAGATAAATTATTAGCGTTTAGACTTTTTTTTTTACAACCACACGTTTTTTTAGTCCCACCACAACCGCACGGCTTTTTGCCATTTAAAGCCATTTTAATTTGCTTTGTTTTTTTATCTACTGAAGCTATTTTTAATACGCCTCCTTTGTGAAAACGCCAACCTTTACGCAAACGCCCGCACTCGGTTAATGCTTCTTTGTACGCTCCTTTGTGCATTGAACCTGCTAAGGCTGTTGGATATTGACGTAATGAAACATAAAATCTATCATCGCCTTTATTATCTAATAAAATTTTTGATAATCTATAAACAATTTCAGTATCGTTTGCTTTTTTTGCGTTTGCGATAATCACTTCTAATTGACTTCTTGAAACTGTTGATCCGTTTAGGTTTTTAAATTGCTGTTGTATGGTCATGCTGTTATTTTAATGCTTTATGTAAGGTTGGTTTTTTCGTTGCTAAATATGTTGCTCCAGCAATTATTATCAAACCAAAGATTAATTTTAGGCTTTTTTTTTTGATAAACCGTGTACTGGTTTGTTGATACTTATATTATGGTCGGTTGCTAATTCATCTACTCGCCGATGCCAAACATTGCAAAAATGTTTACAATCTCGTAAACTGCTATAATAACTTTTACGAGCTTGTGAATAGGCATTAAATAACTCTTTAGCATCTACGCTATTAATTGCAGTTATTGTTTTTGCTCCTGCAATTCCATCAATTAAAAGCTTTTTATTAAATGCGTTGTTTAGTGTACGTTGCATTATTATTGTAGCTCTTTTAGGGCTTGCGTTTATTGCGTGGTCTGCAAATGTTTCAGCAATTGCTTGCGATGTTATTTTATCAGCATTGATACTATCCCAAAATTGATTTTTGAAGATAGTATGTGCTATTTGTTGGGTAATATTTTTCATATCGGCAATGCTTGGTGGTCTGCCGATATTTCGTTCATAAACTTTAGCCGAAACACCAAAATTTGTTCCGACTAATTCTTTTAAGGAGTTGTAATTCCCGCTATCATTTTTTAATCTTTGATAACCTCCTTCTGCTCGTTGTATTTTCTTTTGGAATATTGGGTAGTTTGCCATTATGAATTGATTTTTATAAATTATTTATGTTTATAAATATCTGTTATAAATGTACCTCCAAGGTAAAGGTCATTACCCGATGTATTATCATTAAAAACTACATCTTGTAAAGGGAAACCATCCGCTAGCTTAAAAGTTAATAAAACCCCTGCATAATTTGCTCTAACCTTAGAAGGTGTAGTAGTCTTATAATGCGCCTCACTTCCTGTTGTATTATTAGTTGCACGATTAAATACCATCTTTTCTACACTTAAAGAGGATGCGTTCATAAAGCCATTGGCTGTTGAAAAAGGTATTCCGTGCATACACAAAGCACCATAAACACCATCTTCTGGATCTGATATGTTATTTAATACAACCGAAAAACTAACACTATTTCCTATTCGAATAAAATACCCTTTAGGTGAAACTGTTTTATATCTTTTTTTTAAATCTGAAGCGTCATAACTCGAAGATAAAATAGGCTCGAAAACCCCCTCTTCATAAAATTTAGCAGGTAAAGAACTATTAATTACAGGTTTTAGTGGGTTTGTTTTATCAATAGTTATGTTTGTTCCTGCTTGTACGTCTATTGAATTGGCATCGCTTCCTTTTGCTCCAGTATTACCTTTTGGTCCTCTAGGACCTGGAAAACCCGTTGCACCATCTTTTCCAGGGTAGCCATGACCATTTACACCTGGATAGCCACGTTCTCCAGTATCGCCTTTTGCTCCTTTTAAACCATCATCTCCTTTTGCTCCAGTATCGCCTTTTGCTCCTTTTAAACCATCATCTCCTTTTGCTCCAGTATCGCCTTTTGCTCCTTTTAAACCATCAGCTCCTTTTGCTCCAGTATCGCCTTTTGTTCCTTTTAAACCATCAGCTCCTTTTGCCCCAGTATCGCCTTTTGCTCCATCTTTAGGTATGTAATTCAAAAAATCCAAATCACTTTCAATTACAAAACCATCTTTGTCAGTACCTAATACCTTTGCATTTTTAACAGATTTAACCTGTAAATGCGTTGTTTCTACTTTTCTGCTCATTACATTAATGTATTAAGTAATTAGTTTCAGATGTTTTTGTAATAACCTTACTTAAACAATAATATTTAATCTTTTTTGATGAATGACTGCCCGAAAATCCAGACATAGTACCTTTTCTATCAACAGCTCCCGCAGTATCATAAACGGCATAAACCCCACCTCCAAGTATAAATTCCATATTTTTCTGAACGTTTACAACTGTTATTGAATCGCCTATTTCTTTTATAGAATCGAGATTAATAACAATAATTAAATTTGATGAATCAAAATATAAAATATTATTAACTTGATTGTTTTCAAGTTCCTGCTTTTGGTTTTGTGCAGTAATTTCTTGAATCTTTTTACCACTTCCGCTACTTACTTTAATTAAATTCCCATATTCATCAGTACCTAATGCCTTTGCATTTTTCACAGATTTAACCTTTAAATGTGTCGTTGTTACTTTTCTACTCATTATATATTTTTATATTAAAATTGTAATAATTTTAAAATTAAATTGTAATTGTTTTACTGATATTCATTACTGAAATATCAATTTCAAAATAAAGCCTATCCATAAAATCCGCTTTATTATCGTTTAATTGTGTTAATACAAGCATTGCGCCTGTTATTAATGGTATTGAAATTTGTACGGCTGGCAAATAAAAAGATCCTTTTGCGTCTAGTTTGAAATTCGTAATATTCAAATCTGTAAGCGCCAATTGTTTTTTGCTTTTTTTGTCGTAAACACGGAGCGTTTTTATAACAATACCTCCAGCAGCTACATTTAAACTTTCCAGCGTTGGATTATGGATTTTAAAATATAAATCTACTTTTAAACGATTGAAATTCAACTTAAATTTGTTGGCATCAATAATTGATATATCTAAACTTTCGGTAATTTTGTCAATATTTTTTTTGCGTAAATAGATATAAGTTGCAAGTCCTGAAATAGCAATTAAACCGCCAAATTTTATAATTTTATTCATAGTTTATAAAAATTTTAAGTGAAATCGAATAGCGATTATCACAATTAAAACTAAAAATCCGATTACTAAAAAACCTCTACGATGCGTAACAACTTTTGTGCTTTTTTCTATTTGTGTTTGATTTTTTTCTTTAGATAAAACCATTTCTTTAATCTTTACTTTTTGATTTTCTGAACTAGATACTATTGCACTGAACTGAAAGCCTTTTTTGACCGTATCAAAAGAAGCAGTAAAACTATTTGTACCGCTAATTTTAGCGGTTTTAAAGTGTTTAAATTTCAAATTGATAACACTATCAATTTGCTTGTTATTTGTTTTTATGCCGACAAAAAAAATATCGTTTATCGGCAATGTTTTTATCTTAATTAAAGAGCTATCAGTTTTTTTAGATACTACTTTTGTTTGCTGTATTTTTTCTTTTTCCGTAACTACTTTTGACGATCTACAAGCACCAAGCAAAAGCATTGTAATCAAGAAATAAATTATATACTTCATTTTTTTTAGGTCTTTTTTAGACAAAAATTAGCACTATCTTTTTTTAACAACGATATATAATCTCGTTGTTCTTTTATGATTTGTTTTAGTTCTTTTGAATTTAAAGTTAATTCAGCATTAAGTTCTTGAAGGAACTTAATACGATCTTCAAAATCACATTTTATAGCATCAATCATTTCTGAATTGATTTTAAAAGCTTTTGAATGAAATTCTACTTTTTTCAGCTTGCTATTAAATATCCATCCCAGCCAGCCACCGCCACCTGTTCCAATAAAAAGCATTGATATTGCTTCCCAGTTTTCTATAATATTTTTGATAATCATAATATTATTGTCCCTTAAATTTACACACGGCAACGCCTGTAACATATAAAGAACCTAAAACAATTGCCAGTAAATTACTTGTTGGGTTTTTCTTTTTTGCGGTTATTACCACTTCATCTAATAAGCCATCAGCTACTAAACTAATAGTTCCGTTAATTTGTGAAAGCGGTAATTTTACTGATTTATACCCTACAAAAGACACCTGTATAATATCGCCATTATGCCCTGTTAGTGTAAAATTTCCGTTTTCATCTGCTTCTACGCCTTGTTTAGTTCTTAAATTAATAATTGCACTAAACGGCAATATTTCATTTGAAGCAGCATCAATAACCTTGGCTGTTTTCTTTGCTGAAATATTTTTAAAAGCGGTATGTGGTCGCTGTTTTGCACCCTTTTCGCCGCCACTACAACCGCAGCCGCATTTTCCTTTTGACGCACCGCATTTGGGTTTGTCAAACATTTGGTAACCTGTAATCCGTTCTCCTGCTAAAAAATCTTGTTTCATCTTTTTTGTTTTTTTTGATTAAAATTAAAATGCGATACCCGCACTTTCTATTCGTTCTTTTACTTCGGTGTAAACTGCTCCATCTCTTGCGCTTAATTCAGCACGTAGCCAATAGACTAAATTTCGTGGTGCATAATTATCTAAATGCCTATAAATACCAGTTGGCGGCGAATTATGACCGTTATAATTCTTTTCACCGAAAGCGTTAAAAACTAATTTAAAATCATCGCCAGTTTTTATCTTTTTAAAAACTTTCCTAATTAACGCTTCATCAGTTCCGTAAAAAGGCGCTCCATCATTACACGCATTTAGTAACTGTTGGGCGTATATTTTGGCATTATCAAGTGAAATAGTTGTTTCTTTTGGATTAATTTTTACTTGAGAAACAACGTTTTCATTTTTATCATCAAAAGCATTTGAAATTCCATTTTTAGCTCCTGAAAATAAAGAACTAGATACTTTGTAAATCGTGTACAATAACAAAATAGAACCACCAACGTACAGCAGTTGTTTTTTGTTTTCAGACACAAAATCGCTTGTAGATTTTAAATTTTTGCTAATTTTTTTTGTGGTGGTCTTTTTCATTTTTTTTATTTTATAAATATGATTTCAACAAAGAAAATAATATCGGATTTTCGAAATAAGACATTGCCTTTTTGTTGCTTGATAATTCCGCCATTCGTGATAATGTTTCTTCTGGAAGATCAGAAAGCATTTTTATTGCTTCTGATTTTGTAATTTTCGGCATTTTAGTTGTGTTTTTTTAAGGTTTAATTTGATTTATTATCAATGTAATTTGATAAAAGGCTCATTAAATCAGTATCTAAATGGTTAATTACTAATAAAATAAATGCAGTTTGTTCAGGGTTTGCTTGTTTTACTAACTGAATAACTTGTTGTTGTACATTAGTTAAATTAGTATCTGCACCACCTAATTGCGCTGGTGCTGCTTTGTTTAAAAACTGTGGTATCATTGGAACTAAACCGCCCAAGGCTTCTGTAACCTTTTGAAAACCATCACTTTCAAAAAAGCTTTTTTTATCAATTAATGCTTTTTGAATATTTAATTCAGTACGTTCTTTTGAGGTCGCATCTTTTAATCTTAGAACATGATTTTCTTCTTTTAATGTTCTAATTTCTGATCGGTAGTCTTTAACATCTTCTTCAAGTTCTGCAACTCGCTTTTGATGATCTCCTGAACGTTCTGCATCTACAAATGCGCCTAAATATTGCATATTTGCAAGATTTGGCATTTGACTACCTGAATAATCAGGATTATTTTTATTAGATTTTCCCATTTCACTTTTTGGATTTTCTGGATTTTCTGGATTTTTTGGATTATTTAGATTATCCTGAATATTTACAATGATGTTTTCAACTCCCAGCCGTGGGTTTACTTTCTCGTTTCGAATACGCCCAAATTTAAAAGTCGTTTCATTGTATTGTTTTTGCTTCAGATGGTTAAAAAGACCTTCAACAGAACCGTATAATTCATTAATATCCTCCGCTGAAAACCAATTTTTATTTTTACGAACCTCTTTTATCAGCTTGTTATTATCGCTGTCATAAATTGTTACCACGCAATGCGGACTTCTCAAAATATGTTCAATCTGTTTTATCGTTTCCATCTGTTACAATTATTCTACTAATAAAATCCTTACAATAGATTTCATTTCATCATTAGAGGCTTTGCTTGGTTTAAAATGCAATTCGCCGTTAATAATAGGGTGGTTTGATTCTAATTTATATGGCTTGTCGCCTGAATACAATACGCTTTCTACGTTATCTAATATTAATTTATCAGCCACGTTTAGCGGTAAAACTTCGATATAAACAATGCCTTTACATTTATTTATTTCAGATAAATCAATTGTAAAAGCACCTGTATAAGTGTCTTTTTTTAAGAGCGTTTTTAAATGGCACATTCATCAGCCGCTTTTATTGTAAATACAAATTCTCCCACTGGCGGAAAGTCATCGCCGATAGTTTCCCAACGAATTTTAATCTGCTCGTTATTGTTTAGGTTCATTTCAACTTCTTTAAAACCTTTTTCACTCCAATTTTTACGCTCAAAATCACGTAAATCACAAGGTTTAGTAACTAGCTTGTCGTTTCCGTTTTCTATACGAATTTGAGTATAAGAACAGATAAATGCCTTTAATTCTGGAATACTTGTATCATCCGCCGCAGGTGTTTTGTCTTTTCCTTGATAATCAATAGCCGACCAAGTATCTAGTTTTTTAACATAAGAGTTAAAATGTATTCCGATTAGCTTACCTTTTGGCAAAGTATCTGTAATTTCATCTATTAAATAAGGTTTGAAATCTATAATATCATTTTCACGATGCTTTAATAATTTTTTGTTTACCTGAATAACATGATATATTGTTTTTTCTGGTTTTTTGATTATTTCCATTTTTTGGATTTTTTGGATTTTTTGGATTTTATAAAAAAACCGCAATACAGTTGATTGCGGTTTTTTTCTGTTTATTTATCGTATTTATGCAGCACGCATACCGTAAGTGGTCATCCCATTAAAACGAATAGAAACAAATAATTTCTTTCCTACAGGTAATGTTGCTTTTAAATTTTTAGGATAGTCAATATATAAATCAATTGCGCTCACATCTTCTACTAATACCATAGCACCTAAATCTCTAAAAGTACCCGATTCATTTCTGTTATCAATTATATTACTGATTGGTAAATTAATTAATGATTGCGAATCTTGGCTTAATTTCAAGTTTGCAAAACGTAAATAGTTTGGTACTTTTCTGTAGTCAAAAGTTAAAGTATGAGCTACAGAATCTTCATCAGCAACAACAAAGCCAAAAGCAACCCCATCTAAAACGGCAATTTTACCTTTAGATAAAGCATTTCCGTTAAAATTGTTCAAGCCTGGGACTTGTTTGGTATCTCCTTGGATTAATGATACTAAAGATCCAATATTAGCCTCTGTCGTAACATATAATTCGTTATCCATTGGCTTCATTTTTTTTGGATTCCATTCCATTTGATACTTTTCACTATCCTTGTATTTTGATTTTAAAAATTCCGTTACTCTTAAATATCTCTCTTGGTTGCTTAATAAACTCATCTTATTATTTGTATTTCTTTATTATTAATATTGTTGTTGTACTTGTATTGTTATTTCTTATGATGCAAATGATACTTCATCATCTTCAAATTCATCTTCATCTTCATCAGGAAGTATATAACCCTCATCTATCCCTGATAAAAAAATATTTTCATCATCTTCAAAATCTTCATAAGAATTAAAATAATTGTCAGTTGTACCACCTAAAGCGGTTTTCATAATACCATCGGTTTCGCCTGCAAATTCCTTTGCTAATGCCCCGACTTGCGCTACACTTACACCAATTGCTACATTTCTCATTGCTTCGGTTGTTGCATCTTTTTTGGTTAATAATGCACATCCTACCATTCCAGCAACCGCTAAAATTCCGTGTTTAATTTTTGCGTTTTCAATCGGTATTTTATCGGCAACAATTCGAGACGCTATTGCTCCTCCAGTCGCTGATAAAATTCCAATTCCTGAACTTTTAATCTGTTTACTTGTCATTCTCTTACTTTTTTTTACTCGTTATAAAAATTACTCCTGTTAATAAAATCAAACCGCCAACGCCTAAACCGATATATAATGCGGTGTTGTCTTTTGGTTGTTGTTGTGTTTGCATTTGCTTCATCATTTGCATTTGCATCATTTGAAACATCTGATTTGATGATGTGTTATTTGCACTAGCTTGTTGGTTTAATTTCTGCAACAATTGGGGTGCAATATCCTTGCTCTTACCGCTAGAATCTTTGACAATTACTTTATTACCGTGTTTCGCTTGTTCTATTTGCGCCCAAGTACCACCGATAGTATTTAATAGTCCCATGAAATTAGTACCTCCCCAGAATTGACTACCGCCACCGCTATCAGGTGCATCTTGTGGCGTTGAATATCCGCCACCTTGGCTTGGTATGCTTGTTTGTGGTGTATCCCATGATACATTATCTGCAAAACCTGACAATCTCGACAATTGTACTACACTCATATTTTTACTCATAATTCCCGCTATTTTACGTTTTCTTTTTATCGTCCTTTTTTCTAAAGAACAACAAGCCAGCTGCTACTAAACCTGCAACGCCAATAGCATATTTATTTTTAGAAATAAAAGTTTCTTTTTCTTCGGTTTCCGTAGTTTCCGTGCTTAAATTCATAGGCACATTATCAGGAACAACCGTTTGAATTATTGGTTTCGTCGGTTTTACAACTCTTTTTAATTTATCGTCTGCTATTCTTTTTGCATTCGCTAATGCTAATTTTTTGGCTTTGGATTTGGCTGCTCTAGCCGCTAATGTTCTTGCTTGATCCTTTTTTAATTTATTTTCAAAAGCAAGTTTTATTGCATTTTCTTCTGCTTTATTATTAACTATGACGAATTTCTTAACATCTTTATTATATTTTATTTTACCAGACTCGACATCGTCAATATTTGGTTTTGAAGTAACTATGAAGATTGGTTTTTTTGATCCCTTAGGTCGAAAAGGTTTTACTTTAATTTTAGCTGGTTTAAAGCCTCCTGTTGTTTTTACTAACCTAGTTACTTGCCTTGTCTTTGGTCTTAATTTGATTATTGGTCGTCTGCTGATTGGTCGTCCAAACTGCTCTCTACCGTTACCATCCATAAACACACCACGACCACGACCAGGAACACCTGCTAAACCATATATATTTAATTTACTTTCCATTATGCTACTACTTTTTTAACTTGTGAATTTTTATTTTTGAAATAAAAAACGCCACCAAATAATAAAGCACCGCCTATAATTAAAGGCAAATTTTCTTTTGATAAAAACGATCCAAAACCTGCGGTATTCATTTTTTTAGCTGAATTAATAGATACCATATTTGATGCTGCTTGTGCAGTTTTAGTTGCTGCAATTTTAGCTTTCTTGATGTTATCTCGTTCTATTTTATAGTTTGTTATTTTTGTTTTTACTGCTTGAATTTGTGTTTTTATCGAACTGGTAATCGTACTGTTACTTGCTAATATTTCATTAGCTCGATCAATACCTAAAGTTTGTTTTTGCTTTAAAATATTAATTCGCCCCTGTACTTTACCTAGTGAATTTTCAGCAGCCTGTAAAGCCGTTTCTGCGTGTTTTCTTCGTCTTTTTGCTTTTTTACAAAAAGCGCCTAAACCTAAAGATTCGGCAATTGTTTGTTCTTGCTGTAATTCTACTTGCAGTTTTTTAATTATTCGCCCAGTTCGTTCGACTTCTTTTTCAAGATTCGCCCACTGATTCGCTTCTGCGCCAGTTTCCAATGCTTTGTATTTAGCATCTGCCGTTCTTTTACGTCCTAAGACATCTCTAGTTTTTCCTTCTAATCTACCAGCTATTTTGGAGGAACTACACCACCCCGATAACTGCGCTGATTCGCTACCACTGTTTTTATTACAATTCATATACTTATATTTAAACTTTGATAATCAAAAGACTAGCAGCAGCGATACCAGCACCTATTCCGATTTTATTTTTTAATGACTTTCTTTTTTTTATTGACTTGTCTTTACTAATTTCAAATTTTAACCTCTTTTGATAATCACGAACCATTAATTCGTTTGCTGTACGTAAACTTTTAGCTTCTTTTATCAAAAAATCGGTATATTTAGTATCGTATTTCAGCCATATTTTGTACATTTTTAGCTGTTTAGGTTGTTCGAACCAATACAGGCTATGACCGCCCAAATAAACTTGTTTTCGTAATTCTTCTATTTCATCAATTAAAGGTCTTATTTCCTTTTGATAATTGCTTTCACGACCATCTCCATAGTTTATACGTAAATGATTTTTATTGTCAGAAAGCCATTTATTCGAAATCCCTTTAAATGTTTCGTCCCCTTCTCCGTATGGTAATACTGGTTCTATACCGTACTTACTTTTTTCTTTTCTAAGAACTACAAACCTATATTCTGCATTTACAGGGTTATCTGCATTTCCTACTACGAAATACCAAAGTCGATCAGATGAAGTGGCGGTTTTTGTAAAAACATCTACGGAATAACGACCGTTAGACTTGATAAAACTTTCAAATATCTTATCAAATATATTTTTTATATCTCCTATGTATTTTAAAGAAATTGCCAACGTTTTACCAATACATTGGTGATTTCCATTGTATGCTGCTTCGCTTTTTAAGTGTGCTATTCCTAGATCTAATTCTTTTAAAACATTGTTTAAAATATGCTGTATTCGTGGACGATTATTATATAGAATAGCGCTATCTAAATCATCTAATTCTTTTTCTAATTTTACTTTAAAATCTCGCTCAATTCTTAATTTTATTATTGGTAATTCGTATTGAGGTTCAGGACAGCCAAATAAATGCTCAACTAACCCTTGAACGGCTACATCTAAAACAGGCTTTAATGTTTCAAATAATCCTTTAACAAGTTCTCCTTGCCAAGTTCCAGCAACTTGCCCACCTTTTGATTGTTGTTTTTGTAACTGTTTTGGTTTAGCCACTCCAGCTAAACCATGATTTTTTGTTTTAGCTCTCATAAAAACATCTGATTTTTGATAAAAATCAGGTTCTTTAATTCCTGCTAAAGTTCCATCTATGGTATAATATCCTAATTTTAGATTTTTTGGATTTTTTTGATTTTTTGGAACAATTACATAAACGTGCGAATAACCAGCGGTTGCACTTTGTTTGATGCGTCTTAAAAAATGATGTATTCCTAAATTTAAAAGAATTGTACTTGCAAAAATTGAGTAACTTTTACAGTCTATGCCGTTTTGACGACTTGCCCATGAACAAGCTGGACTTCTAAGCTCTTGATTTAATCCGTCTATTTTGTATTGAAAATGGTGGTATAAAAAAGAATGTATAGAAATAGCGGTTTCTTTGGTGCTTTTACCTGTAAAAGTTACTGCAATATTTTTTGTATGATTTTGATGTTTCTTTGACCAGATAGCCATATTATCAATTGCAGCTTTTGTATCTCCAGTAGTTAATTTGGTACTACTACAATTACTATAAGGCATTAAATGAGCGTATTGTTGCCCGCTTTTAATGTTCCTGTATAATGCTTGATTTATAGATTCTGCTTGACTCATTTACAACTATATCTGATTTGATACTGCAATAATAAAACAAGAAAAAAACATCATTTTTGTTCCGCAATGTTCCGAAGTATTAACACATAATTCAACTTCGATTAACTTCTATTAACTTCGATTAAAAAAGTTAAAATTGTTTAGTGTTTTTTGTTTTTCACAAAAAAAAACCGCTAAAGCATAACTTTAACAGTTTCAAAAAAATGAACTATATATTTATATCATCAATATTAATATCTACTTCTTTATTAAAGTAATTTAATATTGCAGAAACCTCGCCAACATCTAAATTTCGAATATATTTAATATCGTTTATCGTCCGCTTTCTATTTTTAGAAACGACCAACCAAGTTACTTGCTGTAAGCGTTTTAGTTCTACTCCATTTAATTTAGCCCAAAGTTTTGCTTTAGTCATTTTTAATACCAATTATTGATTAATATAAGTTATATTTGTTTAGAGTTTTAAGAGTGTGTATATTCTTATTTTCTTTTTCATAGCAATTTTTAACCACTCGTTCGGGGTGGTTTTTTTATACTTTAAACTATCATTGTAATTATTGGTGCTGCTGCCCAAAAAACAATGTTTATAATTAGATAAATTGGCGAATTGTGTACTTTCCTATCATTTAAAATAGTTCCCTCTATTCGTTTATCTTCATCTAAAAAAACAGGTGTTATATTATAGAATATTCTTTTTTGAACACTATCTAATTCCTTCCATTTTACCGAATTTTTAGAGCTTCTAAAATAAATAAATCCTATATATACAAATACTATAAACGCTGTAAAAGCGGTATAATATAGATGGTCATTGTCGAAAAATGCACCTATCATTACTAAACTAAAAGAAATGCTAAGAGGTGTAGCACCTCTTAACATATAAATTTCTTTTCCAAAAATTTTGGTTATATAACTTAACGCAAAATACTTTACTATTAATTTTCTTAACATAATTTCTAAAAGATTTTTTTTAATTAACAACTTCCCATTCATTCGAAAACAATTCGATTTGAGTTGGTATCCATGGAACGTTCCCAAAACGACTTTGTACATATAAATACGGAGCTGTCATTTTACTTTTTTCATCAGGATATTGAATTTTTATCATAACATCTTTAGACCAGTGAGCTAAACGCATTTTTAAAGAACCTTGACCAGCTTTTGTTTTTTTAAAAGCTTCTGAAAAACTATTTAATATCATACTTTCTAATTTTTAGTTTGTTTTTTATTTCGGTAATACGTAAGAATTACAGCACGATTTTTAGCATACCAATCACAATATCCTTTGTTCATTTCTATTTCCATTTCTCTTTCAGATGCTTCTTTTACCGTTCCTTTGTGAAATTCGTGAGCGGTTTTTAATCGTTCCGATCCATCGACTATTTTATAAAGGATTCTTGTTTCGTTATTTTCGGTTATTTTAGTATCTGTTAAAAAATAAACGATGTTATTTTGAATGTTGTCATTACTCATAATTTTATTGATTTTTGGATTAAATTATTTCTCTTAGTCATAATAAACGATTACCTTATAAAATTAAAGGTGGTATTTAGGTTTTTTTAATCAAAATAAAATAACTTCTGAAAATCATTATTCTCTATAAACTTTTGAATTTCTGGATATCTAAAAACACGAATGTTTCGAGCTTGTTTAATTGGAATACCTCTATATTCTTTTACAATTTCTCCAATTTCATTTTTCATTTCGTCATAAGATTTAACATAATCTCTAAAAAAATTATAAAAATTATCTTTTCTTAATTTTTTTTTTAATTTATAATCTTCATTTAATGGCAGTATTTTTCTTTTTCTTTCCTTTTTATTTAGAGGATATATTTTTTTTTGTGTCATTTTTAAATATTTTTAGGGTTCATTTTACATCTTCCTTTGTGAGCATCTCTTGATTTCTTACTAGGAAAATCAGCATTACAATGCGGGCATATACGATCAATTGTATCTACTAAATCTATTTGATTATTAACTGCTCGGTTATGCTCCAATTCTGCTCTAGCATTATTTAAGTCTGCTTCTACCTGCTCGGCATCTGCTCGGTTATGCTCCAATTCTGCTCTAGCATTATTTAAGTCTGCTTCTACCTGCTCGGCATCTGCTCGGTTATGCTCCAATTCTGCTTTAGCATTATTTAAGTCTGCTTCTACCTGCTCGGCATCTGCTCGGTTMTGCTCCAATTCTGCTYTAGCATTATTTAAGTCTGCTTCTACCTGCTCGGCATCTGCTCGGTTMTGCTCCAATTCTGCTYTAGCATTATTTAAGTCTGCTTCTACCTGCTCGGTATCTGCTCGGTTATGCTCCAATTCTGCTTTAGCATTATTTAAGTCTGCTTCTACCTGCTCGGCATCTGCTCGGTTCTGCTCCAATTCTGCTTTAGCATTATTTAAGTCTGCTTCTACCTGCTCGGCATCTGCTCGGTTCTGCTCCAATTCTGCTTTAGCATTATTTAAGTCTGCTTCTACCTGCTCGGCATCTGCTCGGTTCTGCTCCAATTCTGCTTTTTCTTCTGCTTCTTTTTCTGCTACTTTTAATACAAATACTTGATTTAACCAATAACCTATGTACGTAACAAAACCACAAAATATTAGTAGATTAATCACTGCTGTCCAGCTTGGCTGCTTTAGTACATTTGTAATAACACAAAGCATAAAAAAGTCAAATATTGAAATTGATATAATCACCCAATCTTTGTTTTTTGGAATATTTACAGCAATATCAAGAATTGCTTTTGATACAAAATATCCAAAACATAAAGCAGGAATTATACGCAGATAATCATTCGTAATTAATTCAGCAAAGAGGATAAAGAAAAATGCAGCTTGCTTTATCCCATAAAATATATTATAACTTTGTATCGACCTTGATAAAGAGTTCATCGAAATAAGAGACTTGTATAATTCTTTTTTCTTCGTAGTTTTTAACATCTTTCTTGATCTAGTTTATTAATTACAACTTGAATATTTAATTTATTAAAATCACTATCCGAAATACCGATTAATTGAATACATATCTGCTTTAAAGCCCAAGCTTCAAAAAAATCAAATGTGAATTTTATATCTTTTTCAGTATCAAAAAAAAGCTTCTTTTGTATAGTTTTAATTTTTTTATCAAATTTATCTGCTAAAATTAAACCGATTGATACGGCAATTTTTTCTTGAGACTCAAGAGTTAAAAAATCCAAATCATAAAGCTTGATAGTCAATTTGTGCAAGGCAATTAATTGATGGAATTTTAAGAATAATTGTATTTTCATAATTAAACTTTTATACTGATTACTAATTTTCCAGTTGTATTGCTGTAAAAATTGATTCTATTGGCTGTATTTGCATATTCTGATGCTTGGAAACGCCTATACATGGCATTGTATAAAATACTGTGGGATTTTTTATTCTTAGAAAGGTGGTTATACCATACAGGATTTATTTTTCTAGTGCCTGACACTAATTTTAAATGACTAAATCCATTTTTTAATAGAATAACCATTTTTAATTCGCTACAATTTGGACACGTAATTTTATTATTAGCTCCACAACTACATTTTGTTGTTATATTTTCTTTACTCATTTTTTTAGGTTTTAGGCTAAGTTTGTGTTTTCGGTTTTAATTAAAGCTGGTAATAAAATCAAGTAATCATGTGGCAAATTATCCTGTACATAACTAAAAAGCTGTTTATAAGTGAATTGACCTAAATCATATTTACTAATTGCCCTAGTAAGTTTCTTTTGTGTTGATAATTTGCGTTTTCTTGCGCTTGAATTTTGCGCTAATTCTTTATCATTTTTCGCTTTTTTCTCCTGGTACTTTAAATGACTTTTCCAAATAGAATGAAGCCCATAAAAGCCTAATTCATTAGAGTTTGTACGAGTTTTATCGAAATAAGAAAATGGAAATAATGCGTTTACATCTTCTTTTTTCAAAAACCATGTTCTTGCAAATTCTAATTTCCAACGCAATTCTTTTAATTTTTTTATAACAGTACTTTTGTGTGTAAGATTTTTAAATAATTGCGTTTTTAGAAGATTGATTGTTTTCTTCCATTCTCCCACGTAAACACTGTGTTTTTTCCAAATTTTCGCAGACGATTTTATAAAATCTTCGATTACAACTTGCTTAAATTCATCAGTAGATAAAAGCCCATATTGCTCTATTTTTTGTAAATAATCATAGCGCATACCTCTGTAATTGTCAAATTCGCCATTGGCTAATTTTGCGGAAAAATCTTTTTCATTTTCTAGCCTATTTAAAAAATTAATGCTTAATAAATCGGTTTTCTTTTTTGCCACTGGTTTATTTAAAAAATCGGGCAAGTTTATTTTCTCTCCACCCTCTATTCGGATTTCAGTTTTGTTACTTATCCGACTGGTGTTCTTGTAGCCCTCCGCAGGAGACGCGGTATTACTTTCGTACTGATTTGCCAGCATCGAACCGGATTCATTCAAGGTTGTGCTATTTGCACAGCCTTTTATTTCTTTTTCTTTTAAGTTTTTAGTTCTAGTAGTATCACTATTATCAGGTAGGTTTTGCAAACTTAGAGGGGTAAACGATTTATTTTCAGGTAATTGCTGTTTTGGGGTTTTTCCGTCTAAAATTTCGATTATTTCGTAATTAAAATTTACAGAAATAGGCTTATTTTGATTAATCATTTTATAATTGATTAAAACACCTGCTTCTCTAAGTCTTTTTACATGGATTTGCGCCGATCTTTTGCAAATACCTAATCTTGGTATATCTGCTATTTCATGAGTCGCTAATTTCCTATGATCTATCTTTAATTTTGGTAAAGATTTTTTTAAAGTGCTTGTTGGTTTTTTCATCTGCAATAAATAAGCATTACGAACTTTTAATTGAGACGTATAAAACCCAACTAAAACTTGAAAAATCATTTCACTAAATGGTTTTATAGTTTGAATTTTTCTTTTTGAAACTATTGCACCTTTTTTATTCTCTTCAATAACAAGTTCATTGTATTTTCTTGGAAATTCTTTTTTATTTGCTTTTTCAAAGGCGGCTTTACGTGCTTTTTTTGCTTCTGTAAGCTGAAAAGGGTGTTCTACAATAGTACTGTTGTATTTTCTTATCTCTTCGTTTTCTAATTCCGTTTTTACATTGTATTTATATACGTATTGCCTGTAATTATCCATTGTGTTTTTAAACGCTTCACGGTCTAAATATGGATAATTGATATATGAATACTGTGGTAAATTTGCTTCTTGAAATTTCTCTTCTTCTGCTCCTTTTTTAAGAAGTAATAAACCGCTTTTATTAAACTGTTCTACGGCTTCATTATATTGAGCATCTGTTAATTTATTTCTATAAGCTCCATCCATAAAGTTTTTGATGGCGTGCTGTTCAATAACAGAAATTTTACGTTTACGCAAAGCATCTTTAACAGATTGGTTATAAAGACCAATAGTGCTAAGTATTATTTTGCGATTTTGCGTTTTATTTGCGGGTTTATTTGTAAATTTGTTCATCCGTTTTGATTTTTTTAATTTAAAAAGTGATTAGAAGTTCCAGTTTCTAATCACTTTTATTTTTACGCTGCTGTATTTTTCAAGTTCGCAGCGTTATTGATTAGAAAATCATTTAATTTGTCTTTAAGCTCTAAAAACTTATACGTTTTTAACTCTTTAGAAGATTTAAACTGTTCTAAAAAGGTTAAAAACTCATTAAAAAAAGCATGCTCACAAGTAATTAATGCCTTAAATTTTTGTGTTGGCTCATGGTTTCTTTTTCCTTTTACATAAAAAACTTGTAGCTTTTCTGAAAAAAATACTTCAATTCTGTTTTGCGCTTTAATTGCTTTTTTTTGCGTTTTGTTCATTGTTAAAATGTTTAATAACAGAAAAGAAAGTCTTACTTTTGGTTTGCTTTCAAAAAAATAAAAAGGAGACCTAATTCCTTTTTAAAAATCTGAAAGCTCAATTAATTATAAGACTTTCTAAATCTGCCAAAATGTTAATGATCTTTTAAAAAAATAACCCACAACTTTAAATTTAATTTAATACATGTCGGTGTATAAATGAAATAGGTTGTGAGCTACTTTAAAATAGGTGTTAGCCTATCCTACTGGTTTTATCTTAAAGCTATATAATTTCCGACATTTATAAGCTTTATTGGTAATCGTACTATTTATTCTAAAACAGGTGTTAGCCTATCCTACTGGTATTGTTTGAAGCTATAACCTAATGGTTAATTTTTGCTTTGTTTTTATCCTGTCTTACTATCGGTTAAGGTTATATAGTAACCTCCGTTAGTTTTTATTGATATTTTGCCATCTCTCAACATATCAGAAATTAGTTTTGTTTCTTCAAAAGGGTACATATATTTTTTACCAATTTTGAAAAAAGTAACTAAATTTAAGTCTCTTAACCCTTGTAATATTTGTCCATTATAGGTAAGCCCTACCATTTGACAGAATATTTTACCAGATACATTTAAAGGTTTTATAGCTTCCATATTACTGCTTTAATTATTTGTGCTTTTTTGCGCTTTTTTTGCGTAAATGGACTAGAAATAACAATTGAAAAAAATTTACTTATACAAGTATTCAAACTTTCATAAGTGTTTATTATATTGTACTGTATTATCAATTGTACTGTTAGCCCTATTTATAACAAGTTAATTGCTATATTTGTTTTATTGATAGAGCTAAATTACACACTTTCTGCGTGTTTTTAAAACTTTACACGCATTATTTCGTAAAAAAAATCATAAAGCATTGGATATAAATAACTTAGATATAAAAGAATTTCGTAAAAAAAATAAAATAACTCAAGAATCTTTAGCTGATTTACTTGGTGTTTCTTGGAGAACTATACAAAACTACGAAGCAGGTCAAAAAATACCTAAATCAAAATCCGCATTATTTCGTGTTGTTTTTGAGAAGTATGGAGTAGGGAAGGAAGAGATTTTTATGGATGTTTCTAAAAAAGAAATTGTAACTCTAGATGAAATAGCTTTATTCGCTGCAAAAAATATAGACGAATTAAAAAAGAAAAGTGTTTTTTACAACACTTTTGTTATGGAAGCTTTAGGTTTAATAAAAGAAATAAAAAATGATGATGGCTCTATAGATCCGTTAAAATTAACATCAAAAGATTAATAAGCTAATTTTCTAGTAATAAGGTTTTCTAAATCTGAAAAATAAATTTTTGCAGAAATATTACTACCTAAAATTTCTTTTTTATATTCTTTAATAATTTCTTTCTGTTGTCCAATTTCTTCATCTATTAAATGATTTAAAGATTCTTTTACGTCATCAGGAAAAAAATCTTTATAAAAATCTTTAAGATTTTCTAATTCTTCTTGTTTAGAGTTATTCATTACCTTCTTTTAATGCGTTAATTAAATCCTTTTTATACCCTTCTTGATTCTCTTTAGGTATATGTTTTTTTACTGTTATAATACTGAACCGAGACAATGAATTAACTATGTTTTGAAGCTTTATAAGAGTTTCTTTTCTTAATCCTATTGCTTTTTTAAAATAATAAGTTGTAAAAAAACTGATAAGTAATATTATTATGTAATAAGTAACTTTAGGGAGATCTTGTTTATCCCAAAAAATCCATATAAATTGAAAAAACGAACTCCATAAAAAAAGAAAACTTATTTTTTTGAAATATTTTTTAGGAGAAGTTTCATTCATAAATTTTGTAGAGTATAAAAGAAATACAGCACAAGAAAATAAAGATATAGGTAGTCCTAATACATATAAAAAAGTTCTTATATTTCTAAAACCAAAAATTTTTATTTGAT
The DNA here is from genome assembly GCF_021390755.1 of Tenacibaculum piscium. Lineage (NCBI taxonomy): Bacteria > Pseudomonadati > Bacteroidota > Flavobacteriia > Flavobacteriales > Flavobacteriaceae > Tenacibaculum > Tenacibaculum piscium. The sequence continues at coordinate 722,232 of NZ_JAJGWR010000001.1, read as the reverse complement.
CTGTTTTATCTAAAAAAATATGAATATATGGAGCAATTACAGATAAAATTGTAATTGCTCCAGTTATTATAATTAATGCTTTTCTATTTTCTATCATCTGGACTTTCAACTTCATCTTTATCTATAAACCCTATTTGACTTTCTTGAACATTTGCTTTATCTTCTTTTTCTAAAAGATATTCAGTATCATCTGTACAGCTGGTTAAAATAAATGTACTGAATATTGCTAATGCTACTACTTGTAATTTTTTCATAATTGCCTTGTTTTAAATTAATATTAAAAAAAAGCTAAAATAAAAGTAAAAATTTAAGGCTTTGTAAGCTATGTTAAGCTAGATGCTTTTTCTACTTTATTTACAAAATCATTAATAAATTCATTTTTGAAGCCTTTAGTTGAAAATATTATAGGTTTACCTCCATTAGGGGTAATAGAAACTACATGTTTAGATGATGTTACAAATAAACCTATTAAAACTATTCCTAAAAGAGCTAATAGCCCTATCTTAAATCTAATATCAGCTAAAATCATAAAAATACCAATATATAGATATAATATATTTTTTTGAGTTTTCACTACTTCAATAGAACTAATTCTATTTAGAAGAATTGAAGTATAATCTGTTTTTTTTGAATTATAATAATAACGAACTCTTTTGTTAGTTAATATTATTTGGTTATCTGCTGATTCAGTAATAATTTCTTCTTCTTTTAATAGCACCATTTTTTAATGTTTTTTGTTTTAAATTTAAAAAAAACTAAAGTAAAAGTAAAAATTTAAGGCTTTGTAAGCTATGTTAAGCTAACTGTTAGTTATCCTGAAATAATTTTTTCCGCAAATTAACAACCTTTTTAATTAACAGTCAATACCCAATACCCCTAATTCGAATTAGGGATAACCCTAATTTGAATTAGGGATAACCCTAATTTCGTTAACATTTACTTAACATTTGGATTTTTATTTTTAAGTAAATTTGATTGTAATTATAATATTCATATCTTTATGAAGATAAAAAAACTGAAACAAATATTATTTTATTAATAGCTACAACCTTAGTTAATCTTATTTTTTTGAGGAAAAAAATATGGTTTTAAAACAGGTCAAAAAAATTTAGAAAAAAGATTATTCTAACATCTTTTTAGATATAAAAAATGCTAAAAAAACACTATTAAAGAACAAATAAAGAACAAATAATACATTAAAAACAAAAAAAACCTATAATTAAAAGGCTTTAAACAGTATTAGAGATGTTCAAAATGTATACCACAGCATGGTTATGTAATAGCCTGAAAGCATTGTAAATACAAGACAAACCTCCTATTTAATAGGAGGTTTTATTTTCCATATTTATTGGTTCTTATCTGTTTTTACTTAAATTCCGAACAAATAAATTTTAACCTAGAATAACATATATCACAAAAAACACTTTTTTCACTTCTACTAATTTTTTCATTACATTTGACTTATCTGTGAAAGAAATATTACTATGAATTACTTATCTCCTACTTAGGTTTGTAAATAAGTTACATCGCTTTGCATAATTTATAAACTAATCTATATGCCTTAATTCAATTTTTTAATAAAATAGAGATAAAAAATGAAAATAGTTATTGTTATAAGTTTTATGTTTTGGTCTCTTATACTTAAAGCCCAAGAAGATAAAAAACACCTTGAAAATAACACTTTTATATCAAAAGTTGGTTCTATGTGTGAAGAAACAAATAGACCTAGTCGTTGTGCTGGTAAAGAAATTTATTTAATACTTACCTTTTTTAAAGAAAAAGTAGTTGTTTCTGAAAGATATATTTCTGGATGTAATGAAATAGAAATTTTTGAAATAGGGTATTTTAAATGGGTGTTATCAGAACAAAATGAAATCAAAATTGATTACAACCCTGATACTATATTTACTAAAGCTGAATTTAATCCTTCTATTTACATGAACGATTTTACATTTAAATTAATTGATACTAAACTAATAGGAGAAATGAAAATGTATAATAAAATGACCAAGTTTTTTTTCAAAAAAACTAGCGTAAAAACAATTTAAATAATGAATAAAAAATTCCTATTTATCAAACTTATTTTTTCACTACTTATTTCTACTTGTAGTAATAATAATTTTGTACCTAAAACAGCAGATTAAGAATTCACTGTGATGCTTTTAACAACTATATCTAATAAGCTATTAGAAGGAAAATGGGCGATTTTTCAATTTGAAGGAAAAGGTTTACAATATTAAAAGGTATCCTCATGCTATTTATAAAAATCACATAGGGCAATTAGTGTCAGTTTCTAAAGCATTAATTAACGAATTAAATTCTAATAATACAGAAAACGATATTTTTATTGAAGTTATTGAATAATATCAGAAAACAAAAACCCTAATTTAATAAATTAGGATTTTTGTTTTTTAAATAAGAGGTTATACTAAAATTAAATTCCAAGTTTTTTTTCGTTGAATTTTATTTGTTTCTGTTTCTATAAAATTATCAATAAAATAAATTTCTTTCGGAACTTCGAATTTTGATAATGTTTTTAAGTTTTCAACGGCTTTTTTTAAGGTTTTTTCTTCTTCGGATGAAATTTTATTTTCAATAATTAAGATTAATTTTTCGCCTAAAATAGCATCAGAAATTCCGATAACAAAAAAACGAGATGTTATTATTTCTGATAATTTTTCTTCTATTTTTTCGGGATGTAATTTTACGCCTCCAGAATTAATAACATTATCAAAACGTCCTAACCACTCAAATTTAGTCGCAGAAATCAACTTTACAATATCATTAGTTATTATTTTTTCTTCGGATACTTTTGGTGCTTCAATAACTAAACAATTTCTAGTGTCAGTAGTTATTTTTACGTTTGATAAAATAGTATAATTCGCATCTGAAACAAGTTGATGACTCTTAAAATTATTGAGTTTTTTAACGGCAATATGTGTAATTGTTTCAGTCATTCCATAAGTAGCAAATATATTGGTTGGAATATTTTGAATAGCTTTTATTAAATCATTTGAAACCACACCTCCACCGACAATTAATTTATCTATTTTATGTAATTCAGACAATGAATTTCGTAATTGCAAAGGAACCATTGCGGAAAAATCATAGTGTTTTTCAGCGTTTTTTATATTTTTTAACGGATTAGAATCTGGTTTTACAATATCCAATTGCCAACCTAATATTAACCCACGAACCAACATCATTTTACCCGCAATATAATCCGTAGATAAACATAATAACGCTGTGGTATTTTCTGATACATTGAAAAATTTTCCAGTAGCCAAAGCAGAGTTTTTCATAAACTCTTTTTGCAACTTTATCGGTTTTGGTTTGCCCGTAGAGCCCGAAGTTTGTACGATTACAAAATCGTTTTCATTGAACCAATCACTTAAAAAAGTATGTGTAGATTTTGATATTTTATCAGCAAAAACAAGTAATTTTTCTTCGGATGAAAAAGAAATTCCGTTTAATTTAAAACTATTATGAAAAGGTTGTTTATTCAATGTTGATTGGTTTTTCTATCTGTCCAAATAATTTTTCTTGCCAATTTTTCCAACTGTATTTTTTAGAAAACAAGAATAATAGCAAAGGATACAATACCAAAACAGGTAAAAACATTTCGATTCCAATAGAAGGTTCTGAAATATCAACAAATAAAGCATCTGTTTGAAAAACCGTCCAATTGGTGGTTACTAAAAATGCGGCGACAATATTATTTACCGCATGTAATCCTAACGCTAATTCCGTTCCTTCGTCCATTAAAGTGGTAATTCCGAAGAAAAATCCTGTACCAATATAAAACACCATCGAAATATAACCAATTTTTTCAACCTCAGGATTTGCACCGTGTAACAACCCAAAAGCCACCGAAGTTATGATTAAAGGCAACCATCTATTTTTAAACCAAACGCCTAAACCTTGCATAAAATAACCTCTAAATAACAACTCTTCAAAACTAGTTTGTAAAGGTAAAAATAAAAAAGAAACGGCTACTAATGTAAAAAAAGGAACAGGTTTAAAATTCCATGTATAATTTTCTGGTGTTAAAAAAATACCTAAAAAAGTGATGCTTACCGCTAAAATTCCCCAAGTCATAAAACCGAACCAAAACCTACTCCAATCAATGGTTTTTCGGCTTGTTATGATGGTTTTTATCGCTCTTTTATGAATGAATTTTACCGCCAAAAATAAAAATAGTAACCCGATAGCAAACATTAATATCATCAGAAATAAAAATAAATTTTTATTAATTCCTAAACTCATAAAACTTTCATTGGCTGCCTTAGAAAACGCATCAAAATCTTTAGAATGTAAAGCTGCAACTAATGCCAAAGGCATAATTCCTATAAATTGCCAACCAAATATGACTAAAAAAATACTTGCTAAATAATAAAACCAATCATTTTTTCCTTTGTATGCTTGCTGTATAAAATTCATTTGCTCAATATTTGTTCAATATTTGTTCATTTCTTTAAAATAATGTACGCTTAGAAAAGTTTAAAATAAGATTATTCTAAATTAAACGCCCATTTTTTCTTGATATTATAATGTAAATTTCCATTAATAACTTCTAACGGACTTTCAAAATTATTGGTAAATAAACCACCCGTTCCTAAGCCTTGAGGCAGTGGGTTTTCGAGTATTTTTGTGAATTGTGCAATGGCATTTAAACCAATATTACTTTCTAATGCTGATGTTATCCAATTATCGGCATCGTATTTTTTAGCGATTGAAATCCATTGTTTACTTCCTTGAAATCCGCCAATTAAACTTGGTTTTAAAATAATGTATTGCGGTTTAATTGTTTCGATACATTTTTCTTTTTCTTCGGATGTAAAAACACCTATCAATTCTTCGTCTAAAGCGATTGGCAAAGGCGTTTTTTCACACAAATTCGCCATTTCTTGCCATTGTCCTTGCTGTATTGGTTGCTCGATAGAATGTATGTTTAATTCCGATAATCGTTGTAATTTTTGTAAAGCATCTTTAGGAGTAAAACTTCCATTTGCATCGACTCGTAGCGTTATTTCTTTAGATGAAAATTCCTTGCGAATTGCTTTTAATAAATTGAGTTCTGTATCAAAATCAATCGCACCGATTTTCATTTTTATCGTGGTAAAACCTTGCTGTAATTTATCTTTAATTTGTTGTTGCATAAACGATTTATCGCCCATCCAAACTAAGCCATTTATGGGAATATCTTGTGTCCCTTTTGTAAAATCCGAAGGAAATAATTCAAATTTATTTTCAGATTTCAGTTCAGATTTCAGTTCAGATTTCAGTTCAGATTTCAAAGATAAAAAAGCCTGTTCTAAACCAAATTGAATCGATGGAAAGTGAATCGCTTTAGCTAATAAAACCTCTAAACCTAGATTGATATTTTCACAAAACCATTGTAGTTTTTCTTGATAATCTGGCGTATCATCAATACTTAATCCTCTAAATAAACCGCATTCTCCCACGCCTGTTTTTCCGTCTTTCTTTAAGATGATAAACCACGTTTCTTTAGTGCGTAAAATACCTCGAGATGTACCGCTTGCTTGTTTAAAATTCAATAAATACTGATGATAAGTTGCTTGTATCATTTTGCTTATTTTAAGAAGATTTTAGTCACGTGTTTTTTAGAATGTAAGTTGGTTTTGCGTTAGGGATTGCAATGAAAATCCTTTTGTGAGGGACGAAACAAAAGATTGTAATGGAAAGCCCGCTCGAACGCCCAAAAAATTATTTTTCTGCAAGTTCTTTTAATTGTTGTAAATATCTCCTATTTAACGCTTTAAATGTTCCTTTAAAATAAGGATACAAACACGCTGTCATGTACGATTTACTATTGACACTACTATTTTGGATAATCGTAGTTTTTGCTCCGTTAGCATTGAAATTATACGCCTCTTTTTTAAGCATTTCGTTTGAATGATACTCAAATGTTATTTTTTGATTCGGAACGTACTCCGTGATTTTTTGAATCATGGTCACTTCTTGCCCATTATTTTCGATAATCATTGTATAAGTACTTCCTACAACAGCTTTTTTCTGCATTATTGGCTCAATTGATTTGATATCTGGCAACCATTTTTTCATCAAATCTGGATTGGTGAAATTTTCAAAAACCTCGGTTACAGGTTTATTAATTTCAATTTCAGTACTATATTTAACCTCTGTTACAACGATTCCTGTTATGAAAAAAACAAGGACAAAAGCCGTTACAATTCCTAAAATTATTTTTACTGATTTCATACTAACTTCTTGTTTTTTAGTGCTTGTTTTTACTAATTTCAGCGATATTAATCGAAGCTCCTATTTCTAAAATAATCAATTCTTTCTTGGCTTCTGTAAATTTTTCTTTTGCTTGATGTGTATCAATTTCAATAGGCGGAAATGTGTTGAAATGACAACCAATTACCGTATCACATTCCACTAAATTACTGGCTAAAATTGCGTCCTCAACGCCCATGGTAAAAGTATCGCCAATCGGAAAAATTACCGTAGTTACTTTTGTGGTCATCGGAATTAATTTCATATCCATAGTAACGGCAGTATCTCCAGCAATATATAATACTTTTTCTTCGGATGAAATTATAAATCCGCCTGGTTGCCCTCCGTAAGTTCCATCAGCAAATGAAGAAGTGTGAATTGCATTTACATATTTAGCCGAAAAAGTAGCAGTTTTAAAAGTTCCTCCATGATTTACTGCGGCGGTTTTTAAATTTTTAGCGCCATAATATTGTGCTATTTCAAAATTAGATATAATGGTTGCGCCTGTTTGTTCTGCAAAAAGTTCAACATCTAAAACATGGTCTTGATGTGCGTGTGTTAGCAAAATATAATCGGCTTTAATATCGGCAATTACAATATTTGATGCCAGTGAATTTCCTGTGATAAATGGATCTACTAATAAATATATTCCGTTAATTTCGATGCCAAAACAAGCATGACCGTAAAATGTAATGTTCATTATTTAAATACTATTTTGTATTAATTTTATATTTTATTTATTCCTTATTTTAAAAAAGATATCCTAGTGCAAATAATATTGAAAATAAAAAAGTACTTAACGCTACTTTTTTTAATTCACCATCTAATAACGGTTCTTCTTTGTTTTTATACACAAAAAATACGTGTTTTATAATTGGTAAATACGCCAATATAAATAAGAATTGTACTGGTTTTTGATAATTAATTAGTACATACATCATCGCCGTTATAAAAGAAATTATCAATAATGTATAATGATATTTTTTAGCGAATTTTGCACCATTTTTAACGACTAAGGTATTTTTACCTACTTTTTTATCATTTATTCTATCGCGCATATTGTTTAAATTTAGCACGGCAGTACTTAATAATCCAATGCTAATGGCTGGTAAAAAGATACCAAAATTTACTTGCTTTGTGTATAGAAAATAGGTTCCCACGACTGCTAATAATCCGAAGAAAAGAAATACAAAAACATCACCAAAACCACTGTAACCGTATGCCGATTTACCAACCGTATATTTAATCGCTGCCACAATTGACGCAATTCCTAATCCTAAAAATAGTGCTGAAAACAAAAAATTATCTTTCCCAAAAGAAGTGAAAATCAATAATAAAGCAAGTAATAATGTGATAATTGCGGTTATTATCATTGCCATTTTCATTTGCTTTGGCGTAATCATTCCTGATGAAACCATGCGAGCTTCTCCTTCTCTATTATCGTCGGTTCCTTTGATACCATCGCCATAATCATTTGCAAAATTTGACAAAACTTGAAAACCAATAGTCGTTAAAATTGCCAACCAAAAAATAGTACTTTCCCAAAAATAAAATGTAGGTACACTATCTTTAATTCCAAGCGATGCTCCCACAATAATTCCTGATATCGATAATGGTAAGGTGCGTAAACGTGCAGCTTTTATATAATTTTTCATAGTTATTCTTTAATCCAAAATAATTTGAAACATAAAAAAGGAAAGAGTACATCCTTCCTTTTTTAAGCTATAAATTTCTTAATTATTCTTTTATGCTCTTAATTATTCAATACTTAATTGATCTGAAGTATCCAAAGAATCTAAATTTGATAATTTTACAGCAGTACTAATCGGGATTTTTTTTCCGTTACGCAATGCTACTACAAATCCATCTTTTATACCTATTTTTTTTACTTCATCTCTAAATATTCGGGCATTTTCATAAGTAGAAAAAGCACCTGCAATATATTTTTCTGTTTTTTCACCTAAATTATTAGGCATTTTTCGGATCCCTCCTTCTTGTCTTAGGTTTTCTTCGGACATTTTAAGGTTTTCAAAAACGCCAATTTGAACTGTAAAAACAATTTTATTTTTTGCTAAAAGAGCAACAGTTTTCTCTTTTTTTAACCTTGATGTTTCTTTTATTTTTGTGACATTATTAATGCTATCGATTAATTTTTCTAAGGATATTTTTTGCTGCTTAATGATTGTAAATTTATGATGTTTATTATACATCGTTACAATCAAAAATAAAACTAGGGCTATTAATGCAAAAATAAGTAAAACTCGATATTTTTTATGACTACTGATTTTGGTATTCTCTAACTTTAAATCGATATACCCTTTTTCCAGGTCTTTTTCTTTTTGCTTTAATCTTTCTAATTCATCACAAATTTTAATAAACTCATCGTCGTCTATTAATGGCATTTCTTTGGATTTAAAATCTATAAATTATTGGCACTCGCAATTAGTTCTGCAATATCTTTCACCACGATTTGGTCTTCTTTAAGTTTAAATTTCACACCATCCGTCATCATAGTATTACAATATGGGCAACCTGTTGCTATAATTTGAGGATCGGTTTCTAACGCATCTTCGGTACGTAAGATATTAATTTCCTTATCACCTTTTTCAGCATCTTTAAACATTTGTGCTCCTCCTGCACCGCAACATAAAGCCGTTGATTTATGACGTTTCATTTCGGTCATTTTCACGCCTAAATTACGTAATAATTCCCGTGGTGTTTCGTATATTTCGTTTGCACGTCCTAAATAACAAGGATCATGATACGTTAATCGTTTTCCTTTTAAAGTCGTATTATCAATCGATAAACGTCCTTCTTTTATTAATTTACTAATAAATTGAGTATGATGATACACTTCATATTTACCGCCTAATTCTGGATATTCATTTTTTAAAGTATTAAATGAATGTGGATCGCAGGTTACGATTGTTTTTACCTGATATCCGTTTAAGACTTCAATATTCATCATTGCTTGCATTTGAAACAAAAATTCATTTCCTGCACGTTTTGCGGCATCTCCAGTTGAACTTTCTTCCGTACCTAACACCGCAAAATTCACGTCTGCTTTATGTAATATTTTTACAAATGATTTGGTTATTTTTTTAGCTCTATCATCATAACTTCCTGCTGCTCCTACCCAAAACAACACTTCTGGTTGTTTTCCCTGAGCCATCATTTCTGCCATTGTTGGTACGTTCATCGTTTTATGTTTTAAGCGTTGTTATTTCTAAATTTTTATTATTGAGAGCTTAAAAAAGCTTTATGCTTCATCTTTCCAGTTAAGTCTATCTTGCTGACTATATTGCCAAGGTGCTCCATTATTTTCAATATTTGACATCATAGCATTTAATTCCTGAGGAGCTGCCGATTCTTCCATCACCAAATAACGACGCATCTCCATAATAATAGACAACGGATCAATTCCTATTGGACATTCTTGCACACAGGCATTACAACTTGTACACGCCCATAATTCTTCTGGAGAAATGTAATCATTTAACAGTTGTTTTCCATCATCTTTAAAAACACCGTTATTTTGGTCGATATTTTTCCCTACCTCTTCCAAACGATCTCTGGTATCCATCATAATTTTACGAGGCGATAATTCTTTACCCGTTAAATTTGCAGGACACGACGAAGTACAACGTCCACATTCGGTACAGGTATAAGCATTCATTAGTTGCACCCAATTTAAATCGGTAACATCAGAAGCACCAAATTTTTCAGGTACTTCGTCTTCCGTTCCTTCTTCTGGCATTGCGTACGGGTCGGCATCAGGATCTAGCATCATTTTAACTTCTTTGGTTACAGAAGCTAAATTTGTAAGTTGTCCTTTTGGTTTTAAGTTCGCAAAAAAGGTATTTGGAAATGCTAATAAAATATGTAAATGTTTTGAATAATATAAATAATTCAAGAAAATTAAAATACCTATAATATGTACCCACCAAGTTGTTTTTTCTATAAGATGTAAACTTTCTACTGAAAAACCATTGAACCAAGGGGCAATAAATTGAGAAATTACATTTCCTGCTCCTGCTTCTTGAAAGGCAACATCAGTGGCGTTCATTATCAAAAATAACGACATTAAAACCATTTCAAAATATAGAATAATATTTCCATCATTTTTTGGCCAACCAGTCATTTCTTTACTCCAGAAACGCTTTACTTTTTCGATATTTCGTCTAAACCAGAAAATAGTAACTGCAACAAAAACAAGCACGGCTAAAATTTCGAAATTACCGATTAAAAATCCATAGATAGCATCGCCTAAAATTGGCTGAAAAACACGATGCGTTCCTAATAATCCATCAATAACAATTTCTAACATTTCGATATTTATCAAAATAAACCCTACATACACTACTACATGTAGAATTCCAGAAACAGGACGACGCACCATTTTATATTGTCCTAAGGCTATTTTTGCCATATTTTTCCAACGCTCAGGTTTTCGGTCAGTTCTATCAATATCTTTTCCTAGCTTAATATTTCGAACTAATTTTCGAACATTTAATACAAAATATCCAATCCCTGCGATTAAAATAGTTGCGAAAATTATGTTTGGTAAATATTTCTCCATCGTTCTTGCTGTTTTAATGTTAGTAATTTCTGGTAGATGCGTTTATTTCGCACTTATATTTTTGGTATTATTTTCTTCATTATATGCTTTTGCTTTTTTACCAAATAATGAAAAATGAACAAATCGTTTTGGGTTTAATTTCATTTCCCGTAATAATTCTTCCATTTCTTTTGATGCATTTGTTAAGTTTGCATACATTTTTTCATCGGTCATTAACTTCCCTAGCGTTCCTTTTCCGTCTTTTACGTTGGCTAATAATCCATTTACATTCGCCAAGGTTGTTTCTAATTTTTTCACGGTAGCACCAAGATTTGTTTGGGCTAAATCTTCGGATATTTTCGAGAAATTATCCGTAATTTTTTTAGTATTTTTAAAGGTCGCATCAAGATTTTGTTTGTTATTTGCTAACAAGTTATTTACTGATTTCAGGGTTTTTTGAACACCGTTAATTGTTCCTTCTAAACCAAGAATACTATTATTTAAACTTTTTCTAGATTTTTCATCCAATACTTGATTCACGCCTACAAGTAATGAATCTGCACCGATTAGCACATTTTGAAGTTTTGATTGAATCGGATTTAATTTTTCACCTACGGATGAAAAAAGGTCAGATTCTACTTCTCCTTTTAAATAATCTCCAGAAACAGCTTTTTCGCCATCATATCGAGGAACAATTGCTAAATTTTGTCCGCCCATTAAACTAGCGGAATATATTTTACCAACACTATTTTTAGAGAAAACGAAATCATTATTCAGTGAAATTTTCACAAGTAACATTCCTTTTTTATCAGGAGTATCTTTGAAGGAAATATTTTCAATTTTACCAACTTTCAATCCATTTATGGTTACTTGACTCGCTTCGTTTAGTCCGTTTATATTTTTGTATTCAATATAAAAATACCGATTACTACCACTAAACAAATTTTCTCCTTTTAAAAAATTATATCCCCAAACAAATAGGGCGATAACCACGATAGCAACAATACCAGTTTTTAGTTCTTTTGACATACATAAAATTTATCCCACGAAAATACTAATATTTTGGGAGTATAAATATAGTTTTTCTAAATTAATGATTTCTCAGTGCTTCTTTAACCGATATTTTTTTATTTCCTTTAAAAGCGACAATCCAAGCATCTTTATAGCCTATTTTTTTCAGATGTGTTAATGTTTTTTTAACCTGTGAAAAGCTAGAAGAACTTCCATAATAGTATTTATGATATCCACCAATAAACTTCGATTCTACATTTTTGAGTCCTCTAAAGTTAAAGTTTCGTTTGTTTAGTTGTTTTTTGGACGCTGCTATTTGTACTTTAAAGGCAATTTTAGACGTTGATTTTTTAGCAATTTTTCGAGTTGGTTTTCGAATTATTTTTTTTGGTATTTTTTTTGATATTTTTTTAGTTGATACGATTGTTTTATCTTGAATCGTATTTAATTTTAATCGTTGTACGTATTTTTTGATGGCAGTTGCGAGTGATTTTGCCATTTTTAGCTGTCCGTATTTTGAATTAAGGAAGTTTCCTTCGGATTTATTCGATAAAAAACCAAGTTCAATAAGTACGCTTGGCATTACAGTTTCTCGCAAGACTAAAAAATTAGCTTGTTTTACTTTTCTATCATATCTTTTTATTTTTTTAAAATTAGTTTGCACCAAACTTGCTAACGACAAACTTGCGTCTAAATTTTCTTCTTGTAATACCGATAATCCTATTAAAGATTGTGGAGAATTAGGATCGTAATCATAATTTTTTTGATAATTATCTTCCAAGAAAATCACGGCATTTTCTTTTTTTACGATTTCTAAATTCTCTTGATTTCCCTTTAAACCTAGCACATAGGTTTCAGAACCGTGTGGTTTTGAGGAATTATTTGCATTGCAGTGAATCGACACAAAAAGGTCGGCATTTTTTTTATTAGCGATACTTGCTCGTTTATGAAGTTCGACAAAAACATCTTTCGTTCGAGTATAACTGACGTTAATTGTTTTATCTTTCTTTAATATTTCACCTACTTTTAAGGCAAGTTTCAAGGCGATTTTTTTCTCGATATAGGAACCTCTCGAAGCTCCATGATCTTTTCCTCCATGTCCTGCATCAAGTACAATATTGTATTTTTTTTGAGCTATCACCTGTGTTGAAGCACCCAATAAAAAGAATATTGAGATCAAAAATAAAAAATAATTTTTTAGGTGATTATATTTACGTAATTTTAAGAATTGCATCAATAAAATTTAACTATTTTTGGGTTTTGTATTTAGGCGTGCAAATAATACGCCAGATATTTTTAAATATAACACAAAAATAGCATTTATAACATTGCGAACAACTCTAACTTACATACTTTTAGCTTTCTGCCTTTTTTATTATCAAATAAGTGTAGCTCAAGATTTAGGTACAACAAGCATCGAGGCTAAAAAGCCTAAAAAAAAGACAGTTTTAAATATCTCGAAAGATTCCTTAAAAGAACCTTCTAAGGATTATCTAAAAGATTCGTTAATTTCTTTAAATAAACAAGACAAAGAGAAAAAAGAAGTTATTCAAGGCATCATTACGCATAATGCGGAAGATTATACGCTTCAGAATGCAAAAAATAAAACAGTAACGTTATATAATAAAGCCCAAATTACGTACACAAATATTGATTTGAAAGCAGGAATAATTGTGCTTGATTATAAAAACAATACCGTGTACGCCAAGGGAATAAAAGATAGTTTAGGTTATCATCAACGCCCTGTTTTTAAACAAGATGGACAAGAATCAGAACAAGATTCTATTTTATTTAACTTCAAAACTAAAAAAGCGTTGGTTTATGGCGTAAAAACGGTTCAAAGTGGTATTATAACTTATGCCGAAAAAACAAAACGAGTCAATGATTCGACCATTTATATGCGTAAATTACGTTTTACCACCTCAAAAAAGAAACGCCCCGATTATTATATTCAAACTAACAAAGCCAAATTAGTTCCTGGTAAAAAAATAATTGTAGGTAGCAGTAATTTGGTTTTAGCGGATGTTCCGACCCCTTTATTTTTACCATTTGCCTACTTTCCTTTAACAGATAAAAGAACCTCTGGTTTTATCATTCCATCTTGGGGAGATAGTAATAGTCAAGGATTTTTTCTACAAAATGGAGGATATTATTTGGCATTAAGTGATTATTTTGATTTAACTGTTTTAGGAGATTTATACACCAATGGAAGTTGGGGTTTCCGAACGGAATCTAACTATTATAAACGCTACAATTTCAGTGGGAATTTTAGTCTTCAATTTCAGAATAATATTCAAGGAATTAAAGGTTTATCAAACTATAATAAAAGTTCTAGTTTCAATATTCGTTGGAGTCATAATCGAGATACTAAATCGAGTCCAAATTCTAGTTTTTCTGCCTCTGTTGATTTAGGAAGTAGTACTTTTTTCTTAGAATCGTTGAATCAAGCAAATAATTCAAGAGCTATTGACAATAGTTTAAATTCATCGATTTCGTATTCAAAAAACTTCGTTGGAACGCCTTTTAACATGAATATTACGTTAAAACATGGTCAAAACACCAACACCGAAGAAATAACCATGACCCTACCTGCTTTGCAATTAAATATGCGTCCTGTCTATCCGTTTGCAGGCAAAGGAGGTGCTAAAAATAATGCGATTCAAAAAATGGGTTTGAATTATAGTATGCAAGGACAATACCTTATAAATACTACGGATGATGAGTTTTTTACGGCAAAAATGTTCAATACTGCCAAAAAAGGGATTCAACATAATCTTAGCACCAGTACGAATTTAAAAGCGTTTAAACATTTTACAGTATCGCCTAGTGCAAGTTATCGAGATGTTTGGTATTTTGATAAAATTCATAAAAGATACGACCCTACAAAAGTCAATGCTGATAAAAATTTAGGTGCGGTTGTAAACGATACTATTGGCGGATTCAATCGGTTTCATACTTATAATTTTGGAGTTTCTTTATCTACAAATATTTACGGAACTTTTAACTTTAAAAAAGGACGTTTAAAAGCCATTCGTCATACGATTAGACCTTCGATTTCTTACGGATATACGCCTAATTTTGCTAAAAATCACGATTTACAAGTACAACAAAGCTCTGACCCAACCGATTTACGAACGTATTCTCCTTTTAAAGGAGGAATATATGGTACCCCAGGAAGTGGAACTTCAAATAGAATTGGAATTGCCGTTAACAATGTTTTAGAAGCCAAAGTAGCTCCAAAAGACCCCGATAGTGATGAAGAAGATCAGAAAATAACACTTTTAAATAATTTGAATTTTAGTACTTCCTACGATATTACCAAAGATAGTATTCGTTGGAGCGATGTTACTGTAAGTGCGGGAACTCGTTTATTCAAAGATAAATTAGCGTTAAATGCGAATATGCTTTTAGACCCGTATCAGCTTGATAAAAAGGGAGAAAAAATCGATAAATTTAATGATAAATTATTCCGAATAAAAACAGTGGGCATAACGGCAAATTACTCTTTGTCTAGTGAAGATTTTAAAAAAGATAAAGAAAGTCTAAAAAACAATAAAAATAAGCGTAAAAATAACGGAAACGGTGCGCAAGACACCCCTGATTTATTTGGTCGAAACAATAAAAATGCCAACGATTTTTCCAATACACCAGAGAATGAAACGGAAGTAAAAGAAACGCTTTTATATCGTCATAAAATTCCTTGGACGTTAAATTTAACCTATACCTTAAATTATTCTAATGACGGATTTACCAGCGATATTACTCGAAATATTTTAATGTTTAGTGGAAATGTCGAATTATCGCCTAAATGGGGCGTTGGTTTTAATTCTGGATATGACATTAAAAATACTGGATTCTCCTATACAAATTTAAATTTTTCTAGAGATTTAGATAGTTGGCGTTTAAATTTCGGTTGGACACCTTTCGGACAAAGAACTTCGTATAATTTCTTTATCGGAGTAAAATCATCAGTATTAAGCGATTTGAAATGGGATAAAAATAAACCGCCAGATAGAGTGTTATTTTAAGAATCTCTAAAAATATCAAAACATAAAATCAAAATATAATGAAAAAAATTATCACTACCGATAAAGCTCCTGCTCCTATTGGACCTTACAATCAAGCTGTTTTAAGCGGAAATACGTTATATACTTCGGGTCAAATTGCTTTCAATCCTGAAAATGGTGAACTCGTATTAGATACCATCGAAATTGAAACAAAACAAGTTATGGAAAACATGAAAGAAGTTTTAGCCGCTGCTGAAATGACTTTTGAAAATGTCGTAAAAACATCTATTTTCATTTCTGATATGAATAATTTTTCAAAAATAAATAGCGTTTACGCCCAATATTTTAACGAAGCAACAGCTCCCGCAAGAGAAACTGTAGAAGTAGCGAATTTGCCTAAATTTGTGAATGTAGAAATTAGTATGATTGCTGTTAAATAATAAAAAAACTCGAGTTTTTTATGTTTTATATTCACATAAAAGACTCGAGTTCGTTTTTTAAAATTTAATTTATTTTGATTTATTATTTTGATTTATTAATTTGATTGAAAATTATTACTAAATCTAATAATCAAGTTTTTTAATGTATGCTAATTTTGATTTCCAAACAGCTAATTGGTCTTTAAATTCTTGAATCCCTTTACGAACATTCAATACTAAAGGATTATCCGATTTTGCATTAGAAAAGAAACCTAAATTATTTTCTAATTGTTGCATTTCACGAACTGTTTCATCTATTTTCTTACGGATAAAATATTGTTCGTTATCTAATTTTTTTAAATCTTTTTGTGATAAATACATATCAATCGAATTTTTAAACTTCATCAATTCGATATCACTTTTACTCATGTTTAGTTTTCCTAAATGCGCGTCAATTGCTTTGTTGAATTTCTCATCTAAATGACGAGCATTTCTAGGCAATGCTCCTAAAGCTCTCCATGCAACAATATTTTCTTGAATCGCTTCTAGGCTTAAGTCTTCGGATGTTTTTATTTTTTCTATAAATGCTTTTTTATCGGTAACAAGCGCTAATTGCTCTTTATTTTGCTCATTTTTTTGAGCATGTAATCTATCAAAATAGAAATTACAAGCATCTTTAAAACGTTTCCAAATATCATCAGAAAACTTTCTTGGTACATGACCAATTTTTTTCCAATCAGACTGAATACGTTTCATAGTATTGGTTGCTTCTTCCCAATCATCGCTATCTTTAATGCTTTCAGCAAGTTCGATAAGTGCAATTTTACTTTTTAAGTTATCGTTTTGGGTATTTTTTTCAGCTTTATAAAAAACATTTTTTGAACTGTTGAATTTTTTGGTCGCATTTTTAAATTCTTGCCAAACAGCTTCACTTTTATTGTAGGGTAATTTCCCGATATCAAAGTATTTTTTACGTAGTTTTTCAAGTTCTACAATACTTTTTTGCCAATCGTTGTGCGATTCATTTTTCGAAGTATCGAACGCATTAATTTCGGCAACAACTTTCAATTTTGCGTCAATCATTTCTTGATATTTCGATTTTAATTCTCTAAAATATTGATGACGTTTATCGTGTATTTTTTTGGTTGCTTCACTAAATTTTCCCCATATATCTTCTCGATGTTCTTTACCTACAGGCCCTATTTCTTCTTTCCAGATGCGGTGTAAATCTTGTAAATCTTTAAAAGCTACATTTACATCAGCTACTTCATTTAAAGTTTCTGCGTGCGAAATAAGTTTTAATTTTTCTTCTAAATTATGTTTAAAATCAAGTTCTCTAAAGTCTTTATTTAAGTCTAATAAATCATAAAAACGTTCTACATGATGATGGTATATTTTCCAAGTATCATTGTATTTTGTTTTAGGAACAGCGCCTATTGTTTTCCATTTTTTTTGAATTTCCTGGAAATCATTATACATTGTTTTGGCGTCTGCTTTTTCGATTAGTGTTTTTAACTCTTCGATTAAGGCATTTCTTTTGTCTAAATTTTCTTTTAATTGATTTTCCAATTGTGCGTAATGCGCATCACGTTTGGCTTTATATTCGCCTACTAATTTATTATATTCGGCTTTAATAGGACTTGAAAACTGAAAGTCAATTACATTTCCACCTTCGGCTAAAAAGGCTTCTTTTTTTTGAGTTAGTAAGTCATTAAATTTGGTATTAAAAGCATTTTTAATGGCATCAATATTCGACTTTAACTGTTGTACTTGATGGTTGTCTAATAACTTTTTTAATTCCGACACCAATATATCCAACTCCATCGTTGCATATTCCAGCATTGGTATTTCGTGCTTTTCATCTACTTTTTCAGCTTCATTAGCAACTTGTGTTTCTACTTCGTTCACTGCTTTTTCGGTTGCTACTTTCACAACAGTATTTTCCGCTGTAATTGGTTCTTGTACTTCTTTTTCGTTATTTTCTAACATATCTACAATGTTTAAGTTCCTTATTAATTTAATTTTCAACTTTTAATTCTTAAAAGTTTTATTAATTATTTTTAAATTATTAATTTTATAAATATACGGATTCTTCTATAATATTATAGCATACGCTATTTTATTTTAATTTACTTCTAAATTATTGGTCATTCCATATTCTCCAAGCTTTTTCGGCTTGTTGTTCTAGCATTTCGAGTCCATTTTTGATGGTTGCTTTTTTTTCTTTTCCTTTTTTCAAGAACGTAGTTACTGCTGGATTATAAATCAGGTCAAACAAGAGGTGTTTTTCAGATAAAAATTGATACGGAATATCAGGACAATCCTCTATATTTGGATGCGTTCCTAAAGGTGTACAATTAATTATTAGATGATGTGTTTCTATAATTTCTTTGGATACATCTTGATATGAAATTTCTTTTTTTCCTTGCGGATTTCTAGAAACGAATTGATAGTTGATATTTAATTTTTTAAGCACATAGGCAACTGCTTTTGAGGCGCCTCCTGTTCCTAGAATCAGGGCTTTTTGATGATGATTTTCCAGCAATGGTTGTAAGGATTTTTTAAATCCATAAACATCGGTATTAAATCCTTTTAATTTTCCTTTTTTAGATATTTTGATAGTATTTACCGCACCTATTTTGTGTGCTTTTTTATCTATTTTATCTAAGAAGTTGAATACTTCTAATTTATAAGGAATCGTAACATTCATTCCTTTTAAATGCTGTTTATTTTCTTTTATTTTTAGGGGAAGTTCCTCTATTGATTGGATATCAAAATTGACATATTCACTTGAATCGAGTCCTAATTTTTCAAATTTATCGGTAAAATATCCTTTTGAAAAAGAGTATGAAATATTTTTTCCAACTAAGGCGTATGTGTTCTTAGTTTTTTGTTGTTTTTTTTCTTGCATAAAAGTCTATCATTAAAATTAAGGCGATTCCAAAGATGATAAAACCTATTGAAATCCATGTTTCTTGTGTTGAAAAATCGGGTATAAATCGCTGATAATTTTCCACGATTTTATGTCCTTTTTTATCGAATAAAAAACCGTTTTCATTGCTTTTGAATATTGTTTTTTTCCAAGGCCATACAATTCCTAAAGAACCTGTTATAAAACCGATAATTACGGCAGTTACCAGCTGATGCCATCGTTTTAAAACGTATCCTAAAATATGCGAAATAGACACTAACCCGAAGACAGAACCCAGCGTAAAAACGCTTATGATTTTTAAATATCTTATTTTTACAGGATTTTTCAACACCTCAAAATCGCCTGATACCAAACTCGTTACAACACTTGCAAAAACATTGACGCTATCGACCAATAATAACACATAATTTCCTAATAAAATCAGAATAAAAGACCCTGATAATCCAGGAAGTGTCATCCCTGAAACGCCGATAATCCCACAAATAAAAACAAACCAAAGATTATCATTTTCTTTGGCGGGCGTTAAAAAACTGATAAAAATACCGATAGCAACACCAATGATTAGAGCGATTGTATTTTTTAATTTCCAGTCATTAAAATCTTTTGAAATATAATAAATTGAACCGATAATCATTCCAAAAAACCACGACCAAACATATAATTCATTGTTTTTTAAAAAATAATCTAACACCAATGAAATTGTAAAGTAACTAAACATACTTCCTAACATTATCAATGTTAAAAATTGTAAGTTGGTGTATCGGGCAAAACTTTTGAAGCGTCCATTGAAAAGCAATTTAAATGCTTTTGCGTTTATCCGCTGAAAAGAAAAAATAAGTTCTTCATAAAATCCCATTACAAAAGCCACCATTCCTCCAGAAACTCCAGGAACTTTATTGGCACCTCCCATGGTTATTCCTTTTAAAAAAAGCACTATTTTTTGTGATAATGTGCGTTGCTGTTGTTGATACATTTTTTAAAATATAAGGAACTAAAATACTTATTTTTTAGGAATTTTTAATCCTTTTGATGACTTTTTACGGCTAATTTTTCAAGAATTAGAATTAACGAAAATCCGAAGATTGCTAATAAGCACGCATACATTATTTGCGGATTTCCATCAAATGAAAATGGCGAAACTGATAATTCGTTAAACGGTACTTTTTCACCGTGAGAATTAGTTCTAAATGTGAGCACTTTTTTCCAAGGCCAAATTTTATTTAACGACCCAATTATAAATCCTGTTAAAACTGCTAACGTATAATTTTTATAATGTGCAAATAAGTATTTTAAAAGTCTTGAAAAAGATAATAATCCTACAATTGCCCCGAATCCAATTGCCATTATGGTGGTGTAATCTCTAGTGTTTATAGCAGATAACACAGGTTTATATGCTCCTAAAAGCACTAAAATAAACGAACCAGAAATACCAGGTAAAATCATGGCACAAATGGCAATTGCTCCAGCTAAAAACATAAATATTGTCGATGAATTTTCAGCAATCAGAGGATTTAATGTCGTAATATAATACGCTAAAATACCGCCAATTATCAGTAATATAATGGCGATAAAATTCCAATTTGTAATTTGTTTTGCGATGTAAATAATACTTGCTAAAACTAATCCGAAGAAAAAAGACCACAATAAAATTGGATGACTTACAAGTAACCACGAAATTACTTTCGCCAAAGAAAGTATACTGATAAACATTCCTATAAAAAGCGATGCTAAAAAGTTTCCATTAAGTTGTTTCCAAGCGGTTTTAAATCCTTGATTTTTTAAGGTTTTAAATAAACTTAGAGTAATGCCACTTATGGAGTTTAATAATTCTTCATAAATGCCTGAAATAAAAGCAATAGTTCCTCCTGAAACTCCAGGAACAACGTCTGCGGCTCCCATAGCGAGTCCTTTTAGCATGATTACTAAATAATCTTTTTTGGTTCTGTTCATGTAATTTTAATTATTCTTTTGCACTGATTTTTCTACTGATTTATTTTCTGTTTTTTTTAAAGCTGACAAATTTATTTTTCTTAATTTTTTTCTTGACTTCCTTAATTTTAAGTGTGTCTTTCAGGTTATTTTTAAGATTATTTTTCTGACTATTTTTTTGCTGATTTTTTTTAAGTCCTAATTTTTTTGCAAGTCCTGCTAAATTATTAAAATTAACTTGATAAGAAAAACCAACACCTTGTGTATATCCTTCTTCTTCGGATGAATATTGCACTTCATTTTGTCGATTAAAAACCGTTCCTCTTAAAGTTCCTTCTTTATTTAAAAGCACTTCAATTTTCACTTCTCCAACTATATTTGTTTGGGTATTTGCTCCCACAGGAACGCCTACTTTTCCGTTTATCAACACTCTATCGCTTACTTGTGTACTTACCGAAACATCAACTTGATCGTCTGATTTTAAACTATTTACATCCTCCGAGTTTCCGTTATCGCCTTGCGTATATCCGAGTCCTAATCGAAATTTACTATCATCACTATTTAATACTTCCGTTAAAATGCTCGATGCGATTTCAGAGGCAGTTCCTCGTAATCCGTTAGCGGCACTACTCCCGATATTTTCCTGATTATAAAAAGTTCCAAAAGCTAACAAAAATGAAAAATGTTGCATTTTAGTATTCAAATCATTTCCGTTTAAAATAAATTCCAATTCGGAAGCTACCGTTGAATTTGCATTTGGAATTTTAATATCAAATTCTTGTTTAGAACTGAATAATCCTCCTGTAATTTTGGTATATAAGTCGATGGGTATTTTACGGCTTGAGTTAATATTATCGAGTAATTGAGCGGGATTTGCTTTGGTTTTATAGATGGCAATTAAATCCAATTCGGCATTATACGGATTTCCATTCCAAGCAATTCGTCCTCCTTTTTGCACCATAAATGGCTTTGAAATTCCTGCATATTTAAAATTATATAATCCTTTATGAATTTCGAAATCGCCATACATTTTAAATTTCCCAAGCGTATTAATATCGATTCTTAAATTTCCTTTTCCGCTTCCTTTTAGTTCACTTCCAGAAACTTTATCAATAACAACTTGAGCGACGGCATCTTTTGTTACTTCAAGATTTATTTTCAAATCAAGTCCTTTTATATCTTTGATTGTTTCTTGATTATTTTGAGCATCTATTTCTGCTGATTTAAAGCGGATTAATTTATAATTATCAATAGTTTTTACATCATTTAAAGGAATTACAAACAATGTTCCTTTATTTGTTTTTCCATCAATCACGATATCTAAATTACTAGTAAGTCCTCTAATTTCGGCATTTCCGTTTAAAAAACCGGTTCCATAATAGGAAGATTCTTCGGTTTCTTGGGTATCTAAAACCAGTAAATTTTTGGTATTAATATCTAATTTCAAATACCAATCTTTAAAATTTTGATGCGCTATATATCCTGATAAATCTCCTGTTGTTTTATGTTTTGTATCTTCTAGCAGAACATTTTTGAGTTTAAATTGTTGCTTATCTAAAACGATATTCGTATTTCCTTTTAGGTCAAAATCTACATTTAGATACGGAAATGTTAATCCACCATTTTCTACATTTAAAGTTCCTTTAAAATCAGGATTACTTAACAAACCTTTGGCTCTAAAATTCCCTGTAATTTTCCCTCTTAATTTATTTAGTACTTTTTTTCCCAGCGGGCTAAACGCTAAAATATCGTATTCTTCTAAATAGATTTGTGCATCTATGCTTGGTTTTTTCGCTGAAAAATCAAGACTTCCGATTGCTGAAATATGCTTTATTTTTTCGTTAATCAACGAAAGATTTGCGTTATATTTTTCATAGGAATTATCCCCTGTTATTTTCAAAGATAGCGTTCCTTGAGGTTGTTTATTAATATAAAAGTCTTCTATTGATAGCGTTGTTTTTGGTGCTATTTTCCCTTCTTTTTGTTGTAAATCGATATTCCCCGTTAGATTTCCTTCTAGGCTTAAATTGTCAATTACAGGGAAAAAACTACCTAATTTAACGTTGGTAAAACTGGCTTGTAAATCTTTATAAGTAGTATCTTTTACAACGCCTTTAAAGGCAATTTTTTGGGCTTCCGACTCTACTAAAAACGGACTAATGATATAATTATCTTCTTTTAGATTGAAGGCTATTTTATGTTTTTTATCTTCATTTTTATTGATAATCCAATTAAATCCTTTGTAATTGAAGTTTGATTTTTGAATACCAACCACTGATTTTTTAAATTCATCAATAGTATAATAGAAATCTAGGTTAAAAGTTTCTGACTGATTTTCACTTCCTTTAAATACCGATTTAAAATAGAGTGTATCATTTTTGGTTCTATTTAGCAGGTTTAATTTTTCGATATTATAGTATTTATTGCTGATTTTATGAGCTGTTAAATGCGTATTATACAGCGGATTTTTAGTATCCATACGCAACACAATATTTTCGATACTATTTTTATAGGCTTGAATTTCGGGTGATGTGAACGTTAATTTCAGGGCATTTTTATCGGAATTAATACGTCCTTTTATGCGTGTATTTTTGGCGATTGTAATATTTGGAAAAAACACGTCGATAATTTGATTATAAATGGTAAAATCAAATTCTAAAAACTGATTTGGAGCAACTTTATTAGGTTGATAATTGGCATATACGCTTCCCAGTGCATTTTGGGTAATGGGAATTAATTCTTCAAAAGAGAATTTTCCTTTTAACGCACCTGTAACAATTTCTTTTGAATTTACTTCAATCGTTTTTATGCTATCTTTTACGGAAGAATTTATTTCAAATTTTTCAAATAAATAGTCTTTTTTTTGATTTTTATACACTAGATTTTCAAAGGTTGCTTTTCCAATAATATCATCAAAATTATTTCCTGAAATATTTAAATTGATATTTCCATGTAGCGTTGCGATACTATCTCGGGTAAAAAAGTTTGTTTTTTTAAGATCTATTTTATCAATATTTGCTACGAAATCGAATTTATTTACTACGGATGAAAAGTCGGCTAACCCTTCAAAATTGAGGTTAAAATTTTCATCTTTTGATTTTAATAAACCGTCGAATTTTTTGTTTTGAAACTGACCATTTACATATAAATCTTTGTAGGTATATTTATTAAATTCAAGGCTACTAATCTTTCCGATAATGGTTGTATTTACGTTATCCATATTAAAACCGCTACCATTTACGTCGGCTTTTAAGGATATTTCACCAAGTATTGGATCGTTTGCAAAAATACCTAAATCAAAATTTTTAAAAGCAACTTCACCGGTATAAACTGCCTGATTAATATCATCAATATTGGTTAATTGAAGGTCTGAAATAATCGTTCCTATGGCAGATTTCACCGATATTGTCGCTTCCATTTGTGCTGGTGTAACTCGAATAAGTCCTTTAAGTGTAAAGTTTCCAAATCGTTGAAATTCATTCGGTAACGATTTCCCTAAGACGTTAGGAAGCACATTTTTTAATTGAAAATAATTAGCCGTAACATTATCTAAATCAGCATCAAAAACAAATCCTCGTTCTTTTTTGATAGCGTTTACAAAACCCATATCTCCAATAATTTTCATTCCTTTTTCGGAATATAATTGGATATTATTCAGGCTAAAATTATTTAAAACGCCGTTCATATTTGTGGTGAAATGCAAAATATCATTTCCCTTTAATTCTTTATAAAATTTATTTAAATCTTTAATAGCGAGGGCACTTTTTAATAAAGTGGCTTTAAATTTCACTTTATCATTAAAATTCGCAAAATCTTCTCTGTTGTATGTTAATTTAAAATTTCCTTTTATTTTTGATTTATTCGCTGTTTCTAAAACAGTATTCTCAAAATTCATATATTTTCTGGTATACCGAAAATCGGTCGCCATATCTGTTATCTGAATTCCTCTATTTTCGATAAAACAGACTTCTCTCATTTTTAGAGAAATCTCTGGGCCTTTGATAGAAAAGTCAATAAAATCGCCATGTACATTGTGTGCTGAAAACTCTAATGCTTCTTTTTTATTCTGATCTGTTTTGATAAACGTAAAATTATCCAACGAAATCTTGGCACTATTTAAGACAAAAGGTGTAACGCTATCTTTCTGATGATCATCATCAAAAGAGGCCATAAAAATCGCAAGATTGTCGTCTTTTTCGTCTTTATATTTTTTCATATTAAGATACGCACCACTTAAAGAAGCTTCCCCTAAATCGACTTTATTATCAACAATACGTTTTACATTTAATAGTGAAGTACTTAAATTCTGAATAAAAATAAGAGTATCTTTATGATGATCTCTAATTTCAATTTCTTTTAATTGAACATTTCCTAACCATGATAAATCGACTTTTTTAACAACAATATTTGTATTGTATTTTTGATTTAAAACAGTTGTTACTTTTGTTGCTATTTGAGTTTGTACAACGGGTAGCGATAGCAAAATAATGAGCAAGATTAAAAAAAGTAGCACGTACTTTGAACACTTCCACACTATTTTCCCTAGCTTTTTAATGATGATTTTATTTTTATAAAATGACTAACAAATGTAACCCGCTAACAGCAAAAATATTGCCTAATTTTAAAGAAATATCAATTTTAACGAAAATCTAACGTAATAACGATATTTTTGCATTTTAATACACGATTAAATTGAATAATTCAAATACTATTTTGACGACAAAAAACAGCTATATTTTGGGTATTGAAAGTTCTTGTGATGACACAAGTGCTTCGGTAATTTACAACGGAAAGGTAATAAGTAACGTGGTTGCAAACCAAGAAATACACGCTAAATACGGCGGTGTTGTTCCTGAATTGGCATCAAGAGCGCATCAACAAAATATCGTTCCTGTAGTGCAACAAGCTATTGAACAGGCGAATATCTCCAAAAATGATTTAAGTGCCATTGCTTTTACACGAGGTCCTGGTTTGATGGGTTCTTTATTAGTTGGGACATCTTTTGCTAAATCTTTTGCCTTAGGATTAAACATTCCGTTGATTGCTGTAAACCATATGCAAGCACATATTTTAGCGCATTTTATTGAAGATGAAAATGCTAAAATTCCGCCATTTCCGTTTGTTTGTTTAACTATTAGCGGCGGACATACGCAAATTGTTAAAGTTAGCAATCATTTTGAAATGGAAATTTTAGGGGAAACTATTGATGATGCCGTTGGAGAAGCGTTTGACAAATCGGCAAAAATACTAGGATTACCATATCCTGGAGGTCCTTTAATTGATAAATATGCACAATTAGGAAATCCAAAGGCGTATCAGTTTACCAAGCCAAAAGTCGGCGATTTAGAGTTTAGTTTCAGCGGATTAAAAACAGGAATTTTGCGTTTTATCCAAAAAAATGTAAAAGAAAACCCTGATTTTATCAAAGAAAATTTACATGATATTTGTGCCTCTATTCAACATACAATTGTTGAAATTCTGATGGATAAATTAAAAAACACCGTGAAACAAACCGATATTAAACACATTGCAATTGCTGGTGGCGTTTCTGCAAATTCAGAAATTAGAAAACGTTTACTTTTAGCTGAAAAACATTGGGGTTGGACAACCTATATTCCAAAATTTGAATACACCACCGATAATGCCGCCATGATTGCCATCGCTGGATATTTAAAACATTTGAATAATGATTATACCGATATTTCCGTAACTTCAAAAGCACGTTTAAAAGTTACAGAATAAATGTAATTCGTAGGGGCTGACCTATGTGTCCGCCCACACATATCTGTACGCTCACACCTATCTGCCCGCCACCAATCCGTAAAAATTGACAAACATAAATTGTTGGGCGAACAGGAATTTTTAAGCAAACAGGAATTGTTAGATAAACATAAATCGCTAGGCAAACAGGAATCGTTGGGCGAACACATAGGTTCGCCCCTACATTCGGTGGTTCAATGGTTTAAAACCATGACCACAAATGATTATATTCGTAATGTAAAATCAAATAATTGGCAACGTTTTGATGAAAAATTATGGCAACGAAATTATTGGGAACACATTATCAGAAATGAAAAATCACATTTAAAAATTTCAGAATATATCAAAAATAATCCTCAAAATTGGGAAGAAGACAGCCTCAATAAAATTAATGCAAAATTTTAAACAATAATTCTTTTAGAATATCTCCCTGTGATTGATTTGCTCCAACTCCTTTACTTTTAATATCTGCTTCTCTTAAAAAACCGATTACTTGCGATACTTTTCGCATTGGATATTTCTTTACTGAAACCGTATAATCATCTACAAAATAAGGATTTATACCTAAATTTTTAGCCACAGAACCTTTGGATTTATCTCTCAAACCATGATACATTAACAATTGTGTAAAAAAACTATTTAATAATGAAATCGTCATTACTAACGGATTATTTTTAGGGTTTTGCGTAAAATAATTGATGATTCTGTTTGCTTTTACAATATCTTTTTGACCGATTGCTTTTCGTAATTCAAAATTGTTAAAATCTTTTGAAATACCAATATTTTGTTCAATATGTTTATCGGTTATAATTGTTTTTTGAGGTAAAACAGCAGTTAATTTATCCAATTCATTGGCGATTTTACTTAAATCTGTTCCTAAAAACTCTACCAACATTTGAGATGCTTTTGGCTCAATCGTATATTTTTTCCCGCTTAAAACTCTACGAATCCAATCAGCAACCTGATTGTCATATAATTTTTTACTTTCATAAATTAAACCATTTTTAGCAATCGCTTTGTACGATTTTTTACGTTTATCAAGCTTTTTATATTTATAATTAAAAACCAATACGGTACTTACTTGTGGATTTTGAGCATAGGTTTCAATTGCATCAATGGTACGGCTTAAATCCTGTGCTTCTTTTACGATAATCACCTGTTTATCAGCCATCATCGGGTAGCGTTTTGCCGATGCTATAATTTCATCAATCGTAACATCTCTGCCATACATAACCACTTGATTAAACCCTTTTTCAGAGTCATCAAGCACATTTTCTTCGATATAATCTGAAATTTTATCAATATAATACGGTTCTTCGCCCATTAAAAAATAAATAGGCTTTAAATTTCCTGCTTTTATATCGGAGATGATAGCTTTAATATCGTTCATTTTATTATTTTTGAAGCATGCAAAAATTGAATCTTCCTACCTACAAATTTAGGCTCAAAAGTAACGATAATAAGACATTTATTTTTGATAATTTAAGAAAAAAATACTTGGTATTAACTCCTGAAGAATGGGTTCGTCAGCATTTTGTTCGATTTTTAATGGAAGAAAAAAAATATCCTGCGAGTTTAATTGCGATTGAAAAACAATTAGTTTTGAATACTCTTCAAAAACGCACCGATATTGTTATTTTTTCTTCGGATGGCACACCGAATATTATCGTGGAATGTAAAGCTCCAAAAATCAAAATTGCACAAGATACTTTCGACCAAATTGCCCGTTATAATTTAAAATTAAAGGCTAATTTTTTGGTGGTTACCAACGGATTATCGCATTATTTTTGCAAACTTGATACAAAAAATGAAACCTATATTTTTTTAAAAGATATTCCTGATTATAAATAACAAATAATTGATAAATTCGCCAATATGAAAACAGCCATCGTTATATTAAATTGGAATGGAAAACAATTATTAGAACAATTTTTACCGAGTATCGTAAATTTTAGTGAGCAAGAAGCCGAAATTTATGTGGCTGATAATGCGTCTTCAGATACATCTGTTGAATTTATCAAACAAAATTTCCCTACGGTTAAAATTGTTAAAAATACTACTAACGGCGGTTATGCCAAAGGATATAATGATGCGTTACAACATATTAAAGCCGATATTTATTGCTTAGTTAATTCTGATATCGAGGTTACAAAAAACTGGCTAACGCCTATTTTAGACACCTTTAAAAAAGAAGAAAAAACGGCAATTATTCAGCCTAAAATTTTAGATTTTAAATCTAAAAAGAAAGACAAAGCAAAATTTGAATACGCAGGAGCAGGTGGCGGATTTATAGATTTATACGGATACCCATATTGTCGTGGACGAATTTTCAATCATTTAGAAACCGATAACGGACAATTTAATGATACCACCGAAATTTTTTGGGCATCGGGAGCGTGTTTTTTTATCCGCTCAAAAGTGTATCATGAATTGGGTGGTTTTGATGAAGATTATTTTGCACATCAAGAAGAAATTGATTTATGTTGGCGAGCAAAAAACAATAATTTCACGATTAAATATGTAGGAAAATCAACCGTATATCATGTTGGCGGTGCTACTTTGGAAGCAATAAATCCGCAGAAAACCCACTTAAACTTTAGAAATAGTTTGTTTAATATCCTTAAAAATATTCCGAACAATTTAGTGTTTTTTGTAATTTTTTCTCGCTTGATTTTAGACGGAATCGCAGGAATTAAATTTTTAATTGAATTAAAACCAACACATACTATCGCTATTTTAAAAGCACATTTTAGCTTTTATGCAAACTTTTTTAAATTCCTCAAAAAAAGGAAAAAACTACAACAGAAATCAAATTATAACAATCATATTTCTGTTGTTTGGCAATGTTATGCTTTGGGAAGAACGAAATTTGAAAATTTAAAATAGCAAAAAAATTACAAAATATCTAAACTTCCTTTTCCTTCCCGAATTATTTCTGGCATCGCAGTGGTTAAATCAATAACTGTTGATGCTTGATTATCGCCATAGCCACCGTCAATTACAATATCGACACGGTTTTGCCATTTCTCAAAAATCAATTCTGGGTCGGTGGTATATTCTATCATTTCATCTTCATCATGAATCGATGTAGAAACAATTGGATTTCCCAAAGCCTCCACAATCGCCTGAGCAATAGCATTATCTGGCACACGAATCCCGACCGTTTTTCGCTTTTTAAATGCCTTTGGCAATGAAGTACTCCCTGGTAAAATAAAGGTATAAGGTCCTGGCAACGCTCTATTTAATATCTTAAAAGTTGGCGTATCTATCTGTTTTACATAATCGGATAAATGACTTAAATCATTACAAATAAATGAAAAATTTGCTTTCTCTAGCTTCACTTCTTTTATTCTAGCGATTTTTTCGAGTGCTTTTGTATTGGTAATATCACATCCTAAGCCATAAATAGTATCTGTTGGATAAATAATTAAACCGCCATTTTGTAAAACTTTCACAATTTTTGCAATTTCTTTCGGATTCGGATTATCGTTGTATAATTTTATGAATTGTGCCATCTCTCTTTGCTATTTATTGCTATTTATTACTGTTTATTTTGCTGTTTTTATGCGCTATAAAAATCTAAAAATATTTAAAAATTATCAAAATCAAAATCATCAATATTTTCGAAACTTGGAAACTCATCATTAAATTCTCCTCCAAATTCATCATCAAAATCATCTTGTAAATTATTGGAAGATTTTGACGCTTTAAATTCTTTTTCGGGAGCTTCATCAGGAATTTCACCTACGCTTAAAATTATTTTTGATTCCTCAATAACCTCATCAGAATATTCAACAAGTTCAACATAAAATGTCCACATTTGTAAAAAATCGTACACATAAATTAACTTATCATTCATTGTCGGTAACGTTTCTTTGATGCCACAAATTGCCATTGATAAAGCCTCTTGTTCTTCAGACATATCAAACAACGGAATTTCCTCGCCTTGATTCCAATCGTTATCTGTTTTATAAAACGATGCCATTTCTTGCCCATTAAAACCAAATGATTTTGCAATATCGGCATGCAAATTTTCTAATGATTTTACTTCATTGACTACTAGAGTTCTTATTACATCTTTTTGGGTATCTAAAATTACGCGTACTTTATACATGGTATCATTTTTTGTCGCTACAAAAATACGTATTTTTGAATGAAAATTTTAGTAAAATGGATATACAACAATCTCTTGATATTTTAAATAGTTATAATAAAAATACGTTAATGGAAACGCTTCAAATTGAGTTTATTGACGTTGGTGCTGATTATATTACTGCCAAAATGCCTGTAAATTCGAGAGTGCATCAACCGCAAGGTATTTTGCACGGAGGAGCAACGGCGGCCTTAGCCGAAACAGTTGGAAGTTGTGCTTCCGCATTTTTTTTAAATGATACAACTAAAATCGTAAAAGGAATTGAATTAAGTATCAATCATGTAAAAAGTAAAAAAGAAGGCAACGTTTTTGCCACAGCCAAAGCAGTTCATCAAGGAAGAACTACGCATTTATGGGAAGTTAAAATTGTTGATGAACAACAAAATTTAATTTCTTTGTGTAAAATAACGAACATTGTTTTAGATAAAAAATAAGCTTCTTAGCATCATATAAAATAAATTTAGATTGAATATTTTTTTAAAAATAAAGAATTGGCTTGATATAAAACATCCTTTTGTAGTGTATCGAAAACCGAATACCAATATTTTAAACGGTTGGTTTCAACAAGATGATTTTTTATATACATCCGACAAATACACAGAAAAAGGTTTTATTTTTGCTCCTTTTGATGCCGAAAATACAGCCGTTTTAATTCCTGAAAATAACGCTGATTTTCTACAAGAAAACACACCGTCTTTTAATTTTTCTGATAAAATCTCTGAAAAGAATTTTATCTCACAAAAAAAAGCAACAGAAACAGCAGAAAAAAAACATCTTAATTTAGTTGAAAAAGGCATTCAAGCTATTGTAGAAAATCAGTTTAAAAAAGTTGTTTTATCAAGAAAAGAAGCTATTTCTCTTACCGATTTTAATGCGATAACGGCATTTCAAAAATTGCTTACCAATTATAAAAATGCGTTTA
Organism: Tenacibaculum piscium; assembly: GCF_021390755.1. Lineage (NCBI taxonomy): Bacteria > Pseudomonadati > Bacteroidota > Flavobacteriia > Flavobacteriales > Flavobacteriaceae > Tenacibaculum > Tenacibaculum piscium. The sequence goes on along the minus strand of NZ_JAJGWR010000001.1, from coordinate 690,283 downwards.
CCTATATTTGGTTTCATCCAAAAGTTGGATTATGGCTTGGTGCTACGCCTGAAACATTAGTTAAAATAAATGCCCAAAATTTTGAAACAATGGCATTGGCAGGAACACAGATTTTTAAGGGAACGACTGATGTATTTTGGCAATCAAAAGAAATTGAAGAACAACAATTTGTAACCGATTATATTACCAGCAAACTTGAAACTATTTGCACTAAAGTTCAAAAAAATGACGTAGAAACCATCAAAGCTGGAAATTTACTCCATTTAAAAACATTAATTTCAGGGGAAATTACCGCTACAATTACTTCTGAAAACACTTCTGAAAGCACCACAGAAAATTCAACATTGCTAAAAAAATTACACCCTACTCCTGCGGTTTGTGGTTTGCCTTTGGAAGCTTCGAAAGCCTTTATCTTGAAAAATGAAAACTATAATAGAAGTTATTATGCTGGTTTTTTAGGAGAATTAAACTTAACAAAAACAGGCAAAAATACATCGGAGCTTTTTGTGAATTTAAGATGTATGGAAATTAAAAATAATACAGCTTTTATATATGTTGGCGGTGGAATCACTAAAGATAGCAATCCTAAAAGTGAGTGGTTAGAAACAGTCGCAAAAACAGCGACTATGAAAAAAGTTTTATAAATAAAAAAGCATTAACGATTAAAGTTAATGCTTTTTTTGTGTAAAAATGTAAATTGAATTTGAATTGATTTTTTTAAATATCATCGAAAGAAACATTGGTAAATACCTCTGTAGGAACTGCTTGCACTTCTAATACTGTTTCAGTTTCTTCTTCTTTTTTATAATCTTTTTGATGACGTTCGCTAATTACTTCCGAGCCTTTTTCGTTTACAATAAAATCAGTAGCCTGATTTAACATTTCTTTAAAATCCGAAAAATCTTCTTTATATAAGTAAATTTTATGTTTTTGATAATGGAAAGAACCATCATCGTGGGTGAATTTTTTACTTTCTGTTACCGTTAAATAGTAATCAGATGCTTTGGTTGCTCTTACATCAAAAAAATAAGTGCGTCTTCCTGCTCTTAAAACTTGTGAAAAAATTTCTTCTTGCTCTACTCTCTCTCTCTCACTCATAGTTCATTTCTTAGATAATAATAATTTTTTATTTCTTTAAATTTCTTTTTTAAGTTGCTCAACAAATCTAATAAAATAATTGATTTGGCAATACGAAACATTACAATTCTTTTTCTAAAAGTTGTTGTTCATATAACGTTTTATAATATCCTGACACTTTTATTAACTGATTATGAACACCTTGCTGTACAATTTCTCCTGCATCTAATACAATAATTTTATCGGCATTTTTGGCTGATGACACTCTATGACTTATGATAATGGTTGTTTTATCGCTCGATACGTTCTCTAAATTTGTTAAAATTTGTGATTCGGTTTGAGTATCAACTGCCGATAAACAATCATCAAAAATTAATACTTTAGGATTTTTAATAATCGCTCTCGCAATGGCTGTTCGTTGTTTTTGTCCTCCCGATAAAGTAACGCCTCTTTCCCCTAAAATCGTTTGATAACCATTTTTAAATCCTATAATATTATCATGAATTACGGCATTTTTGGAGGCTTCTATAATTTCTTGTTCTGTGGCATTTTCTTTTCCGAATTTAATATTATTTTCAAGCGTATCGGAAAATAAAAATGGGTCTTGAGGCACAAAACCAAGTTGATTTCGGACATCATATAAATTACATTCTTTTATATTTTTTCCATCGATTAAAACTTCACCTTCAGTGGCATCATATAAGCGAGCAATTAAATTGATAATCGTTGATTTTCCACTACCTGTTTTTCCTAAAATAGCCAATGTTTCGCCTTTTTCAATAATTAAATTTACGTTTTTTAATGCCGTAATATTCGTATCATCATAGGTTAAAGAAACATTTTTAAATTCAATTTTACCTTTTATGTCGGTGTGTGTATTTGTCGTATTGCTGATTTCAGGAACTTGTTCTAAAAATTCATTAATTCGTTGTTGTGATGCTTCAGCTTGTTGCACCATCGAGGTTACCCAACCCACTACGGCTACTGGCCAAGTTAAGATATTTACATACATTATAAATGCTCCAATTGCACCTAATTGAATTTCGCCAGCAATATATTGTTTTCCACCAATGTATAGCACAATAATATTACTAATCCCGATTAATAAAATCATCAACGGAAAAAATAAGGCTTGAATTTTATATAAATCGATGTTTTTCTCTTTACTTTGATTTGCTATTTCATCAAAAGAAGCGATTACTTGTGGTTCTATCGCATACGATTTAACGACATTAATCCCCGAAAAAAACTCTTGATTAAACGTTGTTAATTTTGATAAATATTGTTGAACAATCGTACTTCGTTTGTTGATTTGTTTGCTTAACACGAAAATCGAAACCGATAAAATAGGAAACGGAAGCATCGTATAAAAAGTAAGCGTAGGAGAAATTGCATACATTTGACTAAATCCAATAACTAAGGAAATCAGCATATTTAACGAATACATAATCGCAGGACCAAAATACATACGCACTTTCGAAACATCTTCGCTAATACGATTCATTAAATCGCCCGTTCTGTTGTTTTTATAAAAATTAGTCGATAAACGCTGATATTGCTGATAAATTTCATTCTTTAAATCAAATTCAATCATTCGAGACATTACAATAATGGTTTGTCGCATCAGAAAAGTAAAAAAACCACCCAATAAAGTAACGCCGATTATCAACATAATATTATCGAATAAAACACTTTTTACTTCGGATAAATCGGTTACTTTTCCCAAGCGATAATCTTCCACAACATTTAGAGAATTTCCAACAAAATCAGGTATTTTTAAGGTCAGGACTTTTGCTAAAATGGTAATTAACACGCCCAATAATAACCGCCATTTATATTTTATAAAGTATTTATTAAGATATTTTAATGATTTCAAAATGAAAATATTTTTTTAGTTAAAAATTATAAAAATAAAAAGTATCAAAACTAAAGATATTATAATTAAGGCTTCTTTTATTGCTTATGTTTTATCGATTTCTTATTTTTGTGATGAAATTTTTGAGATATTAAAAATAATCTCAACTTAAAACCCCAAACAAATGACATCAGAAATCATTGATACTAAAGACCTTAAGAATGACCCAGTATTTGGTCAGTTATCTTTTGACAATCACGAACAAATCGTTTTTTGCAATGACGAAGATACAGGTTTAAAGGCAATAATCGGTATTCATAATACAACTTTAGGACCTGCTTTAGGAGGTACTCGAATGTGGCAATACAAAAGTGAATGGGAAGCGTTAAATGATGTGTTACGTTTATCACGTGGAATGACGTATAAAGCAGCTATTACAGGCTTAAATCTTGGTGGTGGTAAAGCCGTAATTATCGGTGATGCTAAAACTCAAAAAAACGACGTATTAATGCGTAAGTTTGGAGAATATGTAAATTCATTAAGCGGAAAATATATTACTGCCGAAGATGTTGGTATGGAAACGCATGACATGGATATTATTCGCGAAGTAACGCCACACGTTGCTGGTATTTCTGAAGCTATTGGTGGTTCAGGAAATCCATCACCTGTAACTGCTTATGGTGTTTATATGGGAATGAAAGCAGCAGCAAAATATCGTTTTGGTTCCGAAAACTTAAACGGAAAAAAAGTATTAGTTCAAGGAGTTGGTCATGTTGGTGAAACTTTAGTAAAACATATTACCGATGAAGGTGCGCAAGTTATTTTAAACGATATTAACGAAGCCCGTTTAGAAGAATTAAGTAAAAAATACGGTGCTAGCGTAATCTTAGGAAACGATATTTACGGTTTAGATGTCGATATTTATGCACCATGTGCCTTAGGAGCAACCATAAATGACCAAAGTATTGCACAATTAAAAGCAAAAGTTATTGCTGGTGCAGCTAACAATCAATTAGCAGATGAATTAAAACACGGTAAATTATTGAGAGAAAAAGGAATTGCATACGCTCCTGACTTTTTAATTAACGCGGGTGGAATTATAAATGTGTACGCCGAAGTTGCTGGATATGATAAAGCAGAAAGCTTAAAAAGAACCGAAAATATCTTCAATACAACCTTAGATATTTTCAACTTAGCAGACAAAAAAAGCATTACAACACACCAAGCAGCCTTCAATATTGCACAAGCAAGAATCGATGCACGTAAAAAAGAAAAAAATAACTAGGTAAAAAATAAAAAAGTTTTACTTTTGCAGAGCGTTAGAAATAGTTTCTACCGCTCTTTTTTTTAAAAAGTTTTTAAAAGTTCTTTCAAATGATTAACAGAAGACATATTCGAGTTAAAGTAATGCAATCGGTGTACGCAATACAGCAATCACACAGTGATGATATCCTAAAAGAAGAAAAGTTCTTGAAAAACAGCATTGATAAAATGTATGATTTATATGCACTTAATCTTCAATTATTAGTTGAAGTGCAAAAATTAGCTCAAAAGAGAATCGTACTTTCTAAAAAGAAAATACTTGCCACTAAAGAAGAATTAAACCCAAATACCAAATTTATTGACAATAAACTTATCAATAAATTAATGCAAAGTAGCAGTTTAGAAGCATACGTAAGCTTACACGAACTTAACTATTGGGAGCTAGACAATGAATATGTACGAATCATTTTAGACGAATTACTAAACAGTGATTTGTATCAAGAATATATGAAAAATCCAAAAGATTCTTTTCATGTAGATAAAACTTTTATCGTATCATTTTTTAAAGAAATTATCGCTCCTAATGAAAAATTAGCCGATTATTTTGAAGATAAAATGATTTCTTGGGTAGATGATATTCCTTTTGTAAATACTTGGATTTCAAAATCATTAAATAAACAAAAAGAACAAAATCCTTTTATACTCGGAAGCCTTTATAAAGATAGTGAAGACAAACAATTTGTGTCAAAACTATTTCAAAAAACAGTGTTGAATCAACACAATTATCAAGACGATATTATCGAAAAAACACCCAACTGGGAAGCTGATAGAATTGCTGATATCGATATGATTATCATTAAAATGTCGATTACTGAATTTTTACACTTTCCCTCAATTCCTAGTAGAGTGAGCATCAACGAATATATTGAACTTGCTAAAGATTATTCGACCAATAAAAGTGGCTACTTTATCAACGGTGTATTAGATAAATTATCGAAAGATTACTTAGCTTCTGAAAAAATGGTGAAAACTGGTAGAGGTTTGTTATAAAAATTTATTATTTTTACCAAAACAAATTAATTATTTTAACATGAAGAAAATAGCACTAGCAATTGCATTTGTTCTTTCAACAGGAGTTTTTATTTCTTGTGGAAAAAGCGATGCCTCGTCTAAAGTAAAAAAAGAAAACGTAGAAAATGCTGAAAAAAGAGATGTTTCTATCAATAAAGGAACAGCTTCTATTTCTTTTGATAAAGAAGAGCATAATTTCGGAACTGTAAACGAAGGAGAGGTTGTTAAAACATCTTTTATTGTTACAAATACTGGAAAATCTGATTTAGTAATTACAAACGCACAAGCAAGTTGTGGTTGTACTGTGCCATCATGGCCTAAAGAAGCAATTGCTCCAGGTGAAACAGGTGAAATTCAAGTAAGTTTTAATACAAGCGGAAAACCAAACAAACAATCAAAATCAATTACCTTAACAACCAATACTCAAAAAGGTAGAGAAGTTATCAAAATTACAGGTATGGTAACTCCTAAAAATAAAAAAGCATAATGTTTATAACGATTCTTTTACAAGCAAGTACCCAAGAAAGCATTATGAGTATGCTTCCTTTTGTTGCAATGATTGGTGTTTTTTATTTCTTGATTATTCGTCCGCAGATGAAACGTCAAAAAAATGAAAAAAAATTCCAAACCACTGTTGTTAAAGGAATTAAAGTAGTTACTTCTAGTGGTATTCATGGTAAAATCGTAGAAATTAACGACACCGATAATACCGTTACTATTGAAACTGGTGCTGGTAAAATTAAATTTGAACGCTCTGCAATTTCTATGGAATTAAGTAAAAAATATCAAACAGACGTTAAATAATACTATTTTTTATTATACCGATTTATATCTAAAAAAGAGTGCTATACAGCACTCTTTTTTTTGTGCCTGTTTGTTGTATTTTTATTGTATTTTTATCTTCTATTCTGAATTTTAAAATTTTAAGAATTTTGAAAAAAAAAAGTAACATACCAAAAACTTTTTTCGGTTTTTTAACAGCATCCATACTTTTTTGGTTGCTGATAAACTTATCAAAACAATACACTACCGAAATACTATTTCAAGTAGCCTACACCAATTTGCCTATCAAAAAAATAATTATTGATACGCCAGTTGAAAAAATTCCACTACTCGTAAAAGGAAGCGGTTTTAAACTTATCAGTACTAATTTTAAAAATAATATTCTAGCACTGAACCTATCAAAAGTAAAAAATAAAGACACAAATGATTATTATTTCTTAACCAAAGAACTACAACCAAAACTTAAAAATCAGTTACCATCAGGAATTAAATTAATACGCATTCAAAAAGATACGATTCCGCTTAAAATAGGAACATTACACACTAAAATAGTTCCTTTAAAACCAAATTTAGACCTCAATTTTCAACTCGGTTACGACCTGGCAACACCTCTGAAAATAACTCCTAAAAATGTACTCATTTCTGGAGAAAAATTAATCATAGAAAAAATTAAGGAACTAAATTTAATCGAAAAAAAGCTCGTAAATGTTTCTGAAAATACTAAAATCACCTCCAAAATTCAAATTCCTGAACACGTAAAAACAACGCTAAAATCAGCAGAAATAAGTATTTTTGTCGATAAATTTACACAAGGAGAAATTGAAATTCCTGTTTTAGTGAAAAATGCTCCAAAAGGTATCAATATTTTTCCTAAAAAAGTGAACGTAATCTATAAAGTAGGATTGAAAAATTTTAACAAAATTAATCCAAATCTTTTTAAAATTGCCTGCGATTACAAACAAATAAAAATTGATGAAACCTCTTATCTTACTCCCAAATTAATAAAAAAACCCGATTCAATTACAATAATTAGAATCGTTCCTAAGAAAATAGATTTTTTAATTCATAAAAAAACAGCAAAATAAAAATATAACTAAAATGATTATAGGCGTAACAGGTGGCATTGGTAGCGGAAAATCTACCGTAATAAAAATGTTTGCAAAATTTGAAAATATCGCTATTTATATTGCGGATTCTCAAGCTAAAAAATTAATGAACTCCTCTGAGGAAATTAAAACAAAATTAATCGCCGAATTTGGCGAAAACACCTACAAAAACAACGAATTAAATACAGCATTTTTAGCAAATATCGTTTTTAAAAATAAAGAAAAATTAGCCGTTTTAAACGCTATCGTACATCCTGTGGTTCATAAACATTTTCAAAATTTCATCCTTGAAAATGCCCAAAAAAGCTATATTCTCTACGAAAATGCCATCCTTTTTGAGAATAATAGCAATAACTTTTGTGATAAAATAATTACCGTAACAGCACCTGAAAATATCAGAATTGAACGCGTTTTAAAAAGAGATAATACCACTATTACAGCCGTAAAAAATAGAATCAAAAATCAGTGGAGCGAAACCAAAAAAATACTGCAATCTAATTATGTAATTCAAAATATCATCCGTGAAAATACACAACATGAAGTTACAAGAATTCACAATATTTTAACAAATACAAATCGCTAATTTGTGTTTTATCAAAAAAAACTCTTAAAAATAACTTAACTTTATAATATTTCTGTTAAAAAAAGTTAAAAATAACCAAACCTTCATTTTATTAATTTATTTTTGGATACTATGGGGAAAAAAATTTTTATTCTGATTGTTGTTTTAATGAGTATTTCTTTGGTAGGAATTATCTCGGTTCAAATGTATTGGATTAAAGATGCTATCAAAAATAAACAACAACAATTTGATAGCAATATTAAAATCGCCCTAGCAAGAACTTCCGAAAGAATTAAAGATAGAGAATACGCCGAATTTATTCAAAATAATCAAGAATTTCTAAAAGATAAAAAGTTCGTTTCCGATGCCGAAATAACAACCTATCTTTTTCAACAAATAGACACCACAAGTAAACGAAAATTTACGTTCGGAACTACTATTTTAGGCGAAAGTATCAAAATGCCTGGCGATTTTATAAACAATGATTCCATTATTTTAAAACGATATTCAAGTAAACAAGACTTTTATTCATCGCAAGTAATTAAATCAGAAAATAAAGACTTTAAACCATTTGTAGAAGAAACAAGCTTCTCTACATTTAAAACATATCCGAAATTTAATAAAAAATTAATTGAAGATATGTTTCTTCAAAAGAAAAGATTATACCCTATTAATCAAAGAATTAGCAATAAAGAACTCAACATTACCATCAAAGAAGAATTGGCTAAAATGAACATAACGCAGGATTTTAAATACGGCGTATATGAAGACGGATTAGCAACACAATTAAAATCAGGATACTTTAACATACAACCAAATGATGCAAATTATCCACTATTAGCCGACGATAACGGCATCAGTAAATATAAATTATACATCAAATTTCCTGATGAAAGAAAAAATTTACTCTCAGGAATGTTTAAAATTTTAGCACTATCCTTATTATTTATCGGAATTATTATTTTCGCTTTCTCAACATCACTCTATTTATTGATTCGTCAGAAAAAAATATCTGAAATAAAAACAGATTTTATTAATAACATGACGCACGAATTTAAAACACCAATCGCGACCATCAATTTAGCTTTAGATGCTATTAAAAATCCTAAAATTATAGCCGATCAAGAAAAAGTAAAACGATACGTGAAAATGATTCGTGAAGAAAATAAACGAATGCACACGCAAGTTGAAAACGTATTAAGAATATCTCGATTAGAAAAAAAACAACTAGAAATTAGTAAGGAAGCAACCGATATGCACGATGTTATTGAAGAAGCTATTGAACATATTCAGCTTTTAGTTGATGACAAAAAAGGAAGCGTAACACCACATTATGAAGCCATAATTACCGAAATTTCTGGAAATCAATTTCACTTAATAAACATCATCGTGAATATGCTCGAAAATGCATTGAAGTATTCTGAAGGAGCTCCTAAAATTGATGTTTATACACAAAGTACCAACAAATATTTTATCATCAAAATAAAAGATGAAGGTATCGGAATGAGTAAAAATGCACAAAAATACGTTTTTGATAAATTTTATAGAGAACATAAAGGAAATATACACAACGTAAAAGGACACGGTTTAGGACTCGCATACGTTAAAGAAATTGTAGAAGGACATCAAGGTACTGTTAGCGTTGAAAGTGAAAAAGGAAAAGGAAGCGTATTTACAGTAAAATTACCACTAATCTAAAAAAAACAAACAAATGGGGAGCAAAAAAATATTATTAGTAGAAGACGATCCAAATTTTGGAACTGTTCTTAAAGATTATTTAGCATTAAATGATTACAATGTTACACTTGCTAAAGACGGAATCGATGGATTAATTATGTTTAAAAATAGCGAATATGATTTGTGTATTTTAGATGTAATGATGCCTCGTAAAGATGGATTTTCATTAGCGCAAGACATTCGTACCACCAACAAAGAAATTCCAATTATATTTTTAACCGCCAAAACATTAAAAGAAGATGTTTTAAGAGGCTATCAAGTTGGAGCAGATGATTATTTAAACAAACCTTTTGATTCAGAAGTTTTATTGCATAAAATAAAAGCAATTTTACAACGTAAAGAAAACGAAAAAACAAACGATACCGATGAATTTTTATTTAAAATTGGAGGTTTCGATTTCAATTCTAAACTACGTCATTTATCGTTAAATGGAGCTGAACCTCAAAAACTTTCGCCTAAAGAAAGCAAATTATTACGATTATTAGCCGTTCATAAAAATGACCTAATGCCTCGTGAACTTGCCTTAACTAAAATATGGAGAGATGATAATTACTTCACTTCCAGAAGTATGGATGTATATATTGCCAAACTTCGAAAATATTTAAAAGGTGATAAAAATGTTGAAATTATCAATATTCACGGAGAAGGATTTCGTTTATTAGAAAAAGTATAAATAAATATACTAAAAAAGTTCTAAATAAAAATTTTAAAAAGACTTCTTATTAAAAAAGAAGTCTTTTTTTTATGCTGATAAACTATGCGTATTTTTGCAATATGAACTTTGAATTACACTCTGATTTTAAGCCAACAGGCGATCAACCAACCGCTATCAAACAATTAGTCAACGGATTAAATACTGACGAAAAATACCAAACACTTTTAGGTGTTACAGGTTCTGGTAAAACTTTTACCGTAGCAAATGTAGTTGCCCAAGTGAATCGTCCTACCTTGGTTTTGGCACATAATAAAACATTAGCGGCACAATTATATGCCGAATTCAAGCAGTTTTTCCCGAACAATGCCGTTGAATATTTTGTTTCTTATTATGATTATTATCAGCCAGAAGCCTATATTCCTGTTACGGGAACTTTTATTGAAAAAGATTTATCTATCAATGATGAAATAGAACGCCTTCGAATTAGCACTTCCTCTTCATTACTTTCTGGTCGTAGCGATATTATCGTTATTGCTTCTGTTTCTTGTTTATACGGTATTGGAAATCCGAAGGAGTTTAAAAAAAATGTGATTCCAATCGCTGTAAATCAACAAATTTCACGCACCAAATTTTTACACAAACTGGTGACCAGTTTATATTCTCGAACCGAAACTGACATAAAAAGTGGAACTTTTAAAGTAAAAGGCGATGTCGTTACTATTTATCCATCGTATGGCGATAGCGGTTATAAAATTCATTTTTTCGGAGATGAAATTGAAGAAATTGAAACTTTCAATATTGAAAATAATCAGCGAATTGAAAAATTAGATGAACTCACTATTTACCCTGCAAATTTATTTGTAACCTCTCCTGATGTGTTGCAAAATGCCATTCATCAAATACAAGATGATATGGTAAAACAGGTGGATTATTTCAAAGAAATTGGCAAACATTTGGAGGCAAAACGTTTGTTAGAACGCACCGAGTTCGATTTAGAAATGATTCGAGAATTGGGCTATTGTTCAGGAATTGAAAATTATTCTCGATATTTAGACGGACGAGCTCCAGGTACTCGCCCGTTTTGTTTATTAGATTATTTTCCTGATGATTTTTTAATGATTATTGATGAAAGTCACGTTACCATTCCGCAAACGCATGCCATGTATGGTGGCGATAGAAGTCGAAAAGAAAATCTAGTAGAATATGGTTTTCGTTTGCCTGCGGCGATGGATAATCGTCCTTTAAAATTTGAGGAATTTGAAGCATTACAAAACCAAGTAATTTATGTATCTGCAACACCTGCAGATTATGAATTGCAAAAAACTGAAGGCGTATTTGTGGAACAAGTAATTCGCCCGACAGGTTTATTAGATCCAATAATTGAAGTTCGTCCGAGCGAAAATCAAATTGATGATTTAATTGAAGAAATACAAATCCGAGTAGAAAAAGACGAGCGAACTTTGGTAACCACTTTAACCAAACGAATGGCGGAAGAATTAGCAAAATATTTAACCAGAATTCAAATTCGTTGTCGTTATATTCATTCGGATGTAGATACTTTAGAGCGAGTTCAAATCATGCAAGATTTACGAAGAGGTTTGTTTGATGTTTTAATTGGTGTAAATTTATTACGTGAAGGTTTGGATTTACCCGAAGTTTCCTTAGTTGCCATTTTAGATGCTGATAAAGAAGGATTTTTACGCAGTCATCGTTCGATAACACAAACTGTTGGTCGGGCGGCGAGAAATGTAAACGGACGTGCTATTTTATATGCCGATAAAATCACCAAAAGTATGCAACGAACCATGGATGAAACCGATTACAGACGAAAAAAACAGCAAAATTACAATACTAAAAATGGCATTACACCAACGCAAATCAATAAAAAATTAGACAATACACTTTCTCAAGATACCATTACTTCTTTTCATTATGATAATGCTATTGAAAAAGTTTCAAAACAAGATTTACAATTTTTATCCAAGGAAGAAATAGAAAAACGTATCCGAGGAAAACGTAAAGAAATGGAAACTGCTGCTAAAAATTTAGATTTTATGGTCGCTGCACAATTACGTGATGAAATTGCTATTTTAAGAAAGAATCTATAAAACTTAGAGCCTGTTTAAATTAAAAAACGACTTTTATGAATATCATAAAAGTCGTTTTCAAAAAATAAAAAAAGTAATTAAAAATAAAAAGTTACTTTTAATTATTTAGATGCTACTAAAGTTACAGGTAAATTATATACTTCTGTATTCACTTTACCTTGAATTTTCTTGTAATTTAAGCTTCTTTTAATATAATTTTCTATTTTTTCCGTATTATTTTTTGAATCTACCGATAACACAATAAGTTCATTTTTACTATTTATTGTTAATTTTACAATTACAGAAACGTCTGTTTTTAATTCAAATTTTGGGTTTTTTAATAATTTTTGAACTTGTTTATTTATTAATACCAATGCTCCTTCTGAAGGATTTGTAGTTCCAGCAGTTACCATTAAAGTATTTGCTGTTAAAAAAAGCGCTACTAATAAAAATTTAATTGTTTTCATAATGTTGTTTATTATTCTTAATAATTACAATTTTCTAATTAAATATAAAATGTTCTTGGGTTTGCAAACCACTACAAATTTACGGCAGAATACTAATGGTAATGTTAGTTTACTTTTAACAAAAACTCAAAGAATAGTTACTTAAAAACAGGTTAAAAAGATAAATTCACGACTATTTTCAAGATATACTTAAAAACCTCAACAATAAGAACTTAATTAAACAATGATTTCAATAATAATTTAATACAAAAAGATAATTATCAGTATCTATTTTTTAAATAAAAACTCAAATATTTAAAATATCTGTAATATAAAAAATATATTTTAGCATCAAAAAAGACGTAACAATTAATTTACATTATAAATAAGAACAACTATTTCACTCTTTTTTTTGCAGATAGAAAACTAAAAACAAGCAATTTCATATTTACTTTCTTAATAAATCTTTTTGAATAACTGATTTTCCTTTTAAGGTTTGGAGTTTCTCTTTCACTAGAATATTTAATTTTAAAGTTTCGATACTTTCCTTTGAAAAAAGAGCATCTTCTACCTTTATATCAATATAATACTTCCCTGGAAACAATGTTTCTTTTTGATTTTTAATTTTACCATTCGGAATTTCAATAATAGTGATATTCTTAAATTTTTTATCAGCAATTTCTACGGACAGAATTTTAAAGCTATCTATAGGTGATTCAATTATCGCAGAATACTTCATTTTTGAAGTATCAAACTTAGAACCTGCTCTTACATATTGTTTTTTAATCTCGCTTATAGAAACTGATTTGCAAGCGAAAAACAGTGGCATTATTAGCATGAAAATAATTTTAGAATTGTTTTTTAACATCTTTTCTATTTTTTTCTAAATTAAAAAAACACGATACTACCAATGTAGTATCGTGTTTTTTGATGATACTTTTTTATTTAGTTTAAATTATTTCAGGATTATTCTACGATTATTTTCTTTGTTGTTATTTCACTATCTGCAACAACTTTAACAATATAAACTCCTTTAGATAAACTACTTAAATTAATCCCTTTAAATTCATTTGATTTTTGTTTTTTACGCAATACTTTTTTACCTGTCATATCAAATAAATCAATCGTTAACAAGTTCGATTTAGAGGTTTCTATTTGTAAAAAATTATTAGAAGTATATATTTTTAAACCTGTTGATGCTGTTTTTAATACTTTTAAATCTTTTAAACTTGCTTTAGAGAAATGGAGATAAAATCGTCCAAATTCGTTGCTATTTTCATCTAAAGTTACCGAATAATTTTTAGTTTTATTTATTACATGAAACTTTTCAGTTTTTTTATCTTCGATAAGAACTTTAATATCTTCTGGTAAATTATATCTTTCTGATGAAAATATTATTTTTTCTTTTGATGTTGCTCTAAGTTTTAAAGGAACAATTTGATTTTCAAAAGTATCTGAAGCAACCGATTGAATTGAATATTCATTCTCTATTTCTTTGTCAGTTGCTTTGTCAGTTTCTTTATTTGTTGGGTTGTTTACTAATTTTGATGTTAAATCAAATGTAGCATTTCCAAAATTTATGATATCCTGTCCTACATCAAACCCTTGAGTCGCATTTTTAGAAAAGATAATATCGGTATTTACCTTTATTTTTTCTTTTTTATTTTTTTCATCTTTTTCATCTTTTTCGATAAATACTTTTACAAAAGAAGTTGTACTTCTATTGAAGGTATGATTTCCTTGTAAGGTTGTTTTTGTACCAATATTAGCTTTCTTAAAAACGACATTTTCATCAGTTGATGAAGATTTTGTTTTGATAAAAAATCCTTGTCCTGGCGCTAATACTTTTTGAGTTGATGAGGCTAAATTTGTATAGGCTACATATTTATTTTGATTATTTTCCCAAAGATATATTGCTTGTGCGTTGTCGGCTAATTTGGTGGTATTATTTTTGATAAAATCTTCTGAAGTACTTTTATTTGCTGGATAATATGCGGTAAAAGGATTCCCAATCGCATTCCATTTATCAGAAGATACGGTAACATTTAATGTTGCATTTTGCATCGTTCCTGAAAAGGTAACAGCTCCTGTTGTACCTCTAGAAATTGCATATCCGATTCCATTTTCAAACTTCACATTTTCATCAATATTTTGATCAAAATACGACCATTTCGTACCTGCTGAATTTGCATCATTATACCTTGAAATAGCATATTTAGAACTCGCATTTTTTCTAATATCATTTGATGATTTTGTTGCAAATCCCTTAATTTTTTCACCAATTACAGGCGGTGAAATTAAAGACCATTTATTAGCTAATAAACCACCTCTTTGATACTTTAAATTTCCTGTTGCATTTCCGTTGACCATAAAAACACCACTAGCTGTTCCATCTGACAAAATTGAGACAAAAGTATCATCGTTTATTGTTGAGACAAAATCATTAACAACTGTTAAACTATTCGTATTTTTTATCTCTAATTTAGCATTGTTGATTTCTAATGATTTTACGGTAGCTCCAGCTACATTTACCGATACCACATCTTGTTCTTGTTTAATTACAACAGCATCAGCTGAAGTTGGTAATGTTTTACCTTCCCAATTTGTAGTTTCAGACCAGTTATTATTGGTTACACTTTTAAAATGTTTTTGATCATTATACACCCACATTCCTCTACCGAAAGTACCTATATAAATATTTCCGTTGTTTTTACTTACTTTAATATCACTAACAATAACGTTTGGCAAACCAGCTCCTAATTTTTTCCAATTAGTAGTTGTATTATTGGTATAATAAAGTCCTAATTCTGTTCCTAGATAAATGGTTTCATTATTTTTATTAGGATCTACTATTATTTTTTTCGTGATTATATTTGGAAAATCAGCACTAATATTCGTCCATGAATCACCGTTATCAATACTTTTATAGACCTTTTCACCAGCAGTATATCCTGCCAATGTTATGTATATCGTTGCTGTATTCGGATTTGCAAATACGCTACTAATTGTTAAATTTGAATTAGGATTCGAAATTGTAGTCCAAGTTGTGCCATCATCATTACTTCTTCTAAGTATTTTATCCATTCCAGAAAAACCAATTGCAAAAATCCTTGTAGCTCCATTATATAAAGAGACATCTAGAAATGATGTTTCTAATAAACCAGTATTAAGCGCTGTCCAAGTAGCACCTCTATCTGTCGATTTTTTCACATCACCATGCCCTGCATAAATAGTAGTGGCAATTGTTGGGTGTAAGGCTAAAGGAGAAACGAATGCAGCATCGTATTGATTCGCAGAAAGAAGTATTTTTGCTGAATACGCACTACTTGAATACCCATCATCTGCTCTATCTAAAGAACCGAAAGTACCTCCTAAATATCTAATATTTGGATTTGAAATATCAATTCCAGTAGCTGTTCCATCACCAGCTAAACAAGCCACCCATTTTTGAGTTCCATCTTTTAATACTTTCGAAAAACCATCATTATCTTGGTTTGCCATCATATAATCATCACCATTAATGCCTTGTGTAATGGCAATATTATAAGGCTGAGAAATAACTAAACCATTTGAAATATCCGTCCAACCACCTGTTGCGCTTGTAGCGGTAAAAGCACCTTTATGAACTCCACCATCATGACTGTTTATTACGGTAACACCATCCGCTAAAAAAGATAAATAATGATGATCTGGATGCACATAAAAACCTACTCCTGCAGGGTCATCATATGCATTTAAATACATAGAAAATGAAGCACCATTATCAGTAGATTTATAAACATTTACTCCTCCTACCAGAATGTCATCTTTATTTGTAGGCGATACAGCAATACATTGATTATAACCTCCTTGTGAATTATATCCTGAAATAGTCATTTCACTAATTTTATCGGCAGTTGTACCATCATTATCAAAACGAAAAATTGTAAAGACTCCATCTTGGGTGATTGCATAAAAGTTTTCGGTATCATTTTCCGAAACTGTAATTTTTAAATTACTTTTTGAACTTCCATCTCCTTTTAAAACTGGGTGTTCTGAAAAATTATCACCTGTATCAGAAGAATACCATAAGCTTCCCCATGCATCAGAAACCACTACTTTCGTTGCATTATTAGGATCAAAGATTATATTTTGAAAATTATCACCAGTATAATTTGGAGTAGTACTCATATTCGACCAAGTAGCACCGCTATCTGTCGATTTTTTTATTTCACTATTTGTAAGTGCAAAAATTGTAGTAGATGATCCTGGAGCAAAAACGATATCTCTAATATATTCGTTTTCCGTTAATGAAAACATTAAACCAGTTACAGCCCAATTTTCTCCTGCATCTGTAGATTTAAATAATCCTATTGAACTAATATGTTGAGCATCTTCATCTCCAGTTGCCATATATAATATATCGGAATTATTTGGATCAATAATGATAGCCGTAACACCTAAACCTGCTAAATGATCTGTTTTAGGCGACCAATTATTACCGCCATCTGTTGTTTTCCAAAGACCTCCTGCAGCAGATCCAGCATACATTACTTGTGTGTTATTAGCATCTGTTGCGACCACATTAACCCTTCCTAAACCTGGGTAAGTAGTATATCCATTTTCCAATACATTTTTTTTAGGACCTATTTGCTCCCATGATGTAACGGTATTTGATCTTTGATATTTAGTATTTGAATTATCTAATAATAAGTTGATATATGCTTCTTTATTTACACTATTTTTTATAAAAGAACCATCTGAATTAACTCTGTCTTTCCAAATCCAAACCCAACGTTCAAATTGCTTGATTGCTTTCTTTTGTTTTTTAGACATAACTCTTCTAGAAGATCGCCTTTTCGTTGAAAATTCTTTTCTAGTTTTATTAACAATCTCAAAGAAATTCGCATTTTCTTTTAAAGATTCTTCTTTGTAATTTGTAATTTGAGCATTTACTTGAAAAGTAAATGCGATGAAAAAAAGCAATTTAAAGTTCATTATTATTTTAGTCATTCTATAAAACTTTGATTATTAAAAAAATCAAAAGTAATACGAAAATGATGTAATTACGTTAAAATATAACAAATACCTTTCAAATTATAATCAATAAAATTTTTGAAGAAAATTTTTGAAGTTAAAAAAAAGTTATTTATTTTTCTATTTATTAAGGTAATTATTATAGTAGATTGAATATCAACTATAAAAAAATCGCCTCACAAATAAATTGTGAAGCGATTTTTAATATCGTAATTAAAATATAATTTAAGCTTTTAAAACTTCAGCAACTTTATCAGCAGCTTCTTGAAATTCAGTAGCAGAAATAATTTCCATTCCACTGTTATCAATTAATTCTTTAGCTTCTTTAGCATTTGTTCCTTGTAAACGACAAATAATAGGCACATTAATTTTGTCTCCCATACTTTTGTAAGCATCTACAACTCCTTGAGCAACACGATCACAACGAACGATTCCTCCAAAGATATTTACTAAAATAGCTTTTACGTTACTATCTTTTAAGATAATTCCGAATGCTTTTTCAACACGTTCAGCATCAGCAGTACCTCCAACGTCTAAAAAGTTAGCTGGCTCACCACCTGCTTGTTTAATTAAATCCATAGTTCCCATTGCAAGTCCTGCTCCGTTTACCATACATCCAACATTTCCGTCTAAATCTACATAGTTTAAACCTGCAGCTCTAGCTTCTACTTCAATTGGGTTTTCTTCACGTAAATCACGCATTGCAGCATAATCTTTATGACGATATAAAGCGTTTTCATCTAAAGTAACTTTAGCATCTACCGCCATTATTTTATCATCAGATGTTTTTAACACAGGGTTAATTTCAAACATTGCTGAATCAGATTTGATATAAGCTGTATATAAAGCTGTAGCAAATTTCACCATTTCTTTTAAAGCAACACCACTTAAACCTAAGTTAAAAGCAATTTTACGCGCTTGAAAAGGCATTAATCCTAAAGCTGGATCAATTTCTTCTGTAAAAATTAAATGAGGAGTTTCATCTGCAACAGTTTCGATATCCATACCACCTTCTGTAGAATACATAATCATATTTCTACCAGTTGCACGGTTTAATAAAACTGACATATAATATTCATCTGGTTCACTAGCTCCAGGATAATATACATCTTCGCATATTAATACTTGGTTTACTAATTTACCTTCTGCTGAAGTTTGAGGAGTAATTAACATCATTCCTAAAATATCATTAGAAATACTTTTTACCTCGTCTAAGTTTTTAGCCAACTTAACTCCGCCTCCTTTTCCACGACCACCTGCGTGTACTTGAGCTTTAATTACGTGCCAACCTGTACCGGTTTCTTCAGTTAATTTCTTTGCTGCCTCAACAGCTTCTTCTGGTGTGTTTGCAACAACTCCACGTTGAATACGAACTCCAAAACTGTTTAATATTTCTTTACCTTGATATTCGTGTAAGTTCATTAGATATGAATTTTTAAAGTCGAACAAAAATACAAATTCAAATTATAAAACATTACTATTTATCGTAATTATTACTTTTTATTTTAAAATTTCAACTATTTTTAAGCACCTTTTTAAGAATCAAAAAAAATATACCTATAATTATACATTTAAAGAACACAAAAAATGTCTTTTTTCATGTTTTAAAGCCTATCCTGATTTCTTTTTTATACATTCGTTCTCTTGATAAAAAAACTATAATTATCTATGATTATTGCAAAAAACATCCATAAACGCTACGGTGATGTTGAAATTTTAAAAGGTGTAAATCTTCATATTAAAAAAGGAGAAATTGTTGCCATTGTTGGTCCTTCTGGTGCTGGAAAAACAACCTTATTACAAATTTTAGGAACACTTGATACTCCTGAAACTAGCGAAAATTACGAGTTATTTCTTGATAAAACAGCTATAAAAGGATTGAATGATGCACAAGTTTCTGCTTTTAGAAATAAGCATATCGGATTTATTTTTCAATTTCATCAATTATTGCCTGAATTTACGGCACTAGAAAATGTGTGTATTCCTGCTTTTATCGGTGGAAAATCAAAAAATGAAACCGAAAAAAGCGCCAAAGAATTATTATCTTTCTTAGGATTATCGCACAGAGAAAACCATAAACCAAACGAACTTTCTGGGGGAGAACAACAACGTGTAGCCGTCGCAAGAGCTTTAATTAACGAGCCTTCGGTTATTTTTGCTGATGAACCTTCTGGAAATTTAGACTCTACATCCGCAGAAAATTTACATAAATTATTTTTTGAATTGCGTGATAAATTCGGACAAACATTCGTTTTGGTAACACATAATAAAGATTTAGCCAAAATGGCAGACCGAACACTCACCATGAAAGATGGCGTTATTATTGAATAATTTTTATGATGAATACAACTGAACTAAAAGAATTTTTAGACGAAAAAGTAGTACAATATAATACACAGAATTTTATCGAAAGCGACCCGATTCAAATTCCACATCAATTTAGCAAAAAAGAAGATATTGAAATTATTGGTTTTTTAGTGGCGACAATTGCTTGGGGAAAACGGGAAATGATTATCAGAAATGCTCATAAAATGGTGGATTTATTAGGCAATTCTCCGTATGATTTTGTAATGAATCACACAGCAAATGATTTGGATACTTTTAACGGATTTGTACATCGAACTTTTAATGCTGATGATTTTCGATTTTTTATAACATCACTTAAAAATATATACGAAAATCACAACGGATTAGAAGCTGTTTTAAACACAAATAACACGGATAATTATCAAGTTGCGATTCATCATTTTAAGCAAATTTTCTTTGAAATTCCGCATCAAAAAAGAACTCAAAAACACGTTTCCGATCCGCTAAAAGGTTCTGCCTCAAAACGTATCAATATGTTTTTGCGTTGGATGGTTCGAAATGACACCACAGGCGTCGATTTAGGAATTTGGAAAACGCATAATCCCGCTCATTTACATTGTCCGCTAGATGTTCACGCAGGAAATGTCGCTCGTAAATTGGGGATTTTAACCCGAAAACAAAACGATTGGAAAGCATTAACAGAATTAGATATCACCTTACGAGCATTTGACAAAAACGATCCTGTAAAATATGATTTTGCATTATTCGGATTGGGAATTTTTGAAAAGTTTTAATGATTCTTCATTGTTTTTATAGGATTTAGAAGTATTTTGGTTTCATTTTTAATTTTAACAGATGTAGTTCCTTTTTTTATGAAAAATAATGTATCAAACATGAAATGTTTAGACCTCTTTTTATCCTCATTAAATGAAGGTCGCAATTCTAATTCCGAATTAATAATAAAACCTGTATCACATCAGAAAAAAATGCTTTTAAGTTGGGGAATTCAAGATTTATTTGAAGGAAATACACTTACCAAAGATTTGTATAAAATACAAGAGCTTATCAAAAAATACGATTGGGAAAGTGACATCGCTCCTATTTTACATAAAAATTATTACCAAACATTGGTGGTTACTAATACGGATAAAAAAATAGTTTGGGTAAACGATGGTTTTAAAAAAATGACAGGCTATGACCGTGAATTTGCCATTGATAAAACACCTAGTTTTTTACAAGGACGAAAAACATCAGAAGTTGTAAAAAAGAAAATTCGTGAAAATATTTTAGCAAATAAACCCTTTAAAGGAACAGTTATCAATTATCGAAAAGATAAAATGACCTATAAATGTGAGCTAAAAATTTTCCCACTATTTTCAAAAACAAAAGCTACACATTTCTTAGCCTTAGAGCGAGAAGTAGTTTAAAATGCAGGCTTTTACACATTATTTTTTACACTTCGGATTTCCTTTTTTTATCGGATATATATTTTTCAGAAAAGAATGGAAGAAAGTCGCTTTAATTTTAATCGCCACGATGCTTGTCGATTTAGATCATCTTTTAGCTACGCCAATATTTCAAGAAAATCGGTGTAGTTTTGGTTTTCATATCTTGCACACTTATTATGCAATGTGTATTTATTTTCTGTTATTATTTTTTAAAAAGCCGTATAATATCATCGGATTAGGGCTTTTATTTCATATGCTAACCGATTTAATTGATTGTTTATTTATGTATAATAACTGTAAACAATGCTATATTAACACACCTGCCGAAGCTATTTTAAAACAAATAACAAGTTTTTTTTAGCGTATTATAAAAATTATTTGAAGCTAATCCCGCTTTCCGCACTCGCTTTTTTTATTTTTTAAAAAGAAAAATAAAAAAGAGCTCAAACAATTGCTTCAATCGGGGCTAAAAACCGATGATACATCTTTTAAAAAACTGCTATTCTTTTAAAATTAAATCACAATACCAAAAACTGGTATCATAATTTTTAACCTTTTCTTTAGTATTTGTATGACAATTTTGAGAATCATCTTTATGTAATGTGTATGATTTTAAAATTTTATCTCCTATTTCAAATTCAATAGGATTTTTAAAAATAGGTCCATCATAACAAAAAGTATGAAATTCGCCATTTTCGCCACAAACATCGACACCTTCTGGTAATTCGTTTATAAAATCTTCATCAATTACTCTACCTACAAATTCTTTTCCTAATAACTTTGCATTTACACAAACTGTTATGGTTTTAAATCCAAGAGCTAAAAACTCTCGAAGTAACGTTTTAGTATCTTGTTTCCAAAGCGGATACACGCCTGTAATTCCTACTTCTTGTAATTTCGAATCTCTATATTTTTTTAAATCTTCTAAAAATATATCCCCAAAAACAGCATAATTAAGCCCTAGTGATTTCAACTCATCAGTTTTAGCTTTCATTTTTTGGTTATATAAATCCATGGTAACATCCGCAGGAAAATATATTTTTTCTAAAGGAATAGTAATACTTTTAGCTTGTGCTTCTAACAGGTTTTCATGAAGCCCGTGCATAGAAACACGTTGATAATCTTCATTTACATTGGTTATTAATTTTTCTATTTGATATTCTTTTTGCTGTAATATTTTATACAATGCAAATGCTGAATCTTTTCCTGAACTCCAATTAAAATATGCTTTTTTCATAAGGCTAAATTATAGAATTTAAAACATAAAAAATCCCACTAAAAGCAGGATTTTTATATTTTAAAAATAAACTTTATTAGAATTTGTTTAAATTCCATTTAAAAACTTTTTATCGCTAAAAAATCGAATCCGTCAAACTGAATTTATTTCAGTTTCGCACCCTGATTTGCCGTAATTCTTAGTTTTATGCGATGCTGAAATAAATTCAGCATGACGTTTATGTCTAAAAAACACTTTATTTAGAATTTAAATAAACTTTATTAATGATTTATTTTTTTCTTCTGATTTAAACTCATTGGTTTTTCTTGCTTCACTAATGGAGTTCCGTATAAGTCAAAATCTCCAGCTTCATCAATTTTAATATCGATGAATTCTCCTAATTTAATATAATGTTTTGTAGCGTCTACAATTACATCATTATCAACATCTGGAGAATCGTATTCAGTACGACCGTAAAAATATTCACCATCTTTTCTATCGAATAAACAACGGAAAGTTTTACCAATTTTAGCTTGATTTAATTCCCAAGAAATTTGACCTTGAACTTCCATAATTTCATTTACTCTTCGGAATTTCACATCCGCAGGAACATCATCTTCTAAAACAAAAGCACCTGTATTTTCTTCATGAGAATATTCAAAAGCTCCCATTCTTTCGAAACGCATTTCTTCAACCCATTCTTTTAACTCTTCAAATTGTTCTTCTGTTTCACCAGGATAACCAACAATTAAAGTAGTTCTAATAGCCATATTTGGTACAGCTTCTCTAAACTTATGAATTAATGAAGTAGTTTTTTCGTGAGTAGTACCACGCTTCATCGATTTTAAAATTTCGGTATTAATGTGCTGTAATGGAATGTCTAAATAATTACAAACCTTTGGCTCATTTTTCATTACATCTAACACATCCATAGGAAAACCTGTAGGAAAAGCATAATGTAAACGAATCCATTCGATTCCGTCAACTTTTACTAATTCTTTTAATAAATCGGCTAAAGCACGTTTTTTATAAATATCTAATCCGTAATAGGTTAAATCTTGAGCAATTAGCATCAATTCTTTAATTCCTTTTTCGGCTAATTTTGTAGCTTCAATAATAATATCTTCAATTGGTGTCGATTTGTGTTTACCTCTCATTAAAGGAATTGCACAAAAAGAACAAGGACGATCACAACCTTCAGCAATTTTTAAATACGCATAATGTTTAGGTGTCGTTGTTAAACGCTCACCAATTAATTCGTGCTTATAATCAGCTTCTAATACTTTTAATAATTCAGGTAATTCGTGTGTACCAAAATACTGATCTACATTTTTAATTTCGTTTTCTAAATCTGGCTTATATCGTTCACTTAAACAACCCGAAACAAATACTTTATCTATTTCCCCCGCTTCTTTACGTTGTGCGTAATGCAAAATAGTATCAATACTTTCTTCTTTTGCTTTCCCTATAAAACCACAGGTATTGATAACAACAATATTACCATCATCTTCAGGATCTTCATGAACCACGTTTTTACCATTGGCTTTTAATTGTCCCATTAAAATTTCACTATCGTAAATGTTTTTAGAACATCCTAAGGTAACTACGTTGATTTTATTCTGCTTTGGTGATTTTGTGCGCATTGTGCTATAAAAATTTAGGTTGCAAAGATACTGTTTAAACAACAAGTTTGTAAAAATTAAAAGCTTAAAAATTTGAGGTTCATTTTAATTAAATAACTGTTAATTTCATTTTTGATAAATTTGTATTTTTGCTGATACTTTAAAATCAGTTAAATCTGTAACGATTAATCAGCATGAATAAAATATTACTTATTATCATCATTATTTCATCTTCGAATGTACATGGGCAAACGTTCAAAGATTCTATCAATATTATTTATAAAAATTATTTTGATGTATTAAATACCAAAGAAAAATTAGATACGATTGTATTAAAAGTTCAAAACTTTGAAGAATTAATGGAGTCTAACAATCAGAAAATAAAGAACTTAACTGACGCCGAGCTTTTTAGTTTAAAAAAACAATTACAGCAACGAAAAAATAAAATAGTCAATACTACTGATTTTGTTTTTGCAGCAAATGCGAGTTTAAATGCCATCAAACAACTAGATGCAACAAGTGATTATCTTACTAAAATTTCAAGTTTAAACAATCCTGAAAATGCGGAATTAGGTTTTTCATTATCGAATCAAATTGCTATTATTATCGAAAAAAATATTTTTAAAGGAAAGAGTAAAATCAATGGAATTAAAAAATCTAAGTTTTTGCTTTTTGTTGATAATATCATAAAATCGCCAATAACCAAGACAATAAGTAGCGCCATGCCGATTGTTAATTCAATTAAATCTATTGTTGATTTAGTGATTGGAAATGCCATAAAAGATAAAAATGTATCTATAAATCATATTGTTGAATTAAAAAAATCATTAAAAGTATATTTAGAACATTATGAAGGTTTGGCAAAATGTCAAGTAAATTTTGAACAAAATTTAAGAACTTTAGATGTCAGAAAAAAAGGATTGGTATTATTATTAACTCAATATACTACCGAGCGTTCAAATACGTTAAGCCCAAATATGATATCAGAAAAAGACAAAAAAACCTCCTTAACACAATTGATAAATAGGTATTATACTAAAAATATTGTACAGCAAAAAGTAGCACAAATAATTGATGCAAAACCAATTTCTTACAGTGCTCATTTAAGCGATAATAAATTGATTTATCCAAATTATGCGTTAAATCAGGCAAAGTTTATTAGAGATGAAATTGAATCTTTAAGCAAAGAGTACGCTTCAATATTTACACTTTATCAGCTTGATTTGAAAGATGTTTTACAAAAAAGTAAAAATATTGGTGATGCAACTAAAATAGAACAAAAAATAATTGAACTTGAAAATAAATTATTAGAAGTAAAAAATGCCTTTGATGATAATTTAAATATCTATAAATTAAATCATACATTTAAAATTTTAATTAGTTATTAACTATATTTACAATAATATACAAGCAAAAAAACTCCCAAATTGGGAGTTTCTTTTGTCTTTTTAGTATTAAAAAATCTATTTTATATTTTTTATTTAAAGAAAGAATCTACAAATTCGTGTTTATTAAATACTTGTAAATCGTCAATTCCTTCGCCAACTCCGATATATTTTACTGGAATTTGAAATTGATCAGAAATACCGATAACCACACCACCTTTTGCTGTTCCGTCAAGTTTTGTTACTGCTAAAGAAGTTACTTCTGTGGCTTTTGTAAACTGTTTTGCTTGTTCAAAAGCATTTTGTCCTGTTGAACCGTCTAAAACTAATAATACTTCATGCGGTGCATTAGGTATCACTTTTTGCATTACACGTTTAATTTTTGTTAATTCATTCATTAAATTAACTTTGTTATGCAAACGACCAGCGGTATCAATAATAATAACATCGGCATTTTGATTTACGCCAGATTTCACCGTATCAAACGCTACAGATGCAGGATCAGATCCCATTTCTTGACGAATAATTGGTACATCAGTTCTATCTGCCCAAACTTGTAATTGATCAATTGCGGCAGCTCTAAAGGTATCTGCAGCTCCAAGAACAACCTTTAAACCCTGCTTTTTAAACTGCGATGCTAACTTACCAATCGTCGTTGTTTTACCAACACCATTGACACCAACGACCATTATTACATGAGGTTTATTGTTTGTTGGAACAGTAAATTCGGTAGCATCTTTTGTATTTGTTTCTGATAATAATCCCGCAATTTCATCTCTAAGAATTTGGTTTAATTCATCAGTACCTACATATTTATCTCTAGCAACTCGAGCTTCAATTCTATCAATAATTTTTAGTGTAGTAGCTACACCAACATCCGAAGAAACTAATACTTCTTCTAAGTTATCTAAAACAGCAGCATCTACTTTTGCTTTCCCTGCAACGGCTTTCGATAATTTAGAGAAAAAACTTGTTTTTGTTTTTTCTAGTCCTTTGTCTAATGTTTCTTTTTTCTCTCTCGAGAAGATTTTCTTAAAAAAACTCATAGTTAAATTTTACAATCATTTATATAGGGTGAAAACTATACCAAACTATATTATATAGTCAAATTGTCATACTTACCTGATTACTTGGAGGTGTCAATATACAATTTTTAGCACAAAAAAAAAGCTACTCTCTTATGAAAGTAGCTTTTATATATTTTGTAAACAAGTATTAATTTTTCTTGATAAAATCATTTACTTGTGCAGGGTCCATAATTGCTCCAACAAATGTGTAAGCTCCTGTTTTTGGAGATTTCACCATTTTGATTGCTTTGGTTAATCTTTTCGCTCCTGTTTGTAACGATGCTACTGATTTCTTTGCCATGTTCTATGGTTTATTAAAGTTTAAAAAAACTTTTAATTATTTAATTTCTTTATGAACTGTCATCTTCTTTAAGATAGAATTAAATTTCTTTAATTCCATTCTATCAGGAGTGTTTTTTTTGTTCTTTGTAGTAATATAACGTGAAGTTCCTGGTTTACCAGTTGCTTTGTGTTCAGTACATTCTAATATAACCTGAACTCTGTTTCCTTTTTTTGCCATCTCTGTGAAGTTTTATCTAAGTAAGGAATTATTTAGTTAAGAAACCATTCTCTCTAGCGTCTTTAATCACAGCAGAGATTCCTTTTTTATTAATATTTTTTAATGCAGAAGCAGATACTTTAAGTGTAATCCACTTATCTTCTTCTGGGATAAAGAAACGCTTAGTCATTAAATTAGCGTTAAATTTTCTTTTAGTTCTATTTAATGCGTGAGAAACATTGTTCCCAACCATTGCTTTTTTTCCTGTAAGTTCACAAACTCTAGACATCTTCTTGACAGTTTTTAGTATTATTTCTAAACGAGGTGCAAATTTACGCAAATATATTGATTGCACAAAAAAACCCGTTTAAATTCTTATTTTATTTATTTTTTTGTATTCTAACCTAGAGGTTAAGCATCTAACCTACTGGAAGCGTAACTGACGGCAAAAATACATAAATATTTTTAATTAGAACAAAAAAAGTTAAAAAAATTACTTGTAAGTTTCTTGTGTTATTTTTGAATTGACATCATTAATAACTCTAAAGCTTTTGTTACGGTTCTATTGATAACTTTTTCTCTTGGTTGTCCAAAATTAAACTCGTGCACCTCAACATTATTTTTCGTGGCATTTTTTGTAGCAATTGCGATATAAACGACTCCTACATTTTTGTCTGTAACATCAGTCGTGGGTCCTGCATTTCCTGTTACTGCGATAGCATAATCTGTTTGTAATTTATTCAAACAACCCATTGCCATTTCTTTAGCAACTTGTTCACTAACAACGCTAAACTCTTGTATTGTTTGCTTTGAAACACCTAGTAATTGCTGTTTTAATTCGGCAGTATAAGTAATAAACCCACCTTTAAAATACGCTGAAGAACCTGCTATCGCAACCAACGAAGCGCCTATTTTCCCTCCTGTTAAACTCTCGGCAGTGCTTACTGTTTTATTTTTGATACTTAATAAATCTCCTACTCTTTTTTCAATAGAAGCATCCGTATCATACCCTACAATAATATCTGAAATTAAGTTTTTTAATGCTATTATTTTTGTTGAAATTTCATTTTCAAGAATTTCTTTGTCATTTCCTTTTGCTGATATTCGCAATCGAACTTTTCCAAAAGATGGCAAATAAGCTACTTTAATATGTATCGGTAAATTATTTTCCCAATCTTCAATCCGTTCGGCGATAACACTTTCTCCCACGCCAACGGTCATAATAGTAGTGTGTATTATGTATGGTAATTTATATTTTTGCTGAATTTTAGGCAATACTTCATTGGTTATAAGTCCTTTCATTTCGTATGGAACACCGGGTAATGATACAAAAACAGTATTATTTTCGTAAAACCACATTCCTGGAGCTGTTCCAAATTGATTCATTAACAAAGTTGCTTTTGACGGCAATTGTGCTTGATATTTCTGAACTTCATTAAACGGATGCTTTACTTTTTTAAACAACACTTTAATATGTTCAATTACTTCAGGATATTCAATATTTTTATCATCCTTAAAATATTCGGCTATTGTTTTTTTAGTGATGTCATCTTTTGTAGGACCTAAACCTCCTGTAATAATTACGATATCTGCTCTTTTTTCGGCTTCTTTTAAGGCATTTAAAATATGTTTTCTTTCATCTTGAATAGAAGAAATTTGATAAACCGAAACGCCAATTTTATTTAATTCCTGCCCAATCCATTGTGAATTGGTATCCACAATTTGACCGATTAGAATTTCATCTCCAATGGTTATTATTTCTGCATTTACACTCTTATTCTGTATCTTTTTCATTTATGTTTCTTACTTCTTATTTCTTTCTTGTCCTGTTTCTTTTGTCCTTTCTTGTTCTCTTTTTTTCATAATAAATCCCGCATAAAGCGGGATTTATTTATTTTATTTTAATTTCAAAAGCTTGTTTTGAATTAATAATTCCTGTTAACACATCATTTTCTTCTACTTTTCCAACACCTGCTGGCGTTCCTGTAAAAATAACATCGCCTTTTTTCAAGGTGAAATATTGTGATACATAACTAATTAATTCATCAATTTTCCAAAGCATCGTTTCGGAATTTCCATCCTGAACTACTTGGTTATTTTTATGTAATTGAAAAGAAATACTTTCTAAATTAAATTCTTCCTTCGGATAAAAATTACCAATAACGGCACTACCGTCAAAGGCTTTTGCTTTTTCCCAAGGCAATCCCTTTTCTTTACATGTTGCTTGCACATCGCGGGCTGTAAAATCGATTCCTAAACCTATTTCATCATAATATTTATGAGCAAATTTTGATGAAATATGTTTTCCTACTTTATTTATTTTCACTAGAACCTCCACTTCATACTGAATATCATCAGAAAAAGGAGGAATAAAAAAAGGCATTTTCTTCGGAAGAATTGCAGAATCTGGTTTTAGAAAAACAACAGGACTTTCTGGTTTTTCATTTGCCAATTCTTCGATATGTTTGGCATAATTACGCCCGATACAAATTATTTTCATTTATTTTAATTACGAATTAATAATTTAAAATTACGAATTCTTAAAAAATAACAATTCGTAATTCATCATTGAAAATTTATTAATTGACTATGGAATCCAAGTTTTAGGGAAATTCGGTTTTCTTTTCTCTAAAAAAGCATCACGTCCTTCTTTTGCTTCTTCTGTCATATAGGCTAAACGGGTAACTTCCCCAGCAAATACTTGTTGTCCGACCATGCCGTCATCGGTTAAATTCATCGCGAATTTTAACATTTTTATTGATGTCGGCGATTTCTCTAAAATTTCTTGCGCCCAATCGAAAGCAGTTTGTTCTAGTTCATCATGTGGAATTACGGCGTTTACCATTCCCATTTCATACGCTTCTTGCGCTGAATAATTTCTTCCTAAAAAGAAAATTTCACGAGCTTTTTTCTGCCCGACCATTTTCGCTAAATATGCTGAACCGTATCCTGCATCAAAAGACGTTACATCAGCATCAGTTTGTTTAAAAATGGCGTGTTCTTTACTTGCCAAGGTTAAATCGCAAACTACGTGTAAACTATGTCCGCCACCAACTGCCCAACCTGGAACAACACAAATTACGGCTTTTGGCATAAAACGAATCAAACGCTGTACTTCTAAAATATTTAAACGATGATAGCCATCTTTACCAACATAGCCTTTTTCGCCACGGGCATTTTGATCGCCACCCGAACAAAAACTCCAAATGCCATCTTTTGAAGAAGGACCTTCTGCCGATAATAATACGACTCCTATATTCGTGTCTTCGTGTGCATCTTGAAAAGCATCTAATAATTCAGAAGTCGTGTGTGGACGAAAAGCATTACGTATATCGGGGCGATTAAATGCTATTCTTGCTACATTGTGCGACTTTTTATAAGTAATATCTTCATACTCTTTGGCAACTTTCCATTGAGGTTCTATCATAATTTAAAACTATTAACGTTTGTAAGTACAACAAAAATAACATAAAAACTTTGTTTATAACTTTGTATATAACTTTGTTTTCTTTTCTATATTTGAAGGATATAATATAACGCCTGAAGAAATCGCTTAAAAATAATCAAAAAATAATCAAGAAAAAATTAAAAAATAATCATGAAACAACTCTTTTTTTTAGTTACTTTACTGATAAGCACTAGTCTTTTTTCACAAAAAGTAATTACCGATAATATTAATTCTGCCTTCTTTAAAAATGGTAGAAGTGTCAAAATTTATATTCCTGAAAATTACGAGAAAGAACAAGCTGTAAAATATCCTTTAGCCATTATTTTAGGCGATCAATATCTTTTTGATATGTACGTTGGAAACGCTAAATTATATGCAAATAGCGACAAAGCTCCACGTCAAATCGTTGTTGGAATTGACATGAAAAACACTTATAAAAAAGATATTTCAATTATTCCATCAAACAACGCATTAACAGAAAGTGCGAAACGATTTCAAAAATTCATCAAAAAAGAATTGATTCCTTATATGGAATTAAATTACAGAACTTCACCTTTCTTAACCATTGCGTCTCAGGGAAAAGCGGCTAATTTTAGCACTTATTTTTTAAGAGATATTGAGCCTGTTTTCAATGCTTTTATTTGTATTACGCCTGAATTTACAAAGTTTAGCGCTCGAACAATTCAATCTTATTCTTTAGCCAGATTGGGTCAAAAAGATAATTCTTATTTTTTATACACCAGTAATAATAAAAAATATATCAACGAAGAACAACAGGATCGATTTACAGAAATTGGTACTTTTTTAACATCTTTTGATGCTAAAAATATGCACATTACTTTTGATACTTTTGAAAATTCTCCGAGTTATTTATCGGTAATTGGAGAAACGATTCCACGAGCTTTTGAAAAGATGTTTTATTTGTATGCTAAAATCACCAAAAGTGAATTTGAAGCAAAAATTAAAGATTTAGATCCTTTAGAAGCGATAAAATATGTAGAACAAAAATATTTAGACATTCAATATTTATATGGTTCGAATTTGAATGTTCGTTTAGATGATATTTTTGCGATTGAAGGAATTGTTATTGACAAACAAGATGGCGATTATTTGCGTGTTTTAGGTGATTTTGTAATGATAAAATATCCAAATTCACATATTGGTGATTTCTATGTTGGAAAGTATCATGAACTAGGAAAGGATTACGAAAAAGCGGAGTTTTACTATAAAGCGGCGTTTGGTAAAATGGGACCTTCTGATCCGAATGCAACAGCTTTTTACGAAAATATAAAACGAGTAACGGATTTAAAAAATAGCCAACCGAAAGACGAAACTCTCCCTGAAGAAAACTTTGAAGAAACTCCTCAAGACAATGAAAACAATGAAAATATCGATGAAAATTCAGACCAAAATAATGAAGCTGAATAATCAATAAAATTTTCATCAAAAAAAAAACCGCTATCTTTTTATTTAAAAATAAATGATAGCGGTTTTTTTATATAAAATAAGTTTAAAAGAATATTGAAAAATATTGGAATTAAAATTATTTAATTAATTCAATTCTATCTTCTTTTAGCTCAATTTTTTTATCTTTATACAAACCACCGATAGCTCTTTTAAAAGCCTTTTTACTCATCTGTAAACGAAATTTAATTGATTCAGGCGAGCTTTTATCAGTAAGCATTAAAAAACCTTTTTCATCTAATTTACGCATAATTACATCGGCATCGCTGTCAATTACGTTTCTAAAACCTTGTGGACGTAACGACACATCTATTTTACCATCATCTCGTATTTTTTTAACGTATCCATAGGTTTCCATACCTTCTTCAATGTCTTGATACACTTCACTGTTAAACAACAAACCGTCAAATTCATCATCAATTAAAACATTGTACCCTAAAGGTGTTTGCTCCACTATTTTTAAATTTATCTGATCTCCTTCTTGTAAACCACCTTGTGAATCGTTTTGTAATTCGTTTTGTGAATTTTCTTGTGAGTCTTCGTATAATCCGTCTTGTAATTCCATTTTATAAGTTTTTAAAATAGTTCTTTAAAACTACGTCATTTATTTCTTTCGGAGTAAAAACCTCCATTATTTTTGGCTTCCCAGATTCCGCATAAAAATCATTCAATCCGTTCAATCCGTTCAATTCTGTTGTTAATTCTTCTAAATTTGAAATAGCTGTATATTCAAAATCATACATTTTTGCCAAATGTTCTGCCGTTAAATGATGTGGCGTTTCAAAATAATTTGTGGCATTTGTAGTTGATGGTCCAGGGATAAACCTGAAAATTCCGCCACCAGCATTATTTATTATAATAATTCTAAAATCTGTAGGAATATTATCATTCCATAAAGCGTTGCTGTCGTAAAAAAAACTTAAATCTCCAGTGATAAAAGTTGTTTTTTTGATAGTTTTTGTAGCGAATCCTGCTCCGATTGCCGTGCTTGTACTTCCGTCAATCCCGCTTGTTCCTCTATTACAAAATATTTGCAAGGTTTTATTGGTATCAAATAATTGTGAATACCTAATTATAGAACTGTTGCTAATTTGAAGCTGTGAATTGTTAGGAATTGCTTTTAAAACGGTTTCAAATACTTTTAAATCGGAATATTCACAATTTGCTAAATATTGTTGATGTTTTTGATGTCGTTCTTGCTTTTTAACCAGCCATTTTTGTTGATAAATATTGCTAATTTCTGCTAATTCACTTACTTTATTTTCTTGCTGATTTACTAATTTTCGTAAAAAATATACGGGTTTATCTTGCACAAATTCCGATAAACATTGATAGGTATCCATGGGTTTAAATTCATCGATATGCCAATGATTTTCAGGTGTATATTTTCGCAAAAATTGCTTTATTTTCTTAGAAATAACCATTCCTCCCAAAGTAATTAAAACCGCTGGACGCAATGCCGAAAAATCAGCTTCGTTTAAAGGAATAATCAATTTATCAATGCTGTTGATAAATTTTAAATGATATAAATTTGAAGTCGTTTCTGTAAAAACTAAAACACCTTGATTATCAGCTAAATCAGTTAAAACAGCTTGCAATTCATCCTCAGGGAAATGACTTCCTACTAAAATCATTTTTTTAGAAGATGTATTCCAAATTTCTATTAATTTCTGATAATTTTTAGCATCTTGAAAATTAGTATTTTGATTGTTTTCTTCTAAATTTTCAGAAAAATCAATCATTTTTAAATCATCAACAGTTTCATACAAAGGCTCATCAAAAGGAACATTAATATGTACCGGTGCTTTTTTTGAAATTGCAATTTGCAAGGCTTTACTTACTAAGGTTTTATTTTGAATAAACTGATTGCCCGATTTATTGGTCGATTCTGTTAAATTTGCCGAAAATAATACATGGTTTTCAAACACATTTTCCTGACGGATGGTTTGTCCATCGCCAATATCGATTAAATGTTTGGGTCTATCCGCAGAAATTACCACCAGCGGAATATTGCTATAAAAAGCCTCCGCTATGGCGGGATAATAATTTAATAATGCAGAGCCTGAAGAACAAATCATAGCCACAGGTTTTCGCTTTTGCTGGGCGATTCCTAAAGCAAAAAAAGCAGCACAACGCTCATCAACAACACTTAATGTTTCTATATTTGGATGATTTGAAAATCCAATAGTCAGCGGTGCGTTTCTTGAACCTGGCGAAATAATAACGGTATCAATATTAAATTGATGACATGCCGAAATAACTAATTGTGCGAGTTCTTTTTTTGGATACATCTTACTTTAATTTAAAAAAATGTCATTTTAAAGAATTACTTCAAAATGACATTTTATGCTAAAAATTAATATTATGGCAATAATCTTGCGATAATACTTAGTTTTTTTCTTTTAGTTTCCTTTTTTATAATCTTCTAAAAATTTTGCCAAACCGATGTCTGTTAAAGGATGTTTTAACAATCCTTCGATTACACTTAAAGGTCCTGTCATTACATTGGCACCTAATTTTGCACAATCAATAATGTGCATCGTGTGACGTACAGATGCCGCTAAAATTTGTGTTTCAAAATTATAATTATCATAAATTAAACGAATTTCAGAGATTAAATTTAATCCATCTGTTGAAATATCATCTAAACGACCAATAAATGGCGATACATACGTTGCTCCTGCTTTGGCCGCCAATAACGCCTGACCTGCTGAAAAAACAAGTGTTACATTTGTTTTAATTCCTTTTGATGAAAAATATTTACAGGCTTTAATTCCGTCTTTTATCATTGGTAATTTTACCACGATTTGAGGATTTAAAGCGGCTAACGCCTCTCCTTCTTTTACCATTCCATCAAAATTAGTTGAAATAACCTCAGCAGAAACATCACCTTCTACCAATTTACAAATTTCTTTGTAATGATTGATAATATTTTGTTCGCCTGTAATTCCTTCTTTTGCCATTAAAGATGGATTGGTCGTTACACCATCTAAAATCCCTAACGCTTGTGCTTCTTTTATTTGTGCTAAATTAGCAGTGTCTATAAAAAATTTCATCTATATATATGTTATATGGTTAAATTAATTTTAATTAAAAGCGATTTTTTGACTTTACAGAATATTGCTTACAAATTTACAATTTATTTATAATTTAGCTATAATTTATAATGATTCATTAACAGTTTTTGATACATTTTATCAGGTAGTATTCGTTTTAGAACGATGGAGAATTTTTCCATAAAACCACCTATTTTGTAATGTATTTTAGGATTTTTATGTTCTATAATTTCATACAATGCCTTCGCCATTATTTCAGGATTCATTCCTGATGACACATGCCCGTCCATTAAAGCTAAATTTTCGGCATATTTTTCTTTATAGGCTGATTTTTCATATACTGGCGTATGATATCTTCCTGCGGCAATATTGGTGGCAAAATCACCAGGTGCTACGTTTATTACTTTAATTCCGAAGCTTTTCACCTCCATACTGATGGCTTCTGTAACGAGTTCTAAAGCACCTTTGCTTGCCGAGTAAATTCCTCTAAAAGGCAATCCCATATAACCTGCGATGGATGTTAAATTAATAACAACACCCGATTTTTGTTGGCGCATTTGTGGTAAAACAGCCTTGATAACATCAATAGCGCCAAAGAAATTCGTGTTAAAATTCGCACGCATTTCATCGGTTGGCGTATCTTCAATCGACCCTGTTATTCCTTTTCCTGCATTGTTTATTAACACATCTATTCTACCTTCTTTTTGAAGAATACTTTGAATAGCTTCTTGTATTGTTACTGGTTTTGTAACATCTAAAGCCACCATTTTATAAGGTAATTTTAAACCTTCGGGATTTCTGCTTGTTCCGTAAACGATATACTTTTTATGATGCAAATAAGTAGCAACCGCTTTTCCGATTCCAGAAGATGCGCCTGTTATTAATACGACTTTTGACATTTATTAAATTTTATACAAATATCAGAAAAGTTCGCTATAATTAGCCATAATTCATTCTGGTAAACAAAAAAATTAAACACTTATATTTGTAATCCTTATTTAATAACAACTTTATAATGAATAAAAAATTAATTATAAGCACTTTTTTTCTGATAATCAGTAATACTATATTCGCACAAACATCGCTGTTTGAACATAGTAAAAACTTCACGCATCAAGACAGTTTGCGAGGAACAATAACACCCGAAAGAGTTTGGTGGAATTTGACGTATTATCATTTAGATATTGCTGTGAATCCTGATAAAAAATTTATCCAAGGAAAAAACACGGTACAATACACCGTTTTAAAACCACATAATATATTACAAATTGATTTACAAGCGCCTTTAAAAATCACGAAAGTTATTCAAAATGGCAGAGAATTAAAAGTAACTCATCAAGGAAATGCACATTTTATTCATTTGAAAGAAACTCAAAAAATAGGCGCTGTTAATTCTTTGGATATTTATTATAAAGGACACCCAAAAGTTGCAAAAAATGCGCCTTGGGATGGTGGTTTTACCTGGAAAAAAGATAAGAATGGGAATCATTTTGTTGCCACTTCTTGCCAAGGATTAGGTGCAAGTGTTTGGTGGCCAAACAAAGATCATATGTATGATGAAGTGGATAGCATGGCAATTAGCGTGCGTGTTCCTAAAAATTTGATGGATATTTCTAACGGAAAATTACGCAATATCGAGCAACATAATGACGGTACAAAAACCTATCATTGGTTTGTCGATAATCCGATTAATAATTATGGCGTCAATATAAATATTGGCGATTATGTACATTTTTCTGAAAAATATAACGGTGAAGCGGGTGTTTTAAATATGGATTATTATGTGTTACAAGATAATTTATCAAAAGCAAAAAAGCAGTTTAAAGAAGCTCCTAAAATGATGAAAGCTTTCGAACATTGGTTTGGGAAATATCCTTTTTATAAAGATGGATACAAACTCGTAGAAGCGCCTTATTTAGGTATGGAACATCAAAGTTCGGTTACGTATGGAAATAATTTTGAAAACGGATATTTAGGACGTGATTTATCAGGAACTGGTTGGGGTTTACAATTCGATTTTATTATTATTCACGAATCGGGACACGAATGGTTTGCCAATAATATTACCAATAAAGATATTGCAGATATGTGGATTCATGAAAGTTTCACCGCCTATTCTGAAAGCTTATTTTTAGACTATTACTACGGTAGAAAAGCATCCAAAGAATATATTATAGGAACTCGAAAAAACATCAAAAATGATATTCCAATTATTGGACAATATGATGTAAACAGCGAAGGTTCTGGCGATATGTATTATAAAGGTGCAAATATGTTGCATACCATCAGAACCTTGCTTGATAATGATGAAAAATGGCGACAAATTTTACGTGGTTTAAATTCCGTTTTTTATCATAAAACAGTAACTACCAAACAGGTTGAAAATTATTTAATAGCACAATCAGGGTTAGATTTATCTTGTGTTTTTGATCAGTATTTACGAACCATTAAAATTCCTGTTTTTGAATATAAAATTCAAAATAATGAAATTTCATATCGATGGAAGAATGTTATTGAAGGTTTTAATATGCCTATAAATATTTTGGTTGATAAAAAAACTCAACAATTAAATCCTACTAAAAATTGGCAAAAAACAATAGTTTCTTCGGATAAAATAACGGCTAAAATTACGGTGGATGAAAATTTTTATATAGATATTAAAAACATAAAATAAACCCAATATAGGTTACGTAGAGACGCGATGCATCGCGTCTCTACAAATCGTGGGATTACACCAACATTATTTTTTTGATTAAATTTTCGCCAATTTCTTCGTTTATCATTCGGATTATTTTCTCTTTTCCATAATTTAATTCCTCTCTTAAAACAGACGATGTTAAACGAACAATTAACGTTCCGTTTTGTAGTTTCACTTCACTAGTATAAGACGCAACTCCAGCGCCCATTAACTTTTCCCAAGCTTCGTGAATGTGAATTTTCTGAAAACCTTTGTTTAAATTTCCTTCTTTAATATAACTTCCTAATAAATCTTTAATTGAAAAACTATCATTTTCTCGTTTTGCCATACTTTTTTAAAATTTATATTATAAATTAAAAATTTGATATTCTTGATTACTCTTTTTAAGTACATTTTCGGTTCTATCAAAATGTGTATCAGTTATAAAAATTTGTCCAAAAGCGTCATTATTTACCAAAGCGACAATTTGTGCGACTCGATTTTCGTCTAATTTATCAAAAATATCATCTAATAATAAAATCGGCGTTACGTTTGATTGTTTTTTAATAAATTCGAATTGTGCTAATTTCAAAGCGATTAAATACGATTTTTGTTGTCCTTGCGATCCAAATTTTTTAATAGGATATTCGCCAATTTCAAAATTCAAATCATCTTTATGAATCCCCGATGACGTATATTGTAACATTCTATCTTTCGATAAACTTTGCGTTAATAAATCGGCTAAAGAAGTTTCATGTAATTGACTTTTATAGCGTAAATTCACTTTTTCTTTTGCTCCTGAAATTATTTGATGTTTTTCATTAAAAATCGGTACAAATTCTTCTAAAAAGTCTTTTCTCTTTTGATAAATAACCATTCCTAATTCGATTAATTGCGCATCATATACTTTTAAATTTAAGGCATCAAATATTCTATTTGCAACAAAATATTTTAACAACGCATTTCGCTGACTGATAATTTTATTATACGAAATTAAACTTTGTAAGTATTTTTTATCTTGTTGAGAAATAACGCCATCTATAAATTTTCGGCGGGTTTCACTGCCTTCTACAATTAAATTTCTATCGGCAGGCGAAATAATAACCAACGGCAATTGCCCGATATGTTCCGAGAATTTTTCGTAAGCTTTATCGTTTCTTTTTAATATTTTTTTCTGACCTCTTTTTAAAGAACATAAAATTTTCTCATTTCTATCGCCTAATTGATAGGTTCCTTCAATCATAAAAAAATCTTGCCCATGACGAATATTTTGTCCAGCAACCGAATTAAAGTAACTTTTTGCAAACGACAAATAATAAATAGCATCTAACACATTGGTTTTTCCAACGCCATTATCGCCCACAAAACAGTTTATTTTCTGCTGAAAGTCAAACGATTGCGTTTCAATATTCTTAAAGTTTACCAATGATAATTTTTGCAAATACATACTGAAAATTGTTTCAAAAAAGAACCTGCAAATTATGTTTTTTTTAGCGAAAAAATCAATTTTTAAAATCCAATTTAAAAAGCTATTTTTGTTCCACAAATTTTTAAGCAATTATGGCTACATACAAAAAAAGAGGATACAAACCTAAAAAAGAAAAGATTGTAGAAGAAGTTGAAGAGAACTTTGATGAATCGCAAAGTACCACGGCTGAAGTATTTAATACTTTAGATGATACGGCAAATAAATCAGAGCAATGGATTGAGAAAAATAGCAAATCTTTATTTTATGGATTGATAACAATCGCGGCTTTAATTTTAGGTTATTTAGCCTATACTTCATTCATTTCAGAACCAAATCAAAAGGAAGCTTCGAATGAATTAGCATATCCAAGAACATTCTTTGACAAAGCAGAGAAATCAGCTGGTGTTGCAGCAGATTCTTTATATAACATCGGATTAAATGGTGGTGATGGAAAATATGGTTTTACCGATATTGCTGATAAATTTAGCGGTACAAAAGCAGGAAATTTAGCAAATTATTATGCAGGTATTTCATATTTAAAAATTAAAAAATATCAAGAAGCGATTTCGTATTTAAGTGATTTTGATTCCGAAGATGAATTATTAGGAGCAACTGCTTTAGGAGCAATTGGCGATGCTTTTGCTGATATTAATCAACCAGAAGATGCCTTAGCTTATTATCAAAAAGCAGCTAAAAAGAAAAGTAATGACTTTACAGCGCCTTTATTCTTATTTAAAGCGGCACAAACTGCCATGACTTTAAAAGAATATAAAACTGCTGAAAAATTATATACAAAAATTAAAGAAAAATACGCTAGTACCGATCAAGGTAAGGATATTGAAAAATATATCAATAGTGCAAAATACGCGCAATAATGGCAACAACAAATTTATCTTATTATGATAAAGCAACGATCCCAAATGCGAAATCTTTTCGATTTGGGATTGTTGTTTCAGAGTGGAATCCTGAAATTACAGGAAACTTACACAAAGGAGCGATTGATGCTTTTTTAGATTGTGGGGCTCAAGAAAATAACATCACTTCTTGGGATGTTCCAGGAAGTTTTGAACTTGTTTACGGATGTAAAAAAATGATTGAATCTCAAAAAGTAGATGCAATTATTGCTATTGGAAACGTAATTCAAGGAGAAACAAAACATTTTGATTTTGTTTGTGAAGGTGTTACACAAGGTATTGTCGATTTAAACATTAAATATGATGTTCCTGTGATATTCTGTGTTTTAACCGATAATACAAAGCAACAATCTTTAGACCGTTCTGGAGGAAAACTAGGAAACAAAGGTATTGAATGTGCTATTGCAGCAATTAAAATGGCAGCACTTAAAAACATCGATAAACCAATAAGTTCTTTAGGTTTTTAATTATATCAAGATATTTTAAACTATTTTTAGTGAATTTTTAGCTTTTTTTTTTAGCGATTCATTCAATTCAACGTTTTACAAAAAAACGACTGATAAGAGATCTTATTTAAACAAAAAATAAAGGAAAAAGAGTCAGAATGTAGTAC
Organism: Tenacibaculum piscium; assembly: GCF_021390755.1. Lineage (NCBI taxonomy): Bacteria > Pseudomonadati > Bacteroidota > Flavobacteriia > Flavobacteriales > Flavobacteriaceae > Tenacibaculum > Tenacibaculum piscium. The sequence continues at coordinate 649,441 of NZ_JAJGWR010000001.1, read as the reverse complement.
ATTTTGGCTCTTTTTTAACGTTAATTTATCCTTAATTTTTGACGATTAATTGATAATTGAGTAACTTTGAATTTCGTCTTAATTTGGTGTAATTTTTGTTACACTTCAAAAGTATTACAGTATTCAAAAAGAAGCAATGTGCTATGGGATTTATTAAAAAAGAAAATAAAAAATTTAACTACAAGCCTACTTACTACAAAGGGGACGGAAATCCGTATCAAGTAAAACATAAATTTGATGAATTTCGTACAACCGTTGGAAAATCAAAAGGCATAAAAGGTAAATTTACAGATGCTATTGATGAATTTAAAAATTCTGAAAATGGTGGTTTTAACAGTACGATTCTAATTTTAGTGGCATTTTTTTTAGTTTTATTCTTATTTTTTATCGATTTCGACCTTTCCATCTTTTTATCTAAAAATAACTAATGTCTGATATTATACAATTATTACCCGATCATGTTGCGAACCAAATTGCTGCGGGTGAAGTAGTACAACGCCCTGCATCAGTCGTTAAAGAATTAATTGAAAACGCTATTGATGCGGGTGCTACTGCTGTTAAACTCCTAATAAAAGACGCTGGAAAAACATTAATTCAAGTAATTGATGACGGTAAAGGAATGACTGCCAACGATGCTCATTTAAGTTTTCAACGGCATGCAACTTCAAAAATTAAAAACGCACAAGACTTATTTAATTTACATACTAAAGGATTTCGTGGCGAAGCTTTAGCTTCTATCGCTGCGATTGCGCATGTCGAACTCAAAACAAAACAAGAACATCAAGAAATAGGTTCTTTCATAAAAATTGAAGGAAGCACTATTGTAAATCAAGAAAATATTATAACTCCAAAAGGTACAAGCATATCTGTTAAAAACCTATTTTATAATATTCCTGCACGTCGAAATTTTTTAAAATCAGAAACGATTGAAACTCGTCATATTATAGAAGAATTTCAACGAATTGCGTTAGTACATCCTGATATTTCATTTTCATTACACCATAATACAACAGAGGTTTATCATCTGAAAAAAAGCAATTTACGCAAACGAATTGTCGCTATTTTTGGAAACAAAATGAATGAACGATTGGTGCCAATTTCTGAACAAACCGATATCATTTCTATCAAAGGTTTTATAACAAAACCCAAATTTGCTAAGAAAAAAAGAGGCGAACAATACTTTTTTGTAAACAATCGCTTTATTAAAAGTTCGTATTTAAATCATGCCGTGGTAAATGCCTTTGAAGGATTGCTCGAAAATGGTGCGCATCCTTCTTATTTTCTATATTTAGAAGTGCCTCCAAATAGTATTGACATCAATATACATCCGACAAAAACAGAAGTTAAATTCGATAATGAAAAAGTTTTATACGCTATTTTACGAGCTACGATTAAACATAGTTTAGGACAATATAATGTTGCCCCTACGCTCGATTTTACCAGGGATGCCAGTTTGGATACTCCGTATGATTATAATAAAAATCATTCGAAATCAACAGCTGTTCCACCAATTACGGTAGATCCGAATTTTAATCCATTCAAATCATCGCCAAGTTATCAACCAAAATCGGAAGTTTTAGACTATTCAAACGATTCTAAAAATAGTAGTAAATTGAGTGATTCTAATAATTCAAATTCGATAACATATCAATCTAATTTTAAGAAAGATACCAGTGATTGGGAAGCTTTATATATTGATAATCAATCGTTAGAGGATATCGAAAATACGACACAATCTCAACTTTTTGAAATACATCAAGAAACAGAAACAGGGAAAACTTTTCAAATTCAGAAGAAATACTTGTTAAGTTCTATTAAATCTGGCGTAGTTTTAATTAATCAATCGTTGGCACATCAGCGTATTTTATACGAAGAATTTTTAGAAAATATTACCGTTAAAGAAGCCAGTAGTCAGCAATTATTATTTCCTGTAAATATTTCGTTTTCAAAACCCGATATCGGAATGATTTACACCATAAAATCAGACTTAGAAAGTGCTGGTTTTATGTTCGATGAATTTACCAAAGAAAGTGTTATCATCCGTGGGATTCCGACATCAATTAGTGAGAGTCAAATCACTTTAATTTTAGAGGAATTATTAGATGATATTAAGCTAGAAGTACCCGATGCTAGTTTTAGTCATTTTGATGTAATGGCGAAATCTTTTGCGAAATCATTGGCTATCAAAACAGGAACGGTACTAAATAATAAAGAGCAAGAAAGTTTAGTTGATGATTTATTTTGCTGTAAAGAACCTACTATTTCACCTTTTGGAAAACCCACGTTTAAAACATTAACATTAAACGAAATTGATACTATTTTTAATAAATAACAAATAAATATGCCAAAAATAACGGACGCTATTAAGCATTTGATAATCATTAATGTGATTATGTATTTTGCACCACAGCTTTTAAATTTAGATGTAACCAATATTTTCGCATTACATTACCCTGAAAATGAAAACTTTGGAATTTGGCAATATGTTACGCATATTTTTATGCACGGAAGCACGATGCACTTACTTTTCAATATGTATGCTTTGTGGGCATTTGGTACGCCGTTAGAACAAATGTGGGGGAAAAATAAGTTTATTTTCTTTTATTTTTCGGCGGGTATTGGTGCTGGATTAATTTATACGCTTGTTAATTATTATCAGTTTAACGGAATTTATGAGCAATTAATTGAACAAGGAATTTCAGCGATTGACATCAAAAATTTATTAAATACAGGACAATATAATGAGAGTCTAATTACACTTTCCAACCAAACGATGAGCGAGTTTTATAGTTTGTACCACACGCCTGCTGTTGGAGCTTCTGGAGCTGTTTACGGTATTTTAGTTGCCTTCGGATTGCTATTTCCTGATGCTAAATTAGCCTTGATATTTTTCCCTGTTCCCATTGCCGCAAAATATTTTATTCCTATCATGATTGCTAGTGATGTATTCTTTGGAGTTACCAAATATTCTATCGGAAATATTGCACATTTTGCTCACATTGGAGGTGCAATTATTGGTTTTGTAATTGCTTGGTATTGGAAAAAAAATCAATTTAAAACACTTTAATTTAGTATCTTGTATCTTGTAAAAAAATATTGAATGAATACATTTAATACGTTAAATAATTTTGAAAATTTAAAATATCGATTTAAAAATGCTGGAATTGTAGAGCAACTTATCTATATAAATCTTGCGGTATTTTTATTGGTTTTTATCAGCAATACTTTTAGTTTTTTATTTGAATCGAACACTAATTTTTTAGTAAAATGGTTTGCTTTGCCTGCTAGTTTTGATGATTTTTTATCAAAACCTTGGACAATTATTACCTACGGATTTTTACATACTGGATTTATTCATATTTTATCAAATTTAATTGCCTTATTTTATATCGGACATTTATTTAAGCAATACTTTACGTCGAAACAATTGCTGAATTTTTATCTTTTAGGAACTGTTTTTGGAGGGATTATTTTCATGGCGAGTTATCATTTTTTTCCTGCCTTACAAAAAGTTGCCGATACTAGTATTTTATTAGGCGCATCAGCAGGAATTTCGGCTATTTTCATAGGAATTGCCACATATATGCCTAATTACGAATTAAAATTTCCGTTAATTGGTTTTGTGAAACTATGGAAATTAGCGTGTATTTGGGTAGCTTTCGATGTTCTCCAAATACCAGCAGGAAATGCTGGCGGACATTTAGCACATATCGGCGGTGCATTATTTGGTTTTTTATATGTGTTAAAAGCCAGCAATAAAGAATTAGAAATTTTGAATCCGTTTAAAAAAATAGTAACTACTTTTTTTCAAAATAATAGAAATAATAGAAATAATAGAAAAGAGAAAAATAAAAGAGAGCAACCATTAAAAACGGTTTATAAATCAGGAAAAAAAAGCACAAAAACTACTCTTAAAAAGAGTGAAAAATCTGTAAATCAACAAGAAATTGACGCAATTTTAGACAAAATAAGTAAAACAGGCTACGATACTCTAACCAAAGCTGAAAAAGATTTTCTATTCAAACAACGTTAAAAATAGTAAAAACATTCATAAATTTTATATAATACGCTTATAAAAAATTAAATTTAAAGACAAATCGGAAATGAAAAAGTATTCAATTATACATAAATTACTATTTTTTGTCAATTCAGTTTTTGCAACAGTATTGTTATTTTCCTACGTTTTGGCCTTTATATCACCTCAAATACTTCCAGCTGTTGCTGTTTTTAGCTTATTTGTGCCATTATTAATCATTATAAATATTGGATTTTTTATATACTGGTTGTTAAAACTTCATAAAAATAGCTTACTTTCTTTGTTTATTTTGCTAATCGGTTGGTTTACGTCCCCACCACTTGTCAAATTTTCAAATAAAGAAACCGTTTTAACAAATGATTTAAAAATAATGAGTTATAACGTGCATTTATTTAATTATTATAAACATTTAAGCGAAGTAACTACCGAACAAAAAATATATGAATTTATAAACAATCAAAACCCCGATGTTATTGCCATGCAAGAGTTTTATCACTCTGATTTATTAGATATAAAACTGCCGTATAAATACATTAAAACCAAATCTAAAACTAGTAAATTCGGGCTTGCTATCTATTCGAGATATCCTATTGTCAACAAAGGTTCTTTAAATTTTAAAAACAGTGCGAACAATACTATTTTTGTCGATATTGTTAAAAATCAAGATACAATTCGAGTATATAATGTGCATTTAGAATCACTAAAAATAAATCCTGAAAAAGAATATTTTGGCGAGAAAGATTCCGAACGATTATTTAAACGTTTAGCCAATGGTTTTGAAAAACAAGTATCGCAAACAGAACTTATTTTGCAACACGAATATTCATGGAAAAAGAAGAAAATTATGTGTGGCGATTTTAATAATACCTCCTATTCTTGGGTATATCGACAATTATCGAAAGATAAAAAAGATGCTTTTTTAACCGCTGGTATTGGTTTGGGGAAATCTTTTAGATATATTTATCCGATGCGAATTGATTTTATGCTAACCGATACTATGGCGACGATTAATCAATATAAAACATTTAATGATATTAAATTATCCGACCACTACCCGATTATGACGCGTTTACATTGGTAAATTATCGTCCGTTCGAGTTATTTTTTTCTTTTTTAGCTTTTTTTAACCCGTTTTAAGTTTAATAAATCTATCGGATTGATGCCTAAATTATGTATGTTTTTTTGACTAAAACGAATTACTTCATCATAATATAACGGAATAATTGGTGCTTGTTTAATGAGTATACTATCCATTTTTTGATATAATTGATATCGTTTTTCCGTATTAATTTCTTTTATTGATTTTTCATATAAAGCATCAAATTTTTGATTTTTAAAGTGCGTATAATTAGGTCCATTAGGAATAAAATTTTTGCTATAAAATAATGACAAATAATTTTCTGCATCAGGATAATCAGCAATCCAACTAGCTCTAAAAATAGCTAATTTTCCACTTGATTTTGCTTGTCGTAAAGCAGATGGCGGAATTACCTCAACTGTTGTTTGTAAACCAATATTCTGTAATTCACGCTGTATAAATTCACATAAATCTAAATAATTGGCGTTGGTTGTAATGGTAATTTTCGGATTTTCATCGCCTGTTTCTTCGCGATATTTCGCCATCAAAGCACGTGCTTTTTTAGGTTGATACGAATATCCTTTCTGAGAATTAAAGGACGGCAATCCTTTGGGAATAAATCCACTTGTAGCAGGAGTTCCGATTCCGTTTCGTAAATATTTAATCATTTTTTTACGGTCAAACCCATAATTAATCGCCTGTCGTATCAACAAGTGTTGCGTTGGATTCTTTAAATTTTCATCTAAATAAATCCCTAAATATTCCGTGTTTAAATACGCACCTGTTTGCATTCTAATTTTATCAAGATGCTTGGCTTTTAAAGTTCCATCAATATTTAAAATATCATCTTTATAAGACGCATCTAAACTTTTCATAAAGTCAAGATTTCCTTGGATAAATTGTAAATATTCGCTTTGTTTATCAGGCAAAAAAGTAATGGCAACGGCTTCTAAATACGGTAATTTAGTTCCTTTTATATCGCTTTCGAAATATAACGGATTTTTACGCAATACTAATTTGGTATTTTCCACCCATAATTTAAATTGAAAAGCGCCTGTTCCTATCGGATTTGCTCTAAATGAATTTCCAAAATAATCCACCGCTTCTTTTGGAACTACCGAACAATATTTCATTGCCAATAATCCTAAAAAAGGCGGAAAAGCTTGTTTTAAATTGATGGTAAAAACGGAATCATTTTCAGCTTTAAAATTTTTCACATTTTGAAGCACCCAACCTCCTGGAGATGCTACTTTTTTTGACAATAATCGCTGAAATGAATATTCAAAATCATCAGCGGTTACCAGTCTTGTTGAATCTTTTCCAAATAACAAATGCTTATGAAATTTCACATCATTTCTTAGGATAAATTGATAGGTTTTTCCATCTTGTGAAATCGCCCATTTTTTGGCAATATCAGGCTGAATATGTAAACTATCATCTAATTGAACCAAGCCATTAAATAATTGATTAACCGCCCAAATATTCCGCTGATCTTTGGCAAAAGCAGGATCTAAAGAACTAATATTTGCGTGTTCATTATATCGAAAAACTTGCGCATCAGTAAATTTACTTTTTTGCTCGCTACAAGAATATATACTGATAAAAATAAGCGATAAAAAAATTAATTTAACGCTGTTTTCTTTTGTTTTTATAATACGATTTATCTGCAATATATATGGTTTTTTAAAACTTCTGCATAAACAACAGAAGCATCTTTATTGATAATTTTAATTTCTTTAACCAAATCAATTTCCTTTTTTTCAAGAACCTGTTTTTTTATCTGAAGGATTTCAATATCTGTAAAAATAAAATCGACATATGAATTTTCTCGAGCAGGTCTTTTAAACTTAATTGTAGCATTTTTATCCCAAACAACATAATCTTCTCCTAAAATATACATTAATTGAATCATAAAAATAGGATCGGTTGCCGAAAATAAACTTCCTCCGAAAATAGTACCGACATAATTTTTGTTTTTATAACTAATCGGAATTTTAATTTTTACGGTTAATAAATCATCAGAAACAACCATAATTTTACCTGTGGATCGGCGATACATCGGCGAAAAATTAAATCCATACTTAAAAATAGTACCTTGTTTAAAAAAAGTGCCTAATATTTTTGATAGTGTTGCGTACATTTTACCTTTTTTAAATTGATGTGTTTTAAATCTATTGCAAACTTGTTCTTTTATTTTTTCTTTACTTGTCTGTTTATACCTTTTTTCAAGATAATTAAACGCTAAAAAATCATGAATAAAATTGTAATTTTGCAGTTGATAAATGTACAAGAATGAACGCAGATAAAAAAGTAGCTTTTTATACTTTAGGATGTAAATTAAATTTTTCTGAAACCTCAACAATTGCTCGAAACTTTGTAAACGAAGGTTTTGAACGGGTCGATTTTGATGAAAAAGCCCAAATATATGTAATAAATACCTGTTCGGTAACCGATAATGCCGATAAACGTTTTAAATCGATTGTAAAAAATGCGCTAAAACAAAATGAAGATGCTTTTATAATTGGCGTTGGTTGTTATGCCCAATTAAAACCAGAAGAATTAGCCAATGTAAACGGCGTGGATTTGGTTTTAGGAGCAACTGAAAAATTTAACGTTACCAGTTATATCAACGATTTAACCAAAAATGATATCGGTAAAGTGCATTCCTGTGAAATTGAAGAAGCCGATTCGTATGTTGGTGCGTATTCTATTGGCGATCGTACTCGTGCATTTTTAAAGGTGCAAGATGGTTGTGATTATAAATGTACGTATTGCACAATTCCGTTGGCTCGTGGTATTTCTAGGTCAGATACCTTGGAAAATGTATTGAAAAATGCCAAAGAAATATCAGAAAAAGGAATTAAAGAAATCGTTTTAACGGGTGTTAATATCGGCGATTATGGAAAAGGTGAATTTGGAAACAAAAAACACGAACATACTTTTTTAGAATTAGTCAAAGAATTAGACAAGGTTGAAGGAATTAAACGTTTGCGAATTTCATCAATTGAACCAAATTTATTAAAAGATGAAACCATCGATTTTGTAGCCAAATCGAAAACTTTTGTGCCTCATTTTCACATTCCACTGCAATCTGGTAATGACGAATTATTGAAAAAAATGAAGCGTCGTTATTTAACGCAAACCTACACCAATAGAACGCAAAAAATTAAAGAAGTAATGCCAAATGCCTGTATTGGCGTAGATGTTATTGTTGGTTTTCCTGGGGAAACAGACGAATTATTTTTAGAAACTTACAATTATTTAAACGAAATGGATATTTCGTATTTGCACGTTTTTACTTATTCTGAAAGACCAAATACTGAGGCTGTTGGCATGAGTGGAATTGTCCCTAAAAATGTACGTGCAAAACGAAGTAAAATGTTACGAGGTTTATCTGTTAAAAAACGTAGGGCTTTTTATGAAAGTCAATTAGGAAATACGCTAACCGCATTGTTCGAAAGTGAAAATAAAGAAGGCTATATTCATGGTTTTACACAGAATTATGTAAAAGTTAAAACACCTTGGAATCCTGAATTGGTCAATACTTTACATACCGTTACCTTAACTAAAATTGATGAAGATGGTTTAGTTCGTTTTGATTTTGATGACTAAAATTTAATAAATTTTGATAAAAAAAATATAAATATTTACTATTGATGGAAAAAAAACACCTCTATTTTGTGCCTGGTTTAGGAGCAAATACCAAAATATTTGAATACATAAATTTATCAAAAGAAAAATTTGAACTTCATTTTCTAGAATGGTTATTGCCCATTTCTATTGATGAAAGCATCGAAGCATATGCCAGAAGAATGTGTGAAAATATTCATCATGAAAAACCAATTTTAATTGGGGTTTCTTTTGGTGGAATTATGGTGCAAGAAATGAGTAAAATTATTAATTGCCAAAAAGTAATTTTAATATCGAGCATCAAAAATAATAAAGAGTTACCAAAACGTTTGAAATTAGCCTATATAACAGGTGTTTATAAACTTTTTCCATCAAAAATTATTGCAAATATCGAAAACTATGAACGCTACTTTTTTAATGATTATCTAAAGAAAAGAGCCGAATTATATAAAATATATCTATCAAAAAGAGATGAAAATTATTTGCAATGGTCGATTTATAATGTATTGCATTGGCAACAAAGTGAATCTTTATCAAATATAATTCATATACACGGAACTGATGATGAAGTTTTTCCAGCAAAACATATTCAAAATTATATTAAAATTGAAAAAGGAACACATATCATGATTTTAAATAAAGCAAAAACTATTTCTAAAATTTTGGAAAAAGAAGTTTTAATTTCTTAACTTGTTGAAAATCGCTAAAAAATCTTAAAAATTAAAGAAAATGAACAAATACATCCGATTATTATCGCTGATAACCATTGTTTTTGTAACTGTTTTATTTACAAATATTATTAGTAAATCAAAAGAACCTACCATAAAAAACGTTTCCGAACATTATGAAATTAGAGCCGTAAAAGCTCCCGATTATATGGAACTTGCAGGTGAAATTGTTCCTTTAGAAAAATCAGATATTAAAGAACGTATGGATCGTGAATTATTAGTAAATACCTATTGGCAATCCAACGGATTATTGTTGATAAAACGTGCGAATAAATTTTTTCCAATTATAGAACCTTTGTTAAAAAAATATGGTATTCCTGATGATTTTAAATATTTATGCGTTGCCGAAAGTGCGTTAATTAATATTCCTTCATCAAAAGGAGCTGCTGGATATTGGCATTTTATGCCCGCAACTGGTCGTGAATATGGCTTAGAAGTAAACAGAAATGTTGATGAACGTTATAATTTAGAAAAATCAACAAGAGTTGCTGCCGAATATTTAAAAAGAGCTAAGAAAAATTTAGGTTCTTGGACGCTTGCCGCCGCCGCTTATAATGCTGGAAATGGTCGAATTTCACAACGATTACGTCAACAAAAAGTTGATAATTATTACGACTTACTCTTAAATACAGAAACAGGGCGTTATGTTTTTAGAATTTTAGCCTTAAAAGAAGTGCTTTCAAATCCTAAGAAATATGGTTTTATGTACGATCAGGAAGATTTATATACCTACCCAGATACTTATGAAGTTCAAGTGGATACGACTATAACAAATATTACTGATTTTGCTAAAAAACATGGAGTTACTTATAAAGATTTAAAAATAATGAACCCTTGGTTGCGAGATACAAAACTTAATAATAAAAGTAGAAAAACATACACCATAAAAATACCTCTTAACTAAAATGAAAAAAGCATTACCATTTATATATATTATAATCGGAGTTTTAATTTTAGTCGAATCAATTTATCAATTTGTTCAAGATAAAGAACTATATAGGGTCTTTTTGGGAATTACTACTCAAAGTAAATATATATACTTACTTGTAAAAGTATTATTTGCTAGTTTATTTTTAGTTGATGGAATCAAAAAAATTAGAAAACAATAATACAACAGCAAATTAGTTAAACTAATTTGCTGTTATTTTTTGTACTCTTCCTACAATTCCTGAAGTTAATTGTACTTTTATTCCATGAGGATGATTTGCTGAATTGGTTAATAATCGACTCACAATTCCCGCTGTTAATTCTCCTGTTCTTTGGTGATTTTTCTGTACTATTTCAACAGATGCGCCTATTGTAATATCTTTTCTGTTCGTTCCGTCTTTCATTTGAAAATTAGTTTTGTTTTTAAAATAAGAAAACCTATCAAAATAAATTGATAGGCTTCTTTAAAAAGTTTACTCTGGTAAAATATATATTATAATACTCTTACGTCAACAGCGTTTAATCCTTTTTTTCCTTCTTGTAATTCGAATTCAACTTCGTCATTCTCACGAATTTCATCGATTAATCCTGAAACGTGTACAAAATGTTCTTTGTTTGATCCTTCTTCTGTAATAAATCCAAATCCTTTTGATTCGTTGAAGAATTTTACGATACCTCTACTCATAATATAAAAAATATATGTTGCTTACTTAATTGATAGCAACGTTAATTGAATTGCAAATGTAATGCCAAAATTTACAAATCAATCTAAAATTAGTAAAAAATTGTATTTTTTTTGATTATAATTTCTCGGTTTCTTTTAAAAATCTATCTTTATTTATGTCATCAGAAAACTTTAGTGTAAAGTAAAACAACAAAAAAGCCTATCAAATAAATGATAGGCTTTTTTTTAAAAAGTTTACTCTGGTAAAATATATATTATAATACTCTTACGTCTACAGCGTTTAATCCTTTTTTTCCTTCTTGTAATTCGAATTCAACTTCGTCATTCTCACGAATTTCATCGATTAATCCTGAAACATGTACAAAATGTTCTTTGTTTGATCCTTCTTCTGTAATAAATCCAAATCCTTTTGACTCGTTGAAGAATTTTACGGTACCTCTACTCATAATATAAAAAATATATGTTGCTTACTTAATTGATAGCAACGCTAATTGTTATACAAATGTAATGCCATATTTTTAAACTAAGGCTAAATTTCTTTTTTATTTTTTATTTATTTTTTTTCTACTGATTTTTTTTTAAGGTATCAAAAATCGCTAGAAAATAAAAAAGCCTATCAAATAAATGATAGGCTTTTTTTAAAAAGTTTACTCTGGTAAAATATATATTATAATACTCTTACGTCTACAGCGTTTAATCCTTTTCTTCCTTCTTGTAATTCGAATTCAACTTCGTCATTCTCACGAATTTCATCGATTAATCCTGAAACATGCACAAAGTGTTCTTTGTTTGATCCTTCTTCTGTAATAAATCCAAATCCTTTTGATTCGTTAAAGAATTTTACGGTACCTCTACTCATAATAAATAATTAATATGTTGCTTACTTAATTGATTGCAACGATTTTTGTATGACACAAATATAAAATAATATTTTGAATAAAAAAACAAAATAATATTTTTTTTATTGAATTTAAAGAAACATTATAAGAATCTAAGAGCTTAACAGTATATTAACTTAAAAAGTTTCATCTTTATTTAAAAATAAATCATAAAAACAAACAATTACTTCCATTCTGTTTCAATAAAAAACACTAATTTAGCGAAAATTAAGCTATTAAGTTATAAAATAATCAATTTAAAAGTGTATATTTTATGTTTTCAATAAAAAATAAGGGTTTTAAATACATTTAATTCCTACTATTTTTTTCAGTATTTTAGAGAAAAACGAATAGAAAACCATCAAAAACAACACAAAAAAAAATAATTTAAGCACTTTTTAACAAATTACACAACTCGTATGAATATTAAAAATTACCTTTCAACGCTTTGCTTACTGATTGCTTTTACAGCTTTCAGTCAAAAAGCAACCACAAATGGCTGTGGTACAAAATTGTCTAAAGAAGACAATATTAAATTTAGACAATCCATGTCTAAATTAAAAAAACAACAAAGAACTAATAGAACCAGTAAAAGAACAGGTGTTAGAGACTACAAAATACCAGTAGTTTTTCATATTTTACACAACGGACAAGGTGAAGCAGGTTCTGTTAGTAAAGAAAACATGGCATGCCGAATTAACGACGTAATGGAAGTTGTTAATAAAGATTTTCGTGGAGAATTTCCTGAATGGGACAATTCTGATCCAAGATTTGATGGCGTAAAGCAAAAAATGGATAATATTGAATTTTTATTAGCTACTGAAGATCCTGATGGAAATCTTTTGGAAACTCCAGGAATGAACTGGCTTATCGAAGATGGGCTTATTGAAGATGGTTACGATTCTAAAATTACCACAAACGATTGGTGGTGGGGAAAAAACAACAAATACTATTTACAGATATTTATTGTAGCTGCTGCAAACGGAATATCAGAAGGAAATTACGCTTCAGGACACGCATTTTTACCAACACAAGATGCCGTTCCTAGAGTTGTATTTAACTGGAGATATGTAGGAAGAGCAACTGGTTGCCCTGACAATCCTTCTAGTAGCCAACCTGGTTTTGAAAAAGTAATGTCGCATGAGTTTGGTCATTATTTTGGATTAAGACACACCTTTCATGAAAGTGATAAAGACAAAGGAACTTGGAGTGCTGAAAATGATGGAATTGATGATACACCGCCAACAATGGGTTCGGAAGGTTGTACAAGAGATAAATTAAATGCGTGTAATGTATATCCAAATGTAGAAAATTATATGGATTACAATACTTCTTGTCAAATTATGTTTACCAAAGATCAGGTTGACGTAATGAATGGTTGGCTAGAAGATACTACAATCGCTAAATACTCTAGAAGCTTACTTTGGCAAACAGACAATTTAATTGCTACTGGTATATTACCTAAAGCCCCTGTAGCAAGTTTTAAAAGTGATGTAACCGCTATTTGTAGCAATCAAGCAGTAGAATTTAAAGATAACTCAACAGGAACACCAACTTCTTGGAAATGGACTTTTGAAGGAGGAACACCTGATTCATCTACAGAAAAAAACCCAACAATTACTTACGCAACTAAAGGACAATATAAAGTAACCTTAGAAGTTTGGAATGGCTTTAACGGTATAAGTTACAGTAAGGCTGAAACAGCAAATTTTATTGATGTTGATCAACATGCAACAGCTGATACTTCTGAAAATTTTGAAGGAACTTTTCCTCCTCAAGGCTGGAAAGTTATCAATCCTGATGGAAAATTAGCTTGGGGAAAACGTAGCGACGCTGGAAATGGTGATTCATCATGTGTAGTTATGAACAACGCAGATAATGATAAAATTGGTGAAGAAGATTTCTTACAATTACCTTTTTATAATTTAACAGATGCCAAAAATGCACAACTTTATTTTGATGTTGCTTATGTTAAATTTGATGAAGTGAGTGCCGATATGCTAAAAGCCGAAGTTTCTACGGATTGTGGAGCTACTTGGACAGAAGTATATTCAAAAACACACACCGAATTAGAAACTGCTTTATCAGCATTATCGCCAAATGATTGGATTCCTAATCAAGAATCACACTGGAGAAAAGAATTAGTCGATTTAAGTGGCTATGACGGACAAGCAAATTTAGCCATTCGTTTTAAAAATGTATCAGGATACGGAACACGTGTTTGGCTAGATAACGTAATCGTTGCGTTAGATAATAGCAGTGGTCCTGTAGTCGATTTTTATACTAAAAAAAGAAATTCAGTATGTGAAAGTGAAGTTGTTCAATTTTTTGATACCTCAACAGGAACAACAGCAACTTCATGGAATTGGGAATTTCCTGGAGGAACTCCTGCCACTTCTACCGAGCAAAATCCTACGGTTACCTATAGTACTTACGGAAATTACAACGTTAGCTTAAAAGTTGAAAACACCGATGGTTCATCAGAAAAAACCATAGAGAATTTTGTCGTTTTAAAAACACCAACCGCACAATCTTTTAGTGAAGATTTTTCAGGAACCTTCCCTCCTACCAATTGGAATATTCGTAATTTTGATGGGAAATTAGAATTTGAACAAAGTAATTTAACTGGAAATGGCGATGGTTTTTGTATGATGATGAACAATGCCGATAATGAAACTGTTGGTGAACTAGATGAAATTATCATGCCTTCTTTAGATTTATCCGTAGGCGCTACCGATTTTTATTTCGATGTTGCTTATACTAAATTCGATGATGCGAGTCCTGATGAATTAGCTGTTATGGCTTCTGCTGATTGTGGTACAACTTGGAAAACTTTATACGATAAAACACATACCGTTTTAGAAACTGTAGAAGTTTTAGATAACCCTGCAACAGATGCAAATGAATCTAACAATTGGATTCCTACCACAGCATCAGACTGGAGAAAAGAGCGTGTAAATCTTAGTGATTATCAAGGATTAGCAAATGTATTGGTGAAATTTGTAAATAAATCAGGATACGGAACTCGTATTTGGATTGACAATGTAACCGTTAATTTCGATAGTCAAGAAAAACCAACTTCTAGTTTTGAAAAACAAGGGGAAAGTGCTTGTCTAGGAAACAATGTGCAATTTAATGATACTTCAACAGGCGTACCAACTTCTTGGGCTTGGACTTTTGAAGGCGGAACACCTGCAACTTCATCAGAAAAAAACCCAGTAATAACATACGATACAGCAGGAACTTACAATGTAACATTAACAGCTACAAACGCTACAGGAACAGGAACAACCACCACTAAAACAAATTTTGTTACTGTAAAAGATGTTACTGCTTTACCATATACGCAAAACTTTGAAGGAACATTCCCTATTGCCAATTGGGAAATTATAAATCATGATAATGATGCCATTTTATGGGAAAAAAGAAATGATGCTGGTAATGGAGATTCTTCTTGTATGATTATCAATAATGCCGATAATCCTACGGATAAAATAGATGAATTAATTATCAATCCTTTAGATTTTTCTTCAGAAGGAGATAAAAAAATGGCTTTTGATTTGTCATATACTAAGTTCACCAATGCTTATATTACTGATGCAGAAGCGGATGCTCCTGATAATTTAATCGTGTTAGTTTCTAAAAATTGTGGCTTAACTTGGACGGAAGTTTATAACAAAACACATACCGAATTAGAAACAGTTCAAGTTCGTGACTTAGAATCGACACCTGATGATAACGAAGCAAATGATTTTATTCCTTCAAAAGCATCTGACTGGAGAAAAGAAAGTATCGACTTAAATGCTTTTACAGGAAACTCAAGCATTTTAATCAAATTCAAAAATATTTCAGGATACGGAACCCGTATTTGGATTGATAATTTAAGTATAACTTCAGAAATATCTAATGATGATATTACTTGGAAAGGAACAACCAATAATGATTGGAATGAAGCATCAAACTGGAGTACAAATACCTTACCAACTCCAACGAGTCGTATTGTAATTCCTGCTGGATTATCAACATATCCAACAACAAGTACTGATGCTGTTTTTAATACATTAACCATTGAATCTGGTGCTACTTTTATGGCAGAAGCAAACGTTACAGGAACGGTTACTTATAAGAGAAATATTGAAAATACCGATTGGTATTTAATTGCTTCTCCTTTAAAAGAAGAAACTCTTGAAAACTTTATTACTGGTGGAACGCTTTCTTTCGCTTCAGGAACAAGAGGAAATATCGGTTTTGCACCTTTTAATAATGAGCATCTTACCAAAGCTTGGGATTATCAAACAATAAATTCTACAGGGAATTTTGAAGTAGCAAAAGGATATTCACTAAAATTAGCAACACCTAGCGATATTTCTTTCACTGGAAAAATAAATACCAATGATGTGAACATCGAAATTAATAACGGAGCTAGAAATAATTACAATTTAGTTGGAAACCCATTTACAACCTACATCAACGCTGTTACTTTTTTAAATGATAACGAAACCACTATAACCGAAAAAACAATTTGGATATGGAATGGTACAACTTATGAAGTATATAATGAGCAAAATAGTTTAGAAATTGCGCCTGCACAAGGTTTCTTTGTAGAAGCTACTAACGCATTGCCAGCAAATAGTACGGTTACTTTTGCAAAGGAAAATCAAAGTCATCAGAATACCGATACCTTTAAAAGAGAAGCACCAAAAACTTCTTTTGAATTATTCGTAGAAGATGGAACTCGTAAAAAATCAACCAAAGTATTTTATGTGAATGATAAAACTACTGGTTTTGATAATGGTTCAGATTCTAAATTATTCGGTGGGGTTACCAGTAACTTTGAAGTATTTACCGAATTAGTTACCGACAATAAAGGAAACAAATTAGCAATTCAAACGTTACCAAATACAAATATCGAAACAATAGTTGTTCCTGTTGGATTAACAACAAAAGAAGGTAAAGAAGTAAGCATTTCTGTAAGTGCTAAAAACCTTCCTACGGATGTTAACATTTATTTAGAAGATAGAATTGCCAATACATTTACCAATATTTCTAAAACTAAAATTGTCGTAGAAAACAATACCAAAGGAGCTGGTCAATTTTATATTCATACGACTTCAAAAAGACCTGATGTTATTGTTAATAAAGATTTAGAAAATGTAAGTATTTATAAATCTGATAATAATGCAATAACTATTACTGGTTTACAAACTGAAAACGCTACTTTAAAAGTATATTCGATGTTGGGTAAAACAGTTTTTGATAGCTCATTCAAATCAACAGGAGTTAGTGTAATTCAATTACCAAAAACTGCTAAAGGGGTTTACATTGTGGAATTAATTTCAAACTTAGGTAAAATTAATAAAAAAATAATTTTAGAATAAAAACGACAAACATCATGAAAAAACAAACTGAAAACAATAGAAATAGTGAAGATATTTCAAGAAAAGAAGCGTTACAAAAAATAGGGAAATACGGGAAATATGCGAGTTTAACAGCATTAGGAACGTATATGATTTTGAACCCTCAAAAAGCACAGGCACAAAGCCCAACTGGTCCTGAAAACCCAGGTGTAGGTTTTTAAGCTTTTACTTTACTATTTTTTATAATTTTAATTAATGATAAAACCCTCGAATTTTTCGAGGGTTTTTTGTGTACAACTCAATTTTTTTTATTCTTGATTAAATATTAATTATTTTTAAGTAGCTTGGCTTTTTAAAATTATTTAAATAATTCTATTAAATGAAAAATATCGTAATCACAGGAACGAGCCGAGGAATTGGTTTTCAATTGGCTCAAAAATTTGCCAATCAAGGACATAATGTATTAGCATTATCAAGAAATACAAAACCTTTAGAGGCACTAAATCATCAAAAAATTACAACATTATCTGTTGATTTATCAAATAATGATGCTTTAAAAAAAGTAACTGATTTTATCAAAAAAGAATGGAAAACTGTCGATATTTTAATCAATAATGCAGGAAAATTAATTAACAAACCTTTTAGCGAATTAACAACTGCTGATTTTCAAGAAGTATATGCCATTAATGTTTTTGCCGTTGCCGAATTAACCAAAAATATAATTCCATTTATGAAAAAAGGAAGCCATGTTGTTACCATAAGTTCGATAGGAGGCGTTCAAGGAAGTTTGAAATTTGCAGGATTAGCCGCTTATAGCTCGGCAAAAGGAGCGGTAATTACCTTATCAGAATTATTAGCTGAAGAATACAAAGAACAACAAATTGCCTTTAATGTTTTGGCATTAGGAGCCGTACAAACCGAAATGCTTGAGGAAGCATTCCCTGGATATTTAGCCCCTGTATCAGCAAAAGAAATGGCTGATTATATTTTTGATTTTTCACTAACAGGAAACAAATTTTACAACGGAAAAGTTTTGCAAGTTTCGAGCTCTAATCCTTAAAATTTCTTTAAAATTATTATTCTTTAAAAATTATTATTTAACTTAAAATTCATAAAACGAATTATTTTGCGAGAAATACTACTCAAATATATTCCCGAAAATGCTATTTTGTTAGTTGAATATTTAATTAAAGAATATCAGATTAATCTTAAAATTGTAGATAAGCGACAAAGTAAACACGGCGATTTTAGAACGTTTCCCAACGGAAAAACACAAATAACAATTAATAATAATTTAAACAAACAGCAGTTTTTATTAACATTAATTCATGAAATTGCACATCATATTACGCATCAAAAATTTGGAAAAGTGCAACCACATGGCAACGAATGGAAAACCGTTTTTCAACATTTGATGCTCCCTTTTTTACGTCCTGATATTTATCCAACGAAAATACTCCCCTACTTGGCTCATTATTTAAAAAATCCAAAGGCAAGTACCGACTCTGATGTTCATTTATCATTAGCCCTAAAAGGTGGCGTAGCTAGTGTTGGAAAAGTCTTTGTTTTCGAGATTTTAAATGGTGAATTATTTCAATTTAAAGGGAATTTATACCGAAAAGGAAACAAACGAAGAACACGTTTTGAGTGCTTAAATTTAGTTAATAAACGTGTGTATCTTTTTAATCAAAATGCAGAAGTAATGCAGAAATAATAGAAAATATTAGCGAAAAATAAAGTCCTAAAACTAAAAATAATGAATACAAATTATTACGCAGTAATTATGGCAGGAGGCGTAGGCACTCGTTTTTGGCCTGTAAGCACGCAAGAATATCCCAAACAATTTCAAGATATGTTAGGCACGGGAGAATCTTTAATTCAACGTACCTTTCATCGAATTAATCAATTAATCCCTTCTGAAAATATTTTTATCTCAACCAACGAACGCTACGAAAATTTAGTTTTAAAACAACTTCCTGAAATAAGCAAAAAACAATTATTATTAGAACCTGTAATGCGAAATACAGCACCGTGTATTTTGTACGCTTCCCTAAAAATAAAAGCGATAAATCCTGATGCCGTACTATTAATTGCGCCGTCCGACCATTGGATTGAAAATGAAACTGAATTTTTAAAAAACCTTAACACTGCCTTTAAAATAGCTGAAAATAATGCTATTTTAATGACCCTTGGTATTCAACCCGATACACCAAATACTGGCTATGGATACATCAAATTTGAAGAAAATAAAACTAATTTTTCTGATGTTTCTAATACTTCTGATAGTTCAGCCGTTAAAAAAGTAATAAAATTCACCGAAAAACCAGCTTTAGAAACAGCAAAAGAGTTTTTAAAAAGTGGTGATTATTTATGGAATGCAGGGATTTTTGTAACTTCTGCTAAAAGTATTCTAAATGCTTTTGGAAAATATGCTCCTGAAATGCTTCTAATTCTAACGCCCAAAAACGAAAATATCATTTATAATACGGAGAAAGAATCTGAATTTATAGAAAATAATTATCCAAAATGTGAAAATATCTCCATCGATTATGCGATTATGGAACGTGCTGAAAATATGTATATTTTACCCATAAACGTTGGTTGGAATGACCTAGGAACTTGGGGTTCGTTGTATCAAAAATTAACAAAAGATACGCAACAAAATGCGGTAGTCGGTGCAAAAGCAATTTTTAAAGATGCTAACGGAAATATGATTCGAACAGAAAATGGCAAAAAAATAATCATTCAAGGATTACACAATTTTATTATCGTCGAAAAAGAAGATGTTATTTTAATCTGTCCTCGAAAAGATGAACAAGATATTAAACAAATTAGTGCCACTGCCAAAGAATATTTTTAAAAAATTAAATAAACTGTCAGTTCGAGTGATTTTTAGTTCCTTTTAAGAAGGCGTTTTTAACCCCTTGCCGTCATTTTTTGCCACTATATTTTTTTCAGATGAAATTTAAACAGGCTCTAAAAACATAAAAAAAACGAAGCACTAAACACTTCGTTTTTTTATGTAACAAAAGTAGCTGTATACTTTTTTTAGCTTCTTTAATTTTAACAGGTCTTTAAAAGTGTTTTTTAATCTTTTAAAAAATTATTAAAAACTGTTTTCAAAAACTTTTAAGGATAGCATAAAAAACCACTTCTTATTTATTTTTTTATCACTGATACATATCAGAAAATTAAAAACTATTAAAAATCTAAAAAATAAAATGGCAAAAATAGTTATTTTGGGTGCTGGAATTTCAGGGCACGTAGCAGCAACGCATTTGCGTAGAAAATTATCAAAAGAACATGAAATAATCGTTGTTTCCCCCAACAGCAATTATCAATGGGTTCCCTCCAATATTTGGGTCGGCATTGGACGTATGAAACCTGAAGATATACTCTTTCCATTAGCACCACTCTATCAAAAAAAAGGAATCGGATATAAACAAGCAAAAGTGATTACATTTCATCCTGAAGGCGATGAAAGTGAAAAAAAACCATACGTAATCGCACAATATGTAAGCAACGATAAAAAAGGAATACAAGAAAAAATAAACTACGATTACTTAATTAATGCCACAGGACCTCGTTTAAATTTTGAAGCAACCGAAGGATTATTACCTGGAAAAAATAATGCATTTTCAGTATGTACTTACGACCACGCAAGCCACGCTTGGACAGCGTTAGAAAAGCTGATTCAGGAAATGAAACAAGGTAAAAAAGCGAAAATTCTAATTGGTACAGGACACGCTAAATCGACCTGTCAAGGGGCGGCTTTTGAATATATTTTAAATGTAGAAAAAGAATTATGTAATCATGGCGTAAGAGATAATGCCGAAATAACATGGATTTCTAACGAATTTCTTTTGGGAGATTTTGGAATGGACGGCATGCTTTTGAGTTACGGTGGCATCAATATGAAGTCTAACGAAATGATTGAAATGATTTTTGAAGACCGAAATATTAAATGGATTACTGGCGCTGGTGTTCATAAAATTGAAGATGGTATTGCTCATTATGAGAATTTAGACGGCGAATTTAAAAGCGAAACCTATGATTTTGCCATGTTAATTCCAGTATTTTCAGGACACGGATTTAAAGCTTTTGATAAAAATAAAGAAGAAATAACCGAAAAACTTTTCAAAGGTTTTATGATTGTTGATGCCGATTATACGCCAAAACCATACGAAAAATGGAGCGTAAAAGATTGGCCAGAAACCTATCAAAATCCGACATATAAAAATATTTTTGCCCCTGGCATTGCCTTTGCACCGCCACATACGATTTCAAAACCACGAAATAGTAAAAATGGAACACCTATATTTCCAGCACCACCACGAACAGGAATGCCCTCTGGAATAACCGCAAAATTAGTGGCTGATAACATTATCGGACATCTAACAAAAGGTACTGATTTAACACTTCATAAAGGTTCTATGGGAAATATGGGTGCAGCTTGCATTGCCTCTGCAGGTTACGGTTTTACACAAGGAAGTGGTGTTAGTATTACCACATTTCCTATTGTTCCTGATTTTGAAAAATATCCAAACACACACGGACGAGCATTAAAAAGTACTTTTGGAGAAATAGGTTTGGCAGGACATTGGCTTAAATTAGCACTTCATTATGCGTTTATTTACAAAGCTAAAATGAAACCTTTTTGGTGGTTAATTCCTGAATAAAATAAAAATTCTCAATTAAATTTCACTTTAATTCACTTTAAAATTTAATTTTTAAATTTTAAATTTTAAATTTTATGCTAATAAAAAACAATGATGGAAAGAATATCAAAAAAAGAAAAAAGACGTATGCAGAATCCTTTTATTCAATTTTTTAAATTTATTTATTTAAGTTTAAAAATAATGAAAGTAGTTGCGGGTGGTCATGGAGGTACTCGTTAATTTTTCGATAATTTTGCAACTATAAATTCTTAGAACTAAAAAACGAAGCTTTTACACTTCGTTTTTTAGTTATTTTCAGTTATTTTAATAAATTATGTAATTAAAATAGGTTGATAATTTTTAATTATTTGTTATAATCGATTGTAAAAAAGGATAATAATATGCTGCCATATATGCTCCTTTTTTCTTTCCTAAAACGTTTCCTTTTGCATTAACAACGACCACTGTTGGAAATGCGTTTATTCCATAACGATACTGTAATTCGTTATTTTCTTTTTTAGCTTCAGAAGAAACTAAATCTCTATTTCTAGGGAAATCTGCCTTATATAGAATCAATTTTTCATCAGAAAAGCCTTTAAATTTATCGGTATTAAACAATTCTCTATCTATTGTTTGACATGGTGGACACCAATCTGAACCTGTAAAAAACACCAAAACGGGTTTATTTTCTTTCTTTGCTTTTTTGATAGCGGTATCAAAAGATTGTTCCCACTTTACTTCTTGGTTTGCTTCTTGATTTATTTCTTGATGAGCAACAACACTTTGTTGTGCAGAAACGGTATGTACCGCTAAAAGAAATACTAAAATTATACCTATTTTTTTCATGCTGTTGTTATTTATTGTTTCAAAAATATCAAAAATAATACCAAAAATAATGAAATTATACTTTTATTTTGCTGATTTCCTGTTGTATTAGGTTACTAAATCTTTTTTCATCCTTTAGGAAAATACTTTTTATCGAAATATAACACAGTTTTTTTAGTCGATTCTCTAAACGCATAAAATCTTTTTCTGTGGTTAGAATTATGGTATTTTTTGATGTATTTTTTGCTTCTAATTCTTTAAATTCACTGGTTATTTTCTGAATATCGTTATTTGTAAAATCGTAATGGTCAGGATATTTTAAGTGTTTAAATTGTATGTTTTCTTTTGATAAAAATGTCAATAATGAATTTGGATTTGCAATTCCTGTAACTAATAAAACGTTTTTATTTTTTAACGCTGAAATTGTTAAATTCGTATTGTTTTCTTCTATATTTTCTTTTGTGTTTTTTAAATTTTCATCATAAGAAATTGCTGTAAAGAATACTTGCTGATATGTTTTCGGTTTTATTTTTCGAATAATTTCCTGTTGTTTTTCTTCGGATAGATTTTCGGGACATTTGGTAACAATAATGATGTTTGCTCGTTTGTAACCGCTACGAAATTCCCGTAAATTTCCTGTTGGCAACATGTAATCATTTATATATAAATCGTCAAATTTTGTGAGTAAAATATAGGTACTAGCTTTTACTTTTCGATGTTGAAACGCATCATCTAATAAGATAATTTCGGGCGGATTTTGTTTTTTTAATAATTGTGTAATTCCGTTTGTTCTATCGGTATCGACCGAAATAATTGCCTGATTTTTGAATTTTTTATAAAATTGTAAGGGTTCATCGCCAACATCACAAGCTGTATGTTTTTGATTCACAATTTGAAAGCCAGTGGTTTTACGTTTATATCCTCGGCTTAAAACGGCAATTTTATGGGTATTTTTCAACAATCGAATTAGAAATTCAATTTGTGGTGTTTTTCCTGTTCCTCCGACACTTAAATTTCCCACGGCAATAACTGGCACATCGAAATATGTCGATTTTAAAAGTCCAATATCAAAAAACCAATTACGAATTGCGGTAATAATTCCGTATAAAATAGCGAACGGAAACAATAAAAAACGAAGTATTTTCATGAGTTCAAAAGTAGAAATTATTTTATAATCAGAAAGAATAAGTAGTTTTATTTGTTTTTTCATCAAAAGGTATTAGAAATTATTTGAAGCTATTTCCCGCTTTCCGCACTCGCTCTTTTTTTGAAGAAAAATCAAAAAAAGGAGCTCAAACAACTGCGTCAATCGGGGCTAAGTCTATTTAGTTAATTTCGTTTTTATTTTTAAATTCTTTTTAATCGACTAAGAATAACATAAAAAAACAGTAAAAAACAGTAACTTTGATTCCATATATTTTATCTTATGAAAATAAAAGATGTTACCAATTATATTGAAGAATTAGCACCGTTATCGTATGCTGAAAATTTCGATAATGTTGGTTTATTGTTAGGTGATTACACGACAGAAATAACGGGCGTTTTAGTAACTTTAGATACTTTGGAACAAACAATTGAGGAAGCAATTGTTAAAAACTGCAATTTAATTGTCAGTTTTCATCCAATTATTTTTAGCGGATTGAAAAAAATAAACGGCAATACTTATGTAGAACGTGTGGTGTTAAAAGCGATTCAAAACAATATTGCCATTTATGCAACACATACTGCTTTAGATAATGTAAACAATGGTGTTTCTGCAAAAATGTGTGAAGTTTTAGGTTTGCAAAATTGTAAAACATTAATTCCTAAAAAAGGAATTATTAAAAAATTAACAACGTATGTTCCGCTTGAAAATGCCGAAAATTTACGCACAAAACTCTTTGAATCTGGTGCAGGAACTATCGGAAATTACCAGAATTGTTCCTTTAATTCTAGCGGAACAACAACGTATCGAGGAAATGAAAACTCAAATCCGAGAGTAGGAAAAAAAGGTGAATTTATATCTAAAGAAGAAACTGCTATTTCAGTGAGTTTTATCCATAATTTAGAAGGAAAAATACTAAAAACATTGTTTGAAAATCATCCGTATGAAGAAGTTGCTTACGAAATAATTACGCTCGATAACGCACATCAAAATATAGGAATGGGAATGCTTGGCGAACTTGAAAACCCGATGAATGAAACTGATTTTTTAGCCTTTGTAAAGAAAACTTTTAAAACCGATTGTGTTCGACATTCTGAATTATTAGCAAAACCGATTCAAAAAGTAGCCGTTTTAGGAGGTTCTGGAAGTTTTGCGATTAAAAATGCAATACAACAAAATGCTGATGTTTATATCAGTGCTGATTTTAAATATCATGAGTTTTTTCAAGCAGAAGGAAAAATCGTACTTGCTGATGTCGGACATTATGAAAGCGAACAGTTTACAAAAAACCTTTTGATTGATTATCTTCGTAAAAAATTTAGTACTTTTGCAATTACTTTGAGCGAAAGAAGTACAAATCCAATACACTATATATAAACAGATGGCAAAAAAAGAAGTAACGGTAGAAGAAAAATTAAGAGCGTTATACGATTTACAGTTAATCGATTCTAGAATTGACGAAATCAGAAACGTTCGTGGTGAATTACCTTTAGAAGTTGAAGATTTAGAAGATGAAGTTGCCGGATTAAACACAAGACTTTCTAAATTAAAAGACGAAGCTACAAGTTTAGAAGCTGATATTACAAATAAAAAATCAGCAATTACAGAATCTAAATCACTAATTGAAAAATACGAAGATCAACAAAAAAATGTTCGTAACAATCGTGAATTTGAAGCTTTAACCAAAGAAGTTGAATTTCAAGAATTAGAAATTGAATTATCAGAAAAAAGAATTAAAGAATATAAAGTGAAAATAACCCAGAAAAATGGCGTTATAGAAACAACTAAAGAAAAATTAAAAAAACAAGAAAGTCATTTAACGCACAAGAAAAATGAGCTAAATGATATCTTGAAAGAAACCGAAAAAGAAGAGCAATTATTAAACGAGAAATCGCAAGAATATGCACAATCTATTGATAAGCACTTATTAACTGCTTATAATAGAATTCGTACCAAAGTAAGAAATGGATTAGCCGTTGTTGCTATTGAACGTGGTGCTGCTGGTGGTTCTTTCTTTACAATTCCTCCTCAAGTACAGTTAGAAATTGCGAATCGTAAAAAAATTACAATTGATGAGTATAGTGGTCGTATTTTAGTTGATGCCGCATTAGCTCAAGAAGAAAAAGAAAAAATTGATAACTTATTTATATAATAATAACTTACTATTATTTTTGAAATATAATAAAAAAGCACTCCTATTCGAGTGCTTTTTTTTGTGCCAAACTTAAAAAAGTGTCGTTAAAGTATCCTTAAATTTCAATAAAAATTAAAAGAAAATTAGACTAATATTAGAAGAAAAAAGCAGAAAAAAAACAATAATATTAAATACCTTAGTAGTGTTATTAATCTTAATTTTTAAATAATTAATCATGGGACAAAATACCGCACAAACGAACGAACAATATAACGAAAAACAAGTATTTAGCATGCCAAGAATTGGAGATGCTGCACCAGCTTTTAAAGCTACAACGACACAAGGTCCTATTAATTTCCCTGCAGATTATAAAGGTGATTGGGTTATTCTTTTTAGTCATCCTGCTGATTTTACACCAGTTTGTACATCAGAATTTATCACATTTGCTTCTTTAGAAGATAAGTTTGCCAAAGCAAATTGTAAACTTGTAGGGCTTTCTATTGATGGTTTATACAGTCATATTGCTTGGTTGCGTACTATTAAAGAAAAAATTGAATACAAAGGAATGAAAGATGTTGAAGTTAACTTTCCGTTAATTGAAGACATCAAAATGGATGTTGCCAGAAAATATGGTATGATTCAGGAAAATGAAGACGATACAAAAGCGGTAAGAGCTGTTTTCTTTATCGATCCAAAAGGAATTGTTAGAAGTCTTATTTATTATCCTTTAAGTTTAGGTAGAAATTTTGATGAATTATATCGTGTAATTATCGCCTTACAAACAGCGGATGAGTTTGGCGTTGCAACTCCTGCTGATTGGTATCCTGGAGATGATGTTATTATAGGCCCTGCAGGATCTTGTGGAACAGCAAATAACCGAATGGAAGACAGTGATATTGATTGTAAAGATTGGTTTTTCTGTACTAAAAAATTAGATAAAGACTTAGTTTTAGATAGAATTTTAAAAAAATAACACGAAAAAATAAGATATCTTTTAAATTTTAAAGCAATAAAAAAGCTCAAAATATCGTGTTGATATTTTGAGCTTTTTTTATAGATTAAATTTTTATTAAAAATCTTAAAATGAATTTTTAAGAAAATTTTTAAAAGAATTTAGGAACTTTATATTTCGAACCTTTTGATAATTCATATTGTAACATAATTTCGTGAGTTCCTGAATTTGTTACATTATAATTAGAGGTTGTTAAATCATACGAATAACCTATTAACAACGTTTCTGAAGCCTGAAAACCTAAAAGAGCACTAATGGCATCGTCCCATCTCCAAGCTAATCCTGCTCTAAATTTTTCTTTATATAAAAAATTTCCAGAGATATCCAACGATAACGGAGCTCCCGCAACAGCTTTTAACAATACCGCTGGTTTAAACATTAAATCGTAATTAATATCATATACGGCTCCTGCAATGAAGAAAAAGTGCATTTTTTCAACAGCCGTTTTTCCTAATTGATTATCGCCATCATAATGTTCCATTTTTAAAATATTAGGTACAGAAAGCCCAATATACCAAGTCGGTTTATGATAATAAACTCCTGCTCCAATTGTTGGTAAAAATTTACTTACATTTTCGCCAAAAATAGCTTCATCATCATTTGCCGTTCCTTTGCTCCAATCAATATTTAAGAAACGTCCTCCTAAACGCAAACCAAAAGCTAACGTACCATCTAAATCAGTTTGAATACTATAAGAGGCATTGGCATCTAAAGAAATTTCTTGCGAAGGACCAATTTTATCATTCATAATATTGAAACCTAAACCTAACCCAGAATAGCCTAAAGGCGTATGATAACTTAAATTTTGAGTTTCTGGAGCTCCCTCAAAACCAACCCATTGCATTCTTCCAATTGCGGTGATTACACCAAAATCTTTAGAACCTGCATACGCTGGATTTACGCTCATCGTATTGTACATATATTGCGAATATTGCGGATCTTGTTGTGCTTGTATATCGGTTATCGAAGCAATAATTACTAAAAATACTGATATTACACTTAAAAATAACTTCATTTTATATCTCTTTTTATAGCTTTATTAATTAATATTATGGGCGATTTTATAATTCTTATCAAGAAAATTTTAATCAAAATTAACTTTTAATCAATAAATCATGTAACTATATTTTTAAACTCTTTATTTCTGATTTATTTCAGATGTAAAACGGATATAAAAAAGCAATAAAAAACCTTTAAAAAAAGAGGTAAAATGCCTTTTATGAATTAGTTATACAAATTTAGCAATCATAAAAAAAATAAAAGTAACAAATTTAAGTTAGTTTTATTTTTTTTCAGCAACTTATTTCAAATTTTTTAACTTTTATTGATATTTATCACTAAAACCTACCTTAAAATTTAGTAATTCGCAATATTCTAAACAATTTTACATCAATTTAAATGATACTAGATAGTATTAAATAATTTTTAGATAATTTTTTTTAATTTATCAAGTGTAAAATCAAGGTCTGTAAAGGTTGTTAATTTACTAAAAGAAAAACGTACCGATGCTTTTTCAGCTTCATCAGCCTCTAAAAAAGCTCGCAACACGTGTGAACCTTTACTCGCTCCACTTTGACAAGCACTTCCGCCAGAAACTGCAATTCCGTGTAAATCCAAATTAAAAAGTATCATCTTATTTTTCACAGGAAAACGAACATTTAAAATCGTATAACTACTATTTTCTAAACATTCCGATTCGCCATTAAATTGAATATTTTTAAAGTGCGTTTTTAATTGTGTACTAAAATATGTTTTTAATTTTTCAATATGTTTTTTATCTTCGGATAAATTTTCAAAAGAAATTTCTAAAGCTTTTTCCATACCCAAAATACCGTGTACATTTTCGGTACTAGCTCGTGTTCCTCTTTCTTGTTCCCCCCCGTATAGCAAGGGTTTTATTGAAATTCCTTTTTTGATATAAGCAAAACCAACGCCTTTCGGACCGTGAAATTTATGCGCACTTGCTACGATAAAATCTACGGGAATTTTTTGTAAATCTAACGGATAATGTCCAATTGCTTGTACGGTATCGGAGTGAAAATACGCGTTGTTTTCCGTACATAATTGGGCTATATTTTCAATTGGTAATAAGTTTCCAATTTCATTATTTACGTACATCAAACTAACCAATGTTTTTTGGGATTCTTTTTCAGGAGATGTTTTTAAAACCTGTTCAAAAGCATTGATATCAAGAACTCCGTGTTCATTTACAGGTATAAATTCTACGGTTATTGCATATTTTTCCTGAAGATATTCAACAGTACGCAACACGGCGTGATGCTCGATTTTAGAAGTAATAATTCGAGTAACACCTAAATTTAAAACGGCATTATATAAGATTAAATTATCGGCTTCCGTGCCTCCTGCGGTAAAGAAAATTTCACTAGCTGATACCTTAAAATGTTTCGCAATATTTTTACGAGCAGTTTCCACGACTGCTTTTGCTTTCCTTCCAAATTGATGAATAGATGATGGATTTCCAAAATTATGCAACATTGATTCCTGCATTACGGCAACAACGGCGGGTAATATTGGTGTTGTGGCGGCATTATCTAGATAAACAGTTTTCATAAAATATTTATATAAAATTAATTTGGATTTTGATAAATATAAATTTCGGTAGCTCCTTTTCCGTATTTTTGATACGAAGCGTCGTAATATTTCACCGAATAATTATTCAATAAATAATCTAATTCGGTTTTTAAAACACCTTCACCAATTCCGTGAATTAACACCAATTTTGAAATGCTTTTTGAGATACAATATTCTAATTTGTGTTTTGCGGTTTCTAACTGTAAGGATAGAATATCATAATTATCCATGCCACGAGTCGATTTCACTAATTTATCGGCATGTAAATCGACCTCCATAATTACTTCATTTTTATCTTTAACAAAAAAAGATTTTTTCTTTTTAACGGTTTCTTGCGTCTTTTGTTGCCATAATGATTTTTGAACTGCAACTTGCCTACTCAATTCGTGTTGTTCTACTTTAATTTTAACCAATTCGGTTGCATAAAAAGAATATTCCATCCCGTGTTGATCTTTCACAAAAAAAAAGTCATTTTCTTTTCTTGTGATAATCCCCCGAATATCAGCGTCTAACACTGCAACTTTATTTCCTATTTCTAAACACATACTTAACCTTTACTTAATTCACAAAAAGTGCTTTACATTGTATTTTTGTGCTACTTGTATATTGCAAAAGAACTGTAAAAAAATGATAAACACTAAAAATATTAACACTAAAATATTCTTTGAAGAAGCGAGAAAAGAAATGATACTAAGTGATGTCCGTAAAAAATTACTCACCGATATTGCTGATTCCATTATTACTGAATATCAAGAAAGAGAGAAAATAAATTTAAATTTTATTTGCACACATAATTCTAGAAGAAGTCAATTTTCACAAGTTTGGGCTTTTTTTGCTATTGAATACTTTGGATTAAAAAATATTTCAACATATTCTGGTGGTACAGAAGCGACTGCTTTTCATCGAAATACGGTAAAAAGTTTACAACAAACAGGTTTTGAATTCAATATTGTTGATTTTTCACATCAAAATCCACGTTATTTAGTTTCTTTTAAGGGAACAAAAAAATCAATTGTAGGATTTTCAAAAACATTTGATCATCCTGAGAACAACTATCCATATATTGCCATTACCACTTGCAGTAGTGCTGATGAAAACTGTCCTTTTATTCCTGATGCAATTTCTCGATTTCACTTGCCTTATACTGACCCAAAAAATTCAGACAATACCGATATCGCTCTTGACAGCTATTTAAACACCAGCAAACAAATTGCTGGTGAATTATTTTATATTTTCGATATGATAAAAAAAATACAGTAGTTTTTACACTACTGTATTTTTATCATACGGAATACTTTTTAATACATGATTAATTACGTTAATCCTTGCGATTGTTTTTCTATTTGCTCGAATCACTTTCCAAGGAGATATTGCGGTATTTGTTTTAGAGAACATGGCTCTTTTATAATCCGTATAATCATCCCAAAGTTCTTGTGCTTTTAAATCTACGGGAGTAATTTTCCATTGTTTTAATGGATTATTTACGATTTCTTTAAAGCGTTTCGCTTGTTCTCTTTTATTGATAGACATATAAACTTTAACCAATCGAATACCTGATTCTAGAATCATTCTTTCAAATTCATTCACTTGATTCATGAAAATTTGATATTCTTTTTGTGTACAAAAGCCATTTACAGGTTCAACCACGGCTCTATTGTACCAGCTTCTATCAAAAAAAACAATTTCTCCTGCTTTTGGAAATTGTTCAACATATCGTTGAAAATACCATTGTGTTTTTTGGTCTTCATTGGGTTTTGGCAGTGCTACAATTCGCATATGACGTGGATTAATTCTTTCGGTCATTCTACGGATAGCGCCTCCTTTTCCAGCGGCATCTCTTCCTTCAAAGATAATGATAATACGTTCATCATTATTGATTCCCCAAGTTTGCAAACGAATTAATTCTACTTGTAATTTTTCGAGCTTACGCTGATAATCTACAGTTCGAACAGCTCTTTCTAAATTAAATGGATTATTGGTTAATAATGCTTTTAATCCTTTATTTGTGTTGAGCTTATTTACAGCTCCTTGTGTTAATTTTTCCATATTAATCTAAATGTTTTGCTGAACGATAATAACGCATTACGATATTAGGATCTGGATTGTTTACTATTTTATGTTCTGATTCTTCTTGATAATCAAATTGCGATAATACATGACGCATACACTCTATTCTAGCTTTCTTTTTATCGTTCGTTTTCACGACAATCCACGGGCTGTATGTGGTGTGTGTTTTACTGAACATTTCTTCTTTATAATAGGTGTATCTGCTCCAGAGTTCTTGTCCTTTTTTATCTACGGGACTGAATTTCCATCTTTTTAATGGATTATCATTTCGAGCATCAAATCGTTTCATTTGTTCATCTTTTGAGATAGACAACCAAAATTTGATAATGGTAACACCATCTTCGTGTAGCATGTGTTCAAATTCTGGCACTTGCGCCATAAATTTTTTATATTGATCTTTGCTACAAAAATCCATTACAGGTTCTACTACGGCTCGGTTATACCAGCTTCTATCAAAAAAAACGATTTCTCCAGGATTTGGTAATTCTTTAATATAACGTTGAAAATACCATTGTCCTTTTTCGACCACTGTTGGTTTATTCAGGGCTACTAAACGCATCGAACGCGGATTTAAATGTTCCATAAAACGACGGATATTCCCTCCTTTTCCAGCAGCATCTCTTCCTTCAAAAATAACGGCTACTCGCTTATTATTCTTGGCAATCCATTGCTGTAATTTCACCAATTCTATTTGAAGTTTTTTCAATTCTTCTTCGTAAGTTATCTTCTCGACAACTTTGTGTATTGGTATTTCTTTTTCTTCTATTAAGTTCCATAATTCATCTGTTGATGAAATACTTTCAAAATCTTCAATGGTAAGCATTTTTTTATCTTTCATTTAAAAATAATTAAGTTGAAATACGCTATATTTAACCCTACATTGCTAAAATAAGACGATAATAATTGCTATGAAACAAAAAATCTTTTTTTTTTTAATACTCTATAAAACAACTCTTTTCGCCCAGCAAAAACAACCAAAAGAATTTAGTATTATAACCGATAATGATTTATATATCTCGCTAACACAAGATCGATATTATACAAATGGACTTTTTTTAACATATCGATATCTGGCTAAAAAGACTTCAAAAAATGCTTTAAAAAATCGACAAAAAGTAATTGAATTTAAGCTTGGAAACCAGATGTACACGCCTTTTAAAGCCAGTGTAAAATATCCTGAAAATCATGATCGCCCTTTTGCAGGATATTCCTTTGGGAGTATTGGCATTACTCGATTTTATCAAAACAATACGCTCTTAAAAACAGACTTACAAATAGGAATCCTTGGTTCGGCAAGTAAAAGCAAAGAACTTCAGAGTTTTGTGCATACATTATATGGCTACGAAAAAATAACGGGTTGGAAATATCAGATTAAAAATACCTTTGGCTTCAACTTCAAAATAAATTATTTAAAAAGTTTAACCAGATTAAAAAATAATCTAAATAAATTAAACACTATATATATTGATGCCAATTGGATTAGTACCGTTAATTTCGGAACGATTCATACTGATATCTCAACAGGTTTTTACACCCGAATTGGATTAAAACCGTTGCAAAAAATTATAAATTCGATTGCATTTCATGGAAATTTAATTAAAAATACGGATGCTAAAACTGATAAATCAAAAATAGAATCCTTTATTTATATAAAACCGATGCTTCATTATGTTGCCTATGATGCCACAATTCAAGGTGGTTTTTTAAGTGAAAATACGAATCCTATTACATATAAAATCAATCCTTTTAAAATGACCACCGAAATAGGAATTCGTTTTACCGCAAATCATTTTAATTTTGGATATATTATAAAACATCACACTAAAAAACTAAAAAGTTGGCGAGTTCCTTCGCATAATTTCTACGGAACACTCGAATTTAATTATATGTTTAATTAATTTTTAATTTTTTTATAGATATCTTTGTAACTCTAATAAACAGAAAATTTACTCAATGAAATTTATCGTATCTAGCTCTCAATTATTGAAGCAATTACAAGTTTTAAAAGGTGTTATTAATAACAATAATACGTTACCAATTTTAGATAATTTCTTATTGGAACTCGCAAACGATGAACTTCAAATATCATCGTCAGACCTTGAAACGACTATGACTTCGGTTGTAAATGTTGAAAGTAATGACACCGGTTCTATTGCTATAAACGCTAGTTTATTACTCGACACTTTAAAAACATTTCCCGACCAACCGCTTACCTTTAATGCCGAAAACGGAAGTACTATTGAAATTATTTCGGAACAAGGAAAGTATGATATGGCGTATTTTGGAGGTGATGAATTTCCAAAAGCTCCAGAATTACCTAATCCTAGTAGTACTGAAATTCCATCAAAAATTTTAGCAACAGCTATTTCAAAAACGATTTTTGCAGCAGGAAATGACGATTTAAGACCCGTAATGAGTGGTGTATTTTTTCAGTTTAACACGAAAGAATTAACTTTTGTTGCCACCGATGCTCATAAATTAGTAAAATATACTCGTACCGATGTAACAGCCGAAACTGCAGTAGAATTTATCATGCCTAAAAAACCTTTAAATTTATTAAAAGGGATTTTAAACAGTTCGGATAGTAATGTAATGGTCGAATATAATGATACAAATGCCAAATTTACTTTTGAAAATGTAGTGTTAATTTGTCGTTTAATTGATGGAAAATATCCAAATTATGAAGCTGTAATTCCTAAAGAAAATCCAAATAAATTAACTGTTGATAGAGCTTCTTTTTTAAACTCTGTGCGTCGTGTTTCTATTTTTTCGAGTAAAACAACGCATCAAATTCGTTTAAAAAT
Organism: Tenacibaculum piscium; assembly: GCF_021390755.1. Taxonomy (NCBI): domain Bacteria; kingdom Pseudomonadati; phylum Bacteroidota; class Flavobacteriia; order Flavobacteriales; family Flavobacteriaceae; genus Tenacibaculum; species Tenacibaculum piscium. The sequence continues at coordinate 614,886 of NZ_JAJGWR010000001.1, read as the reverse complement.
GGAAGGAAATTCTTTAAATATTTCTGCAGAAGATTTAGATTACGCAAACAAAGCTGATGAACGTTTACATTGTGATTATCAAGGTGATGATTTACAAATCGGATTTAATTCTCGTTTTTTAAGTGAAATGCTTAATAATTTAGATGCTAACGATGTTTTAATAGAAATGTCGCTACCAAATAGAGCTGGAATTTTAACACCTATTGATGGAACTGCTCAAGGTGAAAGTGTTACAATGTTAGTAATGCCAGTAATGTTAAACGGATAAATAATCATAACATCTTAAAAAACCATCTTTAATTAGGTGGTTTTTGAGTTTTTTTCACATATTCATCAAAATTAAAACAAACCGTTAATCATATTAATAACTTACCAAAATAATTGAATATTCGTACTTTCATATTCGTATTATGTACTCTTTTTTTGAGTCAACTATTATTTGCTCAAAAAGATACTACATCCATAAAAGCCCCAATAAATAGTGATAAATACAATCCGTTAGCACCTGCAAAAGCGGCATTTTATTCTGCTATTTTTCCTGGAGGAGGTCAAATTTATAACAAAAAATACTGGAAAGCGCCCATTGTTTGGGCTTCATTAGCAATTCCTACGTATTATTATATTGATAATCGAAATGAATATAACCGTTATCGAACTGCTTTTACACTTCGAAAACAAGGTATCAAAGATGAATTTATCAATAAAGATGGAAAAGAATTAATGTCGATACAAGGGCTTGAAAATGCTCAAAAAATACTTCGGAAAAATAGAGATTTATCCTTATTAACAGGTGTTTTATTATATGTTTTACAAATCGTAGAGGCGAGTGTAAATGCACACTTATTACAATTTGATACTGATGATAGTTTATCTTTACAACCCATGGTATATCCAGATCCTTTATTTATAGAATCGCCAAAAGTTGGTTTAACGTTAAAATACGCTTTTTAAACTTTTTAAATTATGAAAATAGCACTACTCGGTTATGGTCGAATGGGTAAAGAAATTGAAAAAGTTGCTTTACAAAGAGGTCATGAAATAATTATTAAAGATTCAGGAGCAACAACATACGACATAAAAAAAGCAGACATCGCTATTGATTTTAGCATACCAGATGCCGCTTTTAAAAATATTAGTCATTGTATTGAAAACCAAATTCCTGTAATTTCAGGAACTACTGGCTGGCTAGAGAAATACCATGAAATTGTTGAATTATGCAATCATAAAAAAGGAGCTTTTATCTATGCTTCTAACTTTAGTGTAGGCGTAAATATCTTCTTTGAACTCAACAAACAATTGGCTAAAATGATGCAAAACTTACCGCAATATAACATTGCTATTCAAGAGATTCATCATACAAAAAAATTAGACGCACCAAGCGGAACAGCAATTACTTTAGCCGAAGGAATCATCGAAAATACCGATAAAATAGCCTGGGAATTAGATGCTAAAACATCCGAAGAAAATATTCCAATAACCGCTATCAGAACTCCAGATGTACCAGGAACTCACACCACAACATACAGTTCTTTAGTTGATACGATTGCTATAAAACACACGGCTCATAACCGACAAGGTTTTGCGCTAGGTGCTGTTATTGCTGCCGAATGGTTAGTCAATAAAACAGGCGTTTTCTCGATGAGAGATGTGTTAAACTTAGGTTAATATCATAATAATGCATTAAAAAAATGCATCAAAAATGTAACAAATACCTGAAAAATTACACTAATTAATTATTAATAAGATAATTTTAGATATAATTATTTTAGATAATTATTGAATATAATTCCTAAATATAGGAGCAAAAAATAGCTAGATTATGACATTTTCAGAATGGTTTTTATTCTTTTTACTACTTCAAGTAATTCACTTTTTAGGAACTTGGAAATTATATGTTAAAGCTGGAAAAAAAGCTTGGGAAGCAGCCGTGCCTGTTTATAATGCAATTGTTTTAATGCAAATAATAAACCGCCCAAAATGGTGGGTATTTTTATTATTTATTCCTATTGTAAATCTATTAATGTTTCCTATTATTTGGATTGAAACCTGTAGAAGTTTTGGTTTTAACCAACGAAAAGATACCTTTTTAGCTGTTTTTAGCTTCGGATTTTACATCTATTATATCAACTATTTCACCGATACTCCTTATATTGAAAACAGAAGTTTACAACCAAGATCTGCCTTAGGAGAATGGGTAAGTTCTATCGCTTTTGCCATTATAGCGGCAACGTTAGTTCACACCTATTTTATGCAACCTTATACGATTCCAACTTCTTCTCTAGAGAAAACATTATTAGTTGGAGATTATCTATTTGTAAGTAAATTCCACTACGGAGCGCGCATTCCTAGTACGACAATTGCTGCACCAATGGCACACGATACACTGCCACTTTTAGGAATGAAATCTTTTATTTCTGATGATAAAAATAAAGATGGTTTTTTAAATAAAGCGTCATTACCTTATATGCGAATCCCTGGTTTTCAAAATATTAAACGCAATGATATTGTTGTTTTCAGTTGGCCTGCGGATAGTTTAAAAACCATGTGGGGTGATAAATCTGGTGAAGCAACGTACAAACCTATTGATAAAAAAACAAATTACGTAAAAAGAGCCACGGGTATTGCTGGTGATACATTAGAAGTTCGTGATGGTTATGTATTTATCAACGGAAAAAAAACTATTTTACCAGACAGAGCAAAACCACAATGGTATTTTAAAGTTGATACTTACGGTAAAAAATTACCTATAGAAATTATTAATGAATTTAATATAAACGGCGAAGCAAAAAGAGCAAATAACGGTGCTTTTTATCTTTTTAATTTAACAGATGATGAAGCTACTTCTTTAGCCAAAAACAACTTAATAAAAAGTGTTACAAAACATATAAAACCAAGTGGAACTTATGATGCAGCTGTTTTTCCACATAGTCCAAAATACGCATGGTCTTCTGACAATTTTGGACCACTTTACATTCCAAAAGCAGGAACAACAGTCGCTTTAAACGAAAATACCATTCCATTTTACGAGCAAATTATCCGAAGATATGAAAATAATAATTTAACCATTTTTGGTGATGCTATTTATATCAACGGAAAAAAAGCAACGAGCTATACTTTTAAACAAGATTATTATTGGATGATGGGAGATAATCGTCAAAACTCATTAGATGCCAGAAATTGGGGATATGTTCCTTTCGATCATGTCGTTGGAAAACCTGTATTAATTTGGTTAAGCTGGAATCCTAACGCACCCGATTTTATGTCAAAAATAAATTCAATACGTTGGGACAGAATGTTTACAACCGTTGGCGGAAGTGGAAAACCTACCTCTTATTTATGGTTGGTTATTGTACTTATCGCAGGATATATCATCTATAGTTTTAAAAAAGATAAAAAGAAATCATAATGTCACTTTTTATCCCTACTTATTTCGCGCCTATTTCGCAATACGCAAAAATTTATACAGCCGATTCGGTAATGTTTGAATTTGAAGATAATTATCAAAAACAAACCTACCGAAACAGATGTTATATTTATGGTGCTAACGGAAAATTATCTTTAAATATTCCTGTAAAACATTTAAGTACAGAAAACAGAAAAAAAAGTAAAGATACTTTAGTTGATAATGATATTCAATGGCAACAACAGCATTTTAAATCCTTACAATCGGCGTATAAATCCTCGCCATTTTTCGAGTTTTTTGAAGATGATATTGCTACAATATTTCATAAAAAATATACCTATTTACAAGATGTAAATATCGATACACATTTATTTATTACCGATGCTTTACAAATTGAAGATACATTTTCTAAAACATCTACTTATGAAGTAACGCCCGAAATACCTGATTTCAGAAATTTAGCAATTGCTAAAAAAGGCGTTGAAATTAACATCGATACATATATTCAAATATTTGATGATAAACATGGTTTTATGCCTAACTTGTCTATCTTAGATTTACTTTTTATGGAAGGTCCAAATACTGTTAGTTTTTTAGAAAAAATAAAATTTAAACAACCCTAAAAACTGTTTAAAATCTTATTATTTAGATAAAAAAATCTCAGATTAATTTAATAATCTGAGGTTTTTAGTTTTATAGCATAAAAACACTGTCAGTTAGAGTGATTTTTTCCTTCAAAAAATGATATCGAGAAGTTTTTTAGCATCAGAAATAAAAACAACTCGAATTCACAAAACTTAAACGCACTATATTATGATAACTAAAACCAATTCAACAGTAACTTTTAACTGTGGTATAACTATGAAAAATAGGTTTATGCTAGCTCCATTAACAAACCAACAAAGCCATGATAACGGACAACTTTCAGAAGACGAATTTAACTGGCTAACCATGAGAGCAAAAGGTGGTTTTGGTTTGGTGATGACCTGTGCTTCACATGTTCAAGAGATAGGAAAAGGCTTTTTTGGACAGCTTGGTATTTTTAATGATAGCTTAAATGAAGGACATATAAAATTAGCTAAAAGCATTAAAACATACGGAAGTTTAGCGGTTATTCAGTTGCATCATGCAGGAATGCGCACACCCTCTGAACTGATAAACGAACGTTCTGTTTGTCCTTCAGAAAATGAAAAAACGAATTCTAGAGCGCTTAGTTTAGAGGAAGTTTATGAATTAATAACCTCTTTTATTACAGCGGCTGTTCGTGCTAAAAAATGCGGATACGATGGCGTTGAAATTCATGGTGCTCATGGATATATTTTAACACAATTTTTGAGTTCTGAAATTAATAAAAGAACAGATCAATATGGAGGTTCTTTATTAAATAGAGCTCGCTTACTGTTTGAAATTGTTACAGGTATTAGAGAACAATGCGGAGCTGATTTTTTAGTTGGCGTTCGATTATCTCCAGAAAGATTCGCTATGGATATTGACGAAATAAAGTGGGTTTCTCAACAATTAATTGATCAAGGAAATATTGATTTTTTAGATATTTCTTTGTGGGATTGTTTTAAAATACCAAATGATGAAAAATATCAAAAAAGTACTTTATTAGAACACTTTACCAGTTTAGATTTTAAAAAGGTAAAATGGACTGTTGCTGGAAAAATCAGTAATGCGGTGGATGTTCAAAAAATATTAGATGCTGGTGTTGATTTTGTATCAATTGGAACTTCTGGTATATTGCATCATGATTTTCCTAAATTAGTAATAGAAAACCCTACTTTTAATCCAGTTTCACTTCCTGTTTCAGCGGAATATCTTAGAAAAGAAGGCGTAAGTGATACATTTATTGAGTATTTAAAAAAGAGAGCTGGTTTTGTTGAATAATACAAGATATTACTAAAATACTTAAAACAAAATCTCCCTTTATTTATAAAAAAATAAAGGGAGATTTTGTTTGAGCCTGTTTAAAAATTAAAATCGCCAGCACACAATTCGTGTTACTTTATTTCCTTGACTCATTGGAATCACTTTAAATTCTTGTACGCCTAATTTTTTAGCAGAATCTTGTAAACTTTTTACATTTTCTTTTTTTGATACCAAACTGGTAAACCAGTTACTTAGTTTTGGTTGTAAAGAACTCTCGTATAAATAGGTATGTAAAAAGGCTTTTTCTCCTCCGATATACCATAATTCATTATGATTTCCTGCAAAATTACGCACGGTATTATTTCCTAAATTTCTTGATTTTCTTCTATTAGCTCCTCTGGCTTCTTCTGCCGATTTGTAAAATGGCGGATTGCACATTGTTACAGAAAAAGCGTCATCTTCTTGAGTAATTCCTTTTAAAACATTCGATTCATTGAATTGTTGTCGCAGTGTAATTTTGGCATCTAATTGATTATCATCAATAATATCTTGTGCATAATCTAAGGAATCTAAATCAATATCAACTGCTACAAAATTCCAATTATAAGCCGATGCGCCCAATAATGGATATATACAACTAGCGCCTGTTCCGATATCTAAAACGGTTATTTCTGTTGATTCTTGTACTGATTTATCTACTGATTTATCAGCAATTAAATCGGCTAAATGATGAATATAATCGACTCTTCCTGGAATTGGCGGACATAAATTTTCGTCAGGAAAATTCCAATCTTTAATCTGATAATGCGCCATTAATAACGCTTTATTAAATTCTTTTACAGCAACAGGGTCTGAAAAATCAATGGTTTCTTTTTCAAATTTTTTGATAACAAACTCCGAAATTGGAGGATATTTTGCTTTTAAAAATTCAAAATCGTATCCGTTTTTATGCTTATTATTCTCGTGTAATCCTTTTTTATCTTCCATTTAAAATATCAGTACTGTAAATTCTAATTGTAGTGGCTTTAAACCGTTTTTTAAATTTTTTATCAAGCTATTTCCGTATTCTAAATAATATTCAGAAAAATTTCGGTGTCGTTCTTCTAAGCTTCCATTTGGCAGTATTTCGTTTTGCAAAACTACGATTCTAGCAACCAAATCTTTATGATGACGTTTCTCGGCACGTAACCAGCGTTTTTCTAAATTTTCTAAGCCTTTTAATTGTTTTTTTTCTTGAGCATTTACGGCTCCTAAAAAGGAAATATCTGTTTTTTTAGCAACTTCTTTTAACTGTATAAATTGCTGTTTTAAAAACTCTTTTTGCGTTGTAAAATCTACTTTTTCTTCGGATATTTCGACGACTTTCTTTTGAAGTAACTCATCTTGTTTCAAGAGAATTTCTTCTGATGAAATAGTTAATTTCGTTAATTTTCTTGCTTGTTTTTCTGATAGTATTTGTGCGGAATTTCGCAATAACAAAATTGGAAATGGTACTTTTACAGCTTCAAAATACTGTTTTAATTCCAGCCAATATGCTAATTCTCCACCGCCACCAACATAGCAAAGATTTGGTAAAATTACTTCTTGATATAAAGGACGCATAATTACATTGGGCGAAAATCGCTCAGGAAATTCATGAATTTCTTTTTGTAAATCTTCAAAAGTCCAAGAAATATTGGTGTCATTTACTTTAAAGATATCATTTTCAATGATAATACGTTCGCGAATTTCCTCCGTTAAATAAAACAAATTAATTTCCCTTGGATTTACTTGAATTTTATAATTTTCACCAAATTCTTCAATCGTTTGGGTTACCTTTTTATACGATGTTTGATTTTTTAATTCATCTTCGACAAACGGAATAAATGCTTTTTTTAATGCTTTTTCATCGGCATCAATAATTACCAAACCATATTCGCCAAATAATTCATTGGCAATATAACGCGTTGCATCGGCTAAATTCACATGTTTTACATAGGCTTTTTTGAATAATTCTTTTAAAAATACTGCATTTTTTGAAGTTCCTAAATGTTCCGAGAAAATAGCTAAAACTTCAGCCAAACCTTCCGTTGAAAAACGTCCTACTCCTCCACTTTGATTCGAATTCCATTGTACTTTTTTGCCTTTAAAATTGAAGTAATTTATTTCCTCAAAATCATGATCTTCAGTTGCCATCCAATAAATAGGTACAAAATTTTCTTGCGGATATTTTTCTGTTAATTTTTCACATAAATTAATCGTAGAAATGATTTTATATAAAAAATATAAAGGACCTGTAAACAAATTTAATTGATGTCCTGTAGTTACTGTAAACGTATTTTCTAAGGATAAATCAGCAATATTTTGTTGCGTTTTCGGCGTTGCGGTAACCTTTCGATATTGTGTTGTTAAAACATCAACAAGTGTTTTTCTTTTATCTGTTGAAAAATGAGCTTTTTTGATTTTTAACTGATTTTCAAATCCTTCTAAAGATGGAAAATTATTATAAAAGGGCTTTATTTTTGGTGATTCTTCTAAATAATCTAACATTGTTTTAGAGAAAAAACCCGTCTTTTTAAATGGGATATGAGTTACTTTCATTTAGTTTTTTAGTTTTTTTTAAAACAAGTTGCTTATGAAGCATCAAAAATACTAAAATTTGATGCCATGCTCGAAAATCAAGCATCTATTTACCTATTTTTACATTTATATTCTGAAAAATATATTTTACAAGTTTTATTTTCAATAAAAAAGAGGCAATTCTATGCAATTTAAACATCCTGAAATTTTATATTTCTTAGCAGTTTTGTTAATTCCGATTTTAATTCATCTTTTTCAATTTCAGAAATTTGTAAAAGTACCGTTTACCAATGTCGCTTTTTTAAAAAAAATTGCGTTGCAGACTCGCAAAAGTTCTCGTCTAAAAAAATGGCTAATTTTAGCCACACGCCTATTGTTACTTACAGCGATAATTTTCGCTTTTGCACAACCTTATTTTGGAAATCATAAAGAGAGCGAAAACTCCTATGTATCAATATATTTAGACAATTCTTTAAGCACAAATACGCAAGGCGAAAAGGGTGATTTATTGCAAGTTTCCATACAAGAAATCATGGAAAATCTTTCCAAAAAAACTACCTATTCTTTACTCACTAATGCTGATTTTTATAAAAATAAAACCGCCACAGAATTAAAAAGCATTTTAGTAAACATCAAAAATACCGCTAAAAAAACCGATATAAAAACAGTTTTATTAAAAATATCCTCTGAAAACAAACAACATAAAAATACTAAAAACACGCTTATTTCTGATTTTCAAAATGTAAAAATAAGCGATGTTAATTCCTTGCCTAAAAATACTACTTTCGTCAAATTAACACCCGTTTTAAAAAACAATATCTCTATTGATAGCGTTTATCTAAGTCAGGGAAAAAATGCAACGACAAACATTCATATTGTTATCAGAAACCAAGGAAAATATAAAGAAGAAATTCCTATTTCACTCTATAAAAAACAGGAATTGAACAACAAACAAATGTTTACTGTTGATGAAAATAAAACAACGACCGTTATTTTTTCAATTCTGAAATCAGCGGAATTTTCTGGTAAAATTCAAGTCGACTATAACGATGCCTATGCTTTTGATAATACATTTTATTTCTGTATAAATTCAAATCCAAAAATGGCTGTTTTAAATATTTGTGAAACTAAAAATACCGATTTTTTAAACCGAATTTATACCAATAATGAATTCGATTTAACCACTTCTTCGGTGCAAAATTTGAATTATAATCTACTTGAAAAACAAGAACTAATTATCGTAAATGAAATTGAAAAAATATCAGAAACACTTACCAAAAGTTTAGTTGATTATTCAATCAAAGGCGGAAATCTAGTTATTATTCCAGCCAAAAACGCAACAATTTCATCTTATAATACTTTATTTAAAAAGCTCCAAATTGGACGCATTATTTCAGAAAAAAAAGACACTTTAAAAATTACAAATATCAATTATAAACATCCGATTTTGAAAAATGTATTTGAAAAAGAAATTCAAAATTTTCAATATCCTTATGTAAAAAAACAATACAAAACGAATTTTAAAAATAGTAGCACTATTCTTAATTTTGAAAATAAAAATGCTTTTATCCAACAAATAAACACCAATAATTCGGCAATTTTTTGGGTTGCTTCATCGCTTGATTCCAAAAATAGTAATTTTATAAATTCACCTTTGATTGTGCCTCTTTTTTATAATATCGCTAAAAAAAGGCGAAAACAACCCCAATTATATTATCGAATTAACACAAAAAATAGTATCAATATTGGTATCCATAAAAATAATAGTATCAAAAAATCGGAAGTTTTACAAATTTCAAATACCGAAACTTCCTTTATTCCATTGCAAAAAACACGTCAAAATAACATAGAAATTACCACTATAAATCAACCGTTACAGGCTGGATTTTATCAAATAAAACAACAAAATAATATCTTAAAAAATATCGCTTTTAATTATCCGAAGCAAGAAAGTTCTTTAAATTTCTTAGATATTCGGAATATTGAAGAACTTAAAAATAAAACAATTTCAAATTCTGTAGAAAATACCTTGCAAAATAGCAATCAGGAATCTAAAATTCAATGGCTTTGGAAATGGTTTTTAGCATTAGCCATTGTATCTTTGCTGACAGAAATTTTTATCTTAAAATTCTTTAAAACATGACAACGCTGTTTAAATCGGTAACAATTATTGATGCTTCTAGTGCCTACCACCAACAACAAAAAGATATTTTAATTACTGATGGAATTATCAGTAAAATTGAGGATTTTATATCCGAAGAAAAAGAATATAACGTTATAAAACGTAACAATTTACACGCTTCCACAGGTTGGTTTGATACCAGCGTTTGTTTGGGCGAACCAGGTTATGAAGAACGTGAAACCATCAAAAATGGTTTGAAAGTAGCTTCTAAAAGTGGTTTTACAGATATTGCGGTTAATCCAAACACAAATCCTGTAATTGACAACAAAGCGACCGTTGAATTTTTGATATATAGAGCCAATAAATCGGCAACAAATTTACATCCTATTGGCGCATTAACCCAGCAAAGTAAAGGTGCTGAAATGGCAGAATTGTATGATATGCAACAAGCTGGTGCAATTGCTTTTGGCGATTATAACAAACCAATTTCAAATGATAATTTACTCAAAATAGCCTTACTTTATACACAAAATTTTAATGGTTTAACCCTTAGTTTCCCTAAAAATAACGCCATTGCTGGAGAAGGTGTCGTAAATGAAGGTAAAAATAGTACGCTTTTAGGCTTAAAAGGAATTCCTGCCTTAGCAGAAGAATTACAAATTTCTCGTGATTTATTTTTACTAGAATATACAGGTGGAAAATTACATATTCCTACAATTTCTACTAAAAAATCGGTTGAATTAATCAAAAAAGCTAAAGAAAATGGTTTAAATGTTTCTTGTAGCGTCGCAGTTCACAACTTATTTTTAACCGATGATGAATTGCATCAATTTGATGGAAATAAAAAAGTAAATCCGCCTTTAAGAACTTCCCAAGATGTGAACGCATTGATAAAAGGTATTCAAAATGGTACAATTGATATGATTACTTCCGACCATAATCCAATTGATATTGAACATAAAAAAGTGGAATTTTCTAACGCTAAAGATGGAACTATCGGTTTAGAAACGGCTTTCGGAATTTTAAATTCAATCTTAGATTTAGAAACCATTGTAAACTGTTTATCTAAAAATCCGAAAGAACGTTTTGGACTTCAAAAAACAACCATTAAAGAAAATGAAATTGCCAATTTAACATTTTTCAATCCAGAAGGAACTTATACTTTTACTGAAAAAGATATTTTATCAACTTCAAAAAATAGTGTATTTTTAGAAAAAGAAATCAAAGGAAAAGTATACGGAATTTATAACAATAACCAATTAATTTTAAATGATTAATCTTACCTAAAAATATACCCTAATAATTATGAATAATATAACAATCAGTGAAGGAAAAACAAATGCAGTGATTAGTCATTTTTGGATTATCGGAACTATCATTGCCTTTGTATTAAATCTAAATACTAAAAATCAATATACTAGTTTTTACATTCGCCAAATGACAGGATTACATATTTTATCTTTCTTAAACGGCTGGTTAGTTTATAAATATTTAGGTAGTTTTATTGGCTGGACAATTGGAATTTCACTATTTATTCTTTGGATTTTAAGTTTTATAGCTGTTTTAAAAGGAGAGAAAAAATTAATTCCAATTATTGGTGAATATTTTCAAGATTGGTTCAAAGAAATTTAAAAAAATGAGTTTACAATACATTATAAGAGAACCAAAAAATACGGTTAAAAATCCTGCTTTATTAATTTTATTACACGGATACGGCAGTAACCAGCAAGATTTATTTTCATTTGCCCAAGAACTTCCCGAAGATTTGCTTATTGTTAGCGCACAAGCACCTTACGAAATGGGAGGCGGTGCTTTTGCTTGGTATGCTATTAATTTTGATGCCGTAAAAGGGAAGTTTTCAGATTTAGTACAAGCAAAAAATTCTATGGATAAAATTGCTGTTTTTATTGATGAAATCAAGGCAAAATATAACACAAATCCTGATAAAACTTTTATTTTAGGTTTTAGTCAAGGTGCGATTTTAAGTTATGCGTTGAGTTTTAAGTATCCAAATAAAGTACAACACGTTATTGCCTTGAGCGGTTATATTGATGAAAATTTAATTGAACAAAACGCTACAGAAAACACGAATATTACAACGGATTATTACAGTTCACACGGAACAGTTGACCAAGTAATTCCTGTAGATTGGGCAAGAAAAACACCTGTATTTATGGAGAAAAATAATTTAAAAAATGAGTATTCAGAATATCCTGTTGGTCATGGCGTTGCTCCTCAAAATTTTTATAGTTTTAAAAATTGGATAGAAAAACGTTTGTAAAATTAAATAAAGAGTAACTTCTCGTCATGCTGAATTTAGTTCAGCATCGCATCAATAGGAGAATTACGGCAAATCAGGATGCGAACCTGAACTAAATTCAGGTTGACGGATGCAATTTCTTATTTTTTTGCTATATTTTTTTTTTCAGATGAAAATTAAACAGATTCTAACATAAAAAAACCGAGCTTAAAACTCGGTTTTTTATATTTTATTTCATCATAAATAAATAAATAAGCAAAAACTAAAACTTAGCCTAAAATTTGACGTGCGTGTTCTTTCGTTTTTACTTTACTGATGATATTTTCAATAATTCCATTTTCATCAATAATAAAGGTTGTTCGGTGGATTCCTTCGTATTCTTTTCCCATAAATTTTTTAGGTCCCCAAACGCCAAAAGCATTTATAACTTCTTTTTGCTCATCAACCAATAACGGAAAAGGCAATTCATGTTTGTTAATCCAATTTTGCTGACGCTTTGCAGAATCGGCACTTGCACCCAAAACAGCGTAGCCTTTTGCCAAAAAAGTTTGATAATTATCTCTTAAATCGCAGGCTTCATTGGTACAACCTGGCGTGCTTGCCTTCGGATAAAAAAACAACACTAATTTTTTACCTTTATAATCAGAAAGTTTTATGGTATTTCCTTTTTCATCGACAGATTCAAAATTTGGTGCCGTATCTCCTATTTGTAATGTTGTCATAATTTTTGAGTTTCAAAATTTTGTATATTTCCAAAGTTACACAAAATTATAATACTTATAAGAGCTTCAAGATTTTCGATAATTTAAATACACGTTGTATCTTTGATACATATATCTTGTAACATATTCTTATAAAACACAAAAAATGACGAAAGCGGAAAAAGTGCAATTTGTGATTGATACTTTAGCAAAATTATATCCTGAAATCCCTGTTCCTTTAGAACATAAAGATCCGTATACCTTGTTAATTGCTGTTTTATTATCGGCACAATGTACCGATGTTCGAGTAAATAAAATTACGCCTTTGCTCTTCGCTAAAGCGGATAATCCTTATGATATGGTAAAAATGAGTATCGAAGAAATTAAGGAAATTATCCGTCCTTGTGGCTTATCGCCTATGAAATCAAAAGGAATTTATGGATTATCAAAAATTTTAATTGAAAAACATCAAGGAAAAGTACCTGAAAGTTTTGAATATCTAGAAGAATTACCCGCCGTTGGGCATAAAACCGCAGGCGTAGTGATGAGCCAAGCCTTTGGAGTTCCTGCGTTTCCTATTGATACGCACATTCATCGGTTGTTATATCGTTGGAATTTATCCAATGGAAAAAATGTAGTGCAAAGCGAAAAAGACGCCAAACGTTTATTTCCAAAAGAACTTTGGAACGACCTTCATTTACAAATAATTTGGTACGGACGTGAATATTCTCCCGCTCGTGGCTGGGATTTAGAAAAAGATATCATCACCAAAACTATCGGAAGAAAAACGGTTTTAGACGATTATTACAAAAATAATAAACCTAAAAATTAACAACGAAGATAAGTAGTAGAATTAATCCTAAAAAAGCTTCAATAATTATGTTATCAAATTTTTTATCGAAGCTTTTCGTAAAGTTTAATTCAAAATTTAATTCAAGTTTAACTCCATAAAAAAGTTTGATTTCGTTTTTATAACCTTCAATGATTTTGAAAAATTGATTAAAAACTGAACCGTTTCTTTTTTAGGATTGCTATTAAATTCTGATGATTTTTCTGAGTAAATTTGCATCATAGTACGTACTTTAATCCTTATAATAAGGTGTTCAAATAACTAACGATGTTCCTTGTTGATTATTGCTTAATTCACCAAAATAATATTATTTTTTTCGATTATTTTTCGCAAATTAATCAATGCATAGCGCATTCTACCTAAAGCCGTATTGATACTTACGCCTGTGTTTTCTGAAATTTCATTAAAACTCATATCGTTATAAATACGCATTTTTAAAACCTCTTTTTGTTCGACAGGCAACTCTTCAATTAACAACTTTACATCGGCGAGTATTTGCTCTTTTATAATTTTATTTTCAATATTTAATGCTCCATCAGCAAGTACTGAAAAAATGTCAAAATCATCGGTATTATTAAATTTTGGCATTCGATTATTTTTCCTGAAAAAATCAATAATTAAATTATGAGAAATACGCATCACCCAAGGTAAAAATTTCCCTTCTTCGTTATAGCGTCCTTTTTTTAGGGTGCGAATTACCTTTATAAAAGTGTCTTGAAATATATCTTCGGTAGTGCTTCTATCGTGTACTTTACTATAAATAAAACTGTATAATCGTTGCTGATGACGTTTAATTAATACCGCTATTGCCGATTCTTTTCCGTTAAGATAATCTTTTACTAAAATACTATCGCTTACAACATCTTTTACAATACTTTTTGCAATATTTTCATGTACCATAATTACTTTTTTTAGTGTACTTTTTTTCGGAGCACTCACGTACTCTTTTTAAGTGTATTCAAAATTTTATTTTAAAAAAGTAATTTTTTAACGTATAGGCTTTTAGTTTTTGATGTATTTACTATTATTTACTGATTTGTAGCGATTTACAAATATGCTTTTTTTTATCAAGAAAAACAACTCTAAAGACTATTTTATCTTATTTTTTTTAAAAAGAGCTTCTACAATCTTTGGAAAAATGGTATTTTTATAGCTTATTTTAAAGCAAATGAAAAGAGACCTTTCTACGATAAATCCAAAAGAAAATATTATTATAAAAGGAGCAAAACTGCACAATTTAAAAAATATTGATGTCGTAATTCCTCGAAATAAATTAGTCGTACTTACAGGACTTTCAGGTTCTGGAAAATCGACCTTAGCTTTTGACACCTTATACGCCGAAGGACAGCGACGTTATGTGGAAAGTTTATCGTCTTATGCCCGTCAATTTTTAGGGAAATTACACAAACCAAAAGTAGATTATATTAAAGGAATTGCTCCCGCAATTGCGATTGAACAAAAAGTAAATTCTACCAATCCACGCTCAACCGTAGGAACTTCCACCGAAATTTATGATTATATAAAACTTTTATACGCCCGAATCGGTAAAACAATTTCACCTATTTCAGCAAAAGAAGTAAAAAAACATACGGTTTCTGATGTTATTAATCATCTAAAAACATTCGAAGAACGCTCGAAATTATTGCTTTTAGCACCCGTTTTTATTCCTGAAAATAGCGATTTAAAAACCGTTTTACAAGTGTTAATACAACAAGGATATGCTCGTGTAAAATATCAAAATAAGGTTGAAAGAATTGAAGATTTCGCTTTAGAAGCTCACCCTGAACTTGAAAATTTATCAGAAAAAACACTTTTTTTAGTCGTTGATAGAGTTATCACAAAAAATGACGATGATTTTTATAATCGTTTAGCCGACGCCATTCAAACGGCTTTTTTTGAAGGAAAAGGAACGTGTTTTATTGAAAATTTAGGCGATAATTCAGCTAAAAAAATTACAGAATTTAGCAATAAATTTGAATTAGACGGCATTACTTTTTTAGAACCCAACACGCATTTATTCAGTTTTAACAATCCGTACGGAGCTTGTCCGACCTGTGAAGGTTATGGAAATGTCGTTGGTATTGACCAAGAATTAGTGATTCCAAATACAGGATTATCTATTTTTGAAGATGCCATTTTTCCTTTTAAAACCGATAGCTATAAAATTTATAAAGAGAATTTAATTTTAAACGCCATGGATTTTGATATTCCCATTCATAAACCTTGGTTTGAACTTTCTGAAACTCAGAAAAAATTAATTTGGGACGGAACTACAAAATTTGAAGGTATCCATGATTTATTCAAAAAACTAGAGCAAAAAAGCTATAAAATTCAAAATAGAGTGCTACTTTCTCGCTATCGAGGGAAAACAATTTGCCCCGATTGTAACGGAAAAAGATTGCGAAAAGAAGCCAATTATGTACAAGTTCATGGCAAAATAATTTCGGATTTAGTAACACTTCCTTTAGATGAATTATCGGAATTTTTCAATACTTTAAAACTCGATAAAAATGAAAATGCCATCGCAAAAAGATTGCTAACAGAAATTAAAAATCGTTTGCAGTTTTTAACCGATGTTGGCTTGAATTATCTAACTTTAAATAGAACTTCCAACACGCTTTCTGGCGGAGAGAGTCAGCGTATCAATTTGGCAACTTCTCTAGGAAGTTCGCTCGTTGGATCGATGTATATTTTAGATGAACCAAGTATCGGATTGCATCCAAAAGATACCGAAAAACTCATCGAAGTTCTTAAAAATTTACGTGATTTAGGAAATACGGTTATCGTGGTAGAACACGATGAAGATATTATGAAACAAGCCGATTATATTATTGATATCGGTCCCGAAGCAGGAACCTATGGCGGAAATATCGTTGCCGAAGGAACTTTTAAAGATATTATGAAATCGGATTCTTTAACCGCTAAATACTTATCCGAAGAACTTAAAATTGAGATTCCAAAAACACGTAAAAAATCAACAAATACGATTAATATTATTGGCGCTCGTGAACATAATTTAAAAAATATTGACGTTTCTTTTCCGCTGAATACTTTAACCGTTATTACAGGCGTTTCTGGAAGTGGAAAAAGTACGCTCGTCAAAAATATTTTATATCCTGCGATGCAGAAAAAACTCTATGGATATGGTGAAAAATTAGGACAATTTACCGAAATTACAGGAAGTTTTGAAAGCATAAAACACGTCGAATTTATCGACCAAAACCCGATTGGACGCTCCTCAAGATCAAACCCTGTAACCTATATAAAAGCCTATGATGATATTCGAAAATTATTCTCGATTCAAAAATTAGCAAGCATCAGAAATTATCAACCAAAACATTTTTCTTTTAATGTAGATGCAGGACGTTGCGAGGTTTGTAAAGGCGAAGGCGAAGTTACCATTGAAATGCAATTTATGGCAGATGTGCATTTACAATGTGATACTTGCCATGGAAAACGCTTCAAAAAAGAAGTATTAGAAGTTCAATTTGGGAAAAAATCTATTGATGATATTTTAAATTTAACCATTGATGATGCCGTAGCTTTTTTCACCAATTTTGATCAACCTAAAATTGCTAGAAAATTAAAACCCTTGCAAGATGTCGGTTTAGGATATGTGCAATTAGGACAATCTTCAGCAACTTTATCGGGCGGAGAAGCACAGCGTATTAAATTGGCATCTTTTTTAATGAAAGGAACGACCAAAGATAAAACTTTATTTATTTTTGATGAACCAACCACAGGACTTCATTTTCATGATATTAAAAAATTACTTGCCTCTTTCAATGCTTTGATTCATAAAGGACATTCGATTATTGTAATTGAACATAATATCGAATTAATTAAATGTGCCGATTATATTATTGACCTGGGTTTAGAAGGTGGAAAAAATGGCGGAAACCTTATTTTTACAGGAACTCCAGAGGAATTATCAAAAAATAAAATAGCATTAATTGCACCATATATCGCGGAAAAACTGAAGTAAAATTAGAAAAGCTATCTGGTTTTTAACAAACCAGACAGCTTTAACATAACAAAAACTAACAAAAAATTCAAAAATTAAATAGAAACTACTGAAGATTTTTATCTCCAGTATTCGGGTTGTACGTGTAATTAAACGTATAATATTGTGCACCTGAATTTTCAGGATCGGCAGAATTTGAAGTGTCCATATCTTTATAATAACTTAAAATTTCCATCTTCGCATAATTTCCATCAATCGTTTTCACCACAATAACTTTTCCTGCCACAGGATTTATACTATGATCCGAAAAATTATAAGTATACCACAAACTCTTTGGCAATGCTAAAATTCCTTTTTCATCTTGCTTAAAACGACTCGCATCTGGAGCTTTTACAATGCTTGAAAATGTACCTATTGCTAAGCTAATACTAGCATTTCCTGTTCTTTTTGGCTCTTCTTTAATACCTGTTGATTCTCCTCCATTAACAATAATTGTGGTTGCTCTAAAGGCAATATCCCAAGTATCATCGGTTACAACTTTACCTTTTTTGAAGCTAAATTTTATAAATTCACCCGAAGCTATTGAAGGTTCTATCGTATAATCAATTGATTGTTTTGCGTGTAAATTGATGATTTTTTTAGCTGTAACTTCTTTAAGAACCTCATCTGTGGTATTATCGCTACACGAAACGGTTAAAAAAGAAATCATTATTACGGCTAAAATTGACTTTATTATTTTTTCTAATTTTATTATTTTCGATTTTCTTGATTGTAAATAATTCATTTTATCTGATAAATTAATTTTAGTAATAGTGATTATTTGAGTAATTATAGATGATTATTTTCTTAAAAATCAAATTGTAAACTTGCATAATACGTTGTTCCTAAACGTAAAACGGTATCATTATTGGCAAATTTTTCTTTATTTGCAATACCTTTTTCATTAAAAAGATTGTTAATGCCTATTTGAGCATGCATCAAATTGAAAAACGTTTTAGACATTGTTACATTCACGTTCGTATTTGAAGCTACAAAATTATCAAAATCATCAATAATTCCTTGGCTATTATTGCTGTCGAACGGTGCGTATTTCCCTCTGTAAACCGCCCTGATACTTGCCGAGAAATGATGCTGATAATTTTCATAAAAAAGTTTGCAATTCGCCATGTGTTTCGACCTATCTGCCAAACCATAATAATCAGAAATTTTCATTTTTTCTGATATTGAAAACGGTGTTCTTCTAAAGAAAATTTGCCCGTCTTTTATTTGCTGTTTTGCTGTTTTATCTGCGGAATTTAAAAACTGATATCCCGCTAAAAAGCTAAAATTTTGTGTCATTTTATAGACTAAATCAAGTTCCACTCCTTGCGTATATACTTCATTGATATTTCGATAAGAAAAAAGACGTGTTCCTAAAGGCAATCCTAAATTTGACGCACTTAATTGCGTATCAAAAGATTCAATCATATCCTTAATATCATTTCTAAATAAATTGATATTTAGTTTTAAATTTGATGCTGGTTTTAATTGAAATCCGAAATTATAGCCAATTGAACGTTCTGTTTTAAGTTCTTTTTTGATGGGTTTTACACTTGGTAAATCGCCGTGAATATCGTGTAAAGTATGCGTTCCTAATACGATATAACCATTGGCAGAATTTTTAAAATTGAAATATAATTGTCTGAAATCGGGAGCTTTAAATCCGTAACCAACCGATGCTTTTGCTGTTATCCAATCATTAATTTTATAACTTGACGATATTTTTGGTGTAAAAGCCGATTCGTATTGATTACTATTTTCAAATCGAGCGCCGACAATAATATTTAATTTATCGATAGGATTAAAATCAAACTGACTGAAGAAATATGGCGTATTATATTTTTTAACATCCTCAAATTCCGTTCTTTTTAAAGCATCGAAATTCGCACCAGCGCCCAGAATTAAAGTTCCTTTTCTAAAAGTATTGGTTGATTTAATTTCAGGACGTACTAATGTTTGACGATACCATTTATTTTCGCCATTAAAAATAGTTTCAGTCGTATATTTTGTCGTATACAATTGATAATCAAACGACCAAGAATCATTTATTTTATGAATTATTTTCGTATTTATATTCCAATCTGTTCGTTTATTTTCACTTTTTTTAGTTTTTTCATCATTTTTATTATTTTGATGATTTTTATTGACAATTCTACTAAAAGGAATATCTTGAGATTGTGTATAATATCGTGATGAAACAATGGTTTTTAATTTATCAGAAAAATCATAATTTAGTTGTAAATTTCCTGTAAAATTCTGATGTCCTTCAGTTGTTTTTGAAGCCGTTTCTGGTGATAAATCAAAACCTTTACTTGTATTTAAATTTATCCCTGAAACAACTCCAAAACCTCTTCTCTTCCATTTAATATTCGTATTGATATCTAATTCATTCGTTGCACCGCCTTTGGCTAAATAACGAACAAATCCTTCTAGTTTTTCTCTTTTTGGTTGCGAAGTGATAATATTAATAACACCTCCAATCGCTTCAGAACCGTACAAAGAAGAAGAAGGTCCTTTTACAATTTCTATCTGCTGGATGTTATTAACACTTAATCTTTTTAAATCAATATTTCCAGAAGCACGCCCGATAATAGGAACGCCATCAATTAAAATTAAGGTATAATCCGCAGAAACTCCCTGAAGCTGAACCCCTTGTGAACCTCCAAAATCAGAAACTAAAGTAATTCCTGTTTGTTCTTCTAAAATATCTTTTAAACGAATCGCTCCTGATTTTTGTAACTGCTTTTTTGAAATTAATGTAACAGGCATCGGCAATGAACTCAATTGACGCTCGGTTCTGGTTGCCGTTACCACCACTTCATCTAAACCATAAGAAGCTGTACAGCCATTATCAACTGCCGATTTTTCTTGCGAAAAAACAGTGATGCTCATAAAAATAAATACATTGAAAACGCTCAAAATATTCACAGTTTTAAAAACATCGACAATTTTAATAAACATACTATATAGAAACATTCTTAATAATTTTCGACAAATATATGTAGTTATTCTTAATCAATCTAAATAAAATATATATTTTTGCATAAAAAATTTTAATCAAAAAATAATACACAATGAAAAAACTACTTCTAGCAAGTTTTGTGCTTTTAGCAACCTTATCAACAAACGGTCAAAGTAAAAAATCAAAAGATAAAACAGCTATCAAAAAAATGTGTGGATGTTTTGAAGTAACCTTCAACTTTGCCGAAACTTTTAACAATAGCAACGATTCATTATACAAACCATCGAAAATGAAAATTGATAAAGCCTTAGAATGGGCAGAATTAATTGAAGATGAAAATAATAAAATTGCCATACAACATTTATTGCAAGTCGGAAATCCTGCAAAACCTCAAATTGTAAAACATTGGCGACAAGATTGGTTGTATGAAAATCAAGATTTTTATATGTTTAATGGCGATGAAAATTGGAAATTTGAGCAAAAATCAAAGGAAATTGTAAAAAATCAATGGACACAAAAAGTGTATCAAGTAGATGATAGCCCACGTTATGAGGGAACAGGTTCTTGGGTGCATATTGATGGAAAAACCTACTGGGAAAGCACCACAGACGCACCGTTGCCTCGTAGAGAATACACCAAAAGAAACGATTATAATGTAACCGAAAGAGGAAATCGTCATGAAATTACCAATTATGGCTGGTTGCACGACCAAGACAATAAAAAAATCATCAGAAATGTTGATGAAAAAGATGTGATTATAGCCTACGAAAAAGGATACAATACCTACGTGAAAGTAGCCGATGAACGTTGTAAACCTGCACAGAATTGGTGGAAAAAAAATCAAGAAAAATGGCAATTAGTCCGAAATGAATGGAACAACGTTTTTAATAAAAATACCGACCTTTCTTTAGAGAAAAAAGTAAAAAATAAACCTTTATACAAACATCTTTTTTCAGATGAAATTACTACTGAAAAAGAAATAAACAAAATTATTCAATCTTTTCTAAAATAAAAATAAAATGAAATTATTAAAATTACCCCTATTATTTAGCTTTTGTATTATAAGCTCACTAATTTCTGCTCAAAACTCAAACATATTCTTAGAAAAAGATTTTTGGGAAACTAACCCAACTATTGAAATAGTCGAACAAAAAATAAAAGAAAATAATAATGTTACTGCATTAAGTTCTAATGGATTTGATCCCGTTACTTATGCTATTTTAGCAAAAGCACCCAATGCAACGATTAAACATTTACTCCTTAAAAAAGGAAATCCTGTTAACAAACTTACACACGACAAAAGAACCTATATTTTTTGGGCTGCATATAAAGGAAATACTGAATTAATAAAACACTTAATTGAAAACAATGCTCGATTAGATTTAAAAGATTCACATCATTTTTCACCCTTAACTTTTGCCGCTGTTGCAGGACAAACAAATACAGAAATATATGATTTATTTATCAAAAATGGTATCGATATTAAAAATGATTTAGATGAAAAAGGAGCAAATGCTTTATTGTTATTAATTGGTCATTTAAAAGACTTTAAACTTGTTAATTATTTTACAAATAAAGGACTTAGCCTAGATAGTAAAGATAACAATGGAAACGGAGCTTTTAACTACACAGCTTATAAAGGTAACAAAGCTATGTTAGAATTATTAATAAAAAAGGGATTACCATATAAAAACCTTAGCATAAATGGTGATAATGCTATATTAGCATCTACAATAGGCTCACGTAACGGCTATAACTCATTAAGTTTTATTAAGTACTTAGAAAATTTAGGAATCAACCCTAACGTTACAAATAAAGACGGTGTAACTCCACTTCATAACATAGCATATAGTAATAAAGATATTGAAGTTTACAACTATTTTTTAGAAAAAGGTGTTAATGCAAATCAAGTAGATAATAATGGTGAAACCCCATTGTTAAAAGCAACAAGAAGAAATTCTTTAAAGGTTGTACAGTTATTAACTTCAAAAACTAAAAACATTAATCATACAAATAAAAATGGTAAATCCGCACTTACAAATGCTTTGAAAAACAAACCTGAAATTCTAAAATTCTTATTAGAAAAAGGTGCTGATGTTTCAGTAATTGACACTAAAGGAAATAACTTAAACTATCATTTATTTAAAACTTTTAATCAAAAAAAGAAAGAAGAGTTTCAACAAAAACTTTCACTTTTAAAAACTAAAGGATTAGATATTACAGAGAATCAAAAAAATGGCAATACGTTATATCATTTAGCTGTTGAAAAACAAAGTTTAGCAATGTTAGATTTTATAAAAAAATATAGCATAGATATTAATGCAATCAATAAAAAAGGATTATCGGCTTTACAAGAAGCTGTTTTAACAGCTAAAAATGATAAAATTATAAAGTATTTAATTAGTAAAGGTGCCAAAAAGACCGTAAGAACAAGCTTTAATGAAACTTTATATGATTTAGCTAGAGAAAATGAAGCTTTAAAAAATACTGATATTAGCTTTTTAAAATAATCAGAATACTCAATTGATATTAAATATAAAAAAATGAAAAAATTACTAATAATTTTAGTTATAGCTTTTGGTATTATGGCATTTTCTAGTTCAAAAACTAAAGATAATAACACCTATAAATGTATGATTCAAATGAAGAACTATATTGGTGAAGGTGCATATATTACTGTTTCTTTACTAAATCCATCTGGTGCATATGAAGAAACCTTATACGTTCAGGGCGATGATGAAGAATGGTATCCTGACATTACTGCATGGTGGAATTTTCAAGGGAAAATTCGTGCTAATATCGATGCCCTAACTGGTGCTACTGTTAGCGGAGGAAACAGAGCTATTACTATTCTTAAAATTGATAATGATAAATTAAATAAAGGATATAAAATTAGATTTGAATCTGCTGTTGAAGATCAAGAGTATTACAAAGATGATATTGAATTTGAATTGACATCAGAAAATATGAAAGGTAAAATTGACGGTAAAGGTTTTATACGTTACATCCGTATGATTCCTCAATAATAAAGTTAGCTAATCACAACATAATAAGCATTTTAAAAATAAAAATAAAAAATAGTTTTTTACAAAATGCTTATATTTATCTAATCTAAATTAATATAAAATACTATCTTTGCAAAAAAATATAGTCGATAAACGAATGAAATACATTTTCTACATATTAATTTTTATAACAACATCCATCTATTCACAAAATGGAACAATAGAAGGCAACATATATTTTAAAAATGGAGCGCCTGCTAAATACGTTTCTTTATATATAAAAAATAGCACAATATACACTGAAACAGATAGTACTGGTTTTTTTAAGTTGACTAAAGTTCCATACGCAAAACATAGAATTAACATCAAACATTTTAATAAAGAACCAGAAATAATATCTCTCAATATCAACAAAAAACCTATGTTTATAAAACATAGACTAAAGTATAATGAAGCGAATAGTTTAGATGAAGTTTTAATTACAGGAAAAACAATAGAATCGAAAATAGAAATGAAAGGGTTTGCTGTAAATGCAATTAAAATGAAAGCTCTTAAACTTCAATCTATTCAAGCCAATGAAATACTAGATAGAACATCTGGAGTTAGAATACGTCAAAATGGCGGGTTAGGTTCGCATACACATTACAATATTAACGGACTTTCTGGTAATGCTATCCGTATTTTTATTAATGGCGTACCAATAGATTCGTATGGAGCTTCTTTTTCATTAAGTAGTATTCCTACAAAAATGATAGAACGCATAGAAGTTTATAAAGGTGTTGTTCCTGTTGAATTAGCTGGAGACGCCTTAGGTGGTGCTATAAACGTTGTTTTAAACAAACATATTTCTAGAAATATGTTAGAAGCTTCTTATTCTTTCGGTTCATTTAATACACATCAATCATCTGTATTAGGTAATTATTATAATAAAAATTCTGGAGTAACTTTAAAAGGTTCTGCTTTTTATAATTATTCAGACAATGATTATAAAGTTTGGGGCAATCAAGTATACACTACAGAACCTACTACTGGAAATATTACGTATGTAAAAGCAAAGCGATTTCATGATTCATACGCCTCTAATGGTTTTAAAATTGATGGAGGTATTACAAACAAAGAATGGGCAGATGAACTATTAGTTGGTATCGTTCATTCTTCTTTTAATCGTGATATACAACATGGAGCTACTATGGAATCTGTTTACGGAAATAGAAAAACAGCACAACAAACAAAATTAATTAGTCTTTCATATAAAAACAATCGCTTACTATCTAAAAAATTAAAAATAGAACTATTCTCTTCTTTTTCAGATTTAAAAAGACAAATTACAGATACTGTTGCTGATATTTATGACTGGGATGGAAAACGCAAAAAACGATTTGATAATAACGGAAACCAAATAGGCTATTATCAATATTTTTCAGGTGCTGAAGCTGGTAACCCTACATTACAAGAAAATAATGAAACTGTTTACTTAAGTAGAGCAACTGCTAATTATGCAGTTAATAAAAACCATAAATTAACTGTAAATTTTCTACGTTCTCAATTTATTAGAAATTCTGAAGACCCCTTAAAACATGTAGATATAAGAAATTTAGAAGACAAAAGAGATTCTAAGAAAAATATTTTAGGACTAGGATACTCTTTTAATACTTTTAATACCAAATTAAAAACAACTGTTTTTTATAAAAAATTTAACCAAAATATTCGCATTATAGAATATAAAAAAGAAAGTGAAACATCCTCTATCGAGCTAAATGACGTTAACAGAAGTATGAATGCTAATGGCTATGGAGGAACTATGGCTTACCAATTAACACCTGATATTCTTTTACAAGCATCCGCAGAAAATTCTTTTAGGCTACCTGTTGCAAGAGAATTATTTGGAAATCTTGCTGAAAACCTAGAACCTAACTACAATCTAAAACCTGAAAAAAGTACTAACTTAAATCTTGGTGCAACCTTAGGAACATTTCAATTTGGTAAAAATGAAGCAAAAATTAAGATAAATACATTTATCAGAGATACCAAAAATAAAATTAAAAAAAATGTTAGAGAAGATAATACAGATAAAACTACAGAATATGTAAATGATTTTAGTTATATCAGTAAAGGTTTTGATGTTGATCTCTTTTATTCTTATAACCGAAAATTAGATATCAATACAAATGTTTCAGTATTTAATTCGTTATTCAATACTCAATTTAATGAAGAGGGTTTAGCTTTTAATTGGTATCAAAATAGAGAAAGAAATACACCTTTTTTTACAGCTAATTTCGATATAAAATATAGTCTAAACAATTTAATACATAAAAAATCAGAAACAACTTTTTCTACAAATCTATCTTATGTACACTGGTTTTACAGAGACTGGGAATCGTTAGGTGGTGCAGGAAAAGATATCATACCAACACAATTAGTTAATGATATTAGTATTACACATAAATTCCCTAATAAAAAGATAGCCATCTCTTTTGATGCTAAAAACATGTTTAACAATCAAGTTTTTGATAATTATGCTTTGCAAAAACCAGGACGTGCTTTTTACCTAAAAATAAATTATATAATTTTTTAATTTAATATATATTATGATCAATTTTAATTTAAGAATGCTTACTCAAAAGCTATTTGTAATGAGCCTATTTTCTGTTTTTATTATTACTACTTCTTGTAATAGTGATGATACTACTAAGGCTGTACCAACTCCTATAGACCCTAGTAATACACGTCAAAAATTCACACTAGCATTATCTGCAAGTCCAACAGGAGAAACTAAAATATACACTCAAACCTTAACTGATGTTAGCAATAATATTACTGTTAGTTATGATGGTGTAGGCTTCGAAATGCCATCTACCAGAACTGCTAGAATTTTTTCTTCAAAAGAAGGAAATTCTCTTTTTAACCTTGACTATGGAGGTGGAAGAATTTATAAGTTTGCAATAAATGGTGGTGAAAACTTTACGCAAGAATATGAAAAAAATGTAGAATTTGCTATGGGTACTGCCTATCCTAGATGGACAAAGGCAAGTGAAAATTCAGCTTCTATACATTATGCTGATGGTGGAAATGCAGAAAGAGTTTTTGATGTAAATGATCCTAAAAAATATATTAGATCGGACGTTTCTCTTAGAATAATGAGTGTTGGGTTAGAAAACCTTTCTTTTGGCTCTATTGAAGAAATTATTATTCCTGTAAGTGATAACGACTTAAAACCATACACCATTAATATAGCTGGCGTAGATGTTAATCACTATAATTATGTAGGAAGAGTAGATGCTCCCATAATTGCAGGTGATAAGATATACTACGGTATGTCAAAAAGCGCTTATAACCCAATAGACCCTTGCTCTGGAAGAGGTTGTACCAAAGCAAAATACAAAAATGTTGAAACATTAGTTTTAGATTACCCTTCTTTAACTAATCCTCAAATAATAGCTACTGATATTGCTGCTGGAGCAACAAATGGTTACAGAACCCCTGTTTCTCATTTAGATGAAAAGGGTGATGTGTATCAGGTTATTTCTGTTCCTAATAATCAATATGATACCCATATTTTAAAAATAACAAACGGAGATTATGACGATAGCTATAACTTTAATCTTTCTGATCTTTTAGGTTTTAATGTAGCCTCTAATGGATGGTTCTATGCAGGAAATGGTATTGGTTACGTTCCTTATGCAAATACAGATGCTAGTGTTAACTGGTTTAGTGATGCAGTTTGGGGACTAGCTCGTGTTGATTTATACAACAAAACGGTAGTTGATATGAATATGCCTGATAACCTTTGGCTTGCACAATATCAAAATGCAGTTACAAAAGATGGTAAATTTTATATGGCAATTACACCAACAGGTGAAGATGGTAATATTTATATTTTTGACACCACCTCTACTAGTCCTTCAGGATATACGCTAGGTGCTTCTTTAAAAAACTTAGCAGAAGGTACATATATAGGTATCTATTAATTATTATTTTTAATAAAATATTCATTTATATTGTAGTTTTTCAACAAACATTAAATTGATTTTATGACCATTTCAATTTGGAGATATAGCCACTTAACCTTGGCTATATCTTCTTTTATTTTTATACTTATCACATCGATTACAGGAATTATTTTAGCTTTTGAACCGATATCAAATCAGTTAAAACCATATGCAATAGCTACTGATGAAATTACCATTTCTCAAACAATTGCTTCTTTACAAAAAGAATATAAAGAAATAATTACCTTAACCGTAAATCAAGATAATTTTGTAACGGCTTCGGTAATTACCCAAACAGGAAAAAGCGAAACTTTTTACATCAATCCTATTTCTGGAAAAAAAATTAGCACTATTACCGCTAAATCACCTATTTTTAAATGGACTACAAACTTACATCGTTCTTTATTTTTAAAATCTACAGGGCGTTTTTTAGTCAGATTTTTCTCATTTTTATTATGCTTAATTACACTAACAGGAAGCATCTTAATTATC
Organism: Tenacibaculum piscium; assembly: GCF_021390755.1. Taxonomy (NCBI): domain Bacteria; kingdom Pseudomonadati; phylum Bacteroidota; class Flavobacteriia; order Flavobacteriales; family Flavobacteriaceae; genus Tenacibaculum; species Tenacibaculum piscium. The sequence goes on along the minus strand of NZ_JAJGWR010000001.1, from coordinate 586,668 downwards.
AAAAGACAAGGCGGCATTAAACAGTTTTTCACCAAAGTTGTTAAGGAAAATTTTGCTCAATATTATCATGTAATTATCGGGCGTTTTGCCTTTATTCCAATACTCATAATTACCCTTACAGGCGTTTATTTATCCTTAGAAAAATTTAATATTTTACCTAACACCGAAATTAAACACACCTTTAATTCGAGTAGTTTTACGGGTTTTTCTTCGGATGAAAATGTTGCTAAAAAAGCTATTAAAAAAACTCCTGTTGAAGAATTTGCTGTTTTTGAAAACATAAAATTAAACGAATTAAAAAGTATTGAATTTCCTTTTTCAGATGATATCGAAGATTATTTTTTCTTAAAAACACATACAAAAGAACTAATTATTCATCAATATTCTGGCGAAATTATAAGTGCTGAAAATTTATCATGGACAGCTATTTTATCTGATTGGAGTTTATTTTTACACACAGGACGAGGAACTATTATTTGGGCTACAATACTTTTACTTTCTTGTATTGCTATTTTATTTTTTGTGTATTCTGGATTTGCAATTGCCTTGAAAAGAAAACGTAAAAGTGTACTTCCTAAAAATAATATTTCAAAAGATACTGCCCAAATTATCATCCTTGTAGGCTCGGAAACTGGCGAATCATTTAGAAATGCAACCTCATTATATAATGCGTTAATCATCAGTAAAAAACCCGTGTTTATAGCACATTTAAATGATTATACTTTCTATAAAAAAGCAACCCATTTAATTATAATAACATCAACTTATGGTGATGGTCAACCTCCTATAAATGCTACTAATTTCTTAGATTTAATTAAAAAAATACCTCAACAAAACAAGCTGAAATACACCGTGGTCGGTTTTGGTTCTTTAGCATATAAAGAATATTGTAAATTTGCCATTACTATTGATAATTATCTTAAAAACAGTCCTGAATTCACGCCTATTTTACCAATTTACAAAATAAATAATCAAAATTTTGATGATTTTAAAAATTGGGTATCACAATGGAATGAAAAAACAAATAGTAGCATAATTTTAAAAGAAATCATCAGAAAACCTAAAAAACAACAACAATTTTCAGTTGTAAGTACAACAACTCTAAATATAGATGATTCTTTTTTAATTCGGTTAAAACCAACAAGAAAACACTCTTTTTCTTCTGGTGATTTATTAGCAATTACACCAAAACAAGATTCTATCGAACGCTTATACTCTATCGGTAAAATAGAAAATGATATTTTACTAAGTATCAAAAAACATGAATTTGGAATTTGTTCGAACCTTCTTTTAACTATTAAAAAAGATGAAACTTTAAATGCTAGAATACAAAAAAATAAAGACTTTAGATTTCCTGAAAAATCAGAAAACACTATTTTAATTGCCAACGGAACAGGAATTGCTCCCTTTTTAGGAATGTTACAAAACAACTCAAAAACACACTTATTTTGGGGCGGAAGAACGCAAGAATCATTCAAAATATATCAGCCTTTTTTAACAAATTTAAATACTCAAAATATACATCTTGCGTATTCTCAACAATACAAAAATGACAAAAAACATGTTCAAGATATTCTTTTAAAAGATGCTGATTTAATCGCATCAACCTTAAAAAACAACGGAACTATTATGATTTGTGGTTCTCTTTCGATGATGAATGGCGTTTTAAAAACACTAGAAATCATCACTTTAAAAAAATTAAACACTCCTTTAGATAAATTTCAAAAATCAAATCAAATTAAAACTGATTGTTATTAATTATAATCAGTTTTAGTTTATCACCAACTCTTTTTACTACAAAAAACTAGTATTTATTTTTCTTATGCTACTATCATTATTTATTATTCGATTAGTTCGGTTAGTTCCGAACTAAACTGTATTTTTGTGAGCGATTTTACTTTTTAAAATCATATAAGAACCTTCAAATTAATGAAAATGAAAAAAGAAAGCTGCAAAGAAAAAATGGCTTTAGTAGAAAAATTAGGCGTGCATTTAGAAAATAGAGAACATTTAGCTCCTGTTGCTGCACGTATTTTATCGTACGTAATTCTTACAGGCAAAAAAGGAACCACATTTGAAGATTTGGTCAGTATTTTGTGTGCTAGTAAAAGTACTATTTCTACACATCTTAATCATTTACAGGATTTGAAAAAAATAGTGTATTTCACCAAAACTGGCGATCGTAAAAAATATTTTAACATCAATAAAAATAGTATTGTTCAACATGTTGATAAAATGGTCGAACAATGGAAAGAAATTAGAGAATTACACATCGAAATTAAACATTATAAAGAAATTCAAAATAATCATAAAATTGAAAATGATGATGAAAAATTTGAATTGAGTTTTCATAATGATTATATAAAATTTTTAGATGAAGCCACAGATTCTATCAGCCAATTAAGAACCAAAATTACAAGTAATACATTTAAAATCTAAACCAAATAAAACCTATACTAAACCTAAAATAAACTACGTAAAAAATGAAACAAAATAAGATAATGCTAGTATTAATAGTAAGTGCTTTTTCAATTTTTTCAAGTTGTGGGAATAAACAAGAAAAAAATAGCGCAAAAAAAAATACAACACCTCCTAGTTTTCCTGTAACCCAAATAACACCAAAAACAGTAACAAGTTTTAAAGAATATCCAACCGCTATTGAAGGGATTATTAATAGTGATGTTAATGCTAAAATGGGAGGCTATATTCAAAAAGTTTTGGTTGATGAAGGACAAAAAGTACGCAAAGGTCAAGTATTATTTAGATTAGAAACACAATCTTTAAATCAAGATGCCAGTGCCGCTAAAGCACGTGTAAATGTTGCACAAGTTGAAGTTGAAAAATTAAAACCATTAGTAGAAAAAAATATTATTAGTGCCGTTCAGCTAGAAACCGCCAAAGCAAATTTAGCACAAGCAAAAGCAAATTATAGCAGTGTAAATGCAAATATTGGATACGCTACCATTAAAAGTCCTGTAAATGGTTTTGTAGGCGCTATTAATTTTAGAGAAGGTTCATTAATTAATCCTAATAACTCTGTACCGCTTACCACCGTTAGTGATATTAGTAAAGTATATGCTTTTTTTAATTTAAATGAAACAGCATATTTAGATTTTTTACAAAATGCAACAGGTAAAACATTACAAGAAAAATTGACAAACTACGCAAAAGTAAACCTTGTTTTAGCCAACAACAGTACCTATTCTGAAAAAGGAACTATAGAAACCAGTACAGGACAAGTAAATAAAAATACAGGAACGGTAAGCCTTAGAGCTGTTTTTGATAACCCTAATCAGTTATTAACAAACGGAAATAGTGGTAAAATTCAAATTCCAACAATCTATAAAAACGCTATTGTAGTACCTCAACAAGCAACTTATGAGCAACAAGGTAAAATAATGATTTTTAAACTAGATAATCAGAATAAAGTAACCGTTTCAATTATAAAAATAAAGGCTATTGTTGATAATTTATATGTAGTAGCTTCAGGCGTAGCGTTACAAGATAAAATTATTGTTGCTGGTGTTGGAAAATTGAAAAATGATATGATAATTACTCCAAAAGAGGTTTCTTTTGAACAAGCCATAAAACCGATACCAACATTATTTAAAAACTAAATAACTTATAAACACCCTACATCATGTTAAAAACATTTATTGAAAGACCCGTATTGTCTACGGTAATTTCTATTATCATAGTGATACTTGGTATTATAAGTATCTCCAGTTTACCAATAGAGGAATATCCTGATATTGCACCGCCAACAATTAAAGTAGTTGCTTCCTATCCTGGAGCAAATGCCGAAACAGTATTAGAAAGTGTAATTATTCCTATTGAAGAACAAATTAATGGGGTTGAAGGAATGACCTACATAACCTCTACTGCTTCCAATAACGGAACAGCAGAAATTACCGTATATTTTAATCAAGAAATAGATGCTGATATAGCAGCGGTTAATGTTCAAAACCGAGTAGCAAGAGCAAATCCATTGCTTCCACAAGAAGTAAAACAAACAGGGGTAACAACTCAAAAGCAAGAAACAAGTGCTTTAATGTTTATATCAATGTATTCAAAAAATGAAGATTATGATGCTACATTCATACAAAATTACTTAAAAATAAATGTAATTCCTGCAATGCAACGTATTAGCGGAGTTGGTGATGTAAGTGTATTTTCTCAACAAGATTACGCAATGCGAATTTGGTTAAAACCAGAAAAGTTGGCCTCTTATAATTTAATACCTTCGGATATTATCACCGCTTTAAAGGAACAGAATTTAGAAGCTGCCGCAGGTTCTTTGGGTCAAAATAATGGTGAAGCATTTTCATACACACTAACCTACAGCGGACGTTTTAAAGAAGAAAAACAATATGAAGATATTATTATAAAAGCCTTAGGAAATGGTCAGTTTTTAACCTTAAATGATGTTGCAACCATAGAACTAGACGCACAATCATATTCTTCAAACGCCATGAGTTTAGGAAATCCTGCCGTATTTATGGGGATTTTTCAAACCAAAGGTTCTAATGCTCGTGAAATTATTCAGCATATAAAAACAACATTAGCAACTGTTAAAAAAGATTTACCAGAAGGTTTAGATATTTTTGTACCCTACGATACTAGTTTATTTTTAAATGCTTCTATCAGCAAAGTAATAACAACTTTATTAGAAGCTTTTTTATTAGTATTTTTAGTAGTTTTTATCTTTTTACAAGATTTTAGATCAACCTTAATTCCTGCAATTGCAGTTCCTGTTTCTATTATAGGAACCTTCTTTTTCTTAAATGTTTTCGGATATTCAATTAATCTTTTAACATTATTTGCCTTAGTACTCGCCATCGGTATTGTAGTAGATGATGCTATTGTGGTCGTAGAAGCCGTGCATGCAAAGATGGATGAAGGTGAAAAAAATCCGAAAACGGCAACACTAACTGCCATGAATGAAATTTCTGGTGCTATTATATCGATAACTTTAGTAATGGCTGCCGTGTTTATTCCTGTAACATTTATAACTGGACCAACAGGTGTTTTTTATGAACAATTTGGAGTTACCTTAATTATTGCAATTCTTATTTCGGCAGTAAATGCGTTAACATTAAGTCCTGCTTTGTGTGCTATTTTATTAAAAACTCATAAGGAAGATCAAGAGTTAAAAAATAAAAGTGCTTTACAGCGTTTTTACACACTTTTTAATCGTGGATTTAACGCTACTGTGGAAAGATATGGAAAATCATTAGAATTTTTATATAAGAAAAAATGGGTACCTGCACTGTTATTAATTTTGGCAATTGTTGGAATCTTTTGGGCATCAAAAACAACTCCAACAGGTTTTGTACCTAATGAAGATAGAGGAATTATTTTTGCAAATATCGAATTACCCGCAGGTGCTTCTTTAGATAGAACTGATGCTGTATCAAGAAATTTATACGATAAAATAACTAGTATTGATGGTATTATTGGTGTAAACTTTATCAAAGGACGTAGTTTAATTAGTGGAGCTGGAAGTAATTTTGGTTTTGGGATTATAAAACTAAAAGACTGGGGCGAACGAAAAACAACAGCACTTTCAGTAAAAGCAATTACAGGTCAATTATTTGGAATTGCCTCAACAATACCCGAAGCAAATATTATTTTCTTTTCGCCTCCAAGTATTCGTGGTTTTGGAAATTCAGCAGGTTTTGAAGTAAATTTATTAGATAAATTTGGAGGGAAATTTACAGATTTAGACAAAGCTAATAAAGAATTTTCAATGGCGTTAATGAAACATCCTGAAATTAAATACGCACAATCTTCTTTTAACACAAAATATCCTCAATATGAAATGGAAGTAAATGTTCCATTGGCAAAAGAAAAAGGAGTTCCTATTAATAGTATTTTTTCTACATTACAAGGATATATTGGTGGTATTTATGCATCTGATTTTTCAAAATTCGGAAAACAATTTAGAGTCTATATCCAAGCATCACCAGATGATAGGGCAAATAAAAGTGCTTTAGATAACATGTATGTTAGAACCGAAAAAGGCGAAATGACTCCTATTACACAGTTTGTAAATCTAAAACGTGTGTACGGTCCACAATCAGTAACACGCTTTAATTTATTTAATTCTACAACAATATCTGGAGCTACAAACGATGGTTTTAGTACAGGTGATGCTATTCGAATAATCGAAGAAGAGGCCGCTAAATTACCGAGTAATTATACTATTGCTTATTCTGGTTTAACTCGTGAAGAAGTAAGTGCAGGAAATCAAACAACCTTTATATTTATATTAAGTATTTTATTTATATACTTTTTATTAAGTGCACAATATGAAAGTTATATTTTACCGTTAGCGGTTATATTTTCTATTCCTTTTGGAGTATTTGGAGCTTATATAAGTACAAAATTCTTTGGATTAGAGAATAATATTTATTTTCAAATTTCCTTAATTATGCTGATTGGTTTACTCGCTAAAAACGCCATCCTTATTGTAGAATTTGCACTTCAAAGACGTCATAATGGTGAAACTATTGTAGCAGCGGCTATTCACGGAGCAAAATCTCGTTTACGACCAATTTTAATGACTTCATTTGCTTTTATTTTAGGATTAATGCCTTTAGTCTTAGCAAAAGGTGTTGGTGCAGAAGGAAATAATGCGATTGGTACAGGAGCCGCTGGAGGAATGCTTATAGGAACTATTTTAGGAGTTTTTGTAATTCCAGTTTTATTTATCTTATTTCAATGGTTACAGGAAAAAGTAACTAAAAAATCAGCAATACAAACGATAGAAGCATAAAAAATCATGAAATTTACAACTAAATATATTTATTTTGGCAAAGCAATTATAGTTGCAATAATCTCATTAACATTACAAAGTTGTTTTGTTGCCAAAGATTATGTAAGACCTGAAATTAAAGAAAATGATTCTCTTTATAGAACCGATAATTTAGCTACAGATAGCATATCTATGGCTAATATTTCTTGGAAAAATTTATTTACAGATACATATCTTCAACAATATATTGAAGAAGGTCTTAAAAATAATATGGATGTTCGTATTGCTATTCAGCAAATGATTACCGCTCAAGCATACGCAAAACAAGGAAAAGCTGGATATTTGCCATCAATAAATATTGGTGCAAATGTAACGCATCAAGAATTATCAAAAAATAGTCAGTTTGGAGCATTTTTAAGCAATACTTCTACCGATCAATTTGATATTAGTGCCAACTTAACTTGGGAAGCCGATATTTGGGGTAAAATACGTAGTAACAAAAGAGCTACACAAGCGGTTTATTTGCAAAGTGTTGCCGGACATCAAGCAGTAAAAACAAAACTTATTGCTGGTATTGCCACTACTTATTATAATTTATTGGCTTTAGATGCGCAGTTAGAAATAACCAAACAAACTATTTTAACTAGAGAAAGTAGCCTTGCGACCATCAAAGCTTTAAAAGATGCAGGACAAGTAACACAAGTTGCAGTGGATCAGAATATCGCACAATTCAATAATGCAAAAGCTTTGCAAGTAGATATTGAAAATGCTATTTTTAAAACTGAAAATACCCTTAGTATTTTATTAGGTAAAACATCAACTAGTATACAAAGAAGTAGTTTAGCTGTTCAAAAAAATGACCAAAATATCACGCTAGGGATACCTACAAATTTATTACGAAATAGACCTGATGTTATCGCTTCAGAATATAATTTAATCAAATCATTTGAACAAACCAACATGGCTAAAAGTAGTTTATATCCTTCTTTGAAGTTAACTGCGACAGGAGGTTTGCAAAGTTTAGATTTAGATAAATTATTTAATATAAATTCGTTATTCGCAAATATCGTAGGAGGCTTAACACAGCCGTTATTTAATCAACGGAAATTAAAAACCCAAAGAGAAGTTGCTATTGCTCAACAAGAAAAAGCTTTGTTAGAATTTAAAAAAACATTGCTAATTGCGGGTAATGAAGTATCAAATACGTTATTTTCTTATCAATCAGAAATTAAGAAATTTGAGTTTAGAAAAAAAGAAGTAGAAGCCTTACGTACTGCCGAAATGAACTCGGAAGAATTACTGAAAAGTGGCTTTGCTAATTATTTAGATTTATTAACAGCCAGAGAAAGTGCCTTGCGTGCCGAACTAAATAGTATCGACAGTAAACGACAACAATTAGTGATTGTTGTTAATTTATATCAGGCATTAGGTGGCGGTTGGAAATAAAAAACAATATACTACTACATAAAAAAAACTACTAATTATACGCTAATTAGTAGTTTTTTTTATGATTTTAAAATAAATGTTAATTTTTTACTAATTTTTGCATATTTTAATTTATTTTGGTCTTGCTAAACACCAAATATTATGATTACTCTCACGCTCGAAAAAGGTAGGTTATTAATTGCAGATCCTACTATTTTAAATGATACTTGTTTTAATCGAACGATTATTTTAGTAACAGAACATACTTCAAAAAGTTCGGTTGGTTTTATTTTAAACAGACCTTCACAACATGTTTTGAGTGATTTTGTTCCTGATATTGATTGTGATTTCCAGATATATCAAGGAGGTCCTGTAGAGCAGGATAATTTATATTTTATACACAAAGTTCCACAATTAATTCCCAACAGTATTGAAGTTGCCAACGGCATTTATTGGGGTGGAAATTTTGACCTTTTAAAAGAATTATTAATCGATAAAAAATTAAAATCTACCGATATTCGTTTCTTTTTAGGATATTCTGGTTGGGAAACAAATCAATTAGCATCAGAATTAAAAACAAATTCTTGGTTTATCGCTGAAAATAATTATGAAAATATTTTAGCAATAAGAAATGCCAACTTTTGGAAAAATAAATTACTTCAAAAAGGTGGCAAATATAAAATTTGGGCAAATGCTCCAAGTGATGTTCAAATGAATTAACCAGTAATTGTTAATAAATTAAGACTACTTTTTATTTTTTGAGTTATTTCTGATGTAAATATTTTCTTTCGATAATTGGTAACCGATTGAATCCCTGCAATGGCATTTGTGATGAATATTTCATCTGCTTTTTGGAGTTCAAAAGGAGAAATTGTAGTTTCTTCTATTGAATAATCAGGATGTTTTTCTAAAATTTCGATAACTTTTTTTCGAACAATTCCTTTAATACAGCCTTCTGTTAAAGCAGGTGTTTTGATAATTCCATCTTTAATTACAAAAACATTTCCATTAATTGCCTCTACGACTCCTTTTCGTTCGTTGAGTAAAATACAGTTGTCTAAATCATTTTCATCAGCAAAAATAGCTGACAAAGTATTTAACATTCTGTTGGTTGTTTTTATGGTTGATAATAATCCAGAATAGTTATAAAAATCTTTGTATAAATCTATTTTATAGCTTGTTTTTTGAGTTGGATTAAATCCGTTCGCTTCAATTAAATAATCAATTTGGTTTGATGTTGGTTTGTATAATCCGCCATCTTTTCTATAAACACTTAATCGAACTCTATAATTTTGTGATGTTGGTAATTCATTGATTACTTTTAAGATTTCATCTTGCAAAAACTCAAGTGTAAATGACATCGGAATTTCCATACGTAGCATTCTCATTGACGCCATTAATCTAAAATAATGGTCTTCCATAAAAACAACTTTAGTGTTGAGTACCCGTATGGTTTCAAAAATAGCATCGCCATATTTAAAGGCTCTATTATCTTTAGATATTCGTAGTGCTGTTTCTGATATTATTTCCCCGTTAAAGTTAATCATTTTTCAAAATTTGATTGCAAAATTACAATAAAACTATAATAAAACTATAAAATAAAATTAGAATAATTTCGATAAAGTAGCGGTAAAAAAACTCGATGATAAGAGACTACAATATCGAGTTTTTTTGTGATTTTTTATAAGGTATAAAATATTATGCTCCGATACTATTTTTTAAACTTTCAATTTGACTTTCCCATAACATTTTAGCTTCTTCAACTTCATCAGTATCGGCAAAATCGGTAATAATTACGGCAACATCTTTTGTTAGCGCATCTACTTGTATTAAAAATTCGAAATAACTTTCATCATCTTCACTTTCAACCCATTTATATTTGATGCGTTCGTTTACTTTTTTTGCGATAATTTTAGCTTCTTCTTCGGTATCATCCCAGGTGAAAGTAATTAATTTTCCACGAGAATTAACACTATCAGCAAACCATTCTTCTAATCCTGATGGCGTTGCCAAACAATTATACAACATACTTGGTGATGCGTGTATAGGAAATTCTAATTCGTATTTAACTTTTGTCATTTTTTTTTTCTTGGTATGGCAAGATATATCTTTATTTTTGAAAAAAAAATTCATTTTTATTAGATTTTAATTTGTGTATCTAAAAATAAGATGTATATTTGCACCCGCAATGGCGAGATAGCTCAGTTGGTTAGAGCGCAGGATTCATAACCCTGAGGTCGGCAGTTCAAATCTGCTTCTCGCCACTCCAAACTCTGCATCCCTTACAAACAAAGGGATGCAGTTGTTTTTTAGAAAAAAGCGCACCAATAACTCACCATTCCGATTTCATGCACTTTACAATTAATCCAACGCGGTTGATGTAAAAAAAAAATGCAAAAAAGCCAAACTTCAAAAAATATTATTCCGTTTATCGATTACGTTCCTGCTGAATTAAAAGAGAATAATCGTTGGGAAATCATCTTTTACGCTAAAGACCCTTACGAAATAAACCCAACAAAACAACTAAAAAGAAAACGCCATCGGGTAAAACCTATGTCGAATATTCGAGAGCGACGTAAATACGCTAAACAGATTGTAGCTAATTTAAACAAGAAACTTCAAATAGGATGGACACCATTTATTCAAGACGACAACACTAAATTATTTACTAAGTTATTTGATGTTTTTGATATCTATATTCGTCAAATAGAACAACAGGTTGACAAAGACTCATTGCGTTCAGATACTTTAAGAGCATACAAAAGCTACATCAACAACATGAAGGCATTTATAAAGGAAACGAACAGAGAAGGGTGTTTTGTTATTGATTTTAAAGAAGGGTTGTGTCGTGAATTTCTAGATATGATATTCTACGAAAGAAACAACTCAGCAAGAACACACAATAATTACCTTGCTTTTATTGGTGTATTTACGAGATGGGCAATTAAGAGAAGGTATTTAAAAGTGGATTTCACTTCTTTAATTAGCAAAATAAAACAAGGCGACAAAAAAAGAACAATTATTCCAAAAGAAGCTCGTGAGCAAATCTTCAATTACTTAACAAAAACAAATACTGCGTACGCTACTTTGTGTAAAACAGCTTTTTATTGCTTAATTCGAAGAACTGAACTTACAAAATTAAAAGTTTCTGATATTATTTTAAAAAATGGAATTATTAATGTACCTGCGGAAGCAAGTAAAAATAGAAAATCGCAAATTGTAACAATTCCTTTAGAGTTAATAAATGACTTAGCTATTCATTTGAAATCAGCAAACAATACTGATTATTTATTTTCTGCGGATGATTTTAAGCCAGGAACATCGATTTTAAATCCTAAGAAAATTTCAGATGTTTGGATAAAAACACGCAAACAACTGAAATTTAATGATACATATCATTGGTATTCTTTAAAAGATACAGGTATCAACAATTATTTACAATTAGGAATACCGACAGTAGATGTGAAGAATCAAGCTAGACACTACTCAATCTCGCAAACAGAACAATATTTACCGAAACACATATTAAAAGCTGTCGGCAATATTCAAAGTGCGAAATTAAATTTCTAAAGCATTGTCTCACTTTCAACATCTAACATCCAATAATTCTTCGGAAAGAACATTCTTTGTTTCTTTATAGATTTATACAGATGTTTTTTATTGTATTTGAATCGACCATCACCAACATTAAATTGTTCTAAACTATGCGCTGGGAATTTATCTTTGTACGTTTCAGAATTTAAACGGAATTGCAACCATTTACGCCAATTTCGTTTGTAGTTTTCTTCCAGTGAAAAATTACGCCCATCAATCTCATCTACAGTAACGGGCATTCCGTTTTGCAAGCCGTCAAATAAAACAAAAGAAAAACCATCTTCTTCTTTTGTTTTTGTCGCTGTAAATACACCATTTAAAGATGTTCGTCTCATTTTCTTGAAACCTACGTCAATAGAGGTGATATCTTCTTTTTTGTAATTAGTGCTATCAGCTTCTAAACCACTTGATGAAATATATAATGCTTTTGTTTTATCGGTTAATTCATATAATTTATTTTGATTAAATACCCTACTCACATTTACTGGCTCTAAATGACGCTCATCTTTTAAATTTGTTCCTAAAAATTTCTGCTCAATATAATTGATGTTGACAACGTTTTTATCAAACGTAACTTCTAAATTGAACCAGTTTATTACTTTATTTAAAAACGCTCCAAAAGTAATATCTGGCATTAGTTCGCTCAAGGAAAAATTATTTGGGAAAGTATTTAATTCACCGTCCGTTAAATTAAAAGAAATATTATTGTAGGCAGAAATATCACCAATAGCTACGGAGCCATCAGTACTGTATTTTTGTAAACTCAAGTGAAATTGCACCGATTTAGAACCATCAACATCTTCAGAATTAATTATTAATTTCTTATTGAAATTATTCAATTTAGAAGTGTAGATTATTTGACCGCCATAAACAACCTTGAATTCCAGCACTTGAATATCGTCAGGTAAAGACATTAGTATATTTATTGAGTACGTACCTTTTTCCGTAACACTATATGTTTCAAAGTGATTTGCTGAAATGTAGTTATTATTCCAAAGCTCACTTACCGTAGTAAACTTAAAGGTATCAGGGATTCCTGAATAAAACTTTTCTAGTATCTTATCCGTATAGATTAAAATTTTATTATTTACAGTATCACTAACAAAACTACCATTCATTATGGTATTGTCACTAGCAAAACCAACTTTTAAAACTTCCATTAAATAAGGCATCGGAACGATTAGATTCCTGTTTTTAATGACGTTTTCACCTTCAATAACCTCACTATTATTTGTTTTAAAATTTCCGTCTTCAAAATTATTTATAATCCCTTCAAAATATTCATAATTACTATTTTCTTTTTTTTCTAAATCAATAACCATGGGGAAATTATAACCGACTTTTGGATAGCTTTTTGAAATAATCTCTTTCGCGTGTACAAATAAATGATCTGTAGAAATCAACTTAAATGGTAACGTTGAAAGCTTTTTAGAAAACAACACATTTGTTTCTTTTCCGTAATAGATACTACCTTCTATTTTACCGTTATTTAATTGCGACATTTCTAAATATGCTTCATTAAATTCGTTATCAATTATTAATGTGCCATAAAATTTAGTAGCGTACTTAATTGCATTATCAAGATCTAAGAAATCAAAAATAGCAGTAGTTTCATTATCTAATTCCTTCGTAAACGGCCAGGTATATTTTTTAACTAAATAATTAAAAAACATTGGATTTTCTTCAATAAACGTAATATTTACTTCGGTCAGGTCTAAACGAAATGATTTCGGTGTGCGACTTAAAAACTCTATCATTTTAATAATTTTTCAAACGTTAAATCAAAAGTTCTGTTATTCTCTGAAATTTTTGGACGTGAAAGTGTTTTTGTTGTCGATTTCACGGCGATAATTTCATTTTGATATATTAATTTTATGTTTCTTGACTTTAACATTTTACTGACGACATCAATACTTTCATAAGTATATAACGGCCCTGTATTTAATTTGAAACTGGTTTTATTTTCTACGGATAACACTTTTGTTTCCGTGGTTAAATGGTCTTTTCGGTAGCTAAAATCTTTTGATTTGTAATTGTCTTTTTCTGAGATATCGCCTGTAAATTCGACAGAATCAAAAACACCCCATTTATTTTCCCAAAAAACAAGCGCATTATCTGGAGTGTTTGGTTTTATAAATACGGTTACAATAGTATTGTGAGCGGTTATAATAATAGCATCACCTTCTTTTAAATTCAATAAATTTAAAGGGATTTGAACAGTATTAAAATAACTCGAAACAGCAGGAAATGTAACTGTTTTAGTAACCGAACCTGTTATTACTATTTCCGTTACTGCTGTTAATAATGGGTTGTAAAAAGAAAAAGACACGACTCCTTTATTTGTCAAATACATTTCTTTATTGTTGTCACTTAGCCAATTATCAAAAGGCGTAATTCCTTTTACAAATGGAATTTTTTTTAACTGAATACCTTCAATTATTTCATCAGAATATATTTCAGCTTCTTGAACGTTAATAGTTAGCAACGCTGGTAGATAAGATGTTTTTAAAGAAACAGTATTTAAAAGTAAATCAGGTTCATTATTGATTATTTTATTAACGACTGCACCAATTCTCTTTTTTGCAGTTCCATTAAAAAAAGGAACACCTGATGCGTACTTGAATATTTCACTATTATATTTAACTGAAATATCAATAGATAAATAAGTAGCTACTCCTTCAGATGAAATAATAATATTGTTTTGGTCGTCTGAAAAATAGAGTGTTTTTTCTGATAATGTTTCTTTAGTAAATGAACGTACAACTAATACTACATTGATTATTTCTTCAACACTTCCAACGGTTATTTTTACGACAGCTGAATATTCTCCAGCTGTAAATTCTGCTACATTTTGAATACCGATATCAAAAAAACCAACACCAGCAACACCTTCAGTAACACTTAACAACAACCAAGCAGCTTCAGTTGTCGCGGTCCATTGTTTTGAAGCGTTTAGCTCTATTCTTTTTGATAGCGGTAAATCACCTGAAATAGTGTAATTAAAAAGTAGTTTTTTTGGGGCAGCATACAAGTAATCTTCCCCTCCAGATGTGATATTTAGTGTAACATTTAGTATCCGAGTAGAACCTCCTGAATTGACAATAGGTATTCCTGTAGTATATTTCCCAACTTGTAACCCTGTCGTGTTTACCGTTATACTTAAATCTTTATCAACTCCAGCAATACCTGACTTCGAACTTTCCGTAATCCAATTGCAGTTAGAGAAATCAGCAACCCAATCACTATTAGATGTTATTTTTATTTTTTTCGTTAAGATAGGAGTATCACCTATTTTGCTATCATAAATTAAAGTACTTGGCGATATGATTAGTAAATCATCTGTTACATGAACAGTAATATTTAAAGACCCAATCAGGTCGTTAAATATAGTTGAACGCTCATCATTTACGGAGAAGTGATAATCAGGGTAACTATTGTACACTTTTAAGGCAATAGAATGTTTTCCTGATTCTAAATTTTTAACGATATCATTTAATGATATCGTTAATTCTCTTAAATGAATAGATTCATTGTCCGTATCACCTAAAGAGATTATTGAAACACCTGTTTCTGGAGCAATAGTCAACCAACTAGTTGCTTTATTATCATAGGTAATTTTACTAATATGTTGATGTGTATATTTAATATTCAAGCTCACAACCCTACTAGGCGGAAGCGATGTACCTTTTTTATAATTGAATATTAATTCTGATGGTGTAATTGCCATTTTTATTGAATTTTAGCGTTTTCGCGTGAAGTATTAATTTTTTTGGTACGTTCTTTCAAAGTCTGAATTTCATCATCTCCAATTAAGGCGTATGAAATTATACCGCTATCTAAATGATTATTTAAGCGCGTTAATTGCTCCAATAACATTGGTGAATCATTATTTACAAATGTTTCTGATTCGTCTGGCTCATCATAATCAGTTCCTGATGATGTTGGTGGCGCTACATGACCGCCATCAAAATACCCTGGTCCTTTTATTCGTTCTTGCTCTAAAAATTGAATAGTTGGTGCGTATCGTGGGTTATCGTTCATCCATTTTGGTGCAACCCATTCGCCAACGTGAACTGGTCCTGTTACGCCATCTTGTCCATCGTGGTATAATGCTTTACTTCCTGTATGACCACCTTCAAAATACCCTTTTGTGTCAGTTTTTTTTATAACTCCAACCGCTTTTAAACCACTTGAAACTGTTGTTGCTGTTGCTAAAACTTTTGATGCAGTATTAAATGGTTCAGGTAAAACGGCTGGAGCTTTCCAAACTTCAGTAACACCTTGCCAAGTATTAATAGTTGCCTGCGCAATTGCTGCTGCTTTTCCTGCTGCTGTATGTTCACCTAATAATTGCGCTATATTACCAAACATAGCACCATAGGCTTGCATCCGTTCTTTTAACGTTGCCTTTTCTTGAGTACTGGCTTGTTTATCTGCTTTTGTTTTTTCTTTTTGAAAAGTAGTTTCAACTTTTGTTTTTTCAAGACCAAACTTCTTTTTTATCGCTGCAATTTCTGCTTCAGTAGCCCCTGCGAGTTTCGCTTTTTTTAATGCAGCTGCTTCGGCAATTTTTATTTCTTCATCTGCAATCCATCTTGTTTTGTCGAGTAGTATCTGAATGCGTTGTTCTTCAGTTTCAGCAGCTAAGGCATCTCTATCAAATTTTTGCGTTTCTTCTTCAATTCGATTTTCATCTTCAATAAGTTTCAGTCGCTCTTTAAAGATAGCGTCATTTGCTATCTGAAGCTCTTCTTTTTCAATTCGCTGAAATTCATCAAGCTCTTTTATTTTCGCTTCTCTTTCTGTTTTTTGTGCTAACGTTAAATTTGTTTTATCAGCTTCTGAAAGGATGAATCTTTCTTTTAAAGTTGCATATTTTTGATCTACTGCTAAAAGCTCTTTGTCAATACCTGTTTTTGATGCTAAAAGCCTTGATTTTTTTTGCTTGGCAATAATTGTATTAAGCTCTTTTTCACCATTATCAAATATTTTATTTCGCTCTTTTAAAAGTTCCTTCTCTTTATCTAAACTTTTTTGAGTTATCGTTGTTTTTTTAGTATTTAGATTTGTTACTACTGGAGTAACTATATCTTCAGAATTTTTAATTTCTCCAGCTCCTGTTTTAGAATCAAAGTGTTCTTTTATAATCTTGTTTCTTGCTTTTTTACTAACTTCATCTATCTTTTTACCTATTTTATCATAAGCATCAGAAGCACCTGTTGCCGCATCTTTTATGGAACTATTAAAATTTCCTACTTCGGCTCGAACTCCTTTAAGGTCTAAATTCTTTAAAGATTCCCAAGCGTTCCCTAAATGCTTAAACGCATCTAAAATATTGCCAACCGCTGTAATTAATATTTTTTTAGTTTCATCAAATCGCATAGGAATTGCCTTAAACGAAATCATCATATCAGAAAACCCTAATTTTTGCGTTAAAAACCAATCTTGAAAATAACTAACAACAGCTCCTACTGATTTATAAAAAAATGTTTTTGTTTTAGTCCATACAATAGTTACATCGTTTGAAAACTTAGCATAATCATCTGATTTTAAAGCTTCATCTTGTGCTTGTTTCAATTCTAAATGAGCATCAGACAATCTTTTTGTTTCTAACTGAACAGGTGTTAACGCTTTAGCTTGTTCATTTAACGCTTTATTAAAAACTTCTAATACTTTTTTAGCACCTCCAATATCTTCACCCGCAGATTTAAAAATATCCGCAGTTAATTTTGCGTACTGCTGTTGATCTAAACTTGCGGTAGATGCTTGTTTAGAAATTAAAGCAATAGCATCTTTTGTACTAATAGCTCCTGATTTAACTTTTTTGAATAAACTACTTGTAAATTTATCCCCGAAAGCACCCGTTAAAGCTTCTTTTGCTGATTTAGATTGTTCGGTTAATGCTGTATCAACCTCGTGAATAGCATCAATAAATTTATCTTTATATAAGTCTTCTGAATAAGCGTTGTTTATTAAGGCTACAGTTTCTTTAGCTGTAAAACCTGCCTTTTTTTGAATTGCTGAAAACTCAACGATAGAGTCGTTAAATTCATCATTTGCCGTTGCACCTCTTACGTAACTATCTTCAATTAAATCAAAAGCTTCTTTGTATGAAATTCCAAACCCTTTTACTAATGACCTTGCTGTCTCTATGTTTTCTTCAAAAGTACTTTTACCAAATATTTCAGTTAAAGCTTGTGCTTTTACTCGAACAGCATCTAATTCTTTACCTACTAAACTCGTAATACTATTTACCGTTAAGTTAGCTTTTGCCGCTTCTTCATTATAGTTCGCCCATTCTTTAGTGGCAGCTGCAACACCTATAAGAGTAGCTATTGCAGCACCTATCGGTGTAGCTATAAAAGCCCAAGCCGCCTTTGCCATTCCTTTTATATTACCAGTAATTCCTTTTAAACCAGAACTTACTGCGTCAAAATCACCAGATAAAATACCATCAAATAAATCATTCCAATGTCCTTTAGCTTCTTGAAGTGAAATATTTGTCCCATTAATTTCATCTTTAATCGATTGATAATGCTCCCTTGCTTTTTTAAGCTCCTCGGATTTTTTAATAAATTCTTCGGTCCCTGGTGTTAATTTCTTTAAATCTCGATTAAGTTTACCGACTTCCGCGCCAATACCATTTAAAGTATTTTTTACTTTTTTTCCATTGATAACAATATCAATATCCCAAACTCCTTTTTTCTTATACGCCATTATTTTATATCGATATTAGCACCGTTAAAAGCAATAGGAATTTCTTTCATCCTAAGTTTTCCTATTTCATTAAATAAATACTCAAAAGCTCCAGAGTTCTCAATTCCTTCGGTTATAAATGATTTTCCTTGCATCATCATTCGATGTTCTTTTACGGTATAGAACAATTTTGATTTTTCGTTATGACGGGTGTGCCCTGTTCGTTCATCATTAACACCGTGCTGAAGTATATAACCGTATCTAGCCATTCTGGTACTAATTCTAAACAAACGCAATTCACCCATTACAGGTTTTGTTTTTATAGATTTTTCTAACTTATGAGTATCTATTAATCCGTAGGCACGTAATTGTTGAGTAATACGACTTTGCACCATCTTAGACGCAACATTACCAATATGTTGTTCTTGCTGTTTTATCGCTTCATAATCGACTTTATTACTCATTTGGCTTTTAATTTATTGCAATTTAAGTGCGTGCGTTTTTTTAAAATAGGACACAAAAAAAACACTCAATAAGAGAGTTTTTTTTGTGTTTAAAATTGCTAAACAATAATGTATATTTGCTAAATGCGTCAAAATAAAGAAGTAACCGTCAGTAATCGAAGAAAAAAAGAAGCGTATTGGTATCGGTATATTCGGTATATGTTAAAATGTTTATTGCTGATATTTATACCAAACGACCATTAAATAAAAAACCACTCGTAATTGAGTGGTTTTTTTGTGGTTTTTAAAATAAGTTCAACAAGTTCAACATAATTTTCAAGATTAAAAGCTACATAAATAACTAAAAAACAAGGTTTAAAGATAATTTATTAAATCTACGGAACTGTTGAACTCGAAAAACATATATTTATGACATATCATTCCATTTAGACGCATCAGGAATTTTACAAACTTGATTTTTTAATGCAAATTCACACCGATAACCATATAAAGCATCTATAAAAATGGGGCCTATCTTGTAAAAGCGAAAAGAACCTTCTTCAACACGGCCGTACAACCAGTTTCTATTTCCATCAGCATCTTTAATATTGGTTGCATCGTGTAAAATTCTTGTTTCAATATCAAAGCAAATATTCTGGCAACGGTTTAAAACCTCGTTTTGCGCATCGTATTCGTTGGCATTTCCTGTTCTTGTATTTGGCTTGTCTAAAACAGTAAACGCTACAATATTATTATGCGAACGTTGCGTGTTATTTCCTGAAGTTTGCACTTCTACAGCGTCAATTAATTTAACAGGTAAATCAATACCACTTCTTAAATTACCTGTAAATTCCGTGACATTCCATCGGTATTTGGATGCAATATCAATATTAGCATCTGCCAAATTTTCTAAATAATCCGTAATCACTTTAAAATCTATTCTAGCCATTTGGTTGGGCTTTTAATTGTTCTTCAAATTCGCTTAAAAAGACATAAATATTAGTGCTAATGGTTTCTTGATGTGTCCCGAATTTCTTTCCAGACAGATGCAATGCTAATTTCCCGAAACCGCTCGAATTTGGCATTTTAGGGTTTTTTGTAGTAGATTTAGGAAATACAATTGGAAATTGCGAATATAAATGTTCACGGCAACCTTGATAAGTTACTAATATTGCATAAAATATATTTTTATCAATTTTAGAAATGTGTTTTACATCAGCATCTAAAGTTGTTTTATCGAAAAAAATACGCTTTCCGCCCTTGTCTTTAACTCGATACAAAACGGCAGTTAAATAATGTAAAAACTCTATGTTTTGCGTTCGCATCCATCCTAAATATAAATCTTCGGCGTGCGAAAATTCATCAACCGTTAAATTGTTTATGCGATCACCTGGAGCGTAAAAAGTTTTATTTTTCGCTTTAAATGATTTTATAAAATTAGTGCGTTTTTGATTTTCATAAATAAAAGAATAATGCTTCTTCAATTCTGATAAACTAACATTTCTTAAAACAATACGTGCTGTTTTCTTTTTCAGGAAATTCCACCATCGGATATTTAAAAGTGTAAAAAATATTCTAACCTCGGTTAATTTACTTTGGTTTAAATACATAATACTAGCTATTTTTTTTAATTGATAATCGGATAATTCATTCCAAGACGTTGGAATATTTATAGTTTTTTTCATATAATATCAATTAATAAGCACTCCACAACATTTGACAAAACCCCCTCGAATTCAATAAAATGTTGCTTCATGCTTATTTGTTTATTTTACAGTGCCAATCCAAAGGCAAATGCACTTGTTGTTATTAGAATTATTTCCAAAACTGATAATTTCGGACGTTTTTTAACTTTTACAATATCTTTATTTAGATTGTTAATTTTATCTAAATGAAGCTTTTCTAATTCCTGCAAACTATCATTTCTTTTCAGCAACTTTAAATTGCTTTTAGAAAAATCATCAACTTTTAATTGCAAATCTCGATAGCTTCCTTTTAAGCTGTCGCAATTGACTAAATCTTTCACCATAAAATCAAAGGCTCGAACTGAAATTGCAATTTTATTTTGATTCGTATTTTGAGATAACAGCGTTGCGTTGCCTATCAGAAATACTAGAATTATTAATAAGTTCTTCATCTTTTTTGCGTTTAGTTTCTATTTTATTTTTGTCGATTCTAAGCCGTGAAACGTTCTTTTTAATTTGCTTTGTGTTTCTTGATTTAATCGCTTTTAAGCTATCGACTTGCACCGTTAATCTTTCCTTTTCACTTTCGATTTTTGAAACGTATTTATGTTTATAAATCCCAAATAATGATTTATAATATATCATCAAAAGCACTAATAAAACAATGAAAATCGACTGTATTTTACCAATCCAATTTTGATTTTTCCAAAAAGTAGCGACTATCCAATTTAGTATCATATCAAATAGTCTTTAGGATTAATTAAAACACCATCTTTATACATTTCTACGTGCAAGTGATTAAGCATTAAATCTTGCCCTTTTTTCTTGTTTTTATTGTGATACTTAGCCACATTTTCGGCATATCCAACACGTTGCCCTGCACAAACTACTTCGCCTACTTTTACACAAGCTTCCAAATAGCAAAGTCTTATTCTAAATAAATCGTTGGTAACTTCTACATATCGCAAATGTGATGCTTTCGGCGAATTGTACATATACCCAACTTTTGTAACTGTTCCGTTAATCATGGAAGTTACACTTTCATTAGGAACGGAAATAATATCGTGTCCTTTATGAAATCTTTGTTTGCCATTTCGCCAACCTCTTTTTGCTCCAAAATGACCGAATCCTGTTGGGTCGTTTCCTCTGTCGATTATTGTTTTTAGCGGGCTATTCATTTGTTCCTGTTTTTAATTTAGATTTCACAAAAACAGAAATAAACGCAATTAGCTGTTCTATTTCGGTTAAAATATCTTTTGAAAAAACACCTGATATAGAACAAGCAACGAATATTACTTCATCGGTTGCGTTTAGGTAATTTCGAAGTAAAACACCTACGCAAAAACCAATAAACGCCGATATAAATAACACACCAAGAAACGCTCTAAAACTCATCGTATTTCTGATGCGATGTACAATAGCGCCAATTAAACCAGCAATAATATACTCTGCATTGTTGTTTACGAATTTTACTAAATAATCTTTCATTTTTTTTTTCTTTTGATGATTTTGTTATTGCTTTAGTACGTAGGTTGTGTGTGTGTCTTTACGCCACCACCAATCTGTTGGATTCGGTATTACCTCGTTTAAAATATCTAATTGATTTTGATTTACGTAGATTGTTGTTAGCGAGTTAGCGGCAGAATCAAATGTAATTAAATCAACACTCTTAGAGACATCTACACTACCTGTTAGTTGGTTAAAAGATATATACAAGTAAACTAAATTAACGCTCTTAGAAACATCTATAGTTGTTAGCAGGTTGTTATTACAACTTAAATGAGTCAATATAACATTCTTAGTTACATCTAAAACTGTTACTTCCGACCGTATGCAATGAAACCTAGTCAAACCCTTACTAGATTTAACAATAACCGTTTCACTTCCTGTGTTACTGCTAAAATCAATAATAGGTGTATTAAACGCACTCATTATAGGTTGAGTATAAACATTACCTAAAGCATACCATTTAACAGGGCTTTGACTTTCTACAGAACTAACACTCCAATCACTCGCATTACTCGTAGTAACCATAGTAATTTCCTGCATTCCATATCTTCTACTACTTGCCATTCCCATAATTACGCACGTATTAATTGACCGCAAACGAAATACTCATTTGCTCCTGTTTTTGTAATTTCTACCATTGAATTTTGCCCATCAAATTCGAGCGTATCATTTATATTGCACAATTCAGTTACCGTTCCTGATCTAGCTACTTTGCACGTTCCTATTCCTTTGTAGAAATACTGCGCTTTGTCGCCAATTCGTGGGAATGATGCGGTGTTTAAGATAATTTCAGTATTTGCGTTATCTAACGGTACGATATTACCAACATCCGAAGCTTTTGCCGTGTAGCTTGTTACTGATGATGTTGGTTTTACGGTTTGTTTTGGTTGCACGTTTTCTAGAAGTGCTATTTCTTTGAAGCCGTTAGCTCCCTCAGCTCCATAACCTTGTAAGAAGTATCTGTCTTTTCCCGACCATTTGAATATAGAGAAGCTTTTGTACTGAGAACTTAAATCTGATATTGTTTTGCAGTTAAAGTGTGTTATAGCGCCATAGTAATGAGGGTATTTACTATTTCCATCTGGAAATGATACTTCAAGATTACTGATTGAATAAACATCTTTATCAAAAGTGGCCATAGCGGTATCTAAATCAAAGCCTCCTTTACTGACCACAAAATCACTAGCATTTTTACCTTCTAAAGTTTTTGCGTTGATTTGTAAAATATCAATATTTTTTTTTGATAAATTTTCTTCCGTAAATATTTTTTTAAACCCCCTCGAAGTACCGTCTAAATCATAAAACTGTACATATAAATCATTAGATAATGTTCCTTTCCATAAGCTGAAACTTCTCAGTTGACTTTCTGAAGTTCCTGTGTCAGTTCCAAAATTAAAATGGGCAGTCGCACCATTTAACTCAGGAAATCCAACAGAACCATCTCCATTTGTTATTAATGTAATACCTTCAGGTAAATCTCTATCCCAAATTCCCTCAGCTTTTAGTTGATTGAAAGCATTATTAGAATGAATGAACTTCGAATCTATGTAATTTCGAGAATAAAAGGTTCTATTCACAAGGTCTTTTGTAGGGTATCGGTCATCGTGGTTATGGTTCAAAAGACCAATATTCTTTTGGGCAATTTTTTGTTGTTCTTCGGATAAATTTTGAAATACAACATAGCTCACTTTATTAGCAATTGACGCGACTAAAGCGTTATCCGCTGTGGTCATTTCGGATAACAATTCTTGAATAGAATTAATTTCAACATCTGGATTATTTAGCAATATCTGAACAACTTCATTCATAGATGTTAGAATAGCGTTATCAACATCTGTTTTAGAATAAGTCGTTGCTGAATTGGCGTAATATTCTGGCGGGTGGTTGCCAAGTTTACCAGCGTTTAATGCGTTTTTTGCCGTTTCGTTTACGCCAAGTTTGGCATTAATAAAATCATCTATTTGATAGATTCTGTAATATCTGTCGTCGTGGTTATGAGTATTATAACCTGTCTTTAAAGATTCTAAATTATCTATACTCCACCTCAATAACTCACGTAGATAAACGTCATTAGCTATCAATATGCGCATATTAGTTCGTAAACCTGCTCCTTTGCGGTCATTTGGTTCAATACCTGTATTTATTTCTTTTGTAAATGCCATTTAATCAATCTATATCACAGGTTATATCTTCTCTATCACAGGTAATTATCTCTGAGTCTGTTTTGAAAAAAGAAGTTATCTTTTTTCTTGCAACCTGATAAAACTCACTAAAAATCCTAATCATTTTTCTTTCTATTATTCATCAAATATATAATTGATACAGATTTCAAAATAGGACAGGTTTTAAACACCGACAATTCCTTTTGTTGTGGTGATTTTCAAATGCTTCATTACAGCCTTAATTTCGAACTCAGGAAAAAGAGCTGTATTATCTAAAATAACTTCTTTTGCCATTTTCAAATACTCTTCGCCTGCTACTTGTTTATTTCTTTTCGTTCGGGTTAAAAAGTCATTTACTTTTAGATTGACATTTGTTACCGATTTCTCGTAAGGTAACACGTCGAATTTCATGTGCATTCCTCGTGCATCTAAAACAAACATCCCATTATCTACTGTTTTCATAACTGTAAACGCTACAATTGCTTGCTGCAAATATTCTTTTACTTCTTTTCGCTCCTGGATGGTTTGATTGCTTTTCAAATCGTCTAGTAATTTTTTACCGATTACAGGTTTTATAAACTGATCTTCAACAATTCGAATCGTCGGCATCATTGCTATAAAAGTTTGACGGCTATTAAAAATGTAATAGTATTTATTGAATACGCTAGTTCTATTCACTAACAACTCTTTGTAAACTGTGTAATAATCAGAATTGAACCAATCGAGGAATTTATCCGCATATTGCTCCATATAATCTAATAAATCATCCAAAGCTTCATGCGCAGACTTCTTAAAAGACCGCTGTAATTCTTTAAATTTTTTATCCGAAGCTTGTTTTGCCTTATCCGATTCGACTACTAAAATACCCGCATCGGAAATTTGAACAGCTCCAATAGGTAAGTATAAATAATACCCGAAATTAGCAACAGCATCTTGTGCTAATTTCTGAGCGTATATCAATACAGGGTCGGTTAATTCCTGTTCAAAAACAGATATTTGCCCCACTCCTATTAAAGGTTTTAATAAATTACGTTCTGCTTTTAATAAATAAGGTTCTAGGTTTTCAATATCCACCGATCCATTCACCCGAATGAAATCACGAAGCTTTTCTGTTGTTTTAATTATCATATTTGCGCTGCTTTTTGTGTTCCTGTTGGATTTTTATCTAAAGTTGTTAGTACAGTATCTTCGAAAGCTCCTGTTATCGCAGGGTCCCAACCGTTATAATCTTGAATAAATTCGAATATCTCTAAAGTAGTTTCACGATCAGATTTCTTCAAAGCTGATAAAATCAACCAAGCTTCTCTCTTATCAGAACCTGAACCTGCACCTAAACCACCAGGGATACCCGCACCTATTAATGACGGGTCAACACCTGCAGCTGTTAAAGCTGCCTGAACACCTGCAGCGGTATCATCTAAATAAGCGCCATCTTTATTTGAATTTCCTATTTCCGTAATCTTTAAACCTGGCTGTGGAACACCGTTATCATCTTTGTAGATTATAGACATGATTGATTTACCTCCATTTTCTACACCTCGTAGAGCTTTGTCTAAATTCTCTACAAAATCAGTCTTGATACTTTCGCGCTTATCTGGAGTAAATGACTGCCAATCCTCTTTATATTGGCGTTCAAAATATTCTTCGTACACTTCAATACTGTAGTTGATGTTTATTTTATCTTCCAAAAATGCTTTTTTAAACTTCGGTATTGAATTGATGATATCCAACCAACCACTACTTTCTATTGATTGCCATTCAGGGTCAGGGTAATAACCGTTATTGATTAACGGATAACCGACAGTTCTAATGAAATTATGAATATTATGCTTTCGGCAATACTCTTTAACCTCTATTGCGGACAAATTGCTATCAATTAAAGTAATTTTATCTACATATTTTGATGCAACATCAACACCTTCCGCCCATTTAGACGAAACATATACATTGTTTATTTTGCGATTTTTTTCACTCATTATCTCAAAGCGAGAATCGGCGGTAAATTGCCGTTTTACTTTATTAATTTTCTTGAAATCATTTGACAAAAGGTATTCAGGGAAGGCGAGTTCCCAGTATTCTAAATCAGCGATAATTTCTTTAAAAAAACGCTTCATATTATTTCGCTTAAAAAAGGCATGAACATCCTTTAATTCATGTAAGCATTGTTGCTTAATTTCTCTTTTACCGTCTTTATTGGTTTCTTTAACCAAAATAAGCCCAGAACCATAATGTGCTTTTCGGTTCACTCTTAAACCTGAACGAAGTGATCCAGCTGGTCTTGTTTTTTTTATTAATTGCTGCGGATAGTCATTATTTGCACCCCATGATGCAACCATTCCTGAAGTATTTTCAGACTCTACTAAAACACTTGTTACTGTAGCGTCTGCTGTTTTTTTAGCAAATGAAACAACGGCTTTTGTCGTACCTCCTGCTATAGCGAAATCGCCTTGAAATATTACACTCATATTAGTATATTACGTTTTGACCGTTAATTGAAATTATTAATCGGATGTGAATCTTTTTAATTTCGCCATTTTGAAGCTCTAAATTTCGAGTTCTATTCGTGAAATGATTAGCGTTTTTTTTGTTTCCCTCAGCTGATTGAACAGCTTTTATTAACGAACCTTTTGTTGATACGTTAATTTTAGGCCTTAATCTTTTAACTTGGGAATACTCGTATAAATGACCACCTGTTTTAGAATTTCGCTGCAAGGACCTGAAAGTAATATCAAAAGGAAACGCATTTCCTTCTTTATCTTTTTGATTCATAACCGCAAGCGCTTCTTTTAGTGATATTTCTTTCATAATGCTAAATTCAGACAACAGCGACTTTTAAAATAGGACAGCTTTTTATTTAGCAGGTTTAGTCTCGTAAAAGGGTAGATTTGTACCTAAAACACACTATTTCGAACCGATTACGGATAAAAACAGTGTGTTTTAGGTGTTTTTTTACGCGATAATCTCATTCTTAAAGACGAAAACAAGCTGAAACACCTATAAAACCTAAGAAATCGATTCTTGTTTTTTATTTAAAAATCTCTTTAAGCGTTCTTCTTAATCGCCCTGACCTTTGAAGTTTGACAATTACCCTTTTTGAAAACAGCGATATATGAAAATCGACATAGTATTTTAAAGCGTCGTCGGCAAACTCCAGTATTCTCTTTCAGGTTTCAATAAATCTTTATATAATGAATACAATGGTATGTCAAACGCATCTGGCAAGTGAGTGGTATGCTCCTGCTTCATACTCGAATTTCGCTCATCTTTCTTTACCTTTTGAATACCGTTCTTGCCTTCGGAAGCTTCCGAACGCTCCAATCCTATAATTAAATCAGGGTTATTTTGCTCGTTGATTTCAATGGTTGGGTAGCGCGAACTGGTGGCCTTCAACATCATATTAATCAATATATACTTATCGTTGTGTGGAGCTACAGGTTTTCGTTTACTCTTGTCGTAAACAGTCCACCCTTTATTCTGAAGTAATCGAACTAACACATCACCATAAGTCTCATTAGTTCCACGCTTGACCTTAGCATTACCATCATGCCCATAGTATAAATGCACAATCTTACTCGATAACGGCGCGTAATACTCAACGAAATCATTAATCAAGTCCTCCAAATCTCTTGATTCCGAAGACTGACTTGCCCAGAACGATTTTAGAACACGGTATTTATTTGGAAGTTTTTGGCTAATAACAGCTGAAATAAAGGTACCCCAGTCAATCGATATTATCAATGGCTTTGAATTATCTATGTCATTATCTTGCTTACAATTAAAAGAAGCTTTTGTATATTCATTTGTAATCCCTTCTAGATATTCATTATCATAATCAGTATAATAATGCTTCTTCGCGTTCAATTGCGGGTAAAACCCATTCAGTATTTCATTAGGTCGGATATTTAATATCTCAGCATTATATATTAAAACTGATGGCGATTCGTTTTTCATTTCCTCGAACCATTCCGCCCGTAAATTCAACTTATTAATTAACGCCGATGCTTTTATAAATGCGTATTTTTTAGGGTTTTTACGCGCCACATCTTCCATATCCGTGAACCATTTACCTTTTTTAGTAATTGGCGTTGACGATGCGTACACTTCAATTCCTAGCATTGAACATTTTTCAAATCGTGCTTCCTTTGCTCGGTTGGTTGTTTTTACATTATTGTATAATTTAATAGGGTCTAATAATGCTGCTTCATCCGAAACGATTCCAAAAGAATTTAAACCACGACCACTTTCTGGATTATCTAATGAAACTAATTGAAAAGTTGCACCATTGCTAAAATGAATAATATTCCCCCATTTATTCGGCGCATAAATGGGTTCGGCGAATCCTAACGAAGCACCATTTTTCCCGACTACATAATCGACACCTTCGTATAAACCTAAAAGAGCTAATCCTTTTTTCGTTGATGGCAACGTTCTTGATAAGATTTGCTGATATGTTGATCCAACTAATGCAAAAGAAGCGCCTGGCATTTGCTTTACCATCTCTTTTATAAAGAATGCTAGAATAAATGATTTACCTGTACCACGCCCCCATTCTAAATATATTTTTGTTTTTCCTGATACTGTTACTGCGATAACCGCCGCTAATTGCGCGGCGTTTAAAATTATCTTTAAAAACTTATTCATCGGTTATATCTTCGTGATTTACATCTTCAACTTCTAAAGTGTTAAAATCTAAAACACCCGTTTTTAAATGATTTTTGATTGCTTGCTCAACAGCATTTTCAACAGTCAGTTTAACAGGTTTATTTTCAAGTTTCTCAGGATTAAAAGACTGACTATCTTCAAACGGCATAGATTCTCGCATTTCAGCTAAAAAACCTTTAGCCGCTTTAAAATCTTTCGCTTCCATTGATTTGTTATACGCATCTAAAGCATATTCATAATGAATTGCCATTCTTCCTGTTCTGTCAGCATTAATAATACTTCCGTATAGTTTTTCGGAATTTTGAACATCTCTAAATGCCTGCGCTCTGGATAGTTTTTCCTCTTTGTAAACTTCTTGTAATTTTTCAGCCGCTTTTGTCGGTGTATTCCCTTCTAATCTTAACGTCCACGCAGCAAGCCAACGATTTTTAATAGTTATCTGTTTGGGTGTTAATTCGTATTTTTCGGGATTTTTATAAAAGGCGAAGATTTTATCAAAAGAAGAATCTCGCCCCTTTTTTAATTGCAGACCATTTTCCATTTTAACTATTTTTGGGTTGATTAATCAATTCATTTAAAGCTTGTAGATCTAATTGGTGTTCGAGCAGCTTACTTTTAGCTTTACCTAGAGAAATCTCTTTTTTGGTAGCTACGGCTATTGCTTGTTTTTTTGAAACATCAATTGTGAGGTTAGCTACTTTTGTTTGGTATTTTGAAACTGCTACTCTTTTATTGTTACGTGCTTGAAGTAATTGCGCAGCGTTTAAATTAGTGTAGTTTCTTGGCGTAATATTTAATATTACTTTGTGATTTACATAGTGATCTAACACACTTTGCGCTGTATCAATAGCATCAAATAAATTCTCAATATCCAAACACAACATTAATGCAACACCCTCTTCAGATGCGTGTAGATTGTTTAGTTTTAATTTTAAAGAAATTGCTTTTTGAAAGTCGTTCCGTTGCTTAATAGATAACGGATGTAGTTCTACAGCTAATTCATTTAACCGATAAAAGCCACGGATGGTTTTGTGTTTTTCTGGTAGTTTTTTACTTGTAATTGGCGGTGTTTTACTTTCAGGAACCGCAATTGTTTTAATTTCAGTATCTGTAAATTTCCGTAATTCATGTTTTAATTTCTCTAAATTATAAACACTTTCTTTTCTGGAAAATAAACGCGCTAAGTTTGTATTATGTCCTTTTTTTGAAATATATAATAAAACACCTTCGCTGTAATCACAGCCATTTTTAAACCATTTTTCTATTTGCATAGTGTAAAAATGGTAATTGTCAATATGTTAAAATAGGACAATAAAAAACCACTCATAATAGAGTGGTTAATGAAGTTTATATTTTTCTTTAAAAAATTATAAATAAATAAAGCTTCCTAAATCAGCCTTAATACTTATTTCACCATCGCTTGTCATAACTGGACTAACTTCAGTTCTATATTTATGCAATAATAATGGTGTATCATTCACGAAATAAGTCCTATGTTTCAGATCTAAATTATCTTCACATCGGCATTTTTCCTTTATGAATGTTTCAAGATTATGTTTATCTACGGTGATAGACTTACGCTTTAAGCATTCCATGGAGTGATAATCTAAACCTATTCGTCTTGACGCTGATATTCTATTACCAAGTCTATTAATCATACTTGAATTAATCAAAGTAACTTCATCAAAAAAAAACACATTAGGATGTAAAGGTGTGTTTCCTTCTCCTGTACCTGAGTTTTCTTGAGTTATAATTTTAAATTTAGTACCGTTTTTAAACTCTATATATTCATCTTTTCCCATACTCAAATATAAAAAAACCACTCATAATAGAGTGGTTTTTTGTTTTAAAATATTTACTTATAACATTAACTTACAGGTTGTTTAACTATATCACCTTTATAAATAGGAGCGTCGTACATCTGTTTATCTGTAAAAACTAACGTAGTAGTGTTTTCCCCTTCACTTGCTGGCTCTATTTTAGAATTAGATTCAGATAGTTTAGCTGCATATTTCGCAGAACCAATTTGCCTTAAATTACCACTACCGAATTCAGGAACTAAAACGATAAGTTCTCTCCCCTTTAAAAGACGTTTAGCTCCTAGTATTTCAGGTTTAGAACCTAATAATTGTAGCGTTAACTTATTTTCTTGAACTGGCGATTTCGTCGGATCACCTATTTGAGAAGTTTCTAAGCCGACGGTTTGTTCAATCGCTTTAAAATTCATAAAACCAAAACCAGTTTTAAAAACATGACCTTCATTAATTGTAACAAGATCATCTAAGTTAGTTGCTGCAGCTGTTCCACAAGTTTTTTTTGGAGCATGGACCGTTTCGAATTTCTCCAAAAAACCAATATAAACCTCAGTGTGTGAAAAAGCACCTGCAACTTCACAATCTGAAGGACCTCCAATTGTTTCTATTTTTATATTAGACATCAGTAATCTGTTTTAAATGAATGAACTTAGCTTTAATTAAAGCTTCCATCAATTCAATGTTAGTATTAACCTCTTTTGAAATGTGCTTTTCGCCCTGAAATCTAAAAGATGGAACTTCTAATTGGTATTCGATTCCCTTTTTTGACTTATAAAGACACAATTCAATAGAAACTTGTTTTGTGTTTTTTTGAATTTCAGCTTTTAAATCAGCTTCTAATCCTAGAATCAATTCATTTGCTTCCGCTATATTTTCCGTTAAAGCATCACATTGTGTTGTTTTTTCCTCTAGTAACGCTTTCACGTTACTCAAACCTTCGATTAATATATCAGTCATTTCCGTTACTGTAGCATTTTCAGGAACTTCAAATTGAAGTTCCTGAATCTGTGCTGTTAATTTTTCTTTACTCATTTTTTTTATTTTTTAAGAGATTAAACCGTTGGTTTGTAAGCGTAAACCAACTCATTAAACAAAAATCCTAAACCTTCACGCCAATCAGCCATAACATCAACAGTTCTCTTGCCAGACTCAACCTTAATCGGGTTCATTTGCTTTTTAGGACGGATATGTACAAAATTCTTTTTCGGAGTCGCGAAAATAAGTCCAGTACCTGCTAACGAAGGCATTGGTGCCCAGTTAATGTTTTCGTAATCATCAATTCTTTTAGCGTTACTATCTGAATAATTCGCATTCGCACCTAAAGTATCTCTACGATCTTTGAAGTACCATCTCGCTATCTTAGGGTCGCAACCTAAAAGCATTGGTTTATCTAATAATTTTTCATCTATATTTTCGATGAACTCCTCAATACCATCAAAAGCAGTAGATCTAGAAAATGGAGCAGATAATGCCACTGCATTAATTAAACTATGCGGTGTTCGAACACCAGCAATACCATCATCAATTAATTTAACAATTCCGTCCATAACGTCTTTCGCAGACCCAGGAACACCTTTTACTGGCGCTTTAGAAACACCTTTACCATAAGCTTGAAGCTCTAAATCTTCTTTTTGCTGCTCTAAAACGTAAATCTCAACAAACCATTTACTGAATGGCCATTTAGCTCTATCGGCTTCGCTCAATTGCGTCATAAAGCCTAAATAACTTTCTTCTAAAATATCTGCCTGAAATCCAGAATCAATCTTAATTTTGAAAGTTGGTATATCATTCGGTTTGAATACAACTCCTCCTTTTGCTGTGAAATCTCCTTGCCATGGCTGAATAAGTTCATTCATGTAAGCTTGGGGAGCTCTATAAACAGTAGCATCTGTAATTATAGGAGTTGCAAAACTTGTTGTAACTGTTGGTTGTTTTTGTAATCTGATTAAATCACTAATTCTACCTTGTCCAGGTATGTAGAAAGCCCCGTAAGACTCGACTATATCTGTAATAGTAATTGATGTATCTGCCATTTTAAATATTTTTTAAGATTGATTCTAATTTATTCGCTACTGGGTCAGCAACATTTGCATTCCCACCTAAATTCAACAAAGGATTTGTTCCTTTTCCGCCATCATTAGCACCATACTTAGCAACTAAGTTGCTTAAAGCGATAATACCAGCTTCGTTTGTCATGGTCGCAGCGTTTTCAACTTCTGCTGTTTTTAAAGCATTTTGAACGGCATTTGTTACTGCTGCACTATCACTTGTTAAAGTTCTTAATTCATCTTTTGCAGCGGTTGCTTCATTTTTAAATTTTAAAACTTCCGCATCATTTGCTGATAGCTTGTTTTCTATCGCAGTCGCCTGGTTGTCTGTTAATAAGATTCCAGTTTCATTTTTTGCATCACTGAAATTAGCGCCTATAACCGCTTCAATCAATGGCGTTTTTAAATTGCTCATTGTATTTTGATTTGAAATTGATTTTCTAGTTTTTGGAGTTTCTTCCTTGAAATTAAGCTTAGCATAATGCTTAATTAAATCTGTAGGCGACATTTTTTTAATGTTATCAGGAACGTTAACATCGTTGTTCTCACCTGTAATTATTTCATCAAAAAAACCAAGCGTTTTAGCTTCATTTCCAACAAAATAATTATCAGTATAATTCAAGTACTTTTCTTTTACTTCTTCCGCTGAAATACTTAGTTTTTCTTCAATAATAGAGCCTAATGCCTTATCGTACTGATCTAAAGTATCTGCTTCTTTTCGCATTTCATCTGCATTACCAAAAGCATAGCAACTACCGTTATGGTACATAAGCATACTGTTAGCGTAGCCGTAAACTTTATCACCAGATAATGCAATTAAAGCAGCCATTGAAAAAGCAATACCATCTACATAAGTGTAGATAGTTTTTTTAGAATTCTTTAAAGTGTTGTAAATAGGTAATCCGTCCCAAACATTCCCTCCTGGTGAATTAATTCGAACACGAACAATATCAGCTTTTAAAGCATTGAAGTCTTTCGTAAATGTATTAGCTGTGTTTATTGGTTTCCATTCTTCATAATCATACCCGCCAATAACTCCATAGATATAAATGGTAGCTTCTGTCTTTGCTGTATTAGAGACTATATTGTAGAAACCTTTGTAATTATTTGAATTCATATTTGTAACGTGCTTTTGTGATTAGCACGTTACAAACATAATTTTACAGGCTGTTTTAAAATAGGACAGCTATTTTGAAGTGTTACTATCTGTTGATGAATACAGGTTTCTGAGGTATTTTACCTGTTATTTTAATACGAATTAAACTACCATCTTCTAGCTTTTTTCCATTCACAAATTGATAGGAAAAATCCAAAGGGAATAATTTCGAGCCGTATAGTTTTTCTTGTCCATAATGTTTCGTTCCGATAACAAGAACTTTATTATTTATGAAGTCGTTAAAATAAGTATCTATTTCTACTAACTGAACTCTTAACTCAAACTCAGCTATTACCGTGTGAATAGTACCAGACTTTGTTCTTTTAGGTGTTTCTGATATTTTAATATTTTCCGTCACAGGCATAACATCTAAACCTGTATCAGTATCCGAAATAATAAGTTCGTTCGAATTGGCGTTTGTTAGGATGTGCGGGCAGTAGATTA
Source organism: Tenacibaculum piscium (assembly GCF_021390755.1). Classification (NCBI taxonomy): domain Bacteria; kingdom Pseudomonadati; phylum Bacteroidota; class Flavobacteriia; order Flavobacteriales; family Flavobacteriaceae; genus Tenacibaculum; species Tenacibaculum piscium. Next base: position 552,273 of record NZ_JAJGWR010000001.1, on the reverse strand, counting down.
TCTCATTAACAGGTATAATCTGAACATTATACCATCCACCAACCTGCTCTAAATTATCAATAATAGTTGTGTTCATATATCTCATTTTAGGACAAAAAAAACATTAGACAAAAGTGTCCTAGCTCGCAAGTCAATACTTACAAGGCTTGCGAGCACATTGTCTTTTACTTGTCTTTAGGTTTGTCCGAATTTAACATTCGAGTCATTGCTCGATATACTGAATCGGCACTTATTTCATCTTCAGAAATCCCATAGTAAAATAAGAATTGTTGAATTGCTTTAATTTTATTTTGCTTATTTATCGTTTGATGCTTTTCATTAATGATTTTTAAATCTTGATCAATTGATACGTTTATGTACGATTCTAAATCGTTATAAAATATTTTATAAACCCTATCTGCTAACTGTTTTAATTTCACGAAAGAAATTTCGAACCCTATTCTTTGAACAATAGTTCCTGGTATACAGACTCTGTAAGTATCTTTTTGTTGTAATTGAATATTTTCTTTCTTGTAATCCTTGTCAAGTATGTCAATAATAACACCTCCTAATAATGATGTCTTTTTCACCGTATGGACTTCTCCATATTTTTTAGTTAAATATTTTTTGAGATAAGGTTTAATAGGTATTTCTAACGTAATCATAGTTTTTTTTTAAGAGGTGTTAAGATACTAATTCTTTGTTAATTTTTCCGATTTAACAGCGTAATTAACTCCAGATAATAGCCTGATATATGTGGTTTTAAACCCTTTTAAGCTATTGATAGTTTCTATTTTTTTTACCCCTAATTTTTTAAGTTTGACAATCTCTTTTTCGATAGAACTAATACTTCCATCTGTAATTACTTCCTTCATTTCATTTAAGGAACCTGTTTTACTTGAAACTTGAACTTGTTTGAATAATTTTAAACTTTTCATAAAAAATGTTTTTTAGATTTATTAATGTAGACTACAAACATATAATTGCTGTAAATATTAAAATAGGACACTTTTTTAAAAAAAAACACTTTGTTGAACCCTACCCCCTTACTTTAAACAAACAAAGGTCAACAAATAACGAAATAAATATAACTATTTAAAGAACAGTTAATTACAACGTTGAACAACTGCAAATAAGCGTTGAACTTGTTGAACTACACCTTTATTTGTTGGAACGTTTTTTTAAAGGTTCAACAAGTTCAACACAAAAAACACTTTATATAATTACATAAAGTATTGATTTATAAGTATATATGATTAATAATATATATAATGTTGTACCGTTGAACCGTTGAACCAAAAACGTTGGGTTTTTATAACTTTAAAGGTTTTTTTAGAAAGACTTTTTATATTAAACGCAATAAAGACCAAGAGAACGAACTCCTGGTCTTTATTTTAGTTGATGTATTATGTACTATTACATATATATTAGTGTTAGGGTGCATTAGTCATTCATACTAACAGTCCAATCGAAAAAGTTTTGGCTATTTAATAAATCATAAAGTTTTGGTATAGAATCTTTCTCTATTATTAGTCCTTTACTAATATCAATTGTTAAGTGTCTATTTGGGTTTTCTGTTTTTACAGAACCTTCTCTTAATCCAGTTACAAAAGGCATATTTTTTAATTTATCTATTATTTCATTCATATTAAATAACGCACCCTAACACCGTATAAAATTAAGTGCTAAAGTGTCTTTATTAAGGTTAGTGTTTAATTCAAATTTACTGTTTTATTTACACGGTGGAAATTCTGCCGAATTTCGCACCTAATCTTATACAATTCCGTTAGCTTTAATTAATACTTTCCGTTTACTAATTCACATAATTTAATTAAATCTTCCTCATTCTTAACACCTTCAACTTTTGGAGAATAATCTAAACTACTTGTGATAGGGGGATAAATATGTATATAAAATTCATCTTTACACCTTCCTATTAAAACATTGCCCTTATCGTATTCAAACTGGTCATTTATTCTGACATTGTTTTCGTCAGTTGGTTTATATTGAGGCTTAAAACCTAATTCTAACAGTCTTGCTTCTGAAATCATAATTGGTATTTGTTTGTAAAGGAAACTAAAGCTAACAATTTGTATTATTAATAGCTTGTTTCCTGTCTGTTTATATTCTTTTGTTTTTAAATATAAGATAGTGTTTATCTATTGGTTTTCGTTCTAAATCGTCGCTACTAACCATACAAGTTAACCGTTGGCAAACATTACTAGCCAAACAATGTTTTTGGATTAACATATTCGTCAAACTGTTCTAAAATTGGCAAACCATACTTATACGCAGTAACCCCATACTTAATAAATTTATTTAAGCAATTTTGTAAAGCTTCCAATTCTGTATTAAACCCATCCATCGCTGTACCATGCACTTTTTGATGGCTCAACTCTAAAATGTTGCTTTCAAATCCATAAGCGTAAAATCCGTTCGGCATCTTCACCGTAGAAATATATAAGTAAAAATATATACCCGTTTCCCTTATGTAAAATTCATTGTAATTACCCGCTTTAAAATCCTCCAAAACATAAATAGTAAATTTTTCGTCATCGTCTGGGATGATCGCGAATTTCTTACTTTCAAAAGTTATAATTTCTGCCATAATATTTTGAATTTATTCACTCACTTTAAAATCGGCGGAGTGAAAACCTTGCGAATAAAAAAACGTTTGCCAACACCGTATAAAATCAAAACGGTATTGTGCTTTATTTTTTATTAATTTTTATTTACTTAGGCTTGTAATTTCCTGGCGGAAATTCCTCGCACTGTTAACCGTTCTAATCTTATACAAATTCGTATCGGTATTACCGAGGGCAGATATTTTCTTTTTTAATTCCCCTTAATTCGGGGGAATTAAAGTTTACAACACGCTTCAATTCTTATACACATGGCGTTAGGCAACATTACCAATTATCATTTCTCATTTTAGATAGAGACCTTGTTAAATCCATCGAACTACGTTTTAATGCTCCAGATGTTTTATCACCGCTTATCCATTTATCGTCTGAGTTTTTATCGAAAAGATGTTTATTGTTTTCACTGTTTTTAAACTCTTTTAATTTTTTAAGAAATCTTTTTATTTCAGACTCTACTTCTTGTATGTTTTCTAGCTTCATAATATAACGTTGCCTAACACCTTATAAAATTTAAAGCGGTGTTTCGGTCTTTTTTTAATTTAGTTATTTAAACGAACTGTCAAGTAATATTTGACAGTTCGTTTTTTAATCCACTCCATTATAAATGGAATTGAATGTTATAATTAATAAGGGGTATTATCTTTTAAATAGAGTTTATTTTCAGTGACATCTTTAGTATCATTACTACAATTGATAATTGTGTTATTTATATTTAACTCGCTGCAGAAGGAACGATAACTTGGAAAGTTTAATATTTCTGTATGTAACTCAATACTGTCTATCCATTCTGATATACGACCTACTGGTTGATTAGTTAGAATATCAAAATAAATATCATCGATATTAAAATATTCAATACCACCGAAAGATGCCGTTCCTAATATGTCGTTTCCGACAAAGAATTCAAAATCTTTGCTTTGCTTTTCTTCAAATTTAGCTATAACAGCCATTATAGCTTTCTCTAGGTTGTTCTTTAAATTCTCCATTCTTTTTACTTATTTAATACATAATAATACGATTAGCCAAAATTCTCAAAAATAAGATGTGTACGTTTTTTTGATTTTTCAAAAAATTGACTTAAAAAATCGATAGTCATCATATCTGTAACTTCATGCACCATTGGATTTTCCATGACTTCTAATGGTGGAATAAATTCAGGAATTATTATATCTTGATTTTCAGTGTCAAAAACTAAATTAGCTGGTCTTTTATAAATTTTCATACTTGTTTTTTTTAAAATATTTAGGAACTATTTATTTAACACTTGCCCAATTGACACCAACTTTAATTCGGTATAGTTGCATTTCGGAGATGCCAAATTCTTTTGCAATTCTTTTAAAAGTGGAATTTCTATTTGGGTTATTAATACGTTTTTTCAAGTGTATCACTTCCGTTTCTGTTAATTTTGCATTACTTATATTTTGCATTATCTCTCTATATTCTGGGTTTTTATGCTGATGAATTTCTTTTTCTCTTTTAGTGGCCCATTTCAAGTTACTGATATGATTTTCCGATTTATCATAATTAAGGTGGATCACGAAAACACCATTTGTGTTGTCCAGGAAGGTTTGAGCAACTAACTTATGAACATAACGTCCTGTTTGATTGCCATTCTCTTTTTTAACCGCTAGACTACGATAGCCATTAGTAAATGATTCTTTAACTAAAAAAGGTTCGTTTTTGCAATTTATAACCCGACCATAAGTTGATATTATAAATTTTTCCGATTTAGAAATAGCGTCATCAAATTGTATTTCTGCCCATTTTTCATTGTAATAATTTCTGGTTACGTCTTGTTTCATTTCGCAATATTTTTTGGATTCATTTTGCATTTTCCTTTGTGAGAATCTCTGGACCTCTTACTAGGGCAAACACGTTTACAATGCGGGCAAGTCTTATCAATACTGTCTAGTAAATTAGTTTGATTACCTGCTTTTACATGGTCGGTATTTGGTTGACCATGGTCGGTACTTGGTTGACCATGGTCAGTATTTGGTTGACCATGGTCGGTGTTTGGTTGACTATGGTCGGCATCTGTTCCGTTTCTCTCAAATTCCGATACTTGCATTTCATAAGTAACAAGGCGTTGCTCTAACGATACTATTAACTTCTGGGTGTCTGCTATTTCTTTAGCTTCATTTTCCTTAACTTTTAAAACAAAAACATGATTTAACCAATAGCCTAAATAAGGCACGAACAAGCAAAAAATCAATAAGTTCAAGATGTCAATGTGGTCATTTTTGTGAAAGACATCTAGTATAACACACAGCATTAAGAAGTCAAACACAGCGAGGGAAACAATCACCCATTCTTTGCCTTTTTCGATGTGAATACCGATATCTTTCATGGTTTTTGATGTGAAAAAGCCGAAAAACACAGCAGAAAGAACTCGAACATAATCATTCGGAATAAACGAAACTGCCAATAAATAAAAGAAGGATGCAAATTTTATTGCGTAAAACAGATTATAACTTTGAATAGATACAGCTAACGAACGCATCGATGTTAACGATTTATAAAGCTGTTTTTTTTGCTGATTTTCTCTAAATGATTTTATTTGATTTAACATGTTTTTTTTATTTAACTATTTATCCTGCTCTATATTCTTCTAAAGTTTCTTTCGGTAAAAAGAAATGATCATCAAGTAATTGCGGGTGATAACTAACACGCTCGCTATATTTACATTCATATTCCTCCCAATCTTTTAAGTTTTTCGGGAATAATTTATTACCAGCGTCAAGCAATAATGAAGCATCTTCTATTTCAGAATCCCAACACAACCCTATGAATACATTGTTACGATACATACCGTTTAGCCATGTATCTGACTTTCTTAAAAAAATAGACCGAATTTCAATACCTAATAATCCTTCTGATATTATTTCCATTTGTTTTTTTTTATTAATAAATTCCTGCTTCTTCTAATACACTATCACTGTCACTATCACTATCACTGTCTATATCTTCAATTTTATCAAGACAAACGATGTTATTTCGTTTCATCGCTTCGTAATCAAAAGCATAACAACTAGAACCTCCAGTTTTAAACCTCCGAGCTTTTACCAAACCAATAAAATAGCTTCTACTTTTGAAATAATTACGCAAAGTAACTTCACCAATAGCTTGTACGCCTTCTCGCTTCGTACACTCTTTCGTGTAGTCTTGATGCACGGAATTCAAACGTAAATAGAGTATTTTACGCATGTCTTTGTTTTCGTGAACTAGCGTTTTCTTTTGCTTACCAATCAAATTTACATTTGACTTTGTATCAATCGCAAATTGAAAACCTTCCGCGATATGCTTGTGTTCGTGCATCCATTGGATAATGCTCCAAAATTCAGAAAGACCATTTGAGTCTTGTATCGATTCGCTATTTTCAATAATACCAGCAACGCATTGTTTAAAAATACTTTGATAGTTAAAGGGAAAAGTGATTCTGCTTTCTAAGATTTTATAAGTGATTAGTAAAACTGCATAGTTTCCTAAAATTCGTTCTTCATATTCTTGCTCTTCACCTGGCGCATCCATAACAGCTTTTAATTCACGAATCACTTCATTATATGTTTTGCCAATAGCATCTTCAAATAACTCTCTGTGCTGAACAACTTCTAATATTAACGAGCTTAAACCTTGCGTGCTGGCGTTCATTAATTTTGTGAAGTTTTCACGCTGAACACTTGTTTTATTACCTAAAGGAAACTGTAGACTAATGAGCCTACTTTGTAACGAATTATCATCTCTCGTAGGTAAATATTGACCTGCTAAATAAATCCCGCAGTTTATTTTATCAGTTTTAGTCCTGTTATCGCTGGTCGCCATTCCTTTTTCTCGCCCCATTCCTTGATGCGCTCCTTTCAATCCTTGAAACATCTTTTCGTCAATAGCATTGTCATTATATTCATCTAAAAAAACTGTTGCATTTTTAGTTCTTGATAATCGCCTACTAAAACCAACCAATGTCGAGGTGTTCAATTCTAAAGGATCTTCTTTGTAGAAGAAAAAATTCTGTAACATTTTACCAAAAGCAGATTTACCAGAACCTTTTTCTCCGAACCCACCTAATAATGGAAAGAAATCATAATTCGTTAAAAATAAATCTCGAAATAACACAGCGAAATTGAATAGAATGCCAACCCTTCCTTTTTCTTCAAACACCGTTAAAAATTGTTGCATCCATTCTTGTAAGGTGATTGTTGCTTTTCTATAGATAAATTTTCTATCGTTTTCGTACGGATCATCACCATCTTGATTTTTGACGTGCATTGCTGAATATGCAGGCGAATAATAGTAATCAACCTTTTCGTTAAATTCTTCATCTTCATCAGATGTATCAATACCTTCTAAATGAATAATTCCGTATTTGTTTACTTCTTGAAATTTATCTTGCCAGTAAACACCATTAGCAAAGGCGAAAAATCCTTTGCTGTTCCACCCCATATTTTGGAGCTCTAAAGCAGTGTTGAATTCTCGTAAAACTTTTTGCGCCAATAATTCAAACTGTGCGGCCGTTGCTCCAGATAGAAATATAAAATACCCTAATCGTATTAATTGTTTTTTGAATTCATTAAAATTGACAAAAGAATCTGATTCTAAATCGATTAATTCTTTTTTATTTTGGGTATTTATAACTTCGCAAAGACGTTTGTTTTCCTTTCTACCTTTTATGTGAAATAACGGGGTTAATTTGAATTGTGTGCCTTGGAAAAATCCGTCACCTTTTGTAAAATGGTAGGTATTACCGATAATGCAAAATCTATCTTGTAAAAATTGCGCCTGATCTGCTCCTTCTGGTAAACCTAAAGTATCTTTTGAAATTCCTTTTCCTCCTGAAGCTTTTTCAATTTTATTTTGCTTTTCAATTCTTAATTCGCTCAGCAAGCTTTTAAAAACTTGCTGTTTTTGATTTAACAGTTTTGCAGCGTGCTTCAAATAACTTTCTTGAACAACTTCGCTGGTTATTTTAAATAATAATTCAGCAATAATTTTAATAGCATGTTCCTTTTTATAAGGATCTTCTTTTTCGCATTTATTCAATTCAACAGCGACTTCCTTTTTTAAACGCTCAATTTCTTTGTTAACATTTCCATTTTTCTTAACCGCATCTCTAAGTTCTTTATCTTTTAAAGTTTTAATTTTTTCTACAGAAACTTTTTCTTTAGATAACCCTATAACAGCTGTTTTTAAACCTAAATCCAAATCGGTTTTCAGCAAAATATACTCTTCAGAAATAAGGTCTAAATTTTTAACACGCCACTCAAAAGCATCTACTCTATTATTTTTAATAAAAGTTGGCATATCTATTTGCCCTCTGGCACAATCATCAGGATCAGTTCCATTAGGTAGTGGAACTATCGACACTCGAAAACCATGCTTTAATAATATTTCTAAATCTCGTTCCGAAGCTTTTACACCAGCTTTGTCACCATCTCTAAATAAAATAACATGCTCGCAAAGACGCTTTAATTTTTTTGCTTGTATTTCTGTTAAAGCTGTTCCGCAGGTTGCGACTGTTTGCGTGCAACCTTTTTGATGCATCGTAATTACATCGGTATATCCCTCAGATATAATAGCAAAACCACTTTTTGCAATACTTCTTTTAGCTAGACGAAAACCGTATAATTCTTCTGATTTATTGTAAATTTCTGTTTCTGGGCCATTTAAATACTTTGCATATTTTTCAAAAGCTTCACCATTTTGTCTGCGACCTCCAAATGAAATAGTTTCACCATTTTTATTGGTAATCGGGAACATAATTCGTTCCCGATAAAAGTCGTATGTTTTATTATTATCAGCTTTACAAACACCAATCTTAACACCTTCAGTAAGCTTAGCATTATCAATTAATGCCTTTGTTACTTCGTTGTTTTTGTGGGCAAAACCAATATTGAACTCTAACAAAATATCATCATCATATCCTAAATTAGCAATATGCTTTTTTGCCCAATGATCGGCTGGTAGTTCTTTAAAATTTTGATGATATTTTTTAGCGATATTAGTTGTTAGTGCCGTTAGCGAAAGTGTTTCTTTTTTCGCTAGAATTACTTCTTTCGATTGAATTTCTTCATCTAAAAGAATATTACAGATACCTGCTATAATTTTAACAGCTTCGATAAAATCACATTTTTCATGTTCCATTACGAATGTAATTGCATCGCCACTTATTCCTGTTCCGAAGTCTTTAAATATCTCTTTTGATGGTGATATTGATAAACTGGGTGTTTTTTCATCTTTAAACGGCGATTTGCAAAAATAATTCGCTCCTTTTTTCTTTAAGTCTCGGCAAAAACTACCGATAATAGTAACAATATCAGCTTCACGAACTCTATCTATGGATTGTTGGGTGTACATATTTTATTTTTCTTTACTAATTCTATATACTCTTTAATGGTGAGCGTTTTTTTTGACGGTGTTTCAATATTTTCTAAAATCTCCTGTAAATACCTATCTGCTTTTCTTTTTATTCCTGCAGGAATATATTTACTTGATTTGTTTGCCTGAGACATATTCAATTCCTTCTGTAACTGTAATCTCATTTGCGCTTTTGGTGTCAATTTCCTGCAATCTTTTTGGATTTTTCTCATCGAGCAATATTCTTAACCTCATTATTTCTAAAGTGTATTTGCTATTTAAAATAGCAAAGCTTGTATTTGTATATTCTTTTTTATTAGCTTTTAAAGCTTCTTGCTGTTGGTAATATTTAATCAACTCAACAGCAATTCTATTCTCTGAATATTCCATTATGCTATAATTTTATGAATTAACGAAAGCTTTAAAAGTTCCATTTTATTATGAACTCCGAGTGCTTTTAGTAATTTTGACTTATGAAAATCAAACGTTTTATGCGAAATTCCCAAAACAGCTGCAATAGCTTTGTCTGGTGCGTTTTCGCCGATTAAATCCATAATAATAATTTGACGTGGTGTTAAAACATGGGCATTTATGTTTATGTTTTTTGAGTTCCATAAAAGCGATGGGCAATTTTGTTGGTCTCTAAAATTTTCCGAAGCTGAAAGTTTTCCGTCTTTGATATCAGGAACGCTGTCTAAATCGCCCCACATATAGTAAGTGAATAATTCAACTTGATGATGCAATGATTCGGTAACTTCCGATAGAAATTCCACGGCTTTAGAATCAGCTAAGTATGCTGACTTTAATAGTTTGAAAAAACGAATGGGCAAATCAGTGAAGTATCTTGTTGACCCATTTTGTATCCACAAAACTCTTTTGGTATCTCTAATGCCTACAAACTCGATATTGTTGTCATTTGGCATTACTCCTGCAATTTGTGGAGTTGTTGAAAAAGTTGTAATTTTGCTACTGTTATTCATTTTTATTGAAATTTAGATGTTAATAATACTTTTAAGAATCCGTAGCTACAACTACGGATTTTTTTGTTTTTATACCATTCGCTATGGCGCTTGTTATCTTATCTTTTAAATAACTAGACTTTGACAAAATACTTTGATTTGTAGCTGCATAAGCCTGTACAATTGCAAGTAATTCATTATGACTTTCTATCAGTTCATTCATATTTATTTAGCTTTTAAAGATTCGATTTCAGACTGAATCTTTTGGATATCCGCTTCTTTACTCAAAATCAACTCATGATTATAGGCTGGTATTTTGGAGTCTAACAATTCCTTGAAAGAAGTCTTTTCTGCATTACTGAATGCCATTTCATCCGTAATAAAACTTTTCGTTAAACAAGCATGATCGTAGAGATTAAATTGATATTTCTTCATTACTATTATTTCAATAACTACATTTTCTTTTGAGAAGGTGTCTTCATGAACATCCGTTACCTTAAAATTACCTGCTAAAATTTCAGCTTTTAATGCTGTTGCTACTTCGTTAATCTTCTTACTTAAATCCATCTTATTTATATTTGATTTTTATACTTGCACCTTTAGGGCACTTTTCTAATTCCTTTGACATTTGCGAAGCAAATAAACTTCCCTCGCTTTTTTCTTGAGTTCTTAAGATTAATCTTGCGACTAACCAATCTGGTTTTGTAACCTTCTTGCTTAAATCCATCTTATTTATATTTTTAGTTCCCGCTATGGTGTCAAAACCATACAAAGCCGTGGCGGGAGTTTGGTTATATTATAATCATATACCTACTTTCGTGTAATCGATAAAGTCAGGAAGAATAGAGTAGTAACCCGACACCCCTGTAAAGAACACTACAGGTTCACCATTTTGACTTAAAAAAGCTTTTGTTTTTACAATTCTATTCTTAAATGGAAATGTTTTCACACCTACATTCCTTTGTCTAACTACACTTCCTACCGGAAAGTTTTCGTTAAACATTTCAACTATTGATTCTGCTTCTACTGTCATATTTTCTATCCTTTTAAAATTTGTTTTCTCTTTTTAATTTCTTCTTGCTTGATCGCTACTACTTCATAAATAGCTTTTTCAATTACAGCGTGTGGAACACCGTTCATAACATTTGTAACCATTCTCGATGAATGTGGTTTTCCATCTTTATTTAAACAACCTTGATTATTTAAATGCTCTTGAATTGGTTTCACATATCGAAAACCAATTACGTCCTGTATCTTTTCTTTGTCTGCTGTTGAAATCATATAAATGCCCTATTGTTTAGTGTTATTATTATTATTACTTTAGTGATATAATGATGGTACAAATATAGATACTTTTCTATCTAAAAAACAAATAATTGGATACAAAAAACACCAACATAAAAGAAAGAATACTTCAATTAGCTAATTTTAAAGGTATTAGCTATCAAAAATTTTTTGATGAATTAGAATTAAACTACTCTAACTTCAAAGGAAAACAGAAGTTATCAGGTATTAACTCCAATTCTATAGAGAGAATTATATCTAAATATCCCGAATTAAATCTACGTTGGTTAATTACTAACGAAGGTGAAATGATTGTTTCATCTGAAAAAGAAGAAAAAACACAAAAATTAGATACAATGAAAAAAGAAATGAAAAATTACAAACAGATGTATTATGAGCAAGTAGACAAAAATATGTTACTCCATGAAAAGCTACTGGCGTGCATAGAAGGAGATTCTTTTAGTAAAGATGTCGGTTAAAAATTGTTTATAAGAAAAAGAAATGAAAGAAAAAGAAATTGAAAATTTAGAAGATTTATTCTTTATTAAAGAATTAGAACCTAATTTCTGGATGGAATATATGAGTGTTGATAGCTTCAAGATAATGCTTAATGTTAATGACGAAGTTTTTAATCACCATGTAAAGCAAACGGGGAATAGGTGTTCGGAATATGGTTTAAAAACTACACTTACAAGGAATCTGTCTTTTGAAGGAAGTGAAATATCTTATTTATCTGTTACGGCTATTTACTTAATATTAATACATCGCTTTGAAAAATTAGAAGAAGAAATAGCTTTTTTTAAAGAAAGATCATTTAATAGTCTTTTAAAATATCAAGGTTTTAAATTAAGAACTAAAAAAAAGAGAAAAAACCCTAATTATGATTTTGAAAAACAAGGAGAATACGCTTCAAAAGTAATAGATAAAGAATTAAAAAGTACAGATTTAGAAATTGAAGATAAGGGTCATTTATTTTATGATAAAAAAATATTAATAACTGGAACTTTTCAGAATTATCAAAACCGTAATTCTATGGCAGATTTAATAAAAAATGTTGGCGGTCATAATAGAGGAATGTCTAAGAGTTTAGATTTTGCGATTGTTGGAGAAAATGCCGGACCTTCTAAAATGCAAAAAATAGAAGATTATGGAATAAAAATTTTAAATGAAAATGATTTCATTGAATTATTCACATAAAAAACATGAAAGATAACACCACTACAATAACCTTAATTATCGGTGATGAAAATGGCGATTTAGCAAACGATTTAGAGCGTTTAATTGACGAAATTGACACGGAAGAAGAGTGAGTTATCAACCTAAGTACCTGTAAATAAAACATTTACAAGCGTTTAACGCGCACCAAAAACGCACCATTACAAGCAAAAAAAACACCGTTTTTTAATTGTAAGTTGCTGATAATCAGAGATTGGTTTGCTTTTTACGCGAGGAATTAAATCTGCTTCTCGCTACAATACACTCTGAAACCCTTTATTTTAAAGGGTTTCTTTTTGTATACAAAAAAATGCGTCAAAAGCTCGCCAAAATATATTCTTTTTTACCGTTAATTTTGTTCTTAAAATCAACGTAAAAAAAAATGTCAAAACTTCAAAAGAGCAACCTATTACCTTTTATCAATTATGTTCCTGCCGAATTAAAAGAAAATAAAGTTTGGGAAATTGTTTATTATGCCATAGATCCATACGAATCTGATCCAAGCAGACGATTAAAAAGAAAAAGACATCGGGTAAAATACATTAAGAATAAAAGAGAAAGAAGAATATATGCAAAATCTATTATAGCTAGATTAAACGACCAATTAATGAGAGGTTGGACTCCTTACAAACAAGCACAAGAAAAACCAACTGAAAAAATAAAATTATTTGATGTATTTGATATTTATTTACATCAAATAAATCAACAAACAATCAAGGATTCTTTACGCCCTGATACGTTAAGAGCCTACACAAGTTACATCAAAAATCTAAAAGTATACTTAACTTTTAAAAAACAAGCAAATTGTGAAGTTTCTTACTTTAATCAAAAATTTTGTCGTAGTTTTTTAGATATGATTTTTTATGAACGTAAAAATTCAGCCAGAACACACAACAATTATTTAGGATTTATCAGTCTTTTTAATCGATGGCTAATCAAAAGAGATTATATAAAAGTAGATTTTACAGGATTTATTGATAAAATTAAAGTATCAGAAAAAATAAGAACTATCATTCCACTAAAAGAACGAACAGAAATTTTTAATTATTTAGAAAAAAACGACAAACATTATTTTTTCTTATGCTATACCGCTTTTTATTGTTTAATCAGAAGAACTGAATTAACAAAATTAAAAGTTGTTGATGTTATTTTAAAAAATGGAATTATTAGCATTCCTGCTGATGTAAGCAAAAACAGAAAATCGCAAATCGTAACTATTCCAAGCCAATTAATACACGTTTTGATTGAACATTTAAAAAATGCTAAAAATTCGGATTTTCTATTTTCTGATGATAATTTTAAACCTGGAGAAACTCAATTAGAACCAAAAAAAATATCGGATACTTGGAGCAAATACAAAAAACAGCTAAAATTTAGTAAATTTTATCAATGGTATTCTTTAAAAGATACAGGAATTACCAATTATTTGCATCTAGGAATCCCAACAATTGACGTTAGAAACCAAGCAAGGCATTATTCAATTAAGCAAACCGAAGAATATCTACCAAAAACAGCATTTAAAGCGAGTGGAAATATTCAAAAAGCAAGGCTTAATATTTAAATCAGGTAATTTCCTTATCTTTCGAGTTATTTAAACTACTTTTTATAAAATAAAATCAATATAAAAAAATGCCGTTTACCTTTTCGCATCCAGCAATTGTTTTACCGCTTAAAAATATCTTTGGAAAATGGATTTCTTTAACCGCATTAATAATTGGTAGTTTAATGCCTGATTTTGAATATTTTATACGAATAAAAATTCAAAGTAACTTCAGTCATACCATACTTGGAACGCTATGGTTTAACCTTCCTTTAGGACTGTTCTTATGTTTTATTTTTCATCTTATTATTAAAAAACCACTGCTAGAAAACTCACCTAAATATATTCAAATACGAACAACTCACCTAAAAAATTTAAACTGGAATAATTATTTTATTAAAAATTGGTTTATTGTTTGTTTATCTATTCTAATTGGAGCGTATTCTCACTTATTTTGGGATTCTTTTACACACCAAAACACTTTTTTTACGAACTATTTTCAACTGAATAAAAAAATATTAAATTCTCAAATTTCATACTTTAAAGTATTGCAACATTTAAGTACGCTGGTAGGCGGATTAGTCATTATTTGGTCTTTTAAAAAGCAAGAAAAAAAGAAAATAATAGTATCTAAACCTAATCGTACTTATTGGATAGCTATCAGTTTAGTAACAATTGTTATTTTAATAATTCGATTTTTTAACGGCTTACAAATAACAGCATACGGAAATATCATTGTAAGTACAATAAGCTCGATAATGATTGCGATAACAATAGTTTCCTTTGTCTTTTTATTTTTGAAAAGACAAAATCACAAAATAAAAATAAACCTATAAACCAAAAAACACGAAGCGAACTTCGTGTTTTTGTTATTTTGACTAATAATTTATTTTTTACTGATTTCTTACTCATTTATTGCCTTTACACTTTCATTTCCTTTGATGATGTAAAAGTAAGAACGCCTGTTTTTCTGATGTTCTTCTTTACTACACTTGCTACTATTCGCATCATCACAATGATTTAGTAAATTATCTTCTCCAAAACCAATCGCGCTTTCTATTCTGTTTGATGCAATTCCTCTTGAAATTATATAATCACGGGTTGATTTTGCTCGGCTATCTGATAAATTCCTATTATAATCTTTACCTCCTCGGCTATCCGTATGCGATTCGATTTTAATCACCAATTCTGGATACGTATTCATTACCGTTACAATATCTTCCAATTCATATTCCGCATCTTCTCGGATATTTGACTTATCAAAATCAAAATAAATGGGATTGATTACAATCTGATTTCCAACAATTAACGATTGTAAATTAAGATTCACAACAACATCTTGTTGATTTACATCAAGCGTTTCCGTTTCTTCTTTCACATTTTTATAACCATCTTTTGATGCTACAACTACAAAATTATGTTCACAATCTTTTTGTTCAAAAAGATACGCACCTGTTCGTCCTGTTTTTATAGAAGAAACCACTTCTCCTGCAGGATTCATTAATTGAACCACAACATTCGAAATTGGTTCACCTGTACGAGAATCACTAATTATTCCTTTGATATCTTCTTTACATTGATAAATGATAAAGCTATAAATATCATCATCTCCCTTTCCATCTTTTCTATTTGATGAGAAAAATCCGTGCGAATGTTCTTTGTTTATCACAAAGGAAAAATCATCAAAAGAACCATTTATTGGACTTCCTAAATTCACTGGATTCAAATGATTTTCACCATCATATTTCGCTTCAAAAACATCCAAAGCTCCTAAACCTAAATGACCATCAGATGAAAAATACAACTCATTATCTTTTCCGATAAAAGGAAACATTTCCCTACTTTCCGTATTGATTGCTTTTCCTAAATTCGCAGGTTTCCCAAACTTATTATTTTCTAAAATCGCTACTTTATAGATATCTGTACCTCCAAATCCATTGGGCATATCTGATACAAAATACAACGTTTTTTCATCAGCACTTAACGCTGGATGACCACATGAAAAAGCATCACTATTAAATGGTAATTCTTGAACATTTCCCCAAAAATCACCTATTTTATCTGCACTATAAATCTTAAGATGTGAGACTTGATCCTCATCACCTTTTAATTTTCGACCATCATAATTATCTCGTGTAAAATAGGCTTTTTTACCTTTTTTGGTGATAATCATATTCGATTCATGATATTTTGAGCTTAAATCCTCCAACATTGTTGCTTCTTCAACATCCAACATTTTCTTAGCAATCATGTTTTTTTGCTTCGCTTTATAGATGTTTAAAAACGGTTGTTTATTCCATTTATAAAGCTTTTTATCACTCTTTACTTTCGGTTTTGTTGATGCAAAATAAAGTGCATCTTCATAAATAAAACCGCCAAAATCTGAATATTTTGTATTCGTTGATATATTATGAATATTTATAAACGTTTTCGGTTTATTAGAATACTCTGAAAAATAATTTTTGTTTTGCTCTAATGATCTCACCCGACTATCCATCGCATTTTCGCCTCGTAATTTCAAAAGCCATTTATCTGATTCCGCTATTTTTCCATTCGTTTTTAATACTTGTGAGTATCTAAATAAATGTTTACTAGAAGCTATTTTCTCATGAAAATCCATTAATTTTGAGTAGTTTTTTTCCGCTTTTTCAAACTCAAAATTAAAATATTGAGCATCTGCCAAACGGCTTAAAACTAAATAAGATGTATCTCCTTTTCTATGGATAGATTCATATAATTCTGCTGCTTTTTTATACGCAAATTCTTTATAATACCTATCTGCTGCGTATTTTCGTTGTCCGAAACTAGCAGTACTTATCAATAAAATTAATATATATAGTGTGTTTTTCATATCGCTTAATTTTCTTTAAAAATATTTAGAAGAATCTTGGGGATTTTATCGCTTGTTCTTTAAACATTTCATATCGTAACATTACTTCGTATGTTCCTGAATTGTAATTGCTATAATTTGAAGAGGTTAAATCATAAGCAAAACCTAGATACAATTCTCTAGTGATTTGAAAACCTAATAAAGCACTTATCGAATCATCCCATCTCCACGCTAATCCTGCTGTTACTTTTTCATTAAACATAAAATTTGCTGATACATCTACTGATAAAGGAGCGCCTTTTACTGCCTTTACCAAAGCTGCTGGTTTAAATTTGATATTATCACTTAAATCAAAAACATATCCTGCGATAAAAAATAAGTGCATGCGTTCGGTTGCGATATCTCCACCATTACTTACATCATCATAATGATCCGTACTTATGAAATTAGGAATCGCTCCTCCAACATACCATGTATTCGTATAGTAATACAATCCTGCTCCTATCGTTGGTAGAAACTTATTGATATTTCCTTGTATTTTTTTATCGTTTACATTTTTAACTCGTCCTTTACTCCAATCTACGTTTAAATGACGACCTCCTAATTTTAATCCGAAGGATAAATTTCCTTCATCACTCGTACGAATCGTATAAGATCCGTTGATATCTAAAAATAATTCACTCGCAGGTCCAATTCTATCGTTCGTTAAATTGATTCCTAAACCAACTCCGCTATAACCTAGCGGAGTATCATAACTTAGCGTTTGTGTATCGGGTGCGCCATCTAAACCAACCCATTGCGTACGTCCTAACAAATTGATAATTGAATGTCCGCTAGAACCAGCATACGCTGGATTAACGCTCATCGTATTATACATGTATTGCGTATATTGTGGATCTTGCTGAGCAGTAACTCCAAGTACAACGCAAAGAATTAATAGCAGTGTATATCTAATTTTCATATCTCTTTTTTTTATCTATTTATGTATAACCAACCTGCTTTCGGTGCTGATCCATCTCCTAAATCAATAACATAATAATAAGTTCCCGGTGGTAATTTCTCATCTACTGTGATTGTTGCGCGTCCGTTTGAAATCCCTTTAAAAGAAACATCCGAATTATTATATCCTGAGGCTTTATAAACCGTATTTCCCCATCTATTAAAAATCTCTACCGTATTTTTACTATACGCTGGTTTATCAATACAAGAGATAAAGAAACTATCATTTTCACCATCATTGTCAGGCGTCATAATATTGTATGGCGTTCCACAAGGAAGTGATTCTGATACAACTACGATGGTTACTGTAGCTACTTTACAATTTATTGGATTTGCTCCATTTTCACAGATTTGATACTCTAAATCATATGTTCCTGGTGTAGCATCAGGTGCTACTGTAATAGTTCCATCAGCATTAAACGTAAAACCATCTTCGTTAGTTTCGTTAGGATCTGGCGTTAATGTTACCGCTCCTAATTCTGTTCCTATTACTACAGGATTACCGTTTAATGTATCATTATCTGTCACAGCTTCAGTAGTTTCTCCTACTCCTGTAGGGTTTTGATTATAATCATCTATTATTAGATCTATTGTTGAAACTGGTTTTACAGTAATTTTAACTGTTGTTGTTTCACAATTTCCTGAAATTAAACCATTTTCACAAATTTCATATTCTATGATATAATCCCCTGCCGCAGTATCTGGAGCAATTGTAATATTTCCATTTTCATCAAAAATAAATCCATCAGGGTTTGTTCCGTTTGGATCAGGTGTTAAGGTTACCTCTCCAACTGCTGTTCCTATTACTACAGGATTTCCATTTAAAATATCATTTGCTGTTACATTTTCTATTACACCTCCTATCGACACAGGTGTTTCTGTATAATCATCGATTACAGGAATAATTGTCACCACTGATTCTACAACTACTTTTGAAATTACCGTGCTACAATTCACTGGATTTAATTTCTCACAAATACTGTATTCTACATTATAATCTCCAGCTACCGTTCCTGATACAACTATGATTTCTCCTGTAAAAACATCTAAAGTTAAGCCCGTTGGTAAAGTTCCTAGTATTGATAAATTTACATCTGCTATAACAACAGGTTGTCCATTTAATTTATCATTTTGTAAAAGACTTGCCGTTTTTCCACCATCTTTTCCGTTGATTTCTGTAAATGTTTCTGATACCGCTAAAATAGGTGCTTCACCTACAACTACTTTTGAAATTACCGTGCTACAATTAGATGGATTTAATTTCTCACAAATCTCATATGAATAATCATACGTTCCTGACGTTGTTCCTGGAGCTACTGTTATAGTTCCATCAGTATTCATGGTGATACTACCGTTAGCTGGCGTTGGTGCTGTTCCTGGCGTTAAATTAATATCTGTTAGAATAACTTGAGTTCCATTTAATAAATCTCCTGCCAAAACACTTGCACTATCAGCACCTGTAATTCCATTTATCGTTGGCAATGTTTCTGATACCGCTAAAATAGGTGCTTCACCTACAACTACTTTTGAAATTACCGTGCTACAATTAGATGGGTTTAATTTCTCACAAATACTATATTCTACTTCGTAAGTTTCTGCTGATGTATTTGGAGCAACTGTTATAGATCCATCAAAATTTAATGTTAAGCCTTTAGCTATATTTACAACCGTTAAATTCACTTCTGATGGAATTACTTTTACACCATTTAAGGTATCATTTTCTAAAACACTTACGGTTATATCTCCATATTTTCCGTTGATTGAAGTAAATTTATCGACTACGGCTAATAACTCTCCTACTACTTCTACCGTTACCGTAGCTTTTGTACAGTTGTCTGGATTTGCTCCACTTTCACAAATCTCATATTCTACATCATAACTTCCTGTTGGTGTATTTGCTGCAATCGTTACATTTCCGTCGGCATCTATTAAGATATTTCCTGTCGTTATTGGCGTTACATCTGTAGTTGCCGTCGTTACTTGAACACCATTTAAGGTATCACCGGTTAAAACTTCACCTGCTGAAACATCTGTTGTTCCTGATGCTAATGGTACTGAAGCTGTTCCTAAAGTTTCATTATCCGCTAATAATTCTCCTACTACTTCTACCGTTACCGTAGCTTTTGTACAGTTTGCTGGATTAACCCCACTTTCACAAATCGTATATGTTACAGGATAACTTCCTGTTGGCGTATTTGCTACAATCGTTACATTTCCGTCGGCATCAATTAAGATATTTCCTGTCGTTATTGGTGTTACATCTGTAGTTGCCGTTGTTACTTGAACACCATTTAAGGTATCACCGGTTAAAACTTCTCCTGCTGAAACATCCGTTGTTCCTGATGCTAATGGTGCTGAAGCTGTTCCTAAAGTTTCATTATCAGCTAATAATTCTCCTACTACTTCCACTGTTACTGTTGCCGTTGTACAGTTTGCTGGATTAACCCCACTTTCACAAATCGTATATGTTACAGGATAACTTCCTGTTGGCGTATTTGCTGCAATCGTTACATTTCCGTCGGCATCAATTAAGATATTTCCTGTCGTTATTGGCGTTACATCTGTRTTTGCCGTCGTTRCTTGAACACCATTTAAGGTATCACCGGTTAAAACTTCACCCGCTGAAACATCCGTTGTTCCTGATGCTAATGGTGCTGAAGCTGTTCCTAAAGTTTCATTATCAGCTAATAAAGCATTCTTAACAATTATCGTTCCTGTTGCTTTTAAAGGCTTACATGCCCCAGTTAAGTCTATTTCATAATTAAACGTTCCTGAAACTGTTGGCGTACCACTAATTGTTATTTTATCCGATAAAAAACTAGCGCTTACCCCTTGTGGTAATCCATTAGCTCCTGAAATACCATCATTTGAGATTCCTGTAGCCAAGGTAGTTGTGTGAGTTATATTTGTAAGTGCCGTATTTATAGTTGTTACTGTTTGTGGTACAGTTGTAACAGTCATATCTGCTGTTACTGTAATTTTCCCTGTAGCATTAACAAGAGTACCACAACCTCCTGTTAATGGAATTGTATAATTAAATACTCCACTAACCGTTGGTGTTCCTGATAGTGTAATTATATTATCAGAAGTAAAAACAGCAGTTATACCCGTAGGTAAATTTTGTGCAACTCCAATACCTGTAGCCCCTGTTGTTTGATGTGTTATATCTGTAAGAGCTTCATTTATACATAAAGTTGGTGTGTTTGAAGCTGCTGTCACAGAATTACCTGATACAAATACAGTTACTGTACTTACATCATTTACACAAGGCGTTGTTGCTGTAACGGTATAATCAAATTGATAAACACCTCTTACCGTTGGACTATATGTAGCGGTACTTGCATTAAAATCTGCTGCTGGGTTATTTGGCGAACCAACTGAAACACTCCATACTCCTGCTGCATCTTGTCCTGTTAATAATGATGATAAATTAACTGAAGCATCTCCAACACAAACATAACTGTCAGAACCAACACCTGCTTTAGGTTTAGCGACTGCTGTAATTTTCTTTATTACTTCTGTAACACATCTAACACCATTATCGGCTTGTAATCTAACCCAAGTATCCTCATTAAATATTCGAGAAGGGCTTAAGGTTGTATTTTCAAAAGGTGCCCAAGGACCTGTAGCACCAACTGTACTATAAGACCACTGATAACCACCTGAAGTACCACTTAAACCAATTCCATCAACTAAAGAAACAACTGAATTTATATTAAGTACAGGAGGAACAAAAGGAACCACATATATAGAAGCACTAGAAGCAGTACATGAATTATCCTTTATTTCTACATCTATAGAACCACTTGAATACGTTACGACATTCCCTAAACCGTCATCAAATTTAATAACAGCTCCTTTTAAACGACCAACATCCTGACCTACACAGTCATATATCTGAACAGCCCATCCTCCTTTACGAGCATCTTCACTATTAAGAGTAGACCAATCGATAAAAGTTGGAGCATTAGAAGAGTCACGATCTTCATAATAACTATTAAAAATACCTGAAAGTGTAGTTGGTTTTGGAGAACTACACATAGTAAAAGTACCTGCCCCTGGATCATTAGTAAATGTTAATCCTGATACATTATCACCGCTATTACAGCTACTACCCTTAGGTGCTAACATTATTGCATTTCCTCCATCTATAATTGGTCTTGGATCACCACCTGGAGGTATTAAATAAAAAGCTAGATCTGATATATAAGTATGCGTTGCATCAAAAGTTACTGTTATTTTTGTTGTTGGTGTTAAAATTAAAGGCCTTGGTCTTGGGTCGTAATAGGTGTATTTTGGGTTTGTAACAGAACCTACTCCGTTTAAATTAAGAGTATCTCCAGCACAAACGGTTTGGTCTGCCCCAATATCTAAACTTAATGAGGTATTCCATACCCAAGCTCTTCCTTCTACAACTGTGCCTCCATCATTTCTAACAACTAAATAACCTCCATCAGTTAAACCTGTTTGAGTTGCTGTTGAATTTAATGCATAAGTATCATAAGAGTTAGATGCTGGATTAAATTTATACCAATCATATATAGTACCTGCAGTTCCCTGTGGAGAAGTTAACTCACCACTACCACTTGTAAATAAGAAAATAGGATCATCAGAATTGGCTGAATATAATGGGTCTGTATATTCTGTTAACAATTCTCCACATGAGGTTGATGAAGTTAGCCCTATTTCATTATTACTTATTTTTATAATTACAATCGTGATTGTTGCTTTATTACAAGGAGATGTTCCACTTACTTCATATCTAAAAATTGTTCCACCTAATGGTAATAAACTTTCATCTACAACACTACCAGATAATGCTCCTGTAGTATCTACATCAACCCAAGTACCGCCTGCATCTTGCGAGCCATCTAAAGCTGTAAACAAATCTATATTACCAGAGCCTTCTAGCACAAAAAGAGGCCCGTTTGTTAAACCTACTACAGGTCCTCTAAAAACAGGAAATGTCGTTTTTGCAATATTTGAAACAACACCATTTATATCTGTTAATTGAATATCTAAAATTCTATTTACTGTTGTATTTGGTACTCCTGCGCTATTTGTATAAAAAACATCATCTAACGAACTTCTAAAAGCCTGATTAGTTGCTGTTCCGTCATTTGTAAATGTTAAAGAAGTTGTATTGTTTCCTGAAACTATTAAACCTGAAAAAGCACCTTTCATTGTTAGTTCTTCTTCACCTGCATTTTGTACGTTTGTTAGCGTAACAGTCATTGATTGTATTCCAAAAGGAGCGTTTAATATAGAAGTTGCTCCCGTATTGGTATTGTCTAAAATTTCAGAACCTGTCGAGCAAGCTGATGAATTTAAGTCAATACCTCCCGCTCCTGTAACATTACCACTATCTAAACGAATAAAAGGAGTTGGTGCTAAATTTAATGTAAATGGCTCTGAAGAAACTGCTTCTACTCCATTAGTTACATAATACTCAACTGATATACTTGTTACAGCAATGTTACTTTCTGCCTGCCAGTAAGTTCCTGCTGTAGTTGCTGAACCATCAGAAATAAAATGAACAGATGACGTGTTGTTACTTTCTATAGAATGCCCTGCTTGTCCATTTACAAAACTACCAGAAAATTGAACCCCTGCTGTTGTGCTTGAAATTTTTATATTTTCATTTTTAAAAAACTCACTATGTTCCTCTGAACTAATTTTAACAAATACAGGTTCACTAAAAGTATAAGTATAAGTGTTACCAGAAACACCAACATTAGCTCTTCCATTATTAAAACTATTTGCCAAAGTTAATGCTGGAGCTATTGCATTTATAGTACCTCCAACTGTTGATGAATTTGTTCTAGTAACATCAACCTTAACAAATGATGTTCCATCCGCTATAGATGAATAACTACTTGTTGAAAAATTATTTTCAGGTATAGCCCCTGATAAATTACCCCAAGTTGAAATAACCTGGGAATTAACAATTATAGGAAATAAAAAAAATGCTAAACAAAACGTATTAGCTAATAATTTTAAGTAACTTTTTTTCATAAAATTTTATTTTAAAATTAAACTACAACAACTTATTTCTTTATACGATACTTTTTATTAATTATCACTTTTTCACAATATTCTTATACGTAAGAATAAATTATATTCAAAACAAATTTAGTTAATTATAATATAATATATCTATTTACCTAACACTCGATTTCTAAAAAAAATACTAAAAAAGTCTTTTTAACGCTATAAATATATAACTATCGTTATTAACTGGCAAATATAATATCTATTTAAGGTGAAATAACACACATTGAATTGAGTGGTTATTTTTTAATAATTTGTCATTAAAAAATATTTTATTTAGATAATCTTATTTTTTGATACCTAATAATACTTATCTGTATTGACACTTTATTTAAAATAAAGTCACATTATTTTAGTTATTTCAAATTTTTATATTTTTTTCATAAAACGTATTTTAAAGCATTTTAAAAGACTTAAATTAAAAAAATAACCAAATACAAGTAAGACGATGAGTTAATTGATGAATTTCAACACTATTTTTAACTTTTTTAATTATTTTTGTAGAATATTTTATTTTTATTTAAGATGAACATTAATTTCAGGATAATTCCAACTAAAGAAATACTCATAATTCTTCCATTATTAAAAAAGGCAAATACCAAAACGCCACACGATATTTTAAAAGAACGTGTTTTAGAGATGGCAAATTATCCAACTTATGAATGTATCGGTCTTTTTGATGCTGATTTATTAATCGGTATTTGTGGTTTATGGTACAGTACCCGCCATTATATTGGTAAAAGCGTAGAGCCTGACCATGTTTTTATCGATGAAACTTACCGTGGAAAAAATTTAGGAAAACAATTTTTTAATTGGATTTATGATTACACGAGACAAAAAGGCTGTGAAGTAATGGAATTAAACACCTATACAGGAAACAGAAAGTCGCATAAATTTTATTATAATGAAGGTTTTGAAATCTATGGCTTTCATTTTCTGAAAGTTATGAGATTAGATGAGAAATTTTATTAATTTTACACAAAAAGTTATTGTAATTTTAAAAAACTGTTATATATTTGCAACCGCTTAGCGATAGTCTTTTATTATTGTTTTAATAACAGTTAAAATACATTCAGTAAGCATTGCAAGAAATTGCAATTAAATCTTTACCAATGCGAAAGTAGCTCAGTTGGTAGAGCGTCAGCCTTCCAAGCTGAATGTCGCCAGTTCGAACCTGGTCTTTCGCTCAAGTCTTTTAGAAGATAGACTTTAAAAATCTTTATTTACCAATGCGAAAGTAGCTCAGTTGGTAGAGCGTCAGCCTTCCAAGCTGAATGTCGCCAGTTCGAACCTGGTCTTTCGCTCAAGTCTTTAGAAGATAGACTTTAAAAATCTTTATTTACCAATGCGAAAGTAGCTCAGTTGGTAGAGCGTCAGCCTTCCAAGCTGAATGTCGCCAGTTCGAACCTGGTCTTTCGCTCAAAAATCCGAAAAACATTATGTTTTCGGATTTTTTTGTTTTACATATATTTCAATAGAAAAGTTATTTGTAGCTACTTCCCGCTTTCCGCACTCGCTTTTTTTATTTTTTCAAAAGAAAAATAAAAAAGAGCTCAAACAATTGCTTCAATCGGGGCTAGACTTATCTACTAAATTTAGTCATCAATTTAAAAGCCTGTTCACATCTACAAAATATATCAGCAAAAAAATTGTATCAAGAACTTATTTAATAGTAAAGTCAATTAAAATTTATCAAAAAAAATAATTCAAATTCTCGATACAATTTTAATTCCTTTTCGTCATTAAAATCACTCGAATTGACAATAATCATCAAAAAAACGGAATAACTACAGCAAATAAGGATGCGAAACTGAAATAAAATCCCTTTGACGCATTTTTATTTTTAAAACAAGGGGTTTTAACCCCTTGCCTTGCAATTTTGACGTTACAAAAATTATTGAAATAAAATTTAAAAAGACTCTTAAAATAATAATAATTTGTTTAATTTTTAATTGAAACCCTATCTTTTAGTTTTTAGTACAAATGCCTAGCCCCGATTGAAGCATTTGTTTGAGCTCTTTTTTTGATTTTTCTTCAAAAAAAAGCGAGTGCAGAAAGCGGGAAATTGCTTCAAAAAAAAATCTTTAAAAACGGTAATAAAATTATTTTATCTTCAGTTTATCGCCAAATAAAAATAATCCAACAATAATTACTCCGATAATACCAATCATTATCATATTGTTTTCAAAAACACTTGGTTTAAGTAATAAAGTAAGTACATAACCACCAATCGCACCGCCCAAATGTGCCGAATGACCAATGTTATCTGCCTGATTTTTCATTCCATAAATCGAATATAATAAATACCCAATTCCGAAAACATAGCCTGGCAAAGGAAGTGGAATTGGAAACATTATTAAAGTCATATCAGGATACAACATAATTGCCGAAAACACCACACCAGAAACTGCTCCAGATGCTCCAACAGCACTATAATAAAAATCTTTTTTATGCTGATATAACGTATAAACACTTCCCGCAAACAAACTTCCAAAATAAATAATCAAAAAATAAGGAACTCCAAAATTAACTAAAACTGTTTTTCCAAAAAGATACAACGCATACATATTAAATCCTAAATGCATCCAATCGGCATGTAAAAAACCCGAAGTTAACATTCTGATTTTCTCACCATTGATAATTTGCTGAATTTGAAATTTATAGCGATTAAAAAAAATAATATCATTAAATCCTTTATAGGAAATAATAACATTTACAAC
The DNA here is from genome assembly GCF_021390755.1 of Tenacibaculum piscium. NCBI lineage: Bacteria > Pseudomonadati > Bacteroidota > Flavobacteriia > Flavobacteriales > Flavobacteriaceae > Tenacibaculum > Tenacibaculum piscium. Next base: position 525,706 of record NZ_JAJGWR010000001.1, on the reverse strand, counting down.
TATTAATAGTACAATAATTTGATTCATATTTTTTGTTTAGAGCTACAAACATAATCAAAACTTAATAAAGTAAATCATTCATATTTTAATACGATATTTGCATTTTTAAAATTTAATATATGAAGTTTTTAGTTTTTGCACTCGTATATCCTATTCTTTGGATAATTTCAAGATTGCCAATGCCAGTATTGTATCTTTTTTCAGATTTCTTTTTTTACATCTTATATTATATTATCGGCTATCGAAAAAAAGTAATCGAAAGCAATTTAAGAACAGCTTTTCCTACTAAAAGTGATGCTGAAATTAAACAATTAACCAAAGAATTTAGCAGTCATTTTGTTGATATTATTTTTGAAAGTATAAAATCTTTTGCTATCAGTAAAAAAGAACTAGACAAACGCTACAAATATGTAAATGCCGATTTAATAAACAAATATGCTAAGCAAGGGCGAAGCATTGTTTTAACAGGTGCGCATCAGGCAAATTGGGAATGGGTTTTCGCTTTACCACAACAAATTAATATCAGTTCTTATGGAGCTTATACTAAATTACAGAATCCTTATTTTGAAAAAGTATTAAAAAAATCAAGACGTAAATACGGTTTTGACGGCGTACCAACACAGTTATTTTATAAAAAAATTAGCCAAAGACAAGCTGAAAATATTCAAAGTTTATATATTTTATTAAGCGATCAATCGCCACAATTAGCCAGAGCCAGATATTGGACACATTTTTTAAACGAGAAAGTACCTGTACACACAGGTCCTGAAGTTTTAGCTAAAAAATATAATTTAGTGGTTATCAATATGAATACCACTAAAATAAAACGAGGATATTTTGAAACAACATTTGAATTAATCACTGATACGCCTAATGATTTTGAAAATTATCAAATTACAGATAAATTTTTAGCTATCACAGAAAAAAATATTAAAGCACAACCCGCTTTTTATTTATGGTCGCATAAACGTTTTAAGCACAAAAACAAATATGAAGAATGGCTTAAAATCAGAAAGAAATAACTTTTTAATATCATAAAAAATAAAAAGGACAGACACATACATAGGTCTGCCCTTTTTTTGTCTAATTTAAATTTTATGCACAAAAAAATCCTTCTTAAAAAAGAAGGATTTTTATTTTTGGGTGGAAGACGGGATTCGAACCCGCGACCCTCGGTACCACAAACCGATACTCTAACCAACTGAGCTACAACCACCATTTAATTGCGAGTGCAAATATATAACAGTTTATCTGTTCTGCAAAACTTTTTTTAAGTTTTTTTGATTTTTTTTTAATTTTTATTTTAAATCAAATCCGTTATTTTATCAACAGCAACGTAACGTTCTGATGTAAAGCCTTCTGCAAAATCAACACCAATTAATCTTCCTAAATCTTTTGCTCTATAATTGATACTGTCTGTAAAATTTTTGCTTGTAATCGGCGTTTCAGGCTCTTTACTGTTCGGATCAAAAAATTGAGAAGCATACGCTAACACCGATTTTTCCTTTTTATCCATAAAACCTGTTACATCAACTACAAAATCTGGCTTACTATTTTTCCATTGTATATAATGATAAACTTGTTTTGGTCGCCATTTCTCCTGAATTTTACCATTCAATGTCGTTTCAATTTTGATTAAACCACTTAAAAAACAAGCATTTGATACCAAATCACTACCTTTTGGATGGTCAATATGTCTATCATCAACAGCATTACACAACACCACATCAGGCTGATATTTTCGAATCATTTGTATAACCGCCAATTGATGTTCCTTATCATTGATAAAAAAACCATCAGCAAAGCCTAAGTTTTCACGCACCGAAACTCCTAAAATAGCTCCTGCATTGGTAGCCTCTATATGTCGCAATTCCGCAGAACCACGAGTTCCCAATTCTCCCCTAGTTAAATCGATAATTCCTACTTTTTTACCAAACGATATTTCTTTGGAAATCGTAGCGCCACAACCTAATTCAACATCATCTGGATGCGCTCCAAATGCTAATATATCTAACTTCATGTTTCTTTATTTTGATAGGCTAATTTACAAAAACCACTACAAAACATCACATAAATTCAATATCTTCGTACTTATGATTAAAATTGTAATTATTGGAGGTGGAAATGTTGCCATACATTTAGCAAACGCTTTTTATAAAACTAAAAAAGTTTTATTAACACAAATGTATGCTAGAAATATACAGCAAATTATCCATTTGAAAGAACGCGTTGCGATTACTGATAACATTAATTTATTAGCCGATGCAGATATTTATATTATTGCCGTTTCTGATGATGCTATTTCAGCAGTTTCTTCAAAAATTAATAAAAAAAATAGCTTAGTGCTACATACTTCAGGAAGTGTTTCGTTGGATTCGTTGAAAAATAATAGCAGAAAAGGTGTCTTTTATTTATTGCAAAGTTTTTCAAAAGATAAAAAGATTAATTTTGATAAAATCCCGTTTTGCTTAGAAGCCTCTACAAAAAAAGATTTAAAATTATTGATAAAATTAGCATCTTCAATTGGAAAAAAAATATACACTATCAATTCCGAACAACGAAAAATTTTACATGTATCGGCTGTTTTTGTAAATAATTTCACCAATCATATGTATAAAATCGGAAATGATATCTGTAAAGAAAATAACGTTCCTTTTGAAATTTTACATCCTTTAATTGAAGAAACTGCACTGAAGATTCAAAAATTATCACCAGAAAAAGCACAAACTGGTCCTGCTAAAAGAAATGACACACAAACAATTGCAAATCATTTAGAATTATTAAATAAAGAACAACAAACTATATATCAACTAATTACAAGTTCAATTCAAAATTCAATTCAAGATTCAATTCAAGATTCAATTCAAAAATAAATTAATACAAAAAATTAATAAAATGGAAAAAAGTTATAAAGAAATATTACCGCAAATAAACACCTTTATTTTTGATGTCGATGGCGTATTAACAAACGGAATTGTTACCGTTTTCCCAAATGGTGAATTAGTCCGTCAAATGAATATTAAAGATGGATACGCCTTAAAAACTGCCGTAAACGCAGGATTTAGAGTTTGTATTATTTCTGGAGGAAAAAATGAAGGCGTGCGTACTCGCTTGGCGAATTTAGGAATTACCGATATTTATTTAGGCGCTCATGATAAAATTAAACAATTTAATGAAATTATCAGCAAGTACAATTTAAACCCAGAAAATGTGTTATATATGGGCGATGATATTCCTGATTATCCTGTAATGAAATTAGTTGGAATGCCGTGTTGTCCGAATGATGCTGTTCGAGAAATTCAGCAAATTTCAAAATATATTTCTGATAAAAATGGTGGCGAAGGTTGCGCACGCGATGTATTAGAACAAGTATTAAGAGTACAAGGAAAATGGGCTGAAAATTTTGATGCTCAGTATGATTAATGAATTTTTTGGAGCAATTTTTGAAGTTATTTTAATTAATTATTAATAAAACCCTAAAAAAAACCTAAAAACATGAAAAAATTATTTTTAAGTATTTTAATACTGATGATTACAACATCGATGAATTCACAATCTATTTTTGGCGAATGGGAAAATCGTAATGAAGAAACCAACACTGTTGATTCTGTAATTAAAGTATATGAAAAAGACGGAAAAGCTTTTGCTAAAATCATTAAAATCACAGACGAAAATAGGCAAAAAGCAGTATGTGATAAATGTAAAGGAAAACGTAAAAATACGCCGATTTTAGGCATGAATATTTTAACAGGCTTACAAAAAGATGGCAAGGAATGGAGCGGTGGAACTATTGTAGACCCTAAGAACGGGAAAGAATATAAATGTTATATCGAACTTGAAAATGCTGATAAATTAAAAATTAGAGGCTATATCGGTTTTGCTGTTTTTGGTAGAACCGCGTATTGGCATCGAAAAAAATAATATCAAAAATTATAAAAAAACACGAAAAACTTCAGTAAAACTGGAGTTTTTTTTGTGTTATTTCGTGTTATTTTTTATAAAAATTTTGAATATTCAAAATATTTTAATTAATATGGAATCTCTAATTGTCCGTGATTTTCGATATGACTTGGCGGAATAACTCCCATTATTTTTGTCGCCTCATAACGAATCTGTGGTTTTTGAGTATTGGACGAGGTTGTATGAATTATTTTTAAATTAAATTTTAAATAATCATTTGGTTGAATTACAAATTTACGAGCGTGATATTCTGATAACCAAAATTCATCTGTAATTTTAACATCAATAGGCGTACCTTCTCTTTTTAGTGTCCAACAAGAACTGTCTGATAATAAATCCATCGTATTTATTTTTAAGACCTCTACACGTTCTTGTGCAATAGTTCCATCGCCTAATTCGTTTAAAATCTTTGGTACATCGATAAAACTTTTACTGGTCAATTTTGCTTTATTTTTACCTATTTTAAAACAAAAATACTCGCCTCTTTTCAATTTACTTGCTTGCACAGAAAAGGCTTTTACACAATTTAGAACATAATAATTATTTACTGAAAATAATAATAAATGACTTGGCGCTTCTTTTTTTATTTTTCGATTTATTTCATCAGTAAGTTTGTCTAAACCTTTTTTAGAAGATATTTGTTGTAATTCTATCGCCTTTAAAGTTTTGTATTTTATATAAACCAACAAAGCTCCTAACCAAGCTACATTATCGATATCTCTCTGATTTCTAGCAGGCACATTTAAAAATACTTGCTTTATTTTAGTAGTCATTGTTTCAAAATCTACCGCTACTAAATTATATTCCACGGAAGTATCTACAGAAATATTATAAACAATGTGTTTGTCTAAAATTAGTAATTTGTCATAAAAATCGGCTAAATGATTGAATACTTTTGATGGATTTTTAATTCCTTTTAATTCCAGATTTAGTTCAAAATCATATGCTGTTATCATTTCCATACATTAATTTTTTACTACAATCGTAATTTTTTCTGTTGTCAGATTGTATCGCTGGAATTTTTTAAATGCCATTTTTAGGTATTTTTTTTTAGACCGATAAAATTACTACTTTTTCAGCGGTCTTACTAATGTTTTTTTTACATATAATCATTCTACGAGCCTGTTTAAATTTCATTTAAAAAAATTGTACCAGAAAAATAAGAAATCGAATTTGTCAAAGGGAATTTATTTCAGTTTTGCATCCTGATTCTTGTCAATTCGAGTGATTTTAATGACTAAAAGGAATTAAAATTGTATCGAGAATTAGAATTCTTTTATGTTGATGATTTTTAATTAACTTTAAATATTAAATAAGTTCTCGATACAATTTTTTTGAAGGAAAAAAATCACTCGAACTGACAGTTTATTTAATTTTTAAACAGGTTCTACACCTATTTTATTTTCAACAAATATAAAACTTTATTTTATCTACTAAAAAACTGTAAACCAACACATTACATTATCATTTAATTATTTCTTTTTAAAACAAAAATAATGTTAAAAAGAACTCTTTTCTTCGGAAACAAATCTTTAATTGACATAAAAGTTTTAGCAATTATAAAAAATTATGATGAACACGATTTAATTACTCCTATTAAAGCCGAACTTTTAAAAACACTAACACAAACGGTTTATTTTGAAGATAAAAAAAGCCCTTTAATGGTTGGTTTAACCTCAACAACAAACTCTTTACAACAATGTTTTTCTGGAAAAACCAGAAAACTAATCTATCCAAAATTATGGATTTAAACGCTTATAGAATTATGTGGTTATTTGTGTTTTTTGATTTACCTACCGAAACAAAAAAAGACAGAAGAAATGCGCAACAGTTTCGTAAAAACCTTTTAAAAGATGGTTTTACAATGATGCAATTTTCTGTTTACATGCGACATTGTGCGAGTAGTGAAAGTGCTGATGTACATGAAAAAAGAATAAAAAATTTACTTCCTCCTTTTGGAAAAGTAAGTATTTTAAGAATTACCGATAAACAATTTGGTAATATTATGAATTTTTGGGGCAAGGTTCAAACGCCAAAAGAACCAAGCCCTTCTCAATTAGAATTATTCTAATAGGAATGAAAAAATGCTTCAAATAAAGCTATTATGTCTTTATAAGAAGCATTTTTATATACGATATTTTCTTGCTAAAACGAGTATTAGCAATGGTTACATAAGTTGCTAATATCGTTTTCTCTAATCTTTAATCAAACCACAACTTGCTAAACAACAGAATGAAAAAGGAATTGAATATCGTTTTCTCTAATCTTTAATCAAACCACAACGTAGCTATTTATTAAAATATATGACCAAGTAATATCGTTTTCTCTAATCTTTAATCAAACCACAACTACGATCGGTTCAAAAGAGTTGTTTGGCACAATATCGTTTTCTCTAATCTTTAATCAAACCACAACATCCAAATTGGAAAGCGAAAAATAGCATCTAATATCGTTTTCTCTAATCTTTAATCAAACCACAACTAATACTTGGTATTGTGTATGTTAAAAAAAAATATCGTTTTCTCTAATCTTTAATCAAACCACAACTTTAATCGTCCAATCATCTGTTGGATTGATAATATCGTTTTCTCTAATCTTTAATCAAACCACAACTTTCGGTTAGTTCGCACCACAAATCCATCAATATCGTTTTCTCTAATCTTTAATCAAACCACAACTAAATACGTCTGTAGAAATACCACCGAAAAATATCGTTTTCTCTAATCTTTAATCAAACCACAACTATTTGATAAAAGTTTTTTATACTTCATTTAATATCGTTTTCTCTAATCTTTAATCAAACCACAACATTAAGGCTACAGTTTCTTTAGCTGTAAAAAATATCGTTTTCTCTAATCTTTAATCAAACCACAACCCATCAAAAGAGATATTTAAAGACTTCGGAAATATCGTTTTCTCTAATCTTTAATCAAACCACAACCTATTTACTAATTGAGTAGCAACTCTATCTAATATCGTTTTCTCTAATCTTTAATCAAACCACAACACTTTGCACGTTCCTGTTCCTTTGTAGAAAAATATCGTTTTCTCTAATCTTTAATCAAACCACAACCTACACCACTTTTAAGCCCACTACTATCTGAATATCGTTTTCTCTAATCTTTAATCAAACCACAACAATTTGTCCCAGTTTACCAATCCTTTTTTAAATATCGTTTTCTCTAATCTTTAATCAAACCACAACCATGCCGTTATCTTAAAATAAGCATATTCAATATCGTTTTCTCTAATCTTTAATCAAACCACAACTTTAATAAAGGAGGTCAATTTGTGTTCTTTAATATCGTTTTCTCTAATCTTTAATCAAACCACAACTGTCCATATCTCGCAGCGACAAGTCTATTTAATATCGTTTTCTCTAATCTTTAATCAAACCACAACATGAATCACACCCAGTTGGACGTGCATATAATATCGTTTTCTCTAATCTTTAATCAAACCACAACAAGGCTAACTACTTCATTCATTTGCTTACGAATATCGTTTTCTCTAATCTTTAATCAAACCACAACCAACCAACCTCGTAAATAGTTGTCATAAATTTGAGTTAAAGATAGTGAACCCAAACCGAATCCTTTTATAAACTCATTACATTTCATAACTTTACTATTTTACCTATGGTTGTAATTTTAAAATCAACATTTTCAATAAGGTATCTATGTTTTTCTTTGCTCAATAATAAAAAAGGTAAATATTTTTCATCAATATTTATAAAGTTAAATTCAGAAAACCCATTAGTTAGTGATTTTGGAGGTTTAATGTTTTTTGCAGTAAAATAATCTTCTTTTACTCTTTCTTCATTTCTTGCTTCTTGATGATATACATACTTCACTCTACCATCTTTATTTATCGTTTTTATTTTATATAAGCGTGTTAAAATTTCTAACTTAGACAATTCCCATAATTCTAAAGGGTTATCTTTATAAAATAAAACCATTTGACCTTTTAATAGGTTCGTTTTTAAAGGTAGTTTGTTTTTGTTTATTGGAGTAATTGGGTTTTCTTTGTTAAAAGTAGCATTACTTAATTTATAATAATTTCCAGCATCCATCAGATTAACTATCTCAAACTCTCTTTTTAATTCTCCTTTCTTGTTTTTTCCTTCATAAATAGCCATACAATAATTTTCATCATTTTGCACGTAATATTCTCTTTTATGCGGATGTTTAGACACATCTTTTAGAGCGTGTTTTTTAAAATCGTTTAATGGGTTTTTAATTGAAGGAGTATAAACCCTAACTTTACGTATTGGTATTTGCTTTTTTTCATTCATCCAAACGGTTTTATCCGTTTCAATTTTATAAACATCTTTTTTGGCTACTAAAATTTTATCCGTTATGGCTTGTTGAATAATTCCTTTTACAACCTCATCAACAATTTTAGCTACATCACTTTTTTTAATGCCATCTAAAGGTTTTCTAACTACATATTTCACAATACCATTACCTTCTTTATCTTCTGCAAAAGTTTTGTTATTTTCAAAGTCTTGCTCTAATATTGCGCCATAAAAAGTATCTTTATGTAATGAACCTCTAACGGTATCTCCTTGTATAAATAGCGGTTGTCTTTGATAAATTATTTCGTTGTTTTTTTTACTGATTACATATTTTCGATATTCAATCGCTTTGGTTTTATCTGTTTTTATAATTTGAAAATCAGGTTTTAAAACTTCTTGTTTTATTTCTTTTGAATTTTCATCTAAAAATGTATGTAAGATAAAATCAGGATTATCTTTATCTTTTTTACCTAAAACGGGAATTTTATTCTCCTGTATATCTTTTAAATAATGATAATTTTCAACAATTTTTTGATTACTATTATCTTTAACAAACGTCCCTTGAGCATCTTTTTTATACGTTACACGATACTGTATTTTACCACGAATACGCAATTTCTTTTTACTTTGAATAGGCACTTTATCCTTGTGGCTATGTACAATTAAAACTTCATTTTGTATATTGTTCACATCTTTAGAAAATGTTTTCCAAGGCTTACTGTTTTCCAGTTCTTTTTTGGCTTTGTTAAATTGTGCCTTCTCATCTAATCCCCAAGCGTTTGCCAAAATGTCGTATTTATTTTTGGTCATACAGGCAATAGTAATCGCATCTACACAATGATGTATGTGATTAGAACGGTCTTTCTTTTCTATGCCATCTTCATCTATAATGGTTTTTTTAACTCCCCATGCTTTTTTAAATTGGTCAACCATTGTACCTTTTACAGAATATACACTTTTAAAATATGATTTTAAATACTGTTGTGCATATTTTGTTATAATACCAATATCGGTTATTTGGCTGTTTTTAAAACCTGCTTTTACTTCCTCTAATTCAAACCGATTATATTTTGATTTCCAGTAATTATACTCCATTTTTAAATAATGGCGTTTTTGTATAATTCTGTCTTTTGCTTCTTTATCTGTGGCTGTTTTAGATGCTTTTAGCAATCCTTTTATTTCGGAATCTAATTTCTCATATTTATCTTTCCAATGCGAAATTCTACCCATTATTTCAGCATGATTAACTAATTTAAAAGGGATTTTATTTTTCTTTATATCTCTATTAAATTTCTTTTCACAAAGGGTTTTATTCATTTGCGAATCATCAATAGAAACACTTCTTGGTATGGTATGTTCAATATCATAAGCTGGATTTTCACTCAAAAACCCCGTTAAACTTATTGTATTTCCTGTATATAAACAAATATGTCTTTGTTCTGTCCAAAGTTTATATTTTGAAACATCGTCTTTTGAAACAATTTTTTTATCTTCTCGTTGCTCTAAAACCATTTTAAACCTTTCTAAATCGTTTAAAGTAGGTTCAAAATCTGGCTTATATAATTCTTGTATTTTTTTACGATATATTTTACGTTCTTCTGCTTTATCGTATTGCCATTTTTGTATTGCCATTCTTTTATTGGCATCGTTTAATTCTCTAGCAAGTTCAATATGTATTTTGGTGTTTTCGTCTATTTTTTCTTCTAAAATTAAGGTATTTATTAGTTCTCGAATCTTGTGCAATGATTTCATTGCCATAGGATTTTTAATAGAATTAGATAATGGACTTCCAAGAACTGTAAATGTGATACCTTCTTTATTTTTGGCTTCTTCTAATTTGAATTTTTCAATATCCGACGGATGATATAACTTTTTTTCATCGCTTAAAAAAACTTCTCCAGTTTCATTTTCACCTTTTAAAAAATCCAATACTTTTTCATCTATCCGTTTAATTTTCAGAAACCTATTTTCTGAAGTACTAAATTTTTCTACAAAAAGAAGATAATTGTCTTCAAAAATATCATTGGTATTTAAAGTTTGCCATTTCTTTTTTCCAAATTCATCTTCAAAAGATTGCTCTAATTCTTTTCTATAAATATAATCTGCTTCTTTAGAATAGGAGCTTTTAATATTTTTTTTGATATAGCCATTAATTACAAATTGTAATTTATTTTCTATTTGATGCGTATCTATTATTTTTTTAACCGCTGATTGTATTAATTTTTTATCCTCTTGATTATTCCAATGTTTTTCATTTACAACATTTTTCATATTCGCCATAAACACAGCATGCGAATAAATTAAACCAGCTTCTAAATACGGTAAAATATTATTTATAGCCTTCAAACTTAAAGATGAGTAGTCTTTTTTTAAGGTTACTTTAGAAAACTCTATTGCTTTTTTTTCTGTTAAACCTAATTTTGTAATTGCAAAATCATATAATTTAGGATTGCTTGTAAAAGTTGTCCAAACATGCCAAATATCTTGATAATTTACACTTCTTGTTTTTGCTACACCTTTTGTGTCTATTGTTTTGTAAGTGTATTTAAGGTTTTTCCAATCCTCACCAAAAACAGCTCTAAAATGAGCAATGCTAGGGCAATTACTCAACGAAGTATTTAAACTAAAATTCACTACATAATTAGCCGTTTTAGCGTCTTTATTTTTATAGTAAACAGCTTTTTCATTTTTAGGAATTAGTTTTTTTACAATTTCTTCAAAATCAAAACTTGTTTTTGTTTTTCTGTAAAATAGATATTCAACTTTTTGTTTTTCATCAACAGTTAAAGCTCTTAGTTTTTCATTTTCAGGAAATTTAATTTTAAAATTATTCAGATATTGATACATTCTAAATTCCTCAAATTCTGGTCGAGAAATTGGGCAACGGTATTTTGTTGGTTCTAAAGTACATTTTCCAACCAATCCTTTTTGAGATTTTAAAGGTCTTTGATAAAAAATAGCTTTGTATAAATCTAGCGTTAAACCTTTGTATTTTTTATTTGGTTCATTTTCTTTTTCAATTATTTCGCCTAAATTTTGAATGGTACATATTTGTTCAAATTCATCTAAATAATGCTCTTCTCTAGCGGTATATTGGTTTCTAATACGTTGATTACTTTTACCATAAATAGAATAAAAATACTGTCCTAATGTTTCAAACTTCCCATTTTTAATATTGTCATCTAAATTTTCAATTCCTTGTTTTACAGCTCCTGAATTTCCCTTTTTATTAAGCCTTTCGTGAATATTAATCTTTAGGCTTTTTAAATCATCATTTTCTTTAATAATCCTTTTAAATGCCTTGTAAAGTTTTAATAATTCTTTTCCTCCTGCATCTAAATCTTTGATTTCTTTTAGTTTAAAGTCAATAATACTTTCTTCTTTAAAAAACTCATCAATAGCAATAATTAAACCTGTTTTAGTCTTATTTTCTTCCAGAATTTCAGAAATTCTTGGTTGATGTTTTTCTATTGCACCTTTATCACTTTGGTCTAAACGGTTACTTAAAAAACCTCTGCGTTGTGCCAAATGATAAAAGGCTCTACCTAAATCTAATTTATTTAGTTTTTCTTTACTTGCTTTATCTCTAAAAAAGTAAGGATGCTTCTTTTTGTCATCATCAGTTTTTAGCCAGTTTAAAAAATCTTCATTTAAAGGGTATTTTTTAAAACCAGATTTTTTCCAAGCAATAACTTCTTCAACGCTTAAAGGACACATTCCATTTTTAGATAAAATTAATAAAGTTTCATACTTGCGGAGTTTTCTTCTAAATTTCAACCTTCTTGTTCCTCTAAAAGCAGTTCTTTCTGCTGCTTTTGAAATTTCATTTCCTTTTTCTAATTTCACTCCTTCCGAAAAAATGACAACTCCTTTATCTTTTAATTCAAAAGTTTCTTTATTGTCTTCATTATTATTATCTACAATAGCCCAACCTAATGAATTTGTTCCTAAATCTAATCCAAGTATTTTTGACATAATTAGCAATTATTATTTTGCTCTAAATTAAGATATTATTCTGATAATCAGCAAAATTTCACTATATTTGAAATGTGAAAAAATTACTCTAATCTTTTAATCTTATCACAATAAGGCTATATGCCGTAGATGAAAATCTTGAGTCCTGCTTCGGTAGGACTTTTTTTTTATAAAAAAGAATATAATTATCAAAATAAAAGACTATCCACTTATTTAAAAATGGATAGTCTTTTTATTTTCTGATATTTCTTATATATTTTGGTCATGCTAAATTTATTTCAGCATCGCACAAATAGAAGAACTTCGGCAAGTCAGGATTGAATGCTATTTTTAACAAGGGTTTTAACTCTTGCCACCCTCTTTTTTCTGTTATAAAATTTTTAATTCGTTAAATATTTTACTCGATAAAAATTCGTATAATTTTGATGCTAAAAAACCAATAATCATTCCGTTTATAAAACCGCATAAAATATCGATTGGAAAATGCACGCCTAAATACAATCGACTATATGCAAAAACTAAGGGAAATAATGCTAAATATTTAATAGCTGGCACGTGTTTTTTTAACAACATGATTAAAAAAACAGCTATAACTGTAGAAGTTGTAGCATGTCCAGAGGTAAAACTATAATTCCTAGGATTTATTAATCTTCTTAAAGAATCTTGTATTGCAGGATTATTATTTGGTCGTAATCTTTCAAAAGTACGTCTAATTAAGTTTGTAAATTGATCTGAAAAAGTAATTAAAAGAGCAATAAACAACAAGGTAAATACGGCTTTTTTCCATCCTAGATATTTAAAAATCAGAATAATTAAAAAAATAAATAAAGGAATCCAATTAAATTGATTCGTTATTGTTAACCAAAGCCAATCCCATTTTTCGCTTCCTAAATTATTTAAATAAATGAGAAGTTGTTGGTCTTTTTGTATAATTTCTTGCATTAAATCTTCCATAAAATTGCCCGCTTACTTTTTTCTTACTGATTCTTATTAATTCTTGTTGATTCTTGTTGATTTATTTTCCTACTTTCAATACTTCAATTTCGAAAATTAAATCTGATTTTGGTGCAATTGGTCCTAATCCACTTTCGCCATATCCTAAATAATAAGGAATAAAAAACCTAGATTTTTCGCCTTCTTGCATGGTTTGTACACCTTCTTTCCAACCTGCTATCAACGGAAAATTTGGATCATTAATCGTAAATGTAAAAGGAGTTTTTTTATCTAGACTTGAATCTATTTTTGTTCCATCAGTTAAAAATAACGAATAATGAACCGTGGTTGCTATTGCTGGATTTACTTTTTTACCTGTTCCTTTTTTTAGTTGTAAAATTTGCAAACCAGAATTTGTTTTAACAGCCTTCTCAATTCCTTTTTCTTGCTGAAATTTACGTTTTAGGGCTTCAATTTTTTCTATGCGTTCCGCTTGATTTTTTGTTACATTGGCCAATTCAGTTTCAAAAACAGTTGCTGCTTTAAATTTTTTAGCATCTTTTCCAATTCTGATAATTGCTACTTCATTGATAAAATCACGTTGTTTGATGGCATCAACAACATTTTGACCGACCAATACTTTACCAAAAACCGAATGTTTTCCATCTAACCAAGGCGTTGCTTTATGCGTGATGAAAAACTGACTTGAATTGGTTGCTTTTCCAGAATTTGCCATTGATAAAATCCCTGGACTATCATGCTTATAAAGTAATTTACCTTGTTCATCAACTGGAAATTCATCTGCAAATTTATATCCTGCATTTCCTCTACCAGTACCTGTTAGATCGCCACCTTGTATCATGAAATCTTTAATTACACGATGAAATACGGTGTTATTATAATACGGTTTTCCTTTTAATGAATCGGCTATTTTAGGGTGATTTCCTTCTGCTAACGACACAAAATTTGCCACGGTCATTGGCACTTCTTTTGCGTGTAATTTCACTAAAACATCGCCTCTATTGGTTTGGATATCGGCATATAATCCATTTTCTAAATCGGGATATTTAACCGATTTACACGCTGAAAACAATACAATAACGGCTATTAAAATTTTATAAAACTTCATTATTTTGATATTTATTATTTATTCTTTTAGATACGCTTATAAACAATCAATTAGGTTAGCAACGAGCGCTAACCTAATTGTATTTCAGTTAATTATCTCCATAGATTCTTTAAGATAATTAACGGAATAAATTGAAGTAATGAATTAAAGTAATTTTCGAAAAACTACTTAACCTCAAGCAATTCTACTTCAAAGATTAATGCCGAAAAAGGCTTGATATCTTGACCTCTTTGTTGTGCTCCGTAGGCTAAATCTTGCGGAATGAAAAATTTATATTTTGCTCCTGGTTTCATCAATTGTAATCCTTCTGTCCAACCTTTGATAACTTGACCTACGCCAAATTCACTAGGAGTTCCTCTTTTCACAGAACTATCAAAAACAGTTCCATCAGTTAACGTTCCATGATAATGCACTTTTACACGTGATTCTTTAGTTGGTGCTTCTCCTTTTCCTTCTTTTAAAATAAGATATTGTAATCCTGAAGAAGTTGTTTTTACTCCTTTTTTCGTTTTATTTTCGGCTAAGAATTTTTCTCCTTCTTTTTTATAATCTCCAAAATCGGCTGCTGCTTTCTCAGCTTGTGCTTCTTGTTGTTCTTTCATTTTTTCAGCTTGTTTTTTCTGAAAAAACACTCTTAAAACAGTATTGACATCTTTCGTTTCTACTAAAAAGTTTGTCGAATCCATTCCATTTTTAAATCCCTGAACAAATAAATCTTGATCGACATCATCTAAATTCATTTTAATTTTAGTTGCCATATCTAACCCTAAACTATAACTTACAGAATCCATTTCTGTAGCTAATGAACTTTTAGTTTTAAATTGACTATTTCCACACGATACTACAGAGAACGTTAAAACAGCTCCTGCTAAAATTTTAGTTAATTTCATTTTAATTATATTAGTTGTTTATTTTGATTTATTATTTAATTTCTAGTAATGCAACGGTACTTTTTATGGGTTGATTTACGGTTATTTTATTTCCATCGCCCACAACGCCAAAAGCGCGATATGACGGAATTACAAAAGTAACAATTTCTCCCTTTTTCATCAACTTTATTCCGTCTTGTAATGCGGGAATAAAATCTTCTTTATCTATTTTATAGCTTCGTTCTTCTTTTTGATAAATGATATTTCCGTTAATATCTGAAATATCAAAAGAAAAAACCACGGTATTTTCAAGCGTTGGTTTTGGGTTCTTTACAGGATTATTTATAGAATCTTTCACAAGATAAGTATACCAAAAACCGCTTTGAGAAACCTCATATTTAGTGAGTGTATCTTTGGAAATCCATTTTTCTAGGCGTTTTTTCTCTAAGGCGTTTAACTTTTTATTTTTAGCGATAACTTCTTTATAAAAATTAGTTGTTCCTTGTTTTTTGGGTCTTCTCGCTTGGTTTTCTGAACAAGAAAACAAGGTTGAAATCATCAAAAAAACAAACACTTTAAAAAATTTAATAACAATACGATTATCCTTCATAAGACGTTTCTAATACTTTTTGATATTCAGGTAATAACGCTGTAAAAGTAGCAATAGTATCTTCTAAGGAAACATCACTTTTTCCTCCAGCGGCGTTATCGTGTCCGCCACCATCAAAATGATTTCTGGCAAATTGATTTACCGAAAAATTCCCTTTACTACGAAGCGACATTTTAACAATTCCTTGTTCTTTATCTTCAATAAAAATAGCCGCAAATACGATTCCTTTTAGCGAAAGTGCATAATTTACAACGCCTTCGGTATCCCCTTTTTCGTAGTTAAATTTTTTCTTTTCTTCTTCGGATAACGTAATAAAAGCGGTTTTATATTCGGGTAATAATTTCATATTACTCAAGGCTTGTCCTAATAATAATAAGCGATTATACGAATTTGAATCGTGTACATTACTGTGGATTTTATCATTTTGCGCACCTTTATCAATTAAATCGGCAATAATTCGATGCGTTTTACTTGTGGTTGAACGAAAACGAAAAGAACCTGTATCGGTCATAATTCCTGTGTATAAACAGGTCGCAATATTTTCATCAATCAAGGCAACATCGCCCATCATTTCAATAAAATTATACACCATTTGACAGGTTGATGACATCGAAACATCCGAATACATATACTTAAAATCATCAGGTTGTTGATGATGGTCAATTAAAGCAAACTCATTTTTATATTTTTCTAAGGTATTTTGCATATCGCCACCGACTCTATGTAAGGCGTTAAAATCCAACAGAAAAACAATATTTGATTTCTCTAAAGCACGAACACTTTGTTTATTTTGACGGTCAAAACGATACACCGTTTCAGAACCTGGTATCCAATGTAAAAAATCGGGATATTCATTTGGCATTACAACTTGCGCAGTATGTCCTTTTTTATCTAAATAATGTTTCAATCCTAAGGTTGAACCAACGGCATCTCCATCAGGATTTCGGTGTCCTATAATCACAATATTTTTGGGTTGTGATAAAAATTCTTGAAGCTGTGTAAAGTGTTTTAAAATCATAGATGACAAATATACAAATTAATGATTTATTAATCTTTTTATGCTTTTATTTTTGTTCTTTTACTAAAAATTACATTCATGATTTTTAGTAAATTTTCTATTTATATTTTGTTGTTTTTAATTAGTTTGATATCTCTTTCTATTGATAATTGTTATGGTCAAGAAAAGTTTACGTTAGCTTTTGGTTCGTGTGATAATCAGAGAAAAGTAAACCCTTTTTGGGAAGATATTATTTCTTTAAAACCCAACGTTTGGATTTGGGGCGGCGATAATATTTATGCTGACACCAATAATATGACTAAAATGGCGCGATTTTATCAGCAACAAAAAAGAGATACTTCGTATCAAAAACTGATAAAAAACACGCCTATTTTAGCTACTTGGGACGATCATGATTACGGCATAAATGATGGAGGAATTGAACACGTAAAAAAAGAAGAAAGTCAGCAATTATTTTTAGATTTTCTAAACGTTCCTAAAAATTCTCCTAGAAGAAAGCAAGCAGGAATTTATCATTCCGAAACCTTTAAAATTAAAGATAAAAGCATCAAAATAATTGTTTTAGATACGCGATATTTTAGAACCGCTTTAACAAAAGGTACTGGTAAAAATAGGTATCAACCTACAAAAAAATTAACAGGAAGTATTTTAGGCGTTGCACAATGGAAATGGCTAGCAAAAGAATTGACAAATTCTACAGCAAATTTTACTGTTATTGTGAGCAGTATTCAAGTACTTTCGAAAGAGCATGGTTTTGAAAAATGGGGAAATTTCCCAAATGAAGTACATAAATTTTTTAAATTGATTGAAACTTCAAAAGCAAAAAATGTCATTATTCTTTCTGGAGATAGACACATTTCTGAATTTTCAAAAACAAATCTAAATACTATTTCGTATCCTATTATCGATTTTACGTCAAGCGGATTAACGCATGCTTATAGTTCTTTTTCTTCGGAAAAAAATAAGTATCGAATTGGTAAAGTTATAAGTGATTTGAGTTATGGCGTGTTATTTTTTGATATAAAATCAAACGAAGTTACCTTTCAGATTCGTGGTAAAAACAAGGTTATTTTACAGGAAATCAACCAAGTATATCCTTAATTTTGTAATAACATTAAAAAGTGTATTTTTGCGCCGATTTGTGCGAAGTTTGCACTTACATTTATTAATTAGAAACTCAATTACAATGGCAACAAATAGAACTTTTACAATGATTAAACCAGATGGTGTTGAAAACGGACACACTGGCGCAATTTTAGACAAAATTAATGCTGCAGGTTTTAGAATCGTAGCGTTGAAAAAAACTCAAATGACAACTCGTGATGCAGAAGCTTTTTATGCGGTACATAACGAACGTCCTTTCTTCGGAGAGTTAGTTGAATTTATGACTCGTGGTCCTATTGTGGCTGCTATTTTAGAAAAAGATAACGCTGTTGAAGATTTTAGAACTTTAATCGGTGCTACAAATCCTGCTGATGCTGCTGAAGGAACAATCCGTAAAATGTTTGCTACTTCTATCGGTGAAAACGCTGTTCACGGTTCTGATTCTGATGAAAACGCTGCTATCGAAGGTGCTTTTCACTTTTCAGGAAGAGAGATGTTCTAAAAATATTTTAAGAACAATAATTCTTTTTAAATATATAAAAACTCGTTACAATTGTTGTAACGAGTTTTTTATTAAAATATGAATCCGTCAAACTGAATTTAGTTCAGTTTCGCATCCTGATTTTCCGTAGTTTTCCTGTTGATGCGATGCTGAAATAAATTCAGCATGACGAAAATCTGATTTTTACACAACATCTTTTACTAAGTCGTATTTTATTTCATCATAATTAGAAATTACTTTTTGCGCTAACGAATAATCCTGTTCTTTTGAATGTTCACTTTTATAAGCAACACAATAAATTCCGCCATCGTAAGCGGCTTTAATTCCGTTGGTAGAATCTTCAATTACTAAACATTCTTTTTTATCAAAACCAGCAATATCGGCTGCTTTTAAAAATATTTCAGGATGTGGTTTTGATGCTTTTAAATCGGCTCCGCTAATTTTTCCTTTAAAATATTTATTTAAATCGAATTTATTAAAAACATTATCAATAGTAACCATCGATGCCGACGATGCCAAAACTAAAGTAACACCATTTTCATAATAATTTTTAATCAATTCTAACACTCCTGTTAATAATGCTAAGTCATTATCATCAGAAAAAAAGAGTTCTTTAAAAAAAGCTCTTTTAGAATCTACCAATTCGGTTGCCTGAAGTGTTAAATCAAATTTCGCCACTAAATCTTTACAAATCTCTAAGGTTGATTGCCCTGTGTACGAATTGTAAAGTTCCTGTGAAACCTGAATCCCGACTTTTTCAAACATTAAAAAATATGCTTTTTTGTGTAACGGTTCGGTATCTACAATTACGCCGTCCATATCGAATAAAACTGCTTTTAAAGCCATAATAATGATTTTCTATTTTCCTACAAAAATAATCAATTGCCCTTTACTGATTGCAATTATTAAGCATCACTTTATATGAATTATTTTGTGAAATTTATTTTATACGGATACTCATTTTCATCGGCTGTATTATATCAAATTTTGCATCTTTATATTTCGGAGGTCCCATAAATCCTTTTGCATTGTTCGAAATTCCTGTAGGTTCTTTGGGGATTCCTAAAAAATTGGTATCCATTTTTTCATTTTCATTTTCATCATGAAAAACCGATACAGCATACGTTCCTGTGGGAATATTTGTTATTTCTGCGGATGCTTTTTTAGCTATTATTTTTACAATTACTCCTTTAAAAGGTGTTTTCAAAAAGCTTTTTTCGGCATTATAAAGTGCGATATATAAATTTCCTTTTGATGATTTCATTCCTTCAAAACCCAAAGTAAGCGTGTGTTTTTCTTGTGATGTTATCATTGCTATATTACTAAAAAAGAAAGCGAATATTAAAATTATTTTAGAGATATAGTGGAGCATACTTCTTCTTGTTATAAATTATTTTGATTGATTTTTGATTGATTTTGATTGCTATTTGAACGTAAAAAACAACTCATTATTATATATCCTTTTTTTGATTATTTTTTGCTTCTTGTTTTTTAGCGATATATTACGTATCTTTTTCGTGTATTATTGCAGTAATAATACTACTATTTTTTTAATTTTAACATTATGATTCGTTTCTATTTATATAAAATTAACAATCTATTTTAAGAATTTAAAAATTTAGTATTATCAAAAAATAAGCACGCTGTAATTTATATTTTGATTAAATATTTTGGGAATTCTTTTGATAAAATAGCCTAAAACATTTGATAAAAATGTACTTTTACGGGGTATAAAAAATCATTATGTCACACGATTTAAGCGATTATAGAAAATCATACGAGAAAAAGGAGTTACTTAAAAAGAACTGTCCTGAAAATCCGATGGAATTATTTAGAAACTGGTTTCTTACAGCAGACGCCTCTGAAGTAGTAGAGGAAACAAACGCTATGAATGTTTCCGCAATAGGACTTGACGGTTTTCCTAAAAACAGAATTGTATTGTTAAAAAAATATACTTGGGAAGGGTTTATTTTTTACACAAACTATCATTCAGAAAAAGGAAAAGCTATTCTAAATAACAATAAAGTATGTCTTTCTTTTTTTTGGCCTGGATTAGAACAACAAATAATCATCAAAGGAAAAGCTGAAAAATTAGCCGAAAATTTATCTGATGGTTATTTTGAATCAAGACCCGATGGTAGCAAATTAGGTGCTTGGGCATCTAACCAAAGTGAAGTTGTTGCTTCTCGTGAAGTGCTCGATGAACAACTTCAAAAAACAACCAATCAATTTAAAGACAAAGAAATTACACGTCCGCCACACTGGGGAGGTTTTATGGTAAAACCTACTTCTATTGAATTTTGGCAAGGTCGCCCCAACAGAATGCACGACCGAATACGATATACTTTAGAAAAAGATTTTTCGTGGAAATTAGCACGTTTAGCCCCATAATTTTATATTTACATACATTTTAATAATTTAAATGAAAACACTTTATATTGTTCGTCACGCAAAATCTTCTTGGCTATACCAAGGTATTAAAGATATTGATAGACCTTTAAAAGAGCGTGGTATTAAAGATTCACATCTTTTTTCTAAGTTTCTATCCCAAGAAATAGTAAAGCCAGATGTATTTGTTTCCAGCAGTGCAAATAGAGCGTTACACACAGCTATTATTTTTTGTGAAAATTTTAAATATCCGCTTTCTAACCTGCAAATAAAACGTCAATTATATAATTTTAGTGATGGTTATTTAGTCAAAACCGTAAATGCTTTAGATGATAATTTTAGCAGTGCTATTATATTTAGTCACGACCACGGTATTAATAGTTTTGTAAATAATTTTGGCGATAAACCAATAGCTCACGTGCCTACTTGCGGAATTATAGGCATCGAATTTAAAGACAAACACTGGAAAAACTTAAAAAAGGGACGCACTATTTTAGTCGATTTCCCAAAAAATCATAGATAAAATTATAGTATTTTGAAAATAAAAAAATATGGCGCTATTGATATCGGCTCTAATGCTGTAAGACTTTTAGTAGCAAATGTTATTGAAGAAAAAAATAAAGAACCATTATTTAAAAAATCATCCTTAGTTCGAGTTCCTATCAGATTAGGAACCGATGCCTTTGTTAATGGAATTATATCCAAAGAAAACACCAGTCGAATGATTGATGCCATGAAGGCATTTCAATTAATCATGAAAGTTCACGGTGTTGAAAAATACAAAGCCTGTGCTACTTCTGCCATGAGAGAAGCCAGAAATGGCGCCGAAGTTGTTAGTACTATTTTAAAAGAAACCAATGTTGCTATTGATGTTATTGATGGTAAAAAAGAAGCTGCAATTATATTTTCTACTGATTTACATCATTTAATTGATTCTGATTTTACATATCTTTATGTAGATGTTGGCGGTGGTAGTACCGAATTTACCTTGTTTTCTAAAGGACGAATTGTAAAATCAAAATCGTTTAAAATAGGTACCGTTCGACTAATCAATAATAAAAAAACTGAAAATAATGCCATTTTTAAACAAGTACAAGAATGGGTAGAAGAAAATACTAAAAACTATAAACGTATATCCTTAATCGGTTCTGGAGGAAATATCAATAAAATTTTTAAAATGTCGGGCAGAGAAGTTGGAAAACCAATTTCTTATATTTATTTAAATGCTCAATATCAGTTTTTAAAAAAAATGAGCTATAAACAACGTATTTCGGAACTAAGCTTAAACCCCGATAGAGCCGATGTTATTGTTCCTGCTACTAAAATTTATTTATCAGCAATGAAATGGAGCGGTGCTCGAAAAATATTTGTTCCTAAAATAGGACTTTCTGACGGGATCATTAAAAGCCTATATTTCAATAATTTATAACTCTCAATATTCTTTTAACATTTCATTAACATCTATAGAAAAATACTTATATTTGTTTAGGTGTGACTTTCATAAAAAAAGTGTGTCATATAATTAAACTAAGTAATCATAAACAAATTTTTATCTATTATGAAAAAATTACTATTAACGGGAGCCTTATTAGCTTTCTATTTTACTGCATCGGCACAGGATTTGCCTACCAATGCAGAACCCGGAAAATGTTATGTCCGTTGTAAAACTCCTGCTTTATGGAAAAATCAAGATGTAACTATTGAAATTGCTCCTGCTTACAAAAGAATTGTAACGCACCCTACTCAATATAAAACCGTTACTGAAAGTGTTTTAGTTGATGAAGGAAGTCAAAAATTAGTAGTTGTACCTGCTAAATATGAACCTCAAACCTATTCAATCGTTACTAAAGAAGCTAGCCAACGTATTGAAAGATCGTTATCAAAACCTTCTACCGCTTCTGAAACGGTAATTACAAAAGAAGCTGCTCAGCGTTTAGTTGTAATTCCTGCAAAATATGAAATGCGTGACGTTACTGTAGTAACCAAAGAAGCGACACAACGTTTAGAGATTATCCCTGCAAAATATGAAATAAAAGATGTTGTTGTAGTTGTTAAAGAAGCATCGCAACGTTTAGTAAAAGTACCTGCTACTTCAAGTGTAGTTACTGAAACTATTGTTGTAAAAGAAGCAGCTGAACGTTTAGAAGTTGTTCCTGCAAAATATGAAATGCGTGATGTTGTTGTTACTGTAAAAGAAGCATCACAACGTATTGAAGTTGTTCCTGCAAAATACGAAATGCGTGACGTTACTGTAATGGTAAAAGAAGCATCGCAACGTTTAGTTGTCGTTCCTGCAGTATATGGAACTGAAACTATTTCTTATAAGAAAAGAGATTACGGAAATAAATTAAGTGTAATTCCTGCATCTTTTAATAACGATAGTGAAACTATTGAAGTAAAAGCAAAATCGGCAAGATGGCAAATGAGCGAAAAAGCGCCTGATTGTGAATCTTCTGATCCTAACGACTGTCGTTACTGGTGTTATAAAGAAATCCCTGCACAATTTCAAACGGTTAATAAAACTGTTTTAGAAAAAGATGCTAGTATTGTTTCTACTCCTGAATGTAATGAAAGTACTTCACCTAATGGATGTGGTAATGGAACCTATACAAAAAGAGTTGTTAAAACTCCTCCAAGTACAAGAGTTGTAGCAATTCCTGAAATTACAAAAGTAGTTAAGAAAAGAGTAATGGTAACTCCTCCTACAACAAGAACTATTGATATTCCTGCTGTAACGAAAGTTATCAAACAACGTGTAATGACTACACCTCCTAGTACTAGAAAAATTGCAATTCCTGAGGTAACTCAAACTATCAAAAGAACGGTAATTACTCCAGAATCAACTAGAGTAGTAGCAATTCCTGAAGTAACGAAAATTGTTAAGAAAACAGTAATGGTAACGCCTCCATCAACTAGAACAATTGATATTCCTCAAGTAACGAAAGTTATCAAGAAAAGAGTAATGGCAACACCTCCATCAACAAAAGTTATCGCTATTCCTGAAGTAACGACAACTATTACAAGAGTTATTCCTGCAGTTACAACAACAAAAGTGATCGCTATTCCTGAAGTAACGACAACTTTAACAAAAACTGTAATGGCAACTCCTCCAACATCTAGAGCGATTAAAGGAGAGCCTGTTTACAGAACTTTAAAGAAAACTGTTTTAGAAAAAGATGCTTGGAAAGAAGAAGTTCCTGTAGCAGCTAAATACAAAACAATTACTAAAGAAGTATTAGTATCTAAAGGTGGATTAACATCTTGGAAAGAAGTAGAATGTAAATTAACAGTAAACACTCCATTACCAATTAACTGGAATTTAGGAAGTTCAACATTAACTTCAGGTGCTAAACGTTTAATTGATACTAGATTATTACCAATTTTAAAAACTGGTGTAGCTGCAGCCGTTGAATCTCATACAGATTCTAGAGGTAGTAACGTAAACAACCAATCTTTATCAGAAAGAAGAGCTCGTTCAGTAGTAAACTACTTAATTTCGAAAGGAGTTAATGCTAGTCAATTAACAGCTAACGGTTATGGTGAAACTAAATTAACAAACAGATGTGCTGATGGCGTTTCTTGTACAGAACGTGAGCATGCTGCAAACCGTAGAACTACTTTTAGAGTAATTAATCAAAAATAATTATTGATTAAACATACTTTTAATTAGTATTTTTAAAATAAGAAAACCGAGCTTTTGCTCGGTTTTCTGCTTTTATAGAATGATATAAAGCAATCTAAAATAATATTAAAATACGGCAAGAGATTAAAAAAACTATTGTTTAAAAAAAGTAAAAATAGATCAAACCACCTCAAAGAAATTTTATATCAGCTTAGAGCCTGTTTAAATTTCATCTGAAAAAAACATCACAGAAAAATAAGAAATAGAATCCGTCAAACTGAATTTATTTCAGGTTCGTATCCTGATTTTATGTGTTTTTTTTAGCTTTTTTTGATGATTCTTGTCAATTCGAGTGATTTTAATGACTAAAAGGAATTAAAATTGTATCGAGAATTTGAATTCTTTTATGTTGATGAATTTTGATTGATTTTGATGCTAAAAAAGTTCTCGATACAATTTTTTGAAGGAAAAAAATCACTCGAACTGACAGTTTATTTAATTTTTAAACAAGCTCTTAGCATCTTAATTTGTATTTTCACTATTGATGAAGTTTAATTTTTTAGCTTCTTAATTCTATATCAATTCGAGTGATTTTAAACTTTGGATAATCAGATAATTATTTTTCGATACAATCCTCAAGATAAATTAAAGACAAATTTTAAACTTATATACTCGTTGGTAAACATTTCTAAACGTTGTAAGTAATTCTCAAAAAAAAGAAATTTAAAAATACTTTAATTTACTTTAAATCTGAAAATAAAATTGACCGAATTATTACGTGAAATTTAAATTTATAACGTTCGTAGAATTGAGCAAAACAGAAAACAAGAATTGAAAAACTTGTCAAAATTACTCAAATGTTGAATTAAAAAATAGAAAATTAAATCAGAATTATAAACTAAAACAAACTACTTAAAAAACATCTATAAAAAATGTTTAGTTTAGTCTTAAAAACAAAAGTCAGTGCCATTTTATTACATCTAATTTTCCTGCGAAAAATCCTCATAAACAAAACAGTACTTTTCATATACAAACAAAATATCCTCTATAAAATAAGAAAATCTTAGATTTATAGAGGATATTTTTAATTTAAAAAAAACACTTATTTAAGTAATACAACTTCTAGTTTCAATTCTTTTTCGAACCAACTTTTAAGTTCTTTTTCTTTTCTTTTAACTATTGAATCTGCTAATTTTTTATTCCAAACTATTGATAATTCAGGAATTGTATCTATTTTTATAAAATCCGTAGAAGATAATTTTTTAGAAAAACTAATTCCTTTAATATCATTAAATCTGATTTTAGCTTCTTTCGCTATTTTACTAAACGGAATACTATTTTCATCTCTTTTTAAAGCATTTTGCTCTATATTATTATTTAGACTAGAAATTGTAAGTTTTAAATCTTCAATTTCTTTCTGTAATCCTTTTATGATATTATCTTTTAAATCTAAATCAACAATTGCTCTATCGTAGGCATCCACGACTCTATCGACACTTCTAGCTTTATTTTCATTGATAAATAACTCATAAACATCTAATTTAGGATATGTTTTTAGTTCATTTCTTAAAAAAGTTTCGGTAGCATCGGTTACATCACCATTAAAAAACAGGCTAATTTTTTTATTTTTTTTATCGATATTTTCTCTTTGTAACCATAAATCTTTATTCGCTAGAATTTCTTCTTTTAAAAATTTATCATAATTTGCAGTAACGACGCTTTCTTTATAAACATTTACAAAGGTGAACATGGCAGGAACCATCACTAAGAAACCGACAAAAGAAGCTATCTGTGCGATTCTTTTTCTTTTTTCAGAATTTACATATCGAATCATGGTAAATCCTAATAATTTAAGCACTAAAAAAGTAGCTAAAGCGATAAAAATAGTATTGATTGTAAATAAATACATCGCTCCAAAAAAGTAGTCAAAATTACCGATTGCCAAGCCATAACCAGCGGTACATAAAGGTGGCATTAAGGCAGTTGCAATAGCAACTCCAAATATTACAGATGCTATAGTTCCTTTTTTTGTTCGGGCGATAATTAAGGCTAAACCACCAAAAAAAGCAATTAAAACATCTCGAATATCGGGTTTTACTCTTCCTAATAATTCGGAAGTTTCTTCTTTTAAAGGAAATAAAAAGAAGAATAAAAATGCGGTTAATAAACTCAAAACAATCATAGTTGCTAAGTTTATCATTGATTTTTTCAACGTATCAATATCATTAATTGCTAATGACATTCCGATTCCTAAAATAGGTCCCATTAAAGGAGATATTAACATGGCTCCAATAACCACGGCTGTTGAATTGGCATTTAATCCAATTGATGCTACAAATATTGAGCAAATTAAAATCCAAGCGGTAGCTCCTTTAAACGGAATATCGACTTTTATGGCTTCTATGGTTGCTTCCTGATCGGTATCTTCTCGGAAATCTAATAATTCTACTAGAAATTTTTTGATGCTTTCCCATAATCCTTTAGCATCTTCCTGAATAGCTTGTTTAGATTGTGCAACATCTTGCTCTTTTTTTATCTTTTCTTCCATCTAAATTAATTATTAATAATGGGCGAAAGATACGAAATTCCTTATTACTCAATTTGTTGAATTTATTGAATTTCTTGATTTATTAAATTAAAAAAGCTTGAAGATATTTTCTTCAAGCTTTTAAATTAATACTAAAATAATATTTAGTTTTTAATATTTATTTTTTAATGTTTAATTTCTTTTTCAAACTATTTGTAACAGCATCTTTGTGTACTAAAACCGAAATCGTTTTCAATTTAAAATACGGAACAGACATATATACATAACCGTTATTTCCTTTTTTTGCTCCCCAAGAATTTTTTACTTTAAAGTATTTATTTCCTTTTTGATCTTTTACCAATCCTACGATGTGCATTAAATGGTCATCTGTGGTATTGAAATTTTCAAATTCTGCTTGACGAAAACTAGGTGTTATTGTTTTTTCTTTTACGATTTCAGTCAATCCTTTTTCACTTTCTGAGCTACTTGCAGGAATAAAAGCGACACCGTTTTCTGCTGAAAATGTTTTTTCAGAAACATCACAATCTAGCGCTAAAGTATAGCCTTTTTCGACAGCTCTTTGCGTAAGTTCTGTTAATTCATCTAAAGATACATTGTAAAATGAACCATTTGAGAAATTATCAGGAATATTTAAAATAAACTTATCATACATTTTTTGATGCTCAAAAGAAGTAATCGTTAAATACTCTGAAGGATTTATTTTGGTAAATTCTGCAAAACTTTTCGGTGTATATTTCTTTCCTTCGAAGCTAAATTCATTTTTATTTTCACCTAAATACACATCTAAAACTCGTTGTGTTGCTTGTTTCCATTTCGGGCTTAATTGTTTTGCTGGATTTTTGATATACGTATCCAACATCGATTTTAAAACCGCTATTAATTCTGCATGATTATGAATATCTTTTCCGGCATCCAATCCCGAGAAAATTTGTTCTGGCACGAGTCCGTAATTTGCTACTGAATTTAAAACATCGTGTGCCAAACCGCCTTGACTAAATTGCGCTTTCCCTTGACGATATACATAATTTTCAGCTTTTTCTGAATAAGTATTACGTACAGTATACATTTCAGATAGGTCGATATTTTTACCTGTTAATCGTATAATTTCAGACTCTAAGAAAGAGCTTGTCGAAAAACTCCAACAAGTTCCTGTATTTCCTTGACTTTTAACGTGACTACTTTCGATATCTTTTACGGTTTTAAACTTATATTTTTGAGCAGTTATTGAACCGATACTTAAAAAGGCAAAAATGGCACCTATCAACAAATTTTTCATATAGTATAGTGGTATATTTTAATTTAATCAGCAATATATTCTTTTTGATTATTTTTAGCATCATTTTAAAAGTTAAAATCTTCTAAAAGTCTTTTATTTTATTTTAAATTTACGTTAAATATCATCTAAAATATCTTCTAAAAATATTTTAAAAATCGATAATTACGCCTATTCTTGGCAAGGCACTTCCTTTA
Source organism: Tenacibaculum piscium (assembly GCF_021390755.1). Classification (NCBI taxonomy): domain Bacteria; kingdom Pseudomonadati; phylum Bacteroidota; class Flavobacteriia; order Flavobacteriales; family Flavobacteriaceae; genus Tenacibaculum; species Tenacibaculum piscium. The sequence continues at coordinate 497,281 of NZ_JAJGWR010000001.1, read as the reverse complement.
CTACTTTCGATTTCTTCTAAAACATATCTTGAAGTATCGTTTGGATCGGTAATTCTTCCTGTAGCATCTTCAGTGGCTAATAAAAACGGATTTTGTTCCGCACTACTTCCATATATATTTTGAATATCAAGATACAAATTAATAGCAACATTGTTCAAAAACCATGTTTTATCGAGTCGTGCATCTAACTGCGTGTAAGTGCTAAAACGTGTTTGATTTAATTTTGTATAATCTAAAATACCGCCATTTACGATATCATAATTTACTTTTAAAGAAGAAGCATTGGTATCATAAGGCGTATGTGGTCTTGCGCCAACTAATCGGAATTTTGCGCCTATTTCCCAATTTTTCTTTAATTTTTTCCCTGCCGTTACCGTTAACAGATGTTTATTATCCCAAGTCGATGGAATGTAATTTCCTAAGGCATTTTTAAATTCACTGCGTACAAAAGTATATGAAGCCAATCCGTACAAACCATTATACGATTTTTTTTGAGCCAATATCTCAACTCCGTAGGCTCTTCCTTTTGAATTTGAAAGTACTTCTTCGTTACCAACAACCCCAAAACCATCGCCTAAATTAGCCAAACTTACTTGGTTTCGAACTGAAAATGGATAATTTTTGTACGCTTTATAAAATCCTTCTAAGGTAATTTTAGCACTTGTATTGGGTTTGTATGCAAAACCGCTCACAAGATGGTCGGCTTGTATATATTTCAATCCTTTTTTGTTGATAAATTCGCCTGTATTATTTTTGAATCCTAATACGGTATAAGACGGCAATTGATAATAACGTCCTAGCGATGCACTTAATGAAACCTTATCATTTAGATTGTAATTTAATGAAAGTCTTGGTGAAAATTGATGTAATTGATTTTTCATCTGCGGATTATAATCAACACCATCGGTTCTAAATCCGAAGGAAACCCCTAATTTATTATCTAAATATTCTTTGGATACATTGGCAAAAAAGCCATATTTAACAAAATCAATATTAGCATTAAACGTATCTTCAAAAAGTCCTTGTGAATTGGCTACTTTTCGATACGTATCATTTAAATAGGTCGCTACTTCAACATTTGTTCCTAAGTTGAACTTATAATTATTGCTCGTTTTAAAAGTATTCTCGTATCTAAATTTGGTTTCTATTTCTTTTGAACTATAATCTAACAATAAATTTTCGGGTTGTTCTTGATTCAAAAAATATTTTTCTGCTGTATTTTTGAGTTCATTTCGACTAAGCACTACTAAATGTGTCGATTTATCTGCAAAATATTTATAACTAGCTCCAACGGTGTAGTTCCATTGACTATTTACGGGAACGGTATTTAAAATTATTTTATTTCTTTTTAGAGTTTCTTGGTCTGTTTCGCTATCATTTACAGATTCATTCAATTTAAAATTGTCGATTGCTCCCAAAGCAATTATTGATAATTCGCTATTTTTTGATAATTGTGATTTTACATTTAATTGAAAATCATTATAAGTTGGTAAAAAGGGTAATTTTATCAATTTGAATAAAAATTGTAAATATGATTGCCGAACAGACAACATAAAAGTAGTATTTTTTCCCAACGGACCATCTAAAGTAATTCCAGCATCGGAAGTTCCTAGCGTTGCTCTTGTTTTAAGCTGGGTTGGATTTCCTCTTTTTTGGGTAAATTCGATAACGGAACTCAATGTATTTCCTCTATTTACGGGAAAAGCACTCGAATAGAAATCAACTTTACGGATTAAATCGGCATTCATAATTCCGACAGCACCTCCCGTAGCGCCTTGGGTTTGAAAATGATTGATTACAGGAACTTCAATGCCATCTAAATAGAATTTATTTTCAGATGTTGCCCCTCCTCTAATTATAATGTCATTTCTAAACCCAGGATTAGAAGCCACGCCAGGAAACGATTGAATAACTTTTAAAATATCTCTATTTCCTCCGGGATTTTTTTCAATTTCGGCAACGCCTAAGGATTGTAAAGAAAGTGGACTTTCTACGGATTTTTTAAACAAACTTGCTTTTATTTCTACTTCTTTCAGGGTTGTTTCTCGTTCTTTTAGTTCGATATTTATAAAAGTAGTTTTACCGTTGGTTACTAAATATTCATCTGAAATGAAGGTTTCGTATCCTATAAATGAGATTTGTAATTTATTATATCCTAGCGGGATATTTGCAATTGTAAACGTACCATTTTCATCAGAAGCACTACCGATAGAAGTTCCGTAAACTAAGATGTTTACAAAGGGAATGGCTTCTCTTGTATTGGCATCGATTATTTTCCCTGAAACAACGCCTTTATTTTGATTTTCATCGTTATTTTGACTTACAACAGTAGATACTTGTAGTAAAAGTATCAATAAAAATAACGATAAAAATAAATTTAAGAATATCTTTTTCATAAAATAGCGAGCTTAATTTCTGGCTAAAATACAAAAAAACCTCTATCAAAAGACAGAGGTTTTGTGGGGAGAGCAGGATTCGAACCTGCGAAGTCGTAAGACAACGGAGTTACAGTCCGTCCCAGTTGGCCGCTTTGGTATCTCCCCAAAGCTTTCGAAAAAAATAAAAAAGCTTTTCTTAATTACAAGAAAAGCTTAGTGACCGGGCTGGGGCTCGAACCCAGGACCCTCTCCTTAAAAGGGAGATGCTCTACCAACTGAGCTACCAGGTCATTTATTATTTTCTCCTTAGCGGTTGCAAATATACAAGGTTTTTAGAGTTCTGCAAAATTTTTTATTGAAAAAATTATAATAATTTTAATCACTTTTTATAGTTCGCTATTTTACAGAAACTTATCTTTTATTTATTTTTCAAAAATCTTCAAAATAAATAATTTTATACGTCTAATAAATAGGCTTCTCGTACTTTTTTAAATAAATTTGAGGAATACACGAAATCGACAACAGCTTTATTATCGGTTTTAAAAATTTCTTTATGAGAACCTTCCCACGCTTTTTTTCCATTTTGAAGAAAAACAATCTTGTCCCCTATTTCCATTACCGAATTCATATCGTGTGTATTGATAACCGTTGTTATTTGATATTCATGAGTAATTTCTTTAATTAAATTATCAATTACAATCGAAGTTTGCGGATCTAATCCAGAATTTGGCTCATCACAAAACAAATATTTAGGTTTCATAACAATGGCTCTAGCAATCGCTACTCGTTTTTGCATTCCTCCTGATAATTGCGCAGGATATTTTTTATTCGCATTCTCTAAATTTACTCGTTTTAGCACGAAATTTACTCTTTCTAACATTTCCGCTTGTGATTGTTTGGTAAACATTTTCAAAGGAAACATTACATTTTCTTCTACAGTTTGCGAATCAAACAAAGCACTTCCCTGAAAAACCATGCCGATTTCTTTTCGAAAATTTCGTCTATCATCAATTGTCATTTCGGTATTTACTCTACCATCATAGGTAACTGTTCCTTTTTCAGGAATGTGCAATCCTATTAATGATTTTAAAAAAACCGTTTTCCCTGAACCACTCTGACCGATAATTAAACTCGTTTGTCCTGGAAGAAAAGAAGTCGTAATTCCTTTTAAAATTTCAACGCCATTAAATCCTTTATGTAAATTATTTACTTCTATCATTTTATGTTAATAACATTTGCGTTAATAAATAATTCGCAATTACAATAAGAACCGTTGTCCAAACTACCGATTGCGTACTTGCTTTCCCTACTTCTAACGAACCGCCTTTTACATAATATCCGTGATATGCAGGAACTGTCGCAATTATAAAAGCAAAAATTAATGTTTTTATCATGGCATAACTTATTAAAAACGGGTCGAAATCCATTTGTACTCCTGTAATATAATCAACTCCAGCAAATAATCCTGATAAAATCCCTGTAAGCCAACCGCCAAAAATCCCTAAAAACATGGCTAAAATTATCAAAAATGGATAAAAAAATACAGTGGCAATTATTTTAGGCAATACCAAGTAATTTAAGGAATTAATTCCCATAACTTCTAGTGCGTCAATTTGTTCGGTAACACGCATAGAACCAATACTTGACGTAATATAAGAACCTACTTTTCCCGCTAAAATGATGGAACAAAAAGTAGGTGCAAATTCCAAAATCATAGAGCGTTTTGCCGCGAATCCTATTAAGGAATCTGGAATAAAAGGACTGTCTAAACTAAGAGCAGTTTGTAAGGAAATTACGCCTCCTATAAAAAAAGATATAAAAGAAATAATCCCTAATGATTTAAGCCCAAGTTCGTCAATTTCAGTAAATAAAGCCTCCCGAAAAATACGCCATCGCTGGGGTTTTGTAAAAACTTGTTTTAGCATCAAAAAATACTTACCGATATGCTCAATGTAGTTCATTTAAATACTCTGTTTTTCTTTTGGCTAAAGTATTAAAAAACGATTAACTCTCGGCTTTTTTATCGCTTTTAGTATGTATTTTGACATTCTTTTAATATTCTTTTAATATTTTTTGACACCTATTTTACTCTTAAGATGAGTATCTTTGAACTTATTTTGATTAAAAACCTTCTTAATTTTATAGTAAAAAAAAATAATGAAAAAAATTATTCCTTTAGCAATTCTTGCTATATGTTGTTTATCAGGATTTACTTCATTAACTGCGAAGAAAAAAAATCCACCTAAAAAACCGAAACTCGTTGTCGGCATTGTTATTGACCAAATGCGTTATGATTACTTAATTCGTTTTGCCAATAAATACGGAAATAACGGCTTTAAACGTTTATTAAAAGATGGTTTTTCACTTGAAAACGCACATTATAATTACATTCCGACCTATACCGCTGTTGGACATACGTCGATTTACACAGGAACAACACCTGTAAATCATGCGATTATCAGTAATAATTGGTACGATAAATTCTTAAAAAAAACAATTTATTGTGTTGATGATACGAATTATAAAACCGTTGGAAACGATGGAAAAGGTGGTGAAAAATCGCCCCACAGAATGCTAACCACCACCATTACCGACCAATTAAGATTAGCCCAAAATATGAAAGGGAAAACAATTGGTATTGCTATTAAAGACCGTTCGGCAATTTTACCTGCTGGACATACCGCAAACGGTGCATATTGGTTTGATGGCGGTAGTAAAGGCGATTGGATTACTTCGTCGTATTATATGAAAAAATTGCCAAAATGGGTGCAAGATTTTAACAACGCAAAAATTGTAGATACTTATTTAAGTAAACCTTGGAAAACCTTACACAACATCAATTCTTACACCGAAAGTATTGCTGATAACAATAATTTTGAAGCACCTTTTAAAGGAGAGGAAACGCCTGTTTTTCCGCATAATATTCCTGAATTAAGACATAAAAACAACAATTATAGTATTATAAAAGCAATTCCTGCGGGAAATTCTTTAACTACGGATTTTGCAAAATCGGCTATTATTGGCGAAAATTTAGGAAACACTAACTATACCGATTTCTTAGCGATTAGTTATTCTTCAACCGATTATGTTGGACATCAATTTGGGGTTGCTTCCAAAGAAATTGAAGATACCTATTTACGTTTGGATAAAGATTTAGCAACACTTTTCAATTTTTTAGATACGCAAGTTGGGAAAGGAAATTACACCTTATTTTTAACAGCCGACCACGCTGCTGTTCAAGTTCCTGCTTATTTGCAATCGGTTAAAATTCCTGCAAATTATTTCAGTTATACAAAATTCAGAACTTTTGTAAATGACATCACTAAAAAATATTTTAAGTCAGATGCGTTGGTTGAAAATATTTCAAACTTTCAGATTTTTTTAGATAAAAATAAAATTGAATCTTTAAATTTAAGTAAAAATGAAGTTGCTCAAAAAATAGCCGATGAAGTAATTAATTACCCAGGAATTTACAAATCAGCAACGGCAAGAACCTTGCAAACAACATCATTTACTTCAGGGATTTTAAACTCATTACAAAATGGCTATAATCAAAAATTTTCAGGCGATGTGTTACTTGTTCCAAATCCATCAACGGTTAGTTATCCTAAAAAAGGAACAACGCACGGTTCTGGATATTCATATGACACGCATATTCCTGTAATTTTTTATGGAAATGGTATCCAAAAAGGAAACTCTAAAAAGAAATATGAAATTATTGATATTGCTCCTACTTTGGCGAATTTATTGCAAATTGAATTTCCAAATGGAACAACTGGAAAAGTTATTGAAGAGGTTTTAAAGTAAAAATTCACTCAAATTTTCAGGAACAATTTTACTCGAATTTACTCAAATTGACAGTTTTATCTTTTTTATAATTTCTGTCAATTCGAGTATTTTTTTTTAATTTTTACTATTATTTTTCTGGCGGATATTTTTCAAGAATTTTAGCTGTTATTTTCTGATAATACGCTGTTCTTTCCTGCGGACTTAGGTTTTTTTTGATATTCGTATTGGCGATTCCTTGCCATAATAACGCATCATTTTTACCAGCAATAAAATTAACGGTTAATTCTTGTTTTATTTTTCTGGTTTCAAGAGGGATTCCTCCTGAAATATTAAAACCAACACGACCGCCTCCACCGATTCCCACACCGATGGTACTATTATTTTCAACAATACTTTCTTTGGATAAAACATCAATATACATATCAGGATTATCGGATAATTTCATACCTTTTTGCTCCAATAAAAATATTATTTCACCCGTAACTCTCTTAATATCGAGTGCATTTAAACCTTTTCCTGCATCTTCAAAAAACTGAAATGTTTTATAATTTTCAAAATTGATACTCGTATCATAATCATAAACAACTTTGGAAGAAGAACAACCAATTATAGAGAATACTAAAATTAATAATATTGAACTATTTTGTACGTATTTCATCATTTAGAAATTGTTTATAACATTTACTCTTTTAACACAATTCTTGTCGGCGTATCTTTTCCATTAATGATACTTTCTGTTCCTTTTGCTACGGCTTTAATTGTTTGGGTAATTACGCTCATATTTAAAGTTTCAGCTTCATCAGAAACCTTATGATACTCTTTATCAACATCAATTGGCGTGGTCGAAAATGTGTGCGAAGGAACTCCCAAACGAGCTAAAGACGCATTGTCCGACCTAAAAAATAAATTAAATTTTTCATACGGATCCGCAAATAATTGATAATCTGTACCTTTTAAATTATTTTGAATAATTTTACCAAAATCAGAACGTTCAAAACCTGTTAGCCACGCCGTATTTTTCCCGAAACTTGGTGTTTTCCCTATCATTTCTAAATTGATTCCTGCGACAAATTTTGTTGGGTCAATTCCTTTTCCAAAAAAATTAGAACCGATTAAACCCATCTCTTCCGCCGTAAAACAGACAAACAAAATAGTACGTTCATTCGTACCTTTTTTCGCTAAAAATTCCGCCAATGCTAACACGCCAACAACGCCAGAAGCATCATCATTTGCACCGTTAAAAATAACATCGCCTTTTCCTGATTTTTTTACGCCTAAATGGTCGTGATGTGCCGATATTACTACAATCTCCTCTTTTTTACTTTTTCCTTCTAAAACGCCAATAATATTGCTCATTTTGATGCCTTCATGCGTAAAATTCTGGCGGTAAGTCGCTAAATTAGCATACGTTTTTAACCCAATACGCTTAAATTCATTTTCAATATAAACCGTCGCTTTTTCCATACCTTCTGTACCAGGTTTTCGCCCTTGCATTTCATCCGAAGCCAACGTATATAAATGTTTTTTTACAAGAACGCTATCGATAATAAACGCTTTTTTTGAAGTTGTTTTTTCTTGATATTTTACCGTTTTACAGGATACCAAAAACACTGGCAAAAATGCCGATATATAGATTATTTTTTTGAAATTATTTTTGAAATTTATTTTAATATTGATTTTCATTTGATGTTATTTATTATAAAGGCTAAATATAGCCAATTTAATTTCTTAATTTTGTTAAAAACCCACAACTTACAATCATGGATTTACAACATATCCCAAATATAAAACATACCGAGGCTAATAATTTTTTTCTTTTAGCAGGTCCGTGTGCTATCGAAAGTGAAGAAATGGCAATGCGAATCGCCGAAAAAGTACTTACAATTACCGATAAATTAGCAATTCCGTATATTTTTAAAGGAAGTTTTAAAAAAGCAAATCGAAGTAGAATCGATAGTTTTACAGGAATCGGTGATGAAAAAGCCTTGAAAATTCTAAGAAAAGTTTCCGAAACTTTTAATGTGCCAACCGTTACCGATATTCACGAAGTTTCAGACGCTTACAAAGCCGCCGAATATGTCGATGTTTTACAAATTCCTGCTTTTTTAGTGCGTCAAACCGATTTGGTCGTTGCCGCCGCCAAAACTGGAAAAGTCGTTAATTTGAAAAAAGGACAATTTATGAGTCCTGAAGCAATGCAACACGCCGTGAAAAAAGTACACGATGCAGGAAACGAAAAAGCATGGATTACCGATCGTGGAACGATGTTCGGATATCAAGATATGATTGTCGATTTTAGAGGAATCCCAACCATGCGTCAATTTGCTCCGACCATTTTAGACGTGACACATTCACTTCAACAACCCAATCAAACAAGCGGTGTTACTGGCGGAAGACCCGATATGATTGAAACAATCGCAAGAGCTGGAGTCGTTAATAATGTCGATGGTTTATTTATTGAAACACATTTCGACCCCGCAAACGCAAAAAGCGATGGCGCAAATATGTTACATCTCGATTATTTAGAAAAATTATTGACAAACTTAGTCGCAATCAGAAAAACGGTGAATAATTTATAATTTGATAACTATAAATAAAGTTGTTTTAAATACTTGATATAAAGCAACTTTATTTTCAAAAAGATAGAAAAAACCTGAATTTTTTAGTTAATCTCAAACCTCACAGTTTTTTTAAAACCTGTGAGGTTTATTTAGCCCCGATTGAAGCAATTGTTTGAGCTCTTTTTTTTGATTTTTCTTCAAAAAAAAAGCGAGTGCGGAAAGCGGGAAATAGCTCCAAAAAAAAATGAAAATGATTATTATCAAAAAAAATGTGTCAAAAATTGGAATAATACTACTGATTTTTAATAGTATCTTGCTTACTTCTTGTAATATTTTTGATTCTCCTGATACAAAACATGAGGCAAGTATCGAATTTGAACACCAATGGAACGGTGAAGAAATAGAACTCAATAAATACTATAAATTTCAACACCCAAAAACAAATATAAATACTCCTAATGTTATTGATAGTATTAAATTTGAAAACATAAAATATACTATTTCGAATGTGAAATTAATACATAAAAAGAGTAAAAATACGACTGATATCAGCAGTCTAAAAACAATACAAATACCTGTAAAAGAAAGAAATAACAACTTATACGCCGATGATTTGGAAGGCGGAGATTATACCCTGCAATTTAATTTAGGACTTAATTTAGTCTTTGAAAAATCTTCTTTTAAAATTGAAGGAAATACTAAAAAAATAAACACTAAAATAAACACAGAAACCGCTTTTAAATACGATATCGCACCGATAAAAAATGATGAAATTAATCCAATACAAATTACATTCGATACTTTTGAAATTTGGTATTTTGTAAATACCGCTACGATTAATGTTGATTTAGCGAAACTTTTTGAAAACCCTAATATTGATATTGAAAAACTATCTAACAAGCCCGTAAACGATAAAAATAATCAACAAAAAATGCTGGAAAATGCCAAAAAAATGTTCTCTTCTAAGTTTTATTATGATTAATTATCAAAAATTAATTTCTGATTTTTCGTAAAATATCTTCTAAACCATTTAATTGCATTTCATAAACCAAACCCATCATTTTACCTAATTTTCCTGCAGGAAACCCTTTGTTTTTATACCAAACAATATAATGTTCGGGCAAATTATCTAAATAATAGCCTTTATATTTTCCAAAAGGCATTCTCATTTGAGCAGTATCCATTAAAAATTGTTTATCTGGTAACATCTATTTTACTTTTTTTACTTATAAAAAATCCCGCAATTGCGGGATTTTATTCTTATTTTTTATGCTTTTTTATTATTCTGATATTCCGTTTACATAATCTTGTAAATACGCATAACGTTCAGCTAATTTCCCTTCGCTTGTCGTCATTTTTGCACGTTCTAAAACACCGTTTTTATCATCATTGAAAAAAGCTGGAATTACATTTTTTAAAAACATTTCTCCAAATCCTTCACTCGCATCTTTTGGTAATTCACACGGCAAATTATCCACCGCCATTACCGTTATAGCATTTTCATCAGTGAAATTAACCTCTTTTTCTGTTTGAGGATTGTAACCATAAATAGGCTCGGCAATTGTTGAAGAACGAATTGTTGAAGCTACTGGACCATCGACATCACAAGAAATATCAGCGACATATTTAATATTAAACTCAGGATTTTTTGCATCTTCTCGAGTAAATAAATACGGCGCGCCATCGCCATAAAAATGACCTGCGATAAAGAAATCTGTTACTTTCGCATACGGCATAAAATTGCTTTCATAACCCGTTGCATCTTTATAAAAAGCAAACTTATTCCCTACTTTTCCATCGATACGCTTGCTGTATTCCATCACATCAGAAATACAATATACAGGCTCGGTAAAATCCGCCGTTAAATATAAAGCATCGCTTACTTGTTTTATGTTCAGATGCTCTAAAATTTCTTTTGCTCCCTGTGCTACTTTCCCTGTTCCTGTTAATAAAATTTTGATATTTGGCACCGTAATTTTATCTAATTCCGATTTTACAGCATCTAAATCGGTAAGTGTTTCTACTTTTGGTAAAGTGAATAATTTTTCACGTAAACCCAAAGCTCTAAAACCATTGTAAGCGCCGACCAAACCTGCATAACGACCAAAACCAATTAATCGAGCTCCATCTTCTTTGATAATGGTTTCATGGTCATACATTTGAATATTTTTGGATAATATTACTTGTAACAACTTGCGATTGTAAGGTTGCTTTTTAATTGTATGTGAAAAGAAAAAATATTTTTTATTCGGAATTAAAGCCTCTAAAGGAACTTCTTTGACACCTAATAATACATCACAATCTGACATATCGGTAACTACCTCTATACCTACTTTTTGATACGCTTCATCACTAAAAACACGAATATCGGAACTTTCTACCACGATTTCAGCGGATGGAAATTGCTCTTTAAATTCTTGTAATTTTTCAGGTGAAAAAACAACTCTTCTATCTGGTGGATTTTTACGTTCTTTAATAATTCCGAATTTCATGTATGTATTTTGTGTAAAATTAAACAAATAAACTATAATTGTTAAAAATATAACAATTTAAGCGAAAATACTTGATTTAAATGTATTGTACAAATAGTATTTTGTTATCTTTGCATTTCCTAAATGTATTTTTATTAAATAATTTGGATTACTAAATTTGTTTTTCACCTTGTAAAACAACTATTTGCTCAAAGATATTAATAATAATATTATTTTTGAAGGTATATTTAAAGGTATACTTTTTAACATTTTGGGGACGACTGGTTTTGACAGCGAGATCAGCGATAATGTAAGCATGCCGAGCAGTGAATAGAAACTCGTTAATCTTTATTTCAACTTTTTAAACGGCGAGAATAACTACGCTTTAGCTGCTTAATCCGAATCACAGTAGGATTGGCCTAGGCACACAAGGTGTGCAAGCTTTATGTCCACGAATAGCCTTGATTTACGGCGCTTCACTTTTGGATATCGTAAAAGTAAATATAGAAAACCTGAAGCTTCGGCAGGTTTTTGAAACTAAAGAAGATAAGCTTTTAACAGATTGTTCTTAATCAGTTACTAGTCGAAAACTAAGAAAGAAATATGTATGTAGAAAGCATTTGAACTGCTTGTTTGGACCCGGGTTCGATTCCCGGCGTCTCCACAATTACACCCTGTAAGCCTTGTGTTTACAGGGTTTTTATTTTTAGGTGTCAATTTAGGTGTCAAAAAAAATACTAACTAAACTCTTTTCTTAGTACTATTTAAGTAGTGTTTTTGTGTAGGGAAATCTTAAAACAGCCTCATATCTAACTAAGTTTAAAAAGTATTTGATATATTATTAAGGGACTTTAGTCTAAAAAAATTACAAAAAAAATCTATATGGATAAGTTCATCCATATTCAATTATATATATTAAATTGCACTGTAATTAATATATATTAAAATATATGATTTTAAATCAAAAGTCTTATAGATTCTCAGGACATGACACTTTTCATTGTAAAGAACAATGGATTTTAAAAGGAATAGAACTAATTAAAAATCAAGAGATTGAGGGTTTTTCAAACGAAGAAAAAGCAATACCTTTATTAGGTGTTGGTAAAAATATGGTTAGATCAATTCATCATTGGCTAAAAGCTTTTGGTATTTTAAATAAAGAAAATAATCTAAGTGAATTTGCTAACTTGCTTTTTGTAACAAAAAAACTAGACCCTTATTTAGAAAATGATGGTTCTTTATGGTTACTACAATATTATTTATGCAAAACAAATCACGCATCAATTTTTAAATTAATATTTTCTAATTACTTTTCAGACAAAGCTACTTTAGAGTTTTCTGAATATCAGATTTTTAATTTCATCAATAGAATACTTATTGATAAAAACCTAAAAGAAGTCGCTGAAAAAACTTTAAATTCAGATTTTAAAGTATTTATTAGAACATACGTTTCGCCTATTAAAAATGACAAAACAATAGAAGATGATTTTAATACCCCGCTACTTAGCCTAAATTTAGTCGTAGATACAGGCAGAAAAAATAATGCAAATCAAACCGTTTACAGGTTAAATAGAAATAACCACGATAGTCTTTCTTGTGAAATTTTTGGATACTGTTTATTAAATGAATTCAACAATGAAAGCTCTGTAAGTTATGACAATATCAGAAAAGAAGTTGGAGCTTATTTATGTTTATCTAATGAAGGTTTAGAAATTATTATAGATAAATTATGTGAAAAACATAAAGAATTTATTTATAAAGATGATGCAGGAATTAGACAAATACAATTTAAAAATAACTCGGTAGAGTTTAAAAATGAACTTTTGAAAAAACACTATGGAGTACAGTAATAATATTTCAACCAATATCGTTAGGGACGAATCTAAACTAATAGATTACGTAGTTACACCAAATACTAAAGAAATTTTTGATAGAATTTTTATTAATAATCACAGTGCAAATAAATCATTTAATTTAATTGGTAATTATGGAACAGGTAAATCAACTTTTATCTGGGCTCTTGAAAAAAATTTAAAGCGAGAAAAAATATTTTTTAATAATATAGACGCTGAAAAAAATAATGTAATAGATTATGATTTCATTAAAATAATAGGAGAAAATGATTCTCTTTTAAATGTAATAGGTAAGAAATTAAAAATTGATGGAGTTATTAATAACTCTAAAATAATTGTTGCTTTAGAAAAGATAAGAAAAAAAGCAGAAACAGCTAAAAAGGGTATTGTTTTAGTTATAGATGAATTTGGAAAACTCTTAGAATATGCCTCAAAAAATAATTCTTTAGATGAATTATTTTTACTTCAACAAATTTCAGAATGGGCAAATAATGACTTAAATGATACTTATTTTATAATAACATTACATCAAAATTTTGCTAGTTATGGTAATGATTTGTCTAGTCAAGATAAATCTGAATGGGAAAAAGTAAAAGGTCGTTTTGTTGATTTAGTTTTTAATGAACCCGTAGAACAACTTATTTATTTTGCTAGTAAAAAATTAAAAAAAATTTCACTACCTAAGAGTATTCAAGGTGATTTTAAAAAATTATCGCTATTAATTCAAGATTCTAAACTCGTTAGTCATAATAAATTAGTAAATAAAAAATTAACAGCATCTTTATATCCACTAGATTGGCTATCTTCAAATATTCTTGTTAAATCTTTGCAACGTTACGGTCAAAATGAACGGTCTTTATTTTCATTTTTAAATGATACGACAGACTATTCTATTCATAAATTAGATGACGATTTTTATACTGTTTCTAATGTATATGATTATTTAGTAAATACTTTATCAACAGAAATTAATAATTCTAACAACCCACACAGAACTCAATGGCTAACAACGTTTAGAGCTTTAGAAAGAGCCGAATTAATCTTTAAACAAGATTATTTACAGGTTTCTAAAGTTATAAAAACTATAGGGTTAGTAAATATTTTTTCTAAAATAGGTGGGCTTTTTGACAAAGAGTTTATAACTAATTATTTTAGCTTAACTAAAAATGGTAATGTATCATCTTCTTTAGAAAAACTAGAAAAAGCTGGGATAATTAGATTTTATAAACATAGTAATAAAATAAATTTCTTAGAAGGAACAGATTTAGACCTTGAACAAGAATTAATTACTGTTAGTCGAGAAATTAACCCAAACTTTTCTATTAGTTCAGAAATTAAAAACCTTATAAACTTACCTGTTTTACTTGTTAAAAGATATTCTTTTGAAACAGGTACAAGACGTTTTTTTGAATATAGAATATTTAATAGATTTCAAGAAATAACAAAACCTGAAGGTATTATCGATGGTTATATTAATTTAGTTTTTGATGACTTGAATATTTCTGATGTCAAAAATAAATCAAAGGAATTTGTTGCTAACATTTTTGTTTTATATAAAAACTCATCACAAATTAAAAATGAAATTTTGATGATTCTTAAGTTTAATCACTTATTAGAAAAACATCAAAATGATAAAAATGCTTTAGAACTTTTAAATTCTGAACGTAAATTTCATTTACAGCAACTAGAAAATCTTGTTATTAATCAATTATTTAATAATGATAAAAATATTTGGATTAATAATGGCGAAATAATGCCAATTGTAAGTAAACATAAATTGTATGAATGGCTAACTAAAATATGTTACCAAATTTATGAAAAAACACCAATTTTCAATAATGAACTTATAAATAAAGAATTTCTAAGTACTCCTATCAATACTGCAAGAAAATACTTAACGAGAAGTTTACTTGCAAATAAACACCTAAAAGATTTAAATTTCCCAACAGATAAATTCCCTCCCCAAAAAGCAATTTATATTAGCTTATTGAAAGAGTCAGGTATTCATCAGAAAAATGAAAAATTAGGTTATTATGAATTAAATCAACCAGATAAAAATAGTAATTTATATGATTTATGGAATTTATCTGAACAGTTTTTAAAAAGTTCGTTATCTAATAAAAGAAACTTGCTTGAGTTTTATGAAATACTAGAACAAAAGCCATACAAGCTAAAAAAAGGATTTATAACTTTTTGGATTCCTATCTTTTTAATTGCTAAAAAAGAAGATTATGCTTTATTTCATACTAACGGAGGATTTGTCCCTTTCATTACAGATGATACTATCGATTTAATCTATAAAAAACCACAAGATTTTTTAATTAAAAGCTACGATGTTTCTGGCTTAAAAGTTAATTTATTAGAAAGTTATAAAGAATTAGTTCAAATTGGTGATTCAAATTTAAAAGGTACACAATCTACTTTTTTAGCTATTTTTGGAAACTTTTTAAAATTTCAAAGAGGATTAAATAAATACACACTAAAAACAAGCAAGTTATCAATAAAAGCTACAAAATTAAGAGAAGCTATTCTAATTGCAAAAGACCCAGAAGATGCATTATTTAATTTATTTCCTACCGCATTAGGATTTCACTCTTTAGCTATAAAAGAAGACACCGAAGTACTTCAATCTTTTACTAATCACACACAAGATGCCATTAGAGAAATACGAAATGCTTATGGTGAATTGTTAAATAGAGTAGAAAAAACAATAACAGCTTCTTTTTATTGTAAATCATCTAATTTTGATGTTTATAAAGATGAAATTCAAGCTAAAATTAATGGAATTAACCCTGCTACTTTAGGTAAAACACAGAATGTTTTTTATAAGCGACTAATATCTCCTTTAGATGATAGAATAAGTTGGATTAAATCGGTTGCTGATGTTGCTTTAGGTAAAGGTTTAGATACATTAATCGATGAAGAAGAGCCTTTATTAATGAACTCAATAAAAGATTTATCTTTAGGATTGATAAAAGCTTCTGAAATTCGTGATTTTAATAGTAACTCTAATAAAGAAACTTTATATTCTATTCGATTTTTTGGCGAAACAGGAGAATTTATTGATAATACATTAGTTGTAAATACAAATACTTCTAAAGAGTTTAAATCAATCAAAAAATCGATAAGTGACACTATTAACAAATTAGATATAGCTAAAAGAAAAGAACTTTTAATTGAATTATTATCTAAAGAAATGCATATTTAACAATGAAAAAGGTAAAACATTTATTAGGTATTTCAGGCGGTAAAGACAGCGCTGCTTTAGCTATCTATATGAGTCAAAAATATCCAGAACTTGATACAGAATATTACACCTGTGATACTGGAAAAGAGCTCAAAGAAACCTATGATTTAATAGGTCGGTTAAATTCTGTTTTAGGTAAAGATATTGAGTTATACAAATCTATGAATGAGGATAATTCTCCAATGAAAAATCCTTTTGACCATTTTTTAGCAATGTATGGAGGCTACTTACCTTCTGCAACTGCTAGATGGTGTACTAATAAAATGAAATTACAACCTTTTGAATCTTATGTTGGAGATGAACCTACTATTTCTTATGTTGGAATTAGAGGCGATGAAAATAGAGAGGGTTATATTTCTAAAAAAGAAAATATACAAACTATATTTCCTTTTAGAAAGAATATTTGGAGTGAAGATGTTATCAAAAAATTATTATCTAATTCAAATATAGAAGCCCTTAAAGGTTATTATAATAATTATGCAGAAGAAAATGTATTAGCGAATGCATTACAATATATTGAGCAACCTATTTCTCCTAAATTTACGCAAACACAGAAGCTAAATGCTTTAATGGATGTCGATTTAAAATTGTTCAATAAAGTAGTTTTTGAATTTCTAAAAACTACCGATTATCCAATTGGTAAATTAGAGGTATTTCCTTTAATTGAAAATGATGAAATTATTGGGATTGATGATGTTTTTCAAATTTTGGAAGAATCAGGAGTTGGTATTCCTGCTTATTACAAACCTATTGAATATCAAGTTGAAATTGATGGAGAAATAAAAAAAGGAACGTATTCTAGAAGTCGTTCTGGTTGTTTCTTTTGTTTTTATCAGCAAAAAATAGAATGGGTTTGGTTATTAGAGCAACATCCTGAATTATATGCAAAAGCAATTGAATATGAAAAAGAAGGATATACTTGGATGGCAGAATCTTTAGAGGTTCTTAATAAACCCGAGCGTGTTGCATCTATAAAAAAAGAACATTTTTTAAGAATGAACAGGCAAAAAAAGAAATCTAGAACAGGACAGTCTTGGCAAGATGAAATATTAGACGCTGAAGGTGAAGGCTGTGCTAGTTGTTTTATTTAATATAAAAAACATACCTCTATTTAATTAAATATAGGTATGTTTTTTATAAAAGACTAGATATTTTAATGAGCAACCAAAGATGCTTTTACTTTATCTCTTTGTACAACTTCCATTAAAAAATCATCTGGACTGTTGAATTTCCTCTCATATCCAGGAGTCTGTCGTATTTCTAATATATGCTTTGCTCCGCCTTCAGCATATTCACTTATAATTGTTAGAATTTCACGCGATTTTAAAAAGTCTTCAGATTTTTCAGCATCAATTTTCCCTATTGCCATTAATAATAGCGCATGAGCTATCGAATCAGAACCATTAGTTATCATCTGATATTCAAAGGATGATTTATTGTGTAAATTAGCCTTTATTTCTCTCTTATCATTAATAAATCCAATAATAGCTGACCAAGCATACACTTGCCAATATTTTGAAAAGAATTTATCATCGTTCTTCTTTAAAGATTCCTGCTTACGAGCAAATAAATCTCTTATTTGTTCAACATAACTGCCATAATGAACCTTTCTCTTATTAATTTCTACAAATAGCTTTTCCATTATTTAATTGTATTGATATAAGTTTTTTTATTTATTCTAGAATCTACACCTGCTTTATTAATTAGGTCATTATTTAACTCATAATATTTACTAATTTTAGCCTCAGTAATAAATTTATTCCTATTTTCTCCTTTAAGTTTATTATAATCTTTAGACATTATTATAATTTGACCAAATGAATCTGAAAGATTTTTAGTTAAAGATAATGTATTTTCATCATCAAATTGAGAGGTTGGTGCATCTGCCAATAAAGGAAATGAACGATTCATCTTTTTTTCACTCAAAGATAAAAAAGCATTCGCCACTGCTAGTTTATGAGCTGTAAGTTCTGCTGTATTTAAATTTGTTAACAATTTTCTTGTCTCTTTATCAATGATTCTAACACCTTTATCTATTTCAATCTCCCCTTGAGGATTTCCTCCTAAATATTTTGAATATAGTATATTACTTTCTTTACTTATCTCTGTTATTAAATTAGAATAAGCTTTGTTTTTTAATCTTTCTAAAGCTATATTAATAACATTAATGTATTTTTTTGCTTGAATTTCAGGAATATTAGTTGAGTCATCAATTTGAATAATTTTAGCTTTACGCTCTAATAATTCTTGCAGATTCCTTTCTTCAAAAATCTTCTCATTATTGTAATTTAAAACCTTTCTTTCTGTACTTGATTTACTTGAATTTAAACTTCTAATTTTATTCAATACTTGTTCAGCATTTATTGACCCAGTAGTAATTTCAGAACGATTTTCAATTCCCGATTCAATATAAAGATTGTCCTTACGTTTAACTAGTTTTTTTCTTTTTTCTATAAGTTTCTCTATCTCATTATCATTTTCTTTAGCTTCTTTTGAGATATTTGGTAGTTCACTTAATAAGTTTCGTTTAAATCGGTTAAGTTCAGTAAAATTATCTGATAGCGTTTTTTGAATTTGATTATTTTTAAAATCCTCCATTCGTGACTCTAATGCATGATATGCTAAAGTATCATGTTCTACAGCTCTTTCACATATATAACAAATATTATCATCTAACATTTTTTGTACATATTCAGGTCCAGGTAAAGTAATTGGAACTGGGTTTTCTGATTTTTGAAATGATTTAATCTCTTTACTTAAAACATCTAGATTTTTGGATGAGTTTTTTATTAAGTCATCACATTTATTTAGCATCCATTTTGAAATAAACTTCTCTTTACCAGAAGTAGATAAATAATCTATTTTATCATTAACAGATTTTATATCATATTCTAATTTATTTAAATTAATTTTTAATTCTGAATATTTCTCAAACCCTTTTAATTTATTCTCTTCCTTATAAATTGATTCCTTTAAATCTAATAATTCTTGTTTTGTCTCTATAGATTTATCATCATAAGATGAAATCTTCCTTTTTGATTCATCAATATCTAAAATGATTTTCTCTTGTACTACAGTAAACTTTTTTGCTTTTGTTAATTCTTTATCAACCTTCTTTTCTATACTAGTAACTGAAGCTTTTGTTACATTTACAAGATTTTCATAAATAGGGTAATAAGAAATTTCCTTTATAGCATAATTTAAAGTTGAAGGATTACTAAAATCATATAATTCATCAACTGTTTCTCCCTGAAACCACATGAATTTTCTTATACTAACAGGAAATATATGGTCTAAAAACCACTTATGTTCACCTTTATCTAGATAATTTGTCTCACCGTCTTTCACATACCAAATTTGTAATTCAGGTTTTGATATAGGAAAAATATTATCTGTTCCTTTTCTAAAAGAAACTTCTTTTTCAAAATGATATTCTACAAGCTCTCCTTTTGGTTCTTCATTTTGATGATATTCAGCTGTAAGTGTAATCTTAATAGCTGTTTTATTTAAGTCATCAATATTTGATTCAGATATAATAGAGTCAGGTAATGTTATAATTTTATCAGCTGACCTCCATTCTTTTTTTGTAGAATCATCTTCTTTATCAACGTACACGTTATTAAAAAATGTCCAATGAAAAGCATTAAACAAATGAGATTTACCTCCAGAATTTTTTGCAGAAACTATATTTAGACCTTCTTCAAAAAGAAATTCATTATGGTTTACAAAACAAAAAAAGTTTTCTATTTCTACTTTATTAATTATCATTTTAATTAGAAGTTTTAAGGTCGTTAATTAAATAATTTTCAAATTCACCTCGTGCTTTGTCTTTTAAGTCTGATTTATATTTAAATAATAATAAAACATCAAAAGCTTTCTTTAAAATTATAGGATCTAATTTATCTAATTCTACCTTTTCATTTATTGTGTCTTCTTTTAAAATTTTATTAAATTCTTCTCTTAATGAGTCGTTTAATGATTTCATTTTCATTTATAATTTTCAAGTTCTTTATTCGCTAATTCATAAATATCTATATCTAAGTCATAGCACATTTTTTCAAGTTTTTTTAGACAAGAGTCTTTATTTTCACTTAATACCGCAAAATTTACTAAGCGTCTTAATTCTGTTTTAAATATATTTTTTTCTATTTTAGAAAGTTTTTCATCAGTATTCGTATAATCTAAAGTTGGTTTTACAATTAAATCATAAATTATTGCAGAATCTTTACCTTTAAAATTACGTAGTACTCTACCTCTTCTTTGTACGTATTGTCTTGGGTTTCCTGTAGAAGAGCAAAAAATAGCATATTTAGTTTGTGGTATATCTACACCTTCATCTAAACATTTCATAGCAAGTAAAGCATCTATTTTTTCAGCTTTAAATTGTTCAAATATTTGATCTCTATTTTTAGTTTCACCTGTAAATTTAGCCATCCTTAAATGAAACCTATTATATAACACAGAAATATATTTATCTATTAATCTATCATTATCAATTTCTAAATCAAAAGACTCATCATTATCAACATAATCTACCTCTATACCTTCTGGTACGTAAATAAATGCATTATTGAAATTTTCTGAACCTATTTCTTCAATTACCGAAACAAGTTCATTCACTTTTCTAGATGCCTTATGTATTATATTTTTTCTCTTAATCAATAAACTATTTACATAATCTGACTCCCTATATTTACCAGTTTTAGGATCTATATATTTTAGTAATTTTTTAGAGATTTTTAAATATTCATCTTGCTCACTTTGCTCTAAACTAACTATTTTTGGATAATAATAATATTTACATAATATTTTATTTTCAATAGCTGTTTTCATATTATACTCAAAAGTATATTCATCTTGAGAAACTGAAAAATATTTATTTAAAGTTAGATTACCTACCTCATCAAACTGTCTTTCTGGTGTTGCTGATAGCCCAATACGTTTCTGTAAATAATTAGGCAAGACTTTAAAAAAACCTTGAGACCCCATCGTATGTGCTTCATCTGCTATCATTGTTATTTTATCAAAATCATTTAAAAAATAATCTTTGAATATCGTTTGGAAATTAAGACCTTTAAAAGTAGCATAAGTTGTTATGATAGCGTAATTCCTTTCTCGCTGAAAAACAACATTTTTACCTATAGCTTTGAGTTCATCTTTCCAATTATTATTAATACTACAGCAAATAGTTGTCTCCGAAAAATTAAATTTACGTTTTGTTTCATCAATCCATTGTTTAGCTAATGCTGTTGTGGGAACTAATACAATAAATTTATAATAATTATTTATTGTATAGTCATTCAATACACAATTTAAAGACGTAATTGTTTTACCTGTTCCTGTAGCCATTGCAAAAAGCCCTTTCCTATCATTTTCAACCCATTTTTCATATGCTTTTTGTTGATATTCTCTAGGCTTACTTAACTTGTTGTCAAAATATGGAAAATGCGGTAAATCCTCTTCTCTTTCGAAATTATTAATTTTTTCAAGAGCAAAATTCATAGACTCTTTTATTTTAGGATTATTAAAAATTTTATCTTTTTTATTTAATAATTCTTTTTCTTTCTTTAATAATTCTTTTATATTTTTATTTCCAAATTCATCCATTATAGCAATTTTTACTTGTTCAATATCTAGATATTCTACTTCTTTAGAATTCCCTGAAAAAACCTCATCAAAATATTTAATTTGCTTTACTATTACTTTATTAGACCTTTCATCATCCCAAGACATACGACAATCTAATTCTTCTAAATTTTCAATAAAACCGTAATACGTAAAATTACAAGAAGATTTATATCCTATGCTATTTTTTCCATCTGAAAAAACTCCTGATTTATAATGAGAAATTCCATTAGTTCCTTTAGGTTTTATAATTTTAATCTCTATTTTATTCTGATGAATTAACCAAGAAAAACACTCAAAAAAATGCGTGCTATTTTCGTCTAAAGACTTATGTAAATCTTTAATATTTTCAAGATTATATCTTGTAGAGATAAAATCTTTATTTTGTCCATTAGCAATGGCATTTTTATCAACTTCTGAAAGTACATTATTAATAACTATTCGCATTTTACCACCAGAATAAATAAAATTAGCAAATCCTAATGACAATAATTTAATAGCTGAAGAACTAAAATATCCTAATAATAAATCAAAAGTTGTACTATTACATAAGGCATCTAAATAAAATTGTAACGGTTCGTCTTCGCTTCCTGTTTTATAATCTCTATCTATTGCCCAATTTACTTTTTTAAGCATTTTTTAAATATCTTTTCAAAGCAAAACAAAATGAATCAATATTTTCTATTGAACAAAATTTATCTATTGATATTCTTAGCGAATTATTCTTATTAAATCCATTAGGTTTCATCGCTTTTAACACATGTGATTCCTCTAATAATTCAGAATTACAAGCCGAGCCATTACTTACTGAAATATTTTTAAAACGACCAATAAAAATATCCGATTCTAATTCAGGAATAATTAAATTTATAATATTTGGAACTCTTAATTTTTCACTTGATACTATCGAAAAATTTGTGATTTCACTTAGTTTATGTATCAAATATTCCATTAATTTATTCATATGTAAATGAACCTCTTTCATTTCGTATTTAGCAATTTCACATGCTTTTCCTATGCCGACAATAGAAGGTGTATTATATGTTCCTGCTCTTAATTCGTTCTCTTGACTACCGCCGTGAAATAAAGGCGTTAATCTTATTTCTTTTCTTTTATAAAGAACACCAATACCTTTTGGTGCATTAATTTTATGCCCAGAAAAACAAAGCATATCAATATATTGATTCTCAACATCAATATTAATTTTACCGACTGCTTGCGTGGCATCGCAGAAAAAAGTGATATTATTATCGTTAGCAAACTTCCCTATTTTTTTGATAGGTTGAATTACTCCTGTTTCATTATTTACATACATAATTACTAATAGCGAAGTGGTTACTTTTATAGATTCTTGTAATTGGTCAAATAAAATAACACCGTTTTCATCAACATCTAAATACGTAACTTCATATCCTCTAGTTTCTAAATATTCACAAGTAGCTAACACCGCTTTGTGTTCTGTTTTTACAGTAATAATGTGATTTCCTTTATCTGAATTAGATTCTACAAACCCTTTTATAGCAAGGTTTATTGACTCAGTTGCTCCAGAGGTAAATATTATTTCTTTACTATCACAATTAAGAATATTTGAAACTTGAACTCTAGCTTTTTCAATCGCATTTTTTGCTTTTACACCAAAATGATGCTTACTTGAGGAATTACCATAATATTCAGTGAAATATGGAATCATTTCTTTAAGTACCCTAGCATCTGTTTTTGTTGTTGATGCTGTATCTAAATATGTTATTTCGTTTTCTAGTAAATCCAAAAAATTGTAGTTTAATTATGATAAAGTCTATAAATCTAAGTAATAGTAAGTAGATGTCAAAATATTTCTATTAGAATAAGTTTAATTTTTAATGTATCTTTTTTATACTATTTTCTATAAATTTAGATAAATTCTGCTTTTTCGGGAAATTACTATTTAATAACAACACTAAAATAGATAAACTAAAATTCATGTTGTACTGTTGAATAAATCACTAAAACCAATACTACAAAAGGGCGCAAGCTAAAAACAGTAGTTCAACAATCCGTCAACAATAAAATAATTTAAACTTGTTGACAGTTTGTTGAACTACTGTTATCTACTAAAACTCTTTCTGTATATGCTAATTATTGGTATTTGTCAACAATCAACGGCATTTCTATAAAATCACTTTTCTGAAACTCGTAATATCGTCCTTTTTTAGTTTCAAAATTTACCATTGTTTTTTGCAACGTATTTAAAGAAAGAAAATACTTTTGATAACTTCCATTTAAAGAAGTTAAGTTATAATCATCTTTTAAACTTTTAGTAATTTTAAAACGAGTAGTTTTAAAACCTTTACTTAATTTATCAAATAAATCTGTTGCGGTGTATTTTAATACATCAACTTCAAAAGTGATAAAATCATCCATTAAAATCTCTCTAATTTCTTGACTTAAATATGTTTTATTTCCTTTTACAACTTTATCTAACGCAGGTGTATAAATTTGTTGCCTTGTAAACCACATTCTTGTTTTTCTTTCTGATATAATTTTTCGATTATTTAAAAAATATAAAAAACTCGAAATTTCATTGCTAAGTTTTTTTAGCATATCAACATCTTCTTCCTTAAAAGAATTTACTTTAATTACCCAATATCGAATTTCTTTTTCATCTACCTGAATAAAATTTTATTCATTATTAGAACACAATATAAATTTTCCGAAAAAATTAGATTCAACTTTATCTTTTCCTTTAGATTCTGTTTTATATGAACCCGCTGTAGAAAGATTTTTAATACGCTCACTATCTTCTCTCCTATCTAAAAGAACCTCATCTACAGAAATAATTAATTTAGATGCCCAATCACTATTAAATCGACTTCGAAAATCTTCATTTTTATTAATTGTCATATTTCCTTGAAACAACAATTTCAACCAATTTAAAAAAGATGTTTTTCCTGTATTCCTAGAATTACTAACCAGACATAAAATTGGTAAAATTTGCGTTGGTTGTTGCCATAATATGGTCAAATAATCTAACCCTAATTCATACTGTTCTTTAAAAATATGTTTTAAAAATTCTTCGGTTTTATCAAAATTACCTTTTACTAATTTATGCTCTATTTTTTCATACTGATTATAAAACGAATTTATTTCCTGTTTATAATTTTGATGTGCAGGAATAGTAGTAAATCCGTCATACTTTTTATATAGTGTTTTCTTAATGGAGATTATTTTAAGTTTTTATATCTAATTAATGCTTGTTTAAACTTTTTTATCGTTTTTAAACTCTCTATTTTAATTAAAATATCTTCAATCATTTTAACTTTTTCAAAAGATGGCTTATCAGAAGCATTAACTCCTTTATAAAAATAAATGTATTTTGTATAATTAGTATTTGCTTTTTCTATAAGAGAACCCGATGTTAAAGCTAAAACCCTAAATACTCTGTACTTAATCGATGTAAGCCTGAATCTTTAAATCTATGTAATAATACATGTAAAATAATCATCTTTTCATTTTCAGTTAAACCGTACATTGATTCTTTTCTTACTTCAATTTGTGTCTTAGTTTTTTTAATATTAGTAAAAGTATGTAATTCTTTTTTTTTCTTTACAATAGTTGAAAAATCTCCAATATTCCTTGAAAGAAACCCTTTATTTAATGCTTTATTATTACTTCTTATAAATGTAAAATAACGACGAATTGCTTCCCATTCAGAAAATAAAATGAGATAATCTAAATAACTTATTTTTAGATTACCTTTTTCTTTTTCTAGTATAAAACCTTCCTTTATTTCATCATTAATCAATGAAGTTGTTATATCAAAAGTATAATTATTTAGAAATTTATGACTTTTTTCAAATATATCTGACCTATTATTTAATGATTTAATAATTAATTCCATCTCTTTCAATAAAGGCTCTTCAATTAATTCTTTAGCTTTTCTAAAGGAATAATTAGTACTATAATAACTTTCAAACTGAATAGTAGACTCTGAAAGTATCTCCTTAAACTTATCATTAAATAATTTAACAAATTCTTCTCCGTAATTCATTTTTATTTTTTTTTAAGATTTATTTTTTTCAGGAATAATTAAATCAAAAGTTTCATTAACAGCATCTTTTACATCTTCATTTGTAACTTGATAATATTGATTCAATGTTTTCATATCATTATGACCAGAAATTTCTGCAATTAATTTATCACTTTTACCTTTTCTTTTCATCATCGTAATAAATGTTCTTCTAGCTGTGTGAGAACTTATTCTTTTATAAAAAGGAATTTCTTCTCTTATTACTTCTTTACCTCTAGTAGATGTTTTCTCTACATTATGAGTATAACCAGCATATTCAAAAACATCTTTTATATAATCGTTATATTTTTGATTTGCTATTAAAGGTAAACTGTAATCATATTTTTCTAAAATGTATAACGCAATACCACTTAAAGGAATTTCTCTACTTTTTTTACCCGATCCTTTTTCTTCTTTAAGTAATAATGTTTTTCCATTTATGTTATTTTTAGAAACAAACTTTAGTTCTCCAAACCTCATACCTGTAACACAAGAAAAAATAAAAACATCTTTTACTTTTTCTAATTTCTCAGAACTCATTTCTACTTTTAATAACGTTTCTAAATCCTCTTTTCTAAGTGCTATTTGATTTGTAATTACTTTTGGTTTCTTTTTAAAATTTATAAAATCAGCTTTATAAGTATATCCATTTTTTAATGCCCAGAAAAGAAACGTTTTAACTAAACCTACATTTCTTGAAAACGTATTATTAATGTGTCCTCTACCTACCATACAAACAGGCGTCTCCACAAATAACAAACCCTGTAAATTTTATATTTACAGGGTTTGTTATTTTATACTGACAATTTTACTAATTTACTAACTTTTTATTTTTTAAAACTTTTACTTCCAAGAGAGAGATAATATCTCAGTCCATAAAAACATATTCAAAAACCAAAAGATTCAGAGCAAAAATAAATTTTAACTAAACCTTCCTAATCTAAAAAAGTAATATTTCATTTTTTTGTTTTTAATTGTTTTTGTAAATCTATAAATTCTTTCATATTAAAATTAAATACTTTTACTCCTCTAAAAACTTTGAACTTATGTGTGTGCTTTTTTTTCACTATTGAGTCTTTTAATTTTATTTTTTGAAAAAAATAATTATAAACATACACTCTTTTTCCATTATTAAGTGTTAATACAGGACTATTATTATTTAATTCATCTACACTTTTTTTAACAACAATTCCATTAAATTCCATATTACTACTATAAACTAAAGCTTCTTGATGAAGTTCATTAATTATTTTATTAGGATAATTTTCTTTATAAAGAAACCCTCCAATAATACAAAAAAAAACTACTCCTAAAAGAATCTCTAAATAAAAATCATATTTTTTTTCTGAAATCATATTTTAAAAATTAAACGCTTTATAAGTATCTACTTTAGGAGGAGTAACAAAGTTAAATTCATATATATGTTTATTACTAAATACCTTAACTGATAAAGATCCTTTCTTTTTTACAATAGAATCATTTACTTTTATTTTCTCATAAAACTCTTCCTCCATAGCAATTTTTCTTTTATTTTTAAGTATTAATATAGCTGTATTATGATTTTTTTTATCTCTACTTTTTTTAATAACACCCCCTTCATAAAAGTCATTTTCATACATACGCAAATAATCTTCATAATTTTCTTTAGTATTATCCTTTAATAAAGAATATGCTACAACAATTACGAAAATTAACATTGCTTTTTTTAAAAGTATTTTTAACATTGTCTCTGAAAACTCCATAGTTTATTAATTAATTTTAAATATAATCTCATTATAAGAAATGTTTTCTTTATCCTCTAAAAAAGATATTTCTATGATAGATAACCACCAGTAATATTTATAACTACTAGTAGTATTTTTGAAAATAGTATTAATAGAGATTAAATTCATTGTTTTTTAAATTTGAAAAAAATACTCAATTGTATTGGCAAGCTACAAAATGATTTTCAGAAATATTAAAAAATTTTTGATACTATTTTCCAGCTCTTTTCATCATTAAAAAGTAGTTAAATTGATTAAATAATGTCTTTAATACAGCAACAGTAAATTATTTAAAGCGTAGTAATCTGTAAAATAAACCTAAATTAAACAATTACTAATCAATATTTTAGATATAAAAAGTAGTTCAAAAAAAAGATAGCATTATTTTTATCAAAAAAAATAAAAAAAAGTTTGTCATATTAAAAAAAAGTTTACATTTACCACATCTTATTAGATAGGTTCAATGCAACGTTTTACTTATTTCGAAAATAACTTTTGTTGGGAGATAAAAGGTTATTTTGTGTTTTGGAAACACAACGGAAAAATTAAGGTTTCTTCCTCTTCGTACAATTATTCATTACCACTGAATTTTCATAATCAGTCTGGTGATTGTCTTGCGTTAAGACTCTAACTATTCATTTTCTTTTTGGTCTAACAAATTCGCTATAAGATAGCCGTATTATTTGTTTTTTAAAATTTTATTAATTTGAAAAAGTTACAGCATTTTGTTGTTACTATTTTTTGAACAAATCCTGCTGTGCTTAAAACACAGCCAAACCAAAGATAATGAATACCAGATATAAAGATTTAATCGAACAAACTTTTGATTTTCCGCAAGAAGAATTTCATACTAAAAATGATAACTTATTTTTTCATAATATTGATATGATGGCTTTAGTAAAGCAATATGGTTCGCCATTAAAATTTACTTATTTGCCAAAAATATCAGAAAATATACATAAAGCAAAAAATTGGTTTCATAAAGCAATGGAAAAACACCAATATAAAGGAACTTATAATTACAGTTATTGTACTAAAAGTTCGCACTTTAAATATGTATTGGAAGAAGCTCTTAAAAATGATATCCATATAGAAACCTCATCGGCTTTTGATATCGATATTGTTAAAAATCTAAAGAAAGAAGGCAAGTTAAGCAACGATGCTTTTGTGTTATGTAACGGTTTTAAAAGAGATCAATATGTTACAAATATTGCGAATTTAATTGATTCAGGACACAAAAACTGTGTGCCTATTATTGATAATTATGAAGAACTAAGTTTACTTTTAAAAGAAACTAAAAGCAACTTTAAAGTAGGAATTCGTATTGCTTCAGAAGAAGAACCAAAATTCGAATTTTACACCAGTCGTTTAGGAATTGGATATAAAAACATTGTATCGTTTTATCAACGTGAAATTGCCAAAAATCCACAGGTAGAATTAAAAATGCTACATTTTTTCATCAATACAGGTATAAAAGATAACGCCTATTATTGGAACGAATTATTAAAATGTTTAAACGTTTATACTGCTTTAAAAAAAGTATGTCCAACTTTAGATAGTTTAAATATCGGTGGTGGTTTTCCTATTAAAAATTCATTAGCATTTGAGTATGATTATGAATATATGGTTGATGAAATCATAAATCAGATAAACCTTACCTGTAAAGAAGCTGGAGTAGATGTTCCTAATATTTTTACCGAATTCGGAAGCTTCACAGTAGGAGAAGCTGGAGGTGCTGTGTATGAAATATTGTATCAGAAAAAACAAAACGACCGTGAAAAATGGAACATGATTAATTCCTCTTTTATTACCACTTTACCTGATGCTTGGGCGATTAACAAACGTTTTATTATGCTTCCTTTAAACAAATGGAATCATAGATATGAGCGTGTTTTATTAGGTGGTTTAACTTGTGATAGTGATGACTATTACAATTCTGAACAACATGTAAACGGTATTTATCTGCCTGCTTACGAAAAAGAAAATCCATTATATATCGGATTTTTTAACACAGGTGCTTATCAAGAAACTATTGGTGGTTTTGGCGGATTACAACATTGCTTAATTCCACATCCAAAACACCTGTTAATTTCAAAAGATATCAACGGAAATATAACAACTAAATTATTTAAAGAACAACAAAAAAGTGAAGCATTACTTGCTATTTTAGGATATGAAAAATAAAACAACATACGCAGGGATTCCTGAAAACTACGCAAAATTAGAAACAGCAAACATCGTTTTAATTCCTGTGCCTTACGACGGTACAAGTACTTGGCAAAAAGGTGCCGATAAAGGACCAGAAGCATTTTTAAAAGCTTCTGAAAATATGGAATTATACGACATCGAAACTGATAGCGAAGTTTATAAAGAAGGAATTTATTTAGCCGATGCTGTACTTGAAAACGCATCACCAGAAAAAATGGTAGAAGCGGTTCATCAAACAACTAAAAAGTACATCAATAAAAATAAATTTGTAACTCTTTTTGGCGGAGAACACTCAATTTCTATTGGAACAATTAGAGCTTTTAATGAATGTTACAACAACTTAACGGTATTACATATTGATGCACATGCTGATTTACGTAAAGAATATCAAGGCTCATCATGCAATCATGCTTGTGCTGTTTACGAGGCTAGTCAAAATACCAATTTAGTACAAGTGGGTATCAGAAGTATGGACGCTTCAGAAAAAACAGCTATGAACATGGATAAAACTTTTTTTGCTCATGATATGGCTGTCAATGAATATTGGATGGAAGATGTTATCGATCAATTAACAAAAAATGTCTTTATTACTTTTGATTTAGATGCCATAGACCCATCAATAATGCCAAGTACAGGAACACCTGAACCTGGAGGATTGTTTTATTATGAAACACTAGAGTTCTTGAAAAAAGTATTTACAGAGAAAAATGTTGTTGGTTTTGATATCGTAGAATTATGCCCTAATACAATTGATAAATCATCAGATTTTTTAGCCGCTAAATTGTACTATAAAATGTTGAGTTATAAATTTTCTTCAAATGATATTGATGAAGACAACGAAAAAGACACCAATACACAACGTACTTTTAAGATTGCTAAATTTAAAAATCATGATGATAACGAAACTATCTAGCACATTAATAAGTTTTTAAACGTTACAAATGATTCAAAATATAGAAAATATAGAACTTCAGTTTTTAACGCTTGATGATTACAAAGCTTTAAAAAAAGCAATGATTGAAGCTTATTCAACCATGCCTGATTCTTACTGGAAAGAATCACAAATAAAACGATTGATTGATAAATTTCCTAAAGGACAAGTTGTTATCAAAATTAATGGTGAATTAGCGGGTTGTGCCTTATCGATTGTAGTGGATTATGATAGTTTTGATGACAAACACACATATCAAGATATTACAGGAAAATACACCTTTGATACTCATAAAGAAGACGGCGATGTTCTATACGGAATTGATGTTTTTATAAAAGCAGAATACCGAGGCTTACGCCTAGGGAGAAGACTATATGATTATAGAAAAGAACTTGCTGAAAAATTAAATTTAAGAGGAATTGCCTTTGGAGGAAGGATTCCTAATTATCATAAGTTTGCAGCAACCTTATCACCAAAGGAATACATAACAAAAGTAAAACGAAAAGAAATTTATGATCCTGTTTTAAACTTTCAAATTTCAAATGATTTTCATCCAACAAAAATTTTAAATGGTTATTTAGAAGGTGATAATAATTCTGGAGAGTTTGCAGTACTATTAGAATGGGATAACATTTACTACAAGAAAATATCAAAAAAAGCAACGACTAAAAAAACAGTTGTTCGTTTAGGATTAATTCAGTGGCAAATGCGTTTGTATAAAAACTTAGAAGAATTAATGCAACAAGCAGAGTATTTTGTAGACGCCGTTTCGGCATACAGATCTGATTTTGCATTGTTCCCAGAATTTTTTAATGCTCCCTTAATGGCTGATAATAATCACTTGCCTGAATCCGAAGCAATTAGAGAATTAGCAAAGTATACGCCTAAAATTGTTCAAAAATTTTCGGAGTTGGCAATTACATACAACATCAATATTATTACTGGAAGTATGCCAGAGATTAAAGGTGAATTATTGTACAATGTAGGTTATATATGTAAAAGAGATGGAACTACAGAACGTTATGAAAAACTACACGTAACTCCTGATGAAGCAAAAGTTTGGGGAATGCAAGGTGGAAATGAACTTAAAACATTTGATACCGATTGTGGAAAAATAGGTGTTTTAATTTGTTATGATTCTGAATTTCCTGAATTAAGTAGATTATTAGCCGAAGAAGGTATGGATATATTATTCATTCCTTTTTTAACAGATACACAAAACGGATATTCAAGAGTAAGACATTGCGCACAAGCAAGAGCGATTGAAAATGAATGTTATGTTGCCATTGCAGGTAGTGTAGGAAATTTACCAAAAGTAAATAATATGGATATTCAGTATGCACAATCTATGGTATTTACACCTTGTGATTTTTCATTTCCTGCCAATGGAATAAAAGCCGAAGCTACCACAAATACCGAAATGATTTTAATTGCTGATGTCGATTTAGATTTATTAAAAGATTTAAATAAATTTGGTAGTGTACGAAATTTAAAAGATAGAAGAACAGATATATTTGAGGTACGTAAACTTCAAAAAAACAACTAAAAAAATGCAAAAACCAATTACAAATTTTATAGAAAAATACTTTTTACACTTTAACGCAGCCTCTTTAGTAGATGCTGCCAAAGGGTATGAAACACAATTAGCAGAAGGTTCAAAAATGTTAGTTTCCTTAGCTGGTGCAATGAGTACTGCCGAATTAGGTAAAATATTTGCCGAAATGATTCGCCAAGAAAAAGTACATATTATTTCGTGTACAGGTGCAAACCTAGAAGAAGATGTGATGAATTTAGTTGCACATTCTCACTACAAACGCATTCCTAATTATCGTGATTTAACCCCACAAGATGAATGGGATTTATTGTTAAAAGGATTAAACAGAGTTACAGACACGTGTATTCCTGAAGATGAAGCATTTAGAAGATTACAAAAACACATTTTCAAAATATGGAAAGATGCCGAAGATAATGATGAACGTTATTTTCCACATGAATACATGTATAAATTATTACTTTCAGGCGTATTAGAAGAGTATTATGAAATCGATTTAAAAGATTCATGGATGTATGCTGCTGCCGAAAAAAACTTACCGATTGTTGTTCCTGGATGGGAAGATTCTACGATGGGAAATATTTTTGCTTCTTACGTGATGAAGGGCGAATTAAAGGCTAGTACGATGAAATCAGGTATCGAATACATGACTTTTTTAGCTGATTGGTATACTGATAATTCTGATAATGGTATCGGATTTTTTCAAATAGGTGGTGGTATTGCTGGTGATTTTCCTATTTGTGTAGTGCCAATGTTATATCAAGATATGGAAAGAGAAGACACGCCTTTTTGGAGTTATTTCTGTCAAATTTCAGATTCAACAACAAGTTACGGTTCATACTCTGGTGCTGTTCCCAATGAAAAAATAACTTGGGGAAAATTAGATGTTGACACGCCAAAGTTTATTATTGAAAGTGATGCGACTATTGTTGCGCCATTAATTTTCGCGTATCTTTTAGAAATGTAAGCATGAAACGTATACTTGTAGATTATAAAAAATTAACCCGAGATATTTTAGACTTATTAATTGAAAAATATCCTGACGGTTATGATTATAGTGATATTATTTCCTTTAAAAACAGCAAAGGAGAAACTACAAAAGCGGTAGAAGTTAAAACTGATGATACACTATATCTTGTAAAAATCAGTGCAATGTTAGAACAAACTATGGAAGATTATTTAGAAGATGAAGATTCTTTTGAAGAACTATAATCCGATAAATAAAAATTATTAGTGCTAGTTTTTTTCAAAACGGTATCGAGAACTTTGCGGAGAAACTCAAATTCTCGATACTAATTTTAAGTATTGTATCATTATTTTCCAAAAAAAACACGTAATCAAGTTGATTACGTGTTTTTTTATATATAATAGTAAGTACTATTTTATTAAATAGTTTCTCCTAATTCTTTTAATTTTGATGTATTTTCGGCAAGCATTAATTCGTCGATAATTTTCTGAATATCGCCATTCATAATATTTGATAAATCGTATAACGTTAAACCAATTCTATGATCGGTCATACGTCCTTGCGGGAAATTATAGGTTCTAATTTTTGCAGATCTATCACCAGAAGTAACCATTGTTCCACGTTTTAAGGCATCTTCAGCATTTTTCTTTGCTAACTCCATTTCGTATAAACGAGAACGCAATACTTTAAAGGCTTTTTCCTTATTTTTATGTTGTGATTTTTGGTCTTGACATTGCGCAACTAAACCAGTAGGAATATGTGTTAAACGCACTGCTGAATACGTTGTATTTACCGATTGTCCTCCAGGTCCTGATGAACAGAAAAAGTCAATACGTACCTCTTTTGGATTAATTTCTACATCAAATTCTTCTGCTTCTGGAAAAACCATACAGGTAGCTGCTGAAGTATGTACACGTCCTTGTGTTTCGGTTTGTGGCACACGTTGTACACGGTGTACTCCTGCTTCGAATTTTAGTGTTCCGTAAACGTCATCACCAGAAACTTCAAACTGAATTTCTTTAAAACCTCCATTTGTTCCTTCAGAATAATCTACTGTTGATACTTTCCATCCTCTACCTTCGCAGTATTTGGTATACATTCTAAATAATTCACCAGCAAAAATACTTGCTTCATCTCCTCCTGCTCCTGCTCTAAGTTCGACAACGGCATTTTTAGCGTCTTCAGGATCTTTAGGAATAAGCATGAATTTAATTTCATCTTCTAAAACAGGAATACGTTTTTTAGCCTCATCCATTTCCATTTTAGCCATTTCGGTCATTTCGGCATCACTTCCGTCAGCTATAATTTCTTTTGCTTCTTCAATTGCATCGGTTAAGCTTTGATACTCCTCTCCTTTCTTAACAACTTTACCTAAATCTTTATATTCTTTACTTAACGCAACGTAGCGTTTTTGATCCATTATAACTTCTGGTTGGATAATTAAATCCGAAATTTCGTCATAACGTTGCTTTATAATTCTTAATTTGTCTAACATCTTCTAGCTTTTCTGGTGTGCGAATTTACGGATTTTATCGGAATTAATTCTAAAATTCATTTTACTAAATTATCTATTTAAATTTTCTATTGCTATTTTGTTGATAATTTTTGATACTAAAAAACCCAAAAATCAACAACTAAGTTTAATAATTGTTGGGTTTTGGGTTTTTTTAGATTTTCTCTAGAAGTTTTTTTTAGTAAATTAGCTTATTAATAAGCTAAAAAATTAATATTCAAAAGTTCCAAATTCACTATTTATGGTTAATTTTTTAGTTGCTGATGCTTCTACACGTCCTACAATTTGTGCGTTTACATTGTATGATTTTGAAATTGCGATAATATCTTGGGCAACTTCTGGCGATACATAAAGTTCCATTCTGTGTCCACAATTAAATACCTGATACATTTCTTTCCAATCTGTTTTCGATTGTTCTTGTATCAGTTTAAATAAAGGCGGAACTGGAAACATGTTCTCTTTTACAATATGTAATTCATCAACAAAATGCAAAATTTTAGTTTGCGCTCCACCAGAACAATGAATCATTCCGTGAACGGTTTCGGCATTAAATTTTGATAAAATTTCTTTAATAATTGGTGCGTATGTTCTTGTTGGCGATAACACTAATTTCCCAGCATCAATTGGAGAATTTTCAACAGCATCTGTTAATTTCATTTTCCCAGAATACACTAAATCTGCAGGAACTGCATCGTCAAAACTCTCTGGATATTTGGTTGCTAAATAGTTATCAAAAACATCATGACGTGCCGATGTTAATCCATTAGAACCCATTCCGCCATTGTACTGTGTTTCATAAGTTGCTTGTCCGAAAGATTCCAAACCAACAATTACGTCACCAGCTTTAATGTTTGCATTATCGATAACATCGCTACGTTTCATGCGTGCTGTTACGGTCGAATCGACAATAATGGTACGAACTAAATCACCAACATCGGCAGTTTCGCCACCTGTTGAATGAATTGTTACACCAAAACCTTTTAAATCTTCGATTAACTCTTCCGTTCCGTTGATAATTGCTGCTAAAACTTCACCAGGAATTTTACTTTTGTTACGTCCGATTGTGCTAGAAAGCAGTATATTATCGGTAGCTCCAACACATAATAAATCATCAATATTCATGATTAAAGCATCTTGTGCAATTCCTTTCCAAACAGAGATATCACCTGTTTCTTTCCAGTACATATAGGCTAACGAAGATTTTGTTCCTGCTCCGTCGGCGTGCATTATTAGGCAATAATCTTCATCATTGGTTAAATAATCAGGTACGATTTTGCAAAAGGCTTTTGGAAATAATCCTTTATCGATATTTTTTATTGCATTATGAACATCTTCTTTAGATGCTGATACGCCTCGTTGTGCGTAGCGTTTAGAAACTTCGTTACTCATTATGTTCTGTGTGTTCTGTTGTTGTTGGTTGCAAATTTAATTAATCTTTTTAAATAAACTTTTTAATTAAATTTTTAATTGAATTTTTATTTTTTATCTGATAAATAATAATTCTCGATATTTTGTTAGTGGCCATAAATTATCATCGACCATTAATTCTAATTTATCGCAATGATATCGAATTTGGTTAAAAAACGGTTTTACTTTATAGCAATAATTATCGGCATTTTTTTGTCCGTGTAATTTATTTGCTTCTTTACGTTCTTCTGTCATTTTTTCAACATTGGAATTTATTCCTGTAATATGTGCTGATATTTTTTTTATAAGTTCGATTTGTTCTTTGGCATAATTTTGAAAATCATTTCCGAAGATTTCTTTCAATCCTTTTACGTTTTCTATTAAGGTATTTTGATATTGAATTGCCGTTGGGATTACATGATTTCTAGCAATATCTGCGAGTACTCTGCTTTCAATTTGGATTTGTTTCGAATATTTTTCGAGTTCAATTTCGTGTCTTGCGATAACTTCGATGTTGCTCATTACTTTCATTTCTTGAAAAAGTGCGATTGATTTTTCAGAAATTTTAGTTTTTAATGCTTCAGGCGTTGTTTTATGATTGCTTAATCCTCTTTTTTCGGCTTCTTTTTCCCATTCGATTCCGTATCCATCGCCTTCAAATCTAATTTTTTTGGATGCTTTAATATATTCTCTTAATACATTAAAAACAGCTTCATCTTTTTTCAGATTTTTGACCTCTACTAATTCATCAACTTCAATTTTAAATTCTTTTAATTGCTTTGCGATAATGGTATTTAAAATCGTCATTGGTTCGGCACAATTTGCCCATGAACCTACGGCACGTAATTCGAATTTATTTCCTGTAAAAGCAAAGGGAGATGTTCTATTTCTATCGGTATTATCGAGTAAAATTTCAGGAATTTTCCCGACAATATTTAATTTCAGGTCTGTTTTTTCTTTGGGTGATAATTTTCCTTTGGTTACGTTTTCGAGTTCGTCCAATACGGCGGATAATTGCGAGCCAATAAATACCGACATAATTGCCAAAGGTGCTTCATTTGCTCCTAACCTGTGATCGTTACTAGCACTTGCAATAGATGCTCTTAATAATTCTTCATAATCATGAACAGCTTTAATTGTATTTACAAAAAAGGTTAAGAATTGTAAATTTTTCATAGGAGTTTTCCCAGGACTTAATAAATTAACGCCTGTATTGGTTACTAGCGACCAGTTATTATGTTTTCCTGAACCGTTAATTCCTTGAAATGGTTTTTCATGAAATAACACTTTAAATTGATGACGTTGTGATACTTTTTCCATGACATCCATCAATAATGAATTATGGTCAACGGCTAAATTAGCTTCTTCAAAAATGGGTGCTAATTCAAATTGATTTGGTGCTACTTCATTATGACGTGTTTTTACAGGAACGCCTAAAAGCATCGATTCTTGTTCTAAATCACGCATAAAACTCATGACTCTATCAGGAATTGACCCAAAATAATGATCGTCTAATTGTTGTCCTTTTGCGGGAGAATGTCCTAAAAGTGTTCTTCCTGTCATCATTAAATCTGGTCGAGCAATTGCTAAAGCGGTATCAATCAAAAAATATTCTTGCTCCCATCCTAAAGTTGCATTTACTTTTGATACATTTTTATCAAAATACTTACAAACTGCCGTTGCTGTTGTGTCGAGTGCTTGCAAGGCTTTTAATAACGGTGCTTTATTGTCTAGTGCTTCGCCTGTATAGGCGACAAAAACTGTTGGAATACATAATGTTGTTCCATATATAAATGCAGGTGATGTTGGATCCCAAGCAGTATATCCACGGGCTTCAAAGGTGTTTCTTATCCCGCCGTGCGGAAAACTAGAAGCGTCAGGTTCTTGTTGCACTAATTTACCACCGTCAAAATGTTCCATCGCGCCTCCACCCTGAACTGTTTCAAAAAAAGCGTCGTGTTTTTCAGCTGTTGCGCCCGTTAAAGGCTGAAACCAATGTGTATAATGAGTCGCATTTTTAGATAATGCCCAATCTTTCATACTTACCGCAATTTGATCGGCTATTTTTCGATCGATTTTAGTGCCAAATTCAATAGCATCCATCACACTTTTATACGCATCTTTTGTCATATATTGACGCATCGCTTGTTCATTAAAAACATTTTTCCCAAACAATTCTGAACGACGTCCTTTCTCTTCTATAAAAACAGGTTTTCGATGTAAAGTTTCTTGTAAAGCGCTAAATCTTAAAGTTGACATTATATATAGGTGTTATAAAATAGTTATAAAGTGTGAAAAATGAAATAAAAGATATGAAATCGAACATCAAAAGTACACAATTTTATCAATTATAAAGAATACCCCTATAAAAAACAGGGGTAAATTATTTTAAAGTTAATTTTAAGTTTTTTACCCCTATAAATTTTAACATATAATATAAATTATTTATTTTTGCATCGAATTTGATTATAAAAAATATAGATTCTTATAGTATCATGGCAAAAATTAAGTTAGAGTACATTTGGTTAGACGGTTACAAACCAACGCAAAACCTACGAAGTAAAACAAAAGTTGAAGAACACGAAAATTTTCAAGGAACTCTTGAGGAATTAAAAAATTGGTCTTTTGATGGCTCATCAACAAGACAAGCTTCAGGAGGCGCTTCTGATTGTGTTTTAAAACCTGTTGCAATTTATCCTGATCCTGCTCGTATTAACGGATATTTAGTAATGAATGAAGTATTAAATGCTGATGGAACTCCGCATGAATCTAACGCTCGTGCTACTATTAATGATGATAATAATGATTTCTGGTTCGGTTTTGAACAAGAATATTTTATCATGGATAGAAAAACACAACTTCCTTTAGGATTTCCTGTTGGCGGATATCCTGGACCTCAAGGAATGTATTATTGTTCAGTTGGCGGAAGAAATACACATGGAAGAGATTTCGTAGAACAACATGCTGATTTATGTATCGATGCTGGTTTAAATTTTGAAGGAATTAATCAAGAAGTTGCTTCAGGACAATGGGAATTTCAATTATTTGCAAAAGGTGCTAAAATAGCTGGTGATGAAATCTGGATTGCTCGTTATTTATTAGATAGATTAACTGAACAATATGGTTATTATATTGAATATCATCCAAAACCTGTAAAAGGAGATTGGAATGGTTCAGGAATGCACGCAAATTTCTCAAATACCGTATTAAGAACTTGTGGTTCTAAGGAAATTTACATGAAGGTTTGTGAAGCGTTTAGACCAGTAACTAAAGAACATATTGATATTTACGGAGCGCATAACGACCAACGTTTAACAGGATTACACGAAACTGCTTCAATTACCGATTTCAGTTATGGTATTTCTGATAGAGGTGCTTCAATTCGTATTCCTATTTTAACAGTTGATAGCGGTTGGAAAGGATATTTAGAAGACAGAAGACCTGCTTCAAACGGAGATCCTTATAAAATTGCATCAAGAATTATACAAACAGTAAAACCAGTTTGTGATAATTTATAAAATCTTATAAAAAATTATAAATTTTAGATATCAAAAAAGCCTTTAAAGTAATTTAAAGGCTTTTTTATGTGATGTTATTTTATACTAAAAATTATTTGAAGCTATTTCCCGCTTTCCGCACTCGCTTTTTTTATTTTTCAAAAGAAAAAAATAAAAAAGAGCTCAAACAATTGCTTCAATCGGGGCTAGGCATTTTTGCTAATTTTAATTATTTTAGAAATCAATTATATTACACAAACAAGCAAACTGTCAGTTCGAGTGATTTTTTTCCTTTAAAAAAATGGTATCGAGAACTTTTTAAGTATCAAAATAAATCAATATTCATCAATATAAAAGAATTCAAATTCTCGATACAATATTTAATTCCTTCTTGTCATTAAAATCACTCGAATTGACAAATTCAATTTAAACAGACTCTAGCTTAAAAAATATATTTAACTTAATTTTAAATATACAAATGCTGTATAAGCAACTAATAATAGGATTCCGTGTACCCAATTTAAACGCAATTTCTTTGGAAAAAACGCAAATGGTAATACGATAAATGAAATGGCAAGCATCCAATAAATATCGCTATTTACTAAACTTAACGCATCATTTTCCAATTGTATCGGTGTAATAATGGCGGTAATTCCTAAAACTGCCAAGATATTAAACACGTTCGAACCGATTAAATTCCCTAAAGAAATAGCTTTTTCTTTCTTCAAAACTGCAATTATTGATGCCGCTAATTCTGGTACACTTGTTCCTACGGAAACGACAGTAACTCCAATAATAGCATCACTTACACCCATATTTTTAGCCAAACTTGTTGCTCCTTCGATTAACCATTCCGAACCCAACCATAAACAAAAACCACCAATCACTAAGAATAAGATAATTTTATACAACGGCATCTCCTCTTCCTCTTCTGATATTTCATCAACAACAACCGTATTTTTTTGAAAACGTAATAAATACACTAAAAATGCAATTAACATTGTAAATAAAATAATACCTTCATAGCGTTGAATCGTATAATCAAAGGCGATAAAAAAATATAACAATCCAGAGGCAAGCATCATTACGGGCCAATCAGTTTTATAAAAACTTTTTTCAACTTCAATGGTCGATAAGATTATCGTAATCCCTAAAACCAAGCCTAAATTTGCAATATTAGAACCAATTACATTTCCTACTGCCAAGCCAGTAGCACCACTTAATGCCGATTTAATACTAACTATTAGTTCTGGTGCAGAGGTTGCAAAAGAAACTACCGTCATCCCGATGACAACTTTAGAAATATTTAATTTTAATGACAATCCTACCGCTGCTTTTAACAACCAATTCCCTCCAAGAACCAGTAGTAACAACCCTAATACTATGTAAATGATACTCATTTTTTATATTTTTTTACAAAGATAGTACATTGATTATAATTTTTATAGCAAAATAAAAATGCTATATTTCACTTAAATTTTAAAACTGATTTTTATAAAGATATTAAGTGATTAATTGTTAAAATATACTAGAATATGACAGAAAAAAGAATAAAATTTTGTATTTTAATTGCTTGTAATCTATAAAACTAAAAAATTCAACGATGAAAGAACACATAAAGGTATACACAGGAACAACAATTTTAACAAATCGACTTGCTTTTTTATTAGATGAGGCAAAAATTCCGACATTAATTAAGGACACAAAAGAATCTGGAAGATTAGCAGGCTTTGGTGCTACGGGAGATTCTTGTGAATTATTCATTTATAAAGCTGATTATAAGGATGCTGAAAAAATAATTATCGACTTTAAAAAAGAGGTAAATTAAATTTCTGAAAATAAAATAAAAAAAAGTGCTATTTTATTTTTTAGAACCGAAAAACAGTTGTAGATTTGCACTCGCAATACGGCCTCGTGGCGCAACTGAATAGCGCACTTGATTACGGCTCAAGAGGTTGCTGGTTTGAATCCAGCCGAGGTCACAAAAAAACACTAAGAATTATATTCTTAGTGTTTTTTATTTGCCCACATTTTACCTGTAAACACTGGGTTAAATGCCTTATTTTTAAATTTTATTTAATATAGTTTTATTACAAAACGAGTAGTTTAGTTACTAAAATTGGTACAATTAAGAAAAAATAGTATAAAAATATACCATACTAATAATGGCTTTTTTCCAGACAATCGAATTAATTTGAATGATTAGACTATATAAAACAAAATTCAACAAGTTTTTTCGTTTCTAAATTGATTACCTTAATATCCTTTGAATTAAATTTTCTTCTATTACTTTATCTAGCAATTCAAATTAATTCCCATTCGTTGCACGATTACATAAAAATCAGAAAAGTAAACGCTAAAATTATTTTTTATCATATTTCGTATTGTTTTTAATCTTTTTTGAAGTTTTAAAACCAATAAATATATGCTACTTTAAAAAAATCACAAGAAATTAGGATAAAATAATCAACATAAAAACAACTGCTATAAAAAAGACCCTAAGCTTTCGCTTAAGGCCTTTTCGTCTAACCAAACTTAGTATAAAAACTAACTACTACTATCTTTAAACTCTTAATTTTTTTTAAACTTCTCTAAAACTTCTCTTTTATTGAATTATCCTAAAAAAGGATACTGTAAAAACGCTTCAACAAAGAGAAGTTTAAAAAGGGGACTTCAATTTAAGGCTATTATATTTTACTGATATTTAATAGATTCTACACACTTATGACACATTTATTAATTAAAGGTCACATAAAAACAAAAAAAAACTCAAAAAAGTTTTTTTTTGAGTTTTTAATATAAGTATTTTCTTAAAAATACCCGATGTTCAGGAATTGATTTATCATAATTTTTCACTAAAACCTCTAGTATTTCTGGAGGCTTAACACCAATTTCTGATACTTCTTTATATTTAGAAACATATAAATTATAGGTTTCTTTATCTTTTTCAAAAATTAAAAAATGTTCTTCATTTAAAATGGCATAACAAATTTCATTTCCTAAAAAACTTGCTGATTCATCCTTAAAAAAATCAGAAAATTCGTAATACCTAAAAATATTTTCCATATTAAATTATTTCTGCAGATAATCCTAATTCTAGTAATTTACTACATCTTGGTTCTAAGTCTTTATATTCGCCTGTTTTCACGGCACATTTTCCTTTATGATGAACCAAAATAGAACATTGTTCTGCTTGTTCCAATGTGTGTTCACAAACATCGACCAAACTATCAATTACAAAATCGAACGAATTTACATCATCATTATGTAAAATAATTTCATGCTTTTTTGTTTCTTGAATTAAAACATCTAGCTCTTCTTGTATTTTTTCTATTGTGCTCATTTGTGGATATTTAGTACTATTTTATGCTTTTTTTTGATACTGCAAAGCTACCCAATTATTTCTTTTTATTGTTTTATTTAATGTTAAACCGTATTTTGAAACTTCGGCATCTATAATTGGAATATCTTCACTATAAAAACCGCTTAACAATAGAACGCCTGTTTTATTTAGGCAATTTGTATAGGTTTTCATATCGTTTAATAAAATATTACGATTGATATTCGCGATAATAACATCATATTTTTTATCGGTTAAAAGTGATGAATCACCTTCAAAAACTGAAATATTTTTACAACCATTTC
Source organism: Tenacibaculum piscium (assembly GCF_021390755.1). Classification (NCBI taxonomy): domain Bacteria; kingdom Pseudomonadati; phylum Bacteroidota; class Flavobacteriia; order Flavobacteriales; family Flavobacteriaceae; genus Tenacibaculum; species Tenacibaculum piscium. Next base: position 453,829 of record NZ_JAJGWR010000001.1, on the reverse strand, counting down.
TTGTTACATTTTCTACGGAATTTTCGTAACACCAAGCATCGATGTCAATAGCATCAATAGGATTTGCACCTTTCATTTCAGCAAAAATTGCTAAAATTCCTGTTCCGCATCCCATATCGAGCACTTTTTTATCCGCAACATCTAGATTGATTAAATGTTGTACCATCATGTGTGTTGTTTCGTGATGTCCTGTACCGAAACTCATTTTCGGTTCGATAACAATATCGTATTTTAATTGAGGATTTTCATGAAATGGCGCTCGGATACTTACTAAATCATCTACTTGAATTTGATTAAAATTCTTTTCCCATTCGGCATTCCAATTGGTTTGTTCAATTTCTTTTTGTTCAAAATTGATGGTAAAATCAGCAGATTTTAAAATAAAAATAGCATCTAATATAGTTTCTTTCCAGTCATTTTTTTGAATATATGCGGTAACGCCATTTTCATTTTCGACAAAACTTTCAAAACCAACGTCACCTAATTCAGCGATTAAAATTTCTGTTGCGGGTTCTTTTGGGCTTATTTCAAAAATATATTCTATATAAATATTATCCATTTTTTTTAACTTCTCTTGATTTTTTTGTTGATTTCTGTTGATTTCTCTGACTTAAATTGCGTTAACAATTGCTAAAAAATCTTTAGCATTTAAAGCTGCACCTCCAATTAATCCGCCATCGACATCTTGTTTTGAAAAAATTTCTTTGGCATTTTCGGGTTTTACGCTTCCGCCATACAATATTGAAATATTTTCTACTATTTCATTTCCGTATTTTTTAGCGATTGTTTTCCTTACAAAACTGTGGATTTCTTGTGCTTGTCCAGCCGATGCTGTTTCTCCCGTTCCGATTGCCCAAACAGGTTCGTAGGCTAAGATAATATTTTTAAAATCTTCTTTTTTTAGATGAAATAAGCCATTTTTCAATTGATTTTCAACAACTTCAAAATGATTTTTTTGTTTTCTATCTTCTAAAACTTCGCCAAAACAAAAGATAACTTCTAAGTTATTTTGAAGAGCTGTTGTTACTTTTTGAGCAAGAATTGCATCGGTTTCGCCAAAATATTCTCTTCTTTCAGAATGTCCTAAAATCACTAACTTCAAACCTAAATCAGTCAGCATATCAGCAGAAATTTCGCCTGTAAAAGCACCATTATCAGCTTGATGCATATTTTGTGCAGCTACTTCAATATTTGATTTTTTTGTTTTTTTAACAGCCGTATTTAAATTCACAAAACTCGGTGCTATAATTACTCTGGTAGTATCACTTATTTGCTTGTCTGCCTGCTTTTTAAGTTCCTTGATTAACGTTTTAGTTTGGTCAAGATTATTATTCATTTTCCAGTTACCTGCAACTATCTTTTTTCTCAAAATTATGTTCTAATTTATAATTTAAACGTTACTAATTAGTGTTTTACTATTAGTGTTTTTATGATTAATATTTTATCCTTTTTATTATTCTTTTAAAGCTGCTTCTAACCTTGGATCAAACGGTTCTGTTACATTTGATAACGAAATAATTCCAAGCTCATTAACGACCATATAACCTGGTATATCTTTAATTCCTAATCCTTTAGCATATCCTCCTTTTAATGCATTAGACATAAAATAATGATCTCCTTCTATATTAAAAAAGCGTTCTATTCCTTTTTTCCAATGTGGAATTGTTTTATCTATTGATAAGAAAACAAAAACAACGTCAGGATTTTTGGCTTTTAATTCTTTAATTTTTGGCGTTCCAGAAACACATTCAGCACACCAAGAGGCACATACCTCAAACATTACTTTTTTACCTTTATATTTTTCTAAAATTTCTCTAAAAGTGATTGTTTCCTCTTGAATTGTTAAAAATTTTTCATTTAAAACTTCTTCAGGAAATGGTGATGGTTTTTCACCACCACAAGAGGCTAATACAATAAAGATAAATGCGTAAATAATTTTTTTCATAACTTTTTTTTTTAATATTTTCACTAACTATTTCGGCTAAAAATACGTTATTTTTTTAATATTTTACCTATAAAATCATCGGTAATTTTTGTTTCATTAAAAACAGTTATTGCTCCATTTTCAGCAATTAATAAATAGCGAGGAATCCAATTTACCCCCAAAAACTTCGCAAATTTTCCTTCCCAGCCCGATTGCATAAAATAATGTTGTCCTTTTAGATTTAGGCGATGAACAGCAGTTTCCCAGGATTCTAAATCTTTATCAAGCGACAAATATACAAATACTACCGTTGGATTTTCGGCTTGAAGTTTTTTAACATCAGGCAGACTCTCTAAGCAATCTTTACACCACGAAGCCCACACATCAATCACTATTTTTTTTCCTTTATTTTGTGATAAAATATCTTTAAAAAGTACTTCTTCTCTTTCTATTTCTCTTTCTCTTTCTGTTTTATTTTGATTTTGATTCTTTATACCGAATGAAATAAAAGTATCGTTTAAGGCTTCTTTTGAAAATTCGGTAGGATTTTTAAGAGAACAATTCCCTAAAAAAAATCCTGTAAAAATTAATAGTATATATTTTATCATCTTGATTATTTATTTTACTTAAAATTGGTTTAAATTATTTTATTTTTGAAACTTTTGATGCTTTAAAAAGCGTAATTTTCTGTTTTTCATCAATCATAATAAATCTCGGAATTGTTTTGAGTTTTAAAAATTTCGCTAATTTCCCTTTTCCTTTTTTTGGAATATAATAATACGCTCCTTTTATGTTGTTGTTTTTTTTGATGTTTTCAAGTCCTCTTTTCCAATCAAAATAAGAATGATCGACCGATAAAAACACATATTTTATCGCTGGATTTTTTTGTTGAAATTCCAAGACGTCTTTAAAACTTTGCTGACTAATTGGGCAATAGGTTGCAAAAATTTGTACAAATTGCCTCTTATTTTTATTTTTTTGAAAGATTTCTCTTAAAGTTATCGAATCTCGATGTATGGTTACTAGTTTTTCTGATAACGCATCCGAAGAAAAATATTTAGGCTGAAAAACAGCACAACTTTGCAATACTAAAAACAGCATAAAAATAAAAAAATACTTCATTTTAACTTAATTTAATCCGTGGATCTAACCAACTATAAATAACATCTACTAAGATATTTATCAAAATAAATAACGTAGCGATAACCAATACACTCCCCATTATTACGGGCAAATCGAGTGTATTCAACGAATTTACGATTTCTTTTCCTAATCCGTTCCAATTGAAAATATATTCAACAAAAACGGCACCTGCCAACATCGAAGCAAACCAACCTGAAATTGCCGTTACTACTGGGTTTAACGAGTTTTTTAAGGCGTGTTTTTTAAGTACTTGATATTCCGTTAATCCTTTTGCTCTTGCGGTTCGGATATAATCTTGTTGTAGGGTTTCTAATAACGAATTTCGCATCAATTGAATCACCACCGCCAATGGACGAATGCCTAATACAATCGCTGGTAACACCAAATTTTTCCACTCAATACGGATTCCTTCGCCAAAATCATCAACTTCATATAAACTTCCTGTCATTTCTAATCCTGTGAATTTATGCAATACAAATCCGAAGAACCAAGCCACTAAAATTGCCGAAAAAAAAGACGGAATACTCATTCCTAAAGTACTGATAATCGCTATGATTTTATCAAAAAAAGTATCTTTATATAATGCCGATAAAATTCCTAAAATAATTCCTAAAAATAACGCAATCGCAATGGAAAAAATGGCTAAAACGGCCGTATTTGGCAACGTTTCTGCAATAACTTCCGATACATTTTTACCGTTTTTCTGAAAAGATTGTCGTAAATACGGATATTTTAATACAATATTCGTTCCATTTATTTGGATTATTTTCTGAAAAGAATATTTTTCTTCGGATAAAAAAGTATAATCTCCCGAAAAATCACTGTGAAATGATAACGGCGAAACATCATTTAAATAATATAAATATTGCGTAGATATCGGCTTATCAAAACCGTATTTCTTTCTGATATTTTCAAGCTGTTTGGTATCTTCTCGTTGATCTAACATCATTCTAGCAGGGTCGCCTGGCAACACATTGAACAAAAAAAAGATAACCGTAACAACTCCAAAAAGTGTTAAAAATCCGTAGAAAATTTTATGAATTATATATTGAAACATACGATACAAAGATAGAATAAGATATAAGAAAGTCTTAAAAAAAGTATTTAAAAAGTGTACTTTTGCCTAACTTTTACCATAATTTTAGAACAACACATGACCACACAAGAATTAGTTGCACAAATTAAAAAAAAGAAGTCGTTTTTATGCATCGGTTTAGATGTCGATTTAACCAAAATACCGCAACATTTATTACAGAAAAAAGACCCGATTTTCGCCTTCAATAAAGCCATAATTGATGCGACACATCATTTATGCGTTGCCTACAAACCAAACACCGCTTTTTACGAAGCTTACGGAATAAAAGGTTGGAAATCTTTGGAAAAAACTATCAAATACATCAACAAAAAGTACCCTGAAATTTTTACCATTGCAGATGCAAAACGTGGCGATATCGGCAATACTTCTACCATGTATGCCAAAGCTTTTTTGGAAGATTTAGCCTTCGATTCGGTAACCGTTGCCCCGTATATGGGAAAAGATTCCGTAGAACCTTTTTTAGCTTTTCAAGATAAACATACCATTATGTTGGCATTAACATCCAACCAAGGTGCGTTTGATTTTCAAACAAAAAATGTGGTAGAAAGTAATAAAATTGATAAAAATAATAAAATTGACACTCCAAAAGAATTATATAAACAGGTTTTAGAAACGTCTAAATCTTGGAAAAATTCTCAAAATTTAATGTATGTTGTCGGAGCAACAAAAGCGGAATATTTCAAAGAAATTCGAAAAATTGTGCCTGATAGCTTTTTATTAGTTCCTGGAGTTGGAGCGCAAGGTGGAAATTTACAAGATGTTTGTAAATTCGGAATGAACAAAAATATCGGTTTATTAATTAATTCTTCTCGTGGAATTATTTATGCTTCGGATAAAAAAGATTTTGCTGATAAATCCGCAGTAAAAGCACTAGAATTACAACAACAAATGCAAGATATTTTAAACCAATAAGTATCAAAAAATAAGCATCAAAAAAAGCATAAAAACCTAAATACTTAAAATATTAAAATAAGTATTTAGGTTTTTATTTGTTGTTTTTTGTTGTTTTTTAAATTTCAATAACTATTTTTTAGTATTTATCTTGCAACGCAAATACTTGACGCAATAAAGCCGTATTTCGTAATGCCGATTTTTCACGGATTCCTTTTTCTTCCACTGCAATCATTTTAAAAACACCTTGCAACGCTTGCTTGGTTACATAATCTGTTAAATCAGGATTTACCCTTTTTACAAAAGGAATGCTGTTATATTTATTGATTAAATTTGTCCAAATTTTATCGGCACCAACTTTCGAAAATGAGTTTTTTATAACAGGATTAAATTTGCTATATAAAGCTGTATTTGTTTTTGACTCTAAGTAAGAAGTTGCCGAATTTTTATCGCCTAATAAAATAGTTTTGGCATCGTTAAAAGAAATTTCTTTCACTGCTTTTACAAAAATTGGCGTGGCAGTTTTAACGGCATCTTCCGCAGTTCTGTTCATCGCTTTTATACCTTGATCTGCCAAATTACTTAATCCGATTTTACGCAATCCTTTATCAACGGCTTTTAATTCTTCTGGCAATACGATTTTCACCAAATTATTTTTATAAAAACCATCGGTTGCCGTTAGTTTTGCAACTTGATGTTTAATTCCGTTATCCAACGCTTGACGCAATCCATTTCCTATTTGCTGTTGCGATAAAACGCCTCCCGTTCCTTGTGGTAATTGACTGACTACTTTTTGTAATTCGGCACATCCTGTTAAAAATGTTACGGAAAACACAAATATTGCTATAATTTTTTTCATTTTTACTAGTTTATTTTGATGTTTGTTTTGATGTTAAATTATATTATTATTGAAAACTATCGGTTTTTTTATCATATCCGAACGGACAATGTTTACAGCCACTTTTACAGCAATATCCACGCCTTAAATGATACGATTCTTTAAAAACTCGGTATCCTTGTTCGTTTAGATAATATTCGTCGGGAGTTGCTTTTAAAATGGTATTTCTCATAATGCAAATATCAAAAAAAGAAACGTTATTAAGAATTTATTTTAGTTTCTTAATAAACTTAGACCTCACAGGTTTTAAAAACCTGTGAGGTCTAGAATAAAGATAATAAATATTTTTTTTATTTTTTGCTGATTTCTGGCGGATATACTGCCATTATTTCAGCGACAAATTCTTTAATTCTCGCTTGTTTTTGTTCCACATTTCGAGTGCTTAAAGTCCCTGTTCCGATACCTTGCCAAACTAATTCTTTTTTCTGAGCATCTAATATATCAATAAAAAGTGTTCCTTGTGTATATTTAGAAACTTGTATCGGATTGATGCCGTAATAATACGGATAATAAAATCCGCCGTAAAAATTATCAGTAACCATAATTCGTTCTGTTGATTTTGTAAAAATACTTACTAAAATATCAGGCGAATCGGATTTTGTCATTCCCTTTGCCATTAATTCTTGCTCGATAGCACGCATAATCCGTCTTTTATCTAAATCGGAAATCGTTGCTTTATCGATGCCTTTTTTATAAAATGCAAATGTCTTATAATTTTTGAAATTTACCTTCGTATCGTAGTCTGTTGCTACATTTACTGAAACACAGGAAGTTATCAGAAATAATACAATCAGTAAAATTAATGATTTTGTTAATGATTTTATCGAAAAAGAAAATAAAGTAGCTGATTTCATAATAATTAATTTTTTAAGGATAAAATGTTAAAAAAATATAGCAATAAATATGCCAAATAACTGATTTACAAACAATAAAAATTAACACAAAAAAATAACAGTTACGATGCAAACAAGAAACATCATCCAAAATATAAATGAGTATTTTTGTGGCTAAATCCCTTCCATTTTAATATGATTTTTATAGCAAAATATATTATTCCTAAAGGTTTTTCGGGCATTGCCTTATTTCCTTTTATCTTTTTAAAAACTAAGGATTTAAAAGAAAATGATGTGTTAATAAATCATGAAAAAATTCACCTAAAACAACAAGTAGAATTGTTCATTATTTTCTTCTATCTTTTCTACGCAATCGAATGGATTTTTAAATATATAAAATACAAAAATGCCTATTTAGCCTATGAAAATTTAAGTTTTGAAAGAGAAGCGTATATCAACGAAGAAAATTTATATTATATTGAATCTCGTAAATCTTGGGCTTTTATGTATTATCTATAATATATCAAATTAATGATAAAATCAACAACAAAAACAGCAATAAATAATGATAAACAATGATAAAAGTCATTTAAAAACATAAATAGTAAGCGTAATTTTGCAGTATCAATTAATATGATTAATTAACAATAAAAAAAAACTACTTATGAAATTAAATATAACAGACGGAGAATTAAAAATTGTAATGGATACGCCTGCTTTTAACAAATTTTCTCTTAAAGATGCTGGTTTAAAAGAAGATTCATACACTGTTGAAGGTGGAAATTTACGTTTAAATATCGCTTTAGGATATATTCAAGATTACAACTTTTATAAAATGCCTATAATTGAATTAGAATATGAAAATAATATCCACGAAAGTGAATGGATTGTGGAATTTAACGGCGAAAATATTTTAGAGAAAAAAGACCATTCTGGAACTAAAACGATTTTATTATTAAACCGTAATAAAATGAATAAATTAGTACATCGTCATGAAAATAATTTAATTATTCATGGTGATTTTTCTGAAAAAGTAAACATCAAGAATTCTAGTACACTTAACTTACTAGAAGAACCTGGACAATAATATTGTTATCCCCCATTTATCATTATTTTTTATAATTTATCATTGATAAAAACACTAAAAAATCCTTCAAAATATATTGAAGGATTTTTTTTGATAATTTGTCTTAGGTTATCTCATCATAGCGGTGCGTTGATAATCTAAAATAAATGATATGCTTTTTTCTTTTTCTAAATTTTCCCACTTAAAATAAATTTTTACAAAATTGCAATTTTTCTATAATTTTCATATTCTCTATTTTTAAATAGTTATTTTTAATAATTGTATTTCTTTCTTTTAAATTCCAATCATCAGCGATGTATAATTTAGCATCATTATAAGGCGTTGTTCTTGTTTATTTTTTTCTTGAGAAGCATTTTCTACTTCATTTACTTCTTGCACTTCATTCATAGTAACTTTTTTTTTGATTTATTTATACTACAAAGTAAATTCATCGTTTTCCACGAAATTAGGAAAATAAAAGATTTCCCATTTTTATGGAAAATCAAAGCGTATCTTTGATTGATAAAAGAAATATCAACAATAAAAAAGAAGAAAAAATTATGAAAAATAACATCAGTAAAAAAATACAACGGCAAATTACTATCATCAATTTTCTAAAAACAGAAACAAAATCTAGTAATGCAATTTTACAGCATCTCGCACTAAAAGGACACAGTAAAAGTACCAGTACTTTAAGTAATGACATTAAAAGTTTAAAAGAAAGTGGCTTCAAAATTGATGACAATACCAAAGGATATTATACCTTATTTTTTGAGGAATGTAACGAACTTTTTTCACATTTTGTAAAATATCAATCCATGGCAATTGCCTATGAGAAAGCTTTACAAATCCCCGAAAAATATATGCAATATATTTTATTTGAACCCAATGCTCTAGAATTTAATTTAGATATTTTCAGTACTATTTTTGATGCAATTATCAAAAAAGTAGCCGTAACTTTTAATCATGTAAATTATAAACGAAATAACGCTGTAAAAAAATATATTTTTGAACCCTATGTATTAAAAGAATTTCAAAATAGATGGTATGTTATCGGTAAAACCGAAAAAGGATACCGAACTTTTTCTTTGGATAGAATTTCAGATTTAGAACTTACCAAAAATAAAATCGCTATTAATTTAGAACGTATTGAAGAAAAATTACGCTATACCGTTGGTGTTAGTTTTAATGAAGAAACCATCAAACCGATACAAATTAAATTGAAAATTAATAACAGTCAGAAAGAATATATAAAAACAACCCCTATTTTTAAATATCAAAAAATAACCGAAGAAAATCCTGATTTTTTTATCTTGAGTTTATTTGTTGGAAATTCGATTGAACTGCATCAAAAAATATTAAAATACGGACATCGAATTGAAGTTTTAGAACCGCTTAGTTTACGAAAAGAAATTGCAGATGAAGTAACAGGATTAATGAAAAATTATCATCTTTAATTACTTATTCTTTTGTAAAATAGTCAATCCGACACGTATTTCTCCATACGGAACTTTTTCTCCTAAAAACTCAAAATAAGGTTTTAGTGTTGGTTCATTTTTTAAAACTTTTTTAGCATTTGCTATTAATTTTAAGGTATCTACACTAATAAATTTATTTAGATTTACATCTTTTCCTTCTAAATATAATTTTGATAAATGAGAAAATATTGTTGGTGATTTTAAATTTCGTTTCTCCGCTATTTCATCAATAGAAAAACCTTCTTTGTATAATTTATAGGTTTCTAAAGTCGTATCTTTTTTACCTTGTTTTTTATGTTTGATAAATTTTTTAATTTCTTCCATAAACTCGCCACCATAGACTTCTAACTTTCGATTTCCTACACCACTAACGGCTAAAAATGCCGAATCTGTTTGCGGACGTTCGTTTTCTAAAGCTCGTAATGTAGCATCACTAAAAACCAAATACGCAGGAATATCTTCTTCTTTTGCAATACGAGTACGTAATTTTCGTAAAGCCTCAAATAAACTACCAGTTGGCGTTTTTGTTCTTGATTTTTTCTTTTTTACACCTGCTACTTTTACTTCTTTCTTAAATTCAACAGGTGTTGTTAATTGAACTTTTTCACCATTAAAAAGAACTTTTTTAGAAAAATCAGTTAATTGCAAGCTATTATTTAAATGAAAAGCAATCTGACAATATCCTTGATTTATCAACTGAATAATATAATGTTGCCAATGTTGCCACGAAATATCATTTCCTATTCCGTAGGTTTTTAATGTTTGATAATTTTTATCTAAAACTCCCGCATTTTTAGCACCTCGAAGTACATCAATAACAGTTCCTATTCCTTCTTTTTCTTGCAATCTGTAAATTACTGAAAGTGCTTTTTGAGCAATAATAGTTCCGTCAAAAAACTGAACTGGATTTTTACAAACATCACAATTTCCACAATTTTTTTCAATCAATTCGCCAAAATAACTCAATAAAATTTTTCGTCGGCAAACGGTTGCTTCAGAAAATTGTTTCATACGGTCTAACTTCGCATTTTCTAATTCTTGATTATTTCCATTTTCAATAAATTGACGCAATTGAATTACATCTGCATAACTATGAAATAGTAAGGCTTCGGCAGATAAACCATCTCTTCCTGCACGTCCTATTTCCTGATAATATCCTTCAATATTTTTGGGCATATTATAATGAATTACCCAACGCACATTCGATTTATCGATTCCCATCCCAAACGCAACCGTTGCACAAATAATTTGCACATCATCTTTAATAAAATCTTCTTGATTTTTTGCACGTTCTTCAAAATTTAAACCCGCATGATACGCTTTTGCATTGATATTATTTTGCTTTAATTTACTTGCCAATTGTTCAGTAGCTTTTCTACTTAAGCAATAAATAATTCCTGCATCATTAGGTTTTTTATTGATAAATTTAATAATCTGTTGTACTCTATCATTTGCTGGTCGAACTTCTAAACTGATATTTTCTCGATTAAAAGAACTCACATATTTAGTTGCATTTGGTACAGATAATTGTGCTAAAATATCTTCCTGAGTCGCTTTATCAGCAGTTGCAGTTAAAGCGATAATTGGCACATTGGGTAAGGTTCTTTTTAAAAAAGATAATTGTTTGTAAGATGGTCTGAAATCATGACCCCAAGAAGAAATACAATGTGCTTCATCAATAGCAACACAACTAATATAATTCTGATTTAACAAATTTTGAAGCAATGCTAAACTCTCAGGAGCAACGTATAAAAGCTTCACTTTTTTGTTGATAACTGCATCAAAAACAGCTTCTTGTTCTTCTGATGATTGACTACTATTATAATAAGTAGCAGGTATTCCATTGGCTTTTAAACTATCAACCTGATCTTTCATCAGTGCGATTAACGGAGAAATAACCAACGTAATTCCATCAAAAAATAATGCAGGTAGCTGAAAACAAATAGATTTCCCTCCTCCTGTTGGCATTATTACTAAGGTATCTTTTTTAGCTAAAACATTTTCAATAATTGCTTTTTGCTGTAACCGAAAACTGTCGTATCCAAAATTAGTTTTTAATTTTGCTAGTAAATCTTGTTCTGTTAGCTGTATCATTTTACAAAAATAATCATAAAAAAAAACGTAGAAATTAATTTCTACGTTTCTTTTAAATACTTGTTAAAATATTTTGAAGCTATTTCCCGCTTTCCGCACTCGCTTTTTTTTGAAAAAAATCAAAAAAAGAGCTCAAACAATTGCTTCAATCGGGGCTAAACATTTTTACGATATTATTTACAACTATTAAAACAAATTGCATCTTTATAAAAATTAAGCATTGATAACAGTACTAACAAAATTAGAAATTCCTGCTACGCCATTTTTATCTAAATCTTTAATAAAAGCCGAACCAATAATTGCACCATCAGCATAATTACAAGCAGTTGTAAATGTTTTGTTATCAGATATACCAAAACCAACAACTAATTTACTTTTTAAATTCATTGCTTCAATTCGCTTAAAGTAATCAATTTGTTCTGTTGATATTTCTCCTTTTGCTCCTGTTATAGATGCCGAAGCAACTACATAAATAAAAGCATCAGTAAGTGCATCAATTTTTCGGATACGTTCTTCTGATGTGTGTGGCGTAATTAAAAACACATTAGTAATTCCGTATTTTTCGAACAACGCTTTATAATGATTTTCATATTCAATCATTGGTAAATCAGGAAAAATAACAGTTTTCATACCGCAATCTTGTACTGCTTGACAAAATTTATCTTCACCATATTTAATAAGCTGATTCAAATATCCCATTAAAACTAATGGCGTTTTATTGGTCTCTTTAATTGATTTTAATTGCTCAAAAACAACATCTAAATTCATTCCATTTTGCAAAGCTCTATGACTACTGTCTTGTATTGTAGTTCCATCTGCTAAAGGATCAGAATAAGGTAAACCAACTTCTATAAAATCAACACCATTTTCACTTAAATCGTGTATAATTTTAGTTGTATCATTTAAATTTGGAAAACCTGCTGTAAAAAATATAGAAAGTAAATTCTTCTTTTCTTGAAATATTTCTTTTAATAATTTCATCTACTTACTCTTTTAAATGCTTCATATACGTTTCTAAATCCTTATCACCTCTTCCTGATAAGTTTATAACAATTACTTGATCTTTTTTCAAATCCATTTTAGATAAAACAGCCAATGCATGTGCTGTTTCTAAAGCAGGAATAATTCCTTCTAATTTGGTTAATTCAAAAGCAGCTTCTAAAGCTTCATCATCTGTTGCGTTCAAAAATTCGGCACGCTTAGTTTCGTGTAAAAACGCATGTAATGGACCAACTCCAGGATAATCTAATCCTGCAGAAATAGAATATGGCTCTGTAATTTGTCCGTATTCATCTTGCATTAAAATAGTTTTACTTCCATGAATTACACCAACTTGTCCTAATTGAGATGTTGCTGCACTTTCACCAGAATCAACTCCTAAACCACCAGCTTCTACTGCTACTAAACCAACTTCTTCATCTTCTAAATAATGATAAAAAGCACCCGCAGCATTAGAACCACCTCCAACACAGGCAATAATTGTATCAGGATTTTCTTTTCCTGTTTTTTCTTTTAGTTGCCATTTCATTTCTTCTGAAATAATAGCTTGTAAACGCGCTACCATATCAGGATACGGAGCAGGACCAACCACAGAACCAATTAAATAATAACTATCTGGATGCTGAATCCAATAACGAATTGCTTCGTTTGTAGCATCTTTTAATGTTTTACTTCCGCTTAATGCAGGCACAACTTTAGCTCCTAACATTTTCATTCGAGCAACATTAGGCGCTTGCCTTGCAATGTCTTTTTCACCCATAAAAACAATACACTCTAAACCCATTAAAGCACAAACTGTAGCTGTTGCAACACCATGTTGTCCTGCTCCTGTTTCTGCTATAATTTTTGTTTTACCTAGCTTTTTAGCTATTAAAATTTGCCCAACAGTATTGTTTACTTTGTGTGCTCCTGTATGATTTAAATCTTCACGTTTTAAATAAATAGTAGCACCATATTTTTCTGATAATCTTTCTGCCAAATACAACGGAGTAGGACGTCCAACATAGTCTTTTAACAATGCTTTGTATTCGTCTTGAAACTCTTTAGATTCGATAATTTTAATATAATTATCTTCTAATTCTAGTACGTTTGGATGTAATAATTCAGGAATAAATGCACCACCGAATTGCCCGTAATATCCTTCTTTAGTTGGTTGAAATTTCATTTTTTAAATCCTATTTTTTAATATAATTATATTTCAAAGTTAAATCATCTATAGCTTCTTTTTTATATGTTTTTTCCAATTGTTTAACTACAATTTTATCTAGAAAAAACTCTACTTCATTTGTGAATGATGCTAGACAATCTAATAAATTAAAATCTTCACTCTCGTTCCGACCTTCTATTTGTATATTTTTTCCTGATTTACTTAAACTAGCCTGTACTAATCTAAAAAAACACCTCTCATTTGTTCCGTCATCATAATTTGTAGAATGAGAAGCTATTTTATTTCTTAATTCTATTAATCTAACTTTCTTTAAATGATTATGTATTTCTGTAAATTCAGAAAAATTCAACAAATTCAACAAATTCAATAAATCTTTTATTGCTAATATTTGAATGTACGCTGCGTTTAAAACTCCATATAAACGTAAATACATTTCATTTCTTCTTGGTATTTTACCTAAACTCAATCCATATTCATTAACTTCATTTATCGCATATTGTGCATCTTCTATTAAATCAATACAAGATATAAAAAGTTCAATATCATATGACTTTTCTAATTTCATTTTTTTTATTAAAGCCAAACGATGCTCTTCCTCTGTAGGATAAATTTTATAATTAATTAACCTTAAAGATTCTTTTATAATATCACAATATATTTCAACATTGGTAAATCCATTTAAAGCTTCTAAGCATGTTTCCATCTATATAATAAAACTTTTTTTAAACTTTTCTAATTTTTTTACTGATTTTAAACCTGCTGATGCTTCAAATTTACTATTTACATCTACCGCATAAATAGGTAAATTCAATGCTTTTAATTTATTGATTTCTGATGCTTCTTCTAACCCAATTCCTCCACTTAAAAAAAATGGTTTTGTTAAATTATATTTTTGAAGAACAGACCAATCAAAAGTAATTCCATTTCCTCCTCGTTCTTTTCCTTTAGTATCGAACAAAAAGAAATCAACCAATGATTCGTAGGGTTTTAAAACTTCAAAATCGAAACTGTCTTTAATTCCAAATACTTTTATTAATTCTGGAACTTTATATTTAAGATGTTGCTTTTTTTCAGCAATACTTTCTTCAAAAATAGTTCTTAAACGCTGTACATATTCTGATGATTCATCGCCATGTAATTGCAACGTATTTAAACCATATTCTTCAGTTAATGAAACTACAATTTCTGGAATTTCATTCACAAAAACACCTACTTTTTTTATCTCCTTAGGTAAATCGGGAATAATTCCTTCAAAATTTCTTTTTGATTTTTCATAGAAAATAAATCCTAAATAATCAGGTTGCAATTGGGCAACTTGTTGGATATTTTCTACATATTTCATCCCACAAACTTTCAATTTCATATTTATCTTATTTGAGCGATAAAATCTTTACAAGCTTCTCCAGGATTTTTTGTTTTCATAAAATTCTCTCCTATTAAAAACCCTTGGAAACCGTGTTCTTTTAATCCTGTAATAATTCTTGGGTCTGAAATTCCACTTTCTGAAACCTTAATTGCCGTATCAGGAATTTGACCTGCCAAGTTGATAGAATGTTCTAAATCAACTTCAAAAGTTTTTAAATTTCTATTATTAATTCCGATAATTTTATTATCCAAATCACTAATTTTATCTAAATCTTCTTGTGTGTGTATTTCGTATAAAACCTCTAAACCTAAATCGTTGGCTAATTGTCCGTAATTTTTAAGTTCTTGTTTTGTTAAACAAGCAGCTATTAATAAAATAACGTCTGCTCCTATTGCTTTAGCTTCAACAATTTGAAAACCATCAACAATAAAATCTTTTCTTAAAATTGGTATTTGCTGATTTACAGTTCTAGCTTCTAACAAATCTGCCATTGTTCCACCAAAAAAGTTCGTATCCGTTAAAATAGATTGCGCTGCTACGTTGGCATTTAAATAACCTTCTGTTACTTCTAATATTGATGAAGTATCATTGATAATTCCTTTTGATGGAGATTTACGTTTATACTCTGCAATAATTCCTGTTGAACCTACTGTTAATAATGACTTTTTTAATGAAAAAGGGGCATTTTTAAAATTTGGACTTTCCACTAATTTACTAACAGGAATTTCTGCTTTAATTTTAGCAACTTCTGTTTTCTTAAAGGCTATTATTTTATCTAATATTGTCATTTTTTATGCTTTTGTAATTTTTATGAGCTTTAAAAATTATTTAGAAACTCATTATAATTAACTTTTTAACTTTATGCTATTAATTTAGCTAAACATTCTTTTGCTTTTAATCCTAATAAAGAATCTTTTGCTTCTTGATATGCTTGTTCAAAACTCTTTTTATCATCAACAATTTTTAAAGCAAATGCAGCATTTGTTAACACAACACTATTTTGTGCTTCCGTACCGTTTCCTTCAATAATATTTTTGAATATTTTAGCCGCATCAGCAACCGATTTACCTCCAAAAACATCGGATTGTTGCAATCTTTTTTGCCCTAAATCTTCAGGGTTTATTAATTGTTCGCCATTTTTAGTGAACAATTTAAAACCGCTTGTTAATGAAATTTCATCATAGCCATCAAGCGAATGTACAATTCCGTAATTTGTATTTTCTTCTTGTAAAATATAATTATACAGACGAGCAACTTCTAAATTAAACGTTCCTAATAATTGATTTTTTGGCGAACTTGGGTTTACTAAAGGTCCTAAAATATTGAAAAACGTTTTTAACGCTAATTCTTTTCTTGTTGCACTTACCGCTTTCATTGCTGGATGAAATTTCGGCGCGTGTAAAAAACAGATATTTGCTTTTTCTAAATGCGATTTTAAAACCGCTTCATCATTGGTAAATTTATAGCCAAAACTTTCTAACATATCAGAAGAGCCTGATTGAGAAGATACGGAATAATTTCCATGTTTTGCTACTTTTTGTCCTGTTCCTGCAACAATAAATGAAGTTAATGTTGAAATATTAAAAGTATCTTTTCCATCACCTCCAGTTCCTACAATATCAATGGTATTATATTCTGAAAAATCAACTTTTATAGCCAATTCTATTAAAGCATTTCTAAAACCTGCAAGCTCATCAGTAGAAATTGGACGCATCATAAAAACAGTCATAAATGATGCTAAATGTGCTTCGTTAAATTTTCCTGAAGCAATATCGATTAAAACCTGTTTTGCTTCAAGTTTTGTTAATCTTTTATGTTGATATAAATTATTTAAAATTTCTTTCATGATTTTAAAAGATTTTTATTTTTTAATGTTGTTTAAAAAATTTCTAACAAGTTGCTCCCCGACATCTGTTAATATTGATTCTGGGTGAAATTGCACTGCGGATAAATTAAATTCTTTATGCTGAATTGCTTGAATTCCTCCTTGCTCATCTTTTGCCGTAATCATTAATTCTGATGGAAAATTTTTGTGCGATGCTGTCCAAGAATGGTATCTAGCTGCTTTAAATTTCTGTGGAATATCTTTAAAAATAACCGCATCTTTTTTGATGATTTCCATTTCCGTAGCAACTCCGTGAAATACTTCGCCCATGTTTTCGATTGCTCCACCAAAAACTTCA
Organism: Tenacibaculum piscium; assembly: GCF_021390755.1. Classification (NCBI taxonomy): domain Bacteria; kingdom Pseudomonadati; phylum Bacteroidota; class Flavobacteriia; order Flavobacteriales; family Flavobacteriaceae; genus Tenacibaculum; species Tenacibaculum piscium. Next base: position 436,690 of record NZ_JAJGWR010000001.1, on the reverse strand, counting down.
GTAATTGCTTGTAATCCTAAGCAAACGCCAAAAATGGGTTTTTTCCCTGCGTAATTTCTGATAACTTCTTTTAAAATTCCTGCTTCGTCAGGAATTCCTGGTCCTGGCGATAAAAAAATCACATCATAACGGTCAATTTCTGCTATTGAAATTTCGTCATTTCTAAATACATCGGGCAAATTTCCCGTAATATCTTCGACCATGTGCACCAAATTATAGGTAAATGAATCGTAATTATCTAGTATTAATATTTTCATCTTCTTTTAAAAATTGAATGATTAAATAATTTTTAGAGCCTGTTTAAATTTCATCTGAAAAAAAATATCACAGAAAAATAAGGAATCGCATCCGTCAACCTGAATTTATTTCAGGTTCGTATCCTGATTTGCCGTAGTTCTTCTGTTGATGCGATGCTGAAATAAATTCAGCATGACGAGAATCTAGTCTTTATTTAATTTTTAAACAAACTATTAATCTTTTTAAATATTTATTTTCTTGATTTCTGGCTGATTTTTTTTTGCGTTAGGGATTGCAACGGCATCCTTTTTATTTTTTTTCAAAATAAAAAGATATAGTGGAAAGCCCGCTCGAACGCCCTAAATATTTTCTGCTAAAATCAAGGCTTTTTTCAAGGCTGCTAATTTATTATTTACCTCTTGCAATTCTTTTTCTTGATCCGAATGAATTACAATTCCTGCGCCTGCCTGATAATACAACCTATTATTTTTACTAACAAATGAGCGAATGGCAATCGCTAAATTTACAGAACCGTCTAAGCCGATAATTCCGACTGCGCCTCCATAAAAACCACGAGATTGGTTTTCATAGGTATCGATTAACTGCATCGCCTTGTATTTTGGAGCACCACTTAAAGTTCCTGCCGGGAAAGTGTCGCCAACTATTTCAATCGGATTGCCTTTAATTTCGCCTTTTACAGTAGAAACCAAGTGAATTACATGGCTGAAATATTGCACTTCTTTAAATACCTCAACTTTTACATTATTGGCGTGTTTGCTTAAATCATTTCGTGCTAAATCAACTAGCATTACGTGTTCGGCTGTTTCTTTTTTATCTTCGGATAATTTTTTTCCAAGCTTAATATCTTGCGCCATATCGCCAGTTCTTCGGAAAGTTCCTGCAATTGGATTGATAATGGCTTTTCCTTCGCTAATTTTAATTTGAGCTTCTGGTGAAGATCCCATTAATTTAAACGAACCATAATCGAAATAAAATAAATATGGCGATGGATTTATCGAACGTAATGCACGATACACATTAAATTCATCTCCTTTAAATTTTTGTTGAAATTGGCGTGATAAAACCAATTGAAAAACATCGCCTCTTTTACAATGAGCTTTTGCTTTTACAACATATTCTTTAAAATCTTCATTGGTACAGTTTGAAGTTTCTTGTCCATCGATTTCAAATTTTTGAGTATTGAAAGCTTGTGCTTCAATGATGGTTTCTACTTCTGAAATTCTTGATTCAGTTCCTGCTTCTACGTTTTCAATAATCGTCATTTCATCATTAAAATGATTGATAGCGATAATAAATCTGTAAAAACTATACTGCATTAAAGGAATTTTTGACGGCGCATCTTTTACATTTAATACGATATTTTCAAAATATTGAACGCTATCATACGTTGAATATCCGTATAATCCGTTGAACGATTTTAAAGCAGAATCACAATCTAAATTGATTGATTTTGAAAATTTATCAAACAAGTTATAAAAATTAGTATCCTTTTTATCAATCGCATTTTTTTCGATAACATTTCCTTGTCTAGAAACAATAAAATCATGATTTTCTACTTTCATCGTTAGCACAGGTTCGATAGCAATAAAAGAAAAACTTTCTTCTTTACTATGATAATCGGAACTTTCTAACAATAAAGTATTTGCATATTTATCTCTAAATCGTAAATACAAACCTACTGGAGTAATTGTATCTGAAATTCGTTTTTTACTGATTGTTTTGAATGTCGTTTTATTCATTTTAATTTTATTATTAAAAACAAAAAAGGCTTATCGTGAGATAAGCCTTTTCTTTATATAATATAACATATAGGTTTCCGCTCACTTATTTTTTAAGAGAGTTCCACCACCATATGTTGTTTTGTTTCATCATTGTGATACAAATATATGAAAGTTATTTTAATAATTTATTTTCTTCTTTAAATTATTACAATTTTTATCTAAAATGATAAAAAACATCTAAAACAACTAAAAATAGTTTTTAAAATTACAATAAACAATCAAAAAACAAATTTAAGTTTCAATATGTAATCAAAAAACAAACTATTGTTTATAAAAACAAACCTTTAAATGATATTTGCATCATAAATAAGAACAAGAAAATTAAAAATATAAAGTTATGTGTGGAATTGTATGTGCGTTTGATTTAAAGCAACCTTCGGATAGTTTACGACCTCAAGTTTTAGAAATGGCTAAAAAAATCAGACATCGTGGACCAGATTGGAGTGGTGTTTATAGCGATGACAAAGTAATTATGGCGCACGAAAGATTGGCAATTGTAGATCCTGCTTCTGGGCAACAGCCTTTATTTAGTGCTGATAAAAAACTAATTTTAGCAGCAAACGGAGAAATATACAACCACAGAGAATTAGCTAAAAATCTTACAACTTCGTACGAATTTCAAACCGCTTCCGATTGTGAAGTAATTTTAGCACTTTACAAAGAAAAAGGCGTTGATTTTTTAGATGATTTAAACGGAATTTTCGGTTTCGCTTTATACGATGTTGAAAAAGATGAATATTTTATCGCCCGTGATCACATGGGAATTATTCCTTTATATATTGGTTGGGATCAGAATGGAACTTTTTATGTTGCTTCTGAATTAAAAGCTTTGGAAGGTGTCTGCTCTAAAATCGAATTATTTCCTCCAGGACATTATATGTCGAGCAAAGATGGAAAATTTGTGCAATGGTACAAAAGAGATTGGGAAGATTACAATGCTGTAAAAGACAACGAAACGAGTATTTCCGAAGTAAAAGAAGCTTTAGAAGCAGCCGTTCACAGACAATTAATGAGCGATGTTCCTTACGGAGTTTTACTTTCTGGAGGATTAGATTCTTCTGTTATTTCTGCAATTGCGAAGAAATATTCACAAAAAAGAATTGAATCTGATGATAAATCAACCGCTTGGTATCCGCAGTTACATTCTTTTTCTGTCGGATTAGAAGGTTCGCCTGATTTAGCTGCCGCTAAAAAAGTTGCCGACCATATCGGAACGGTTCATCATGAAATAAAATTTACTATTCAAGAAGGTTTAGATGCTATTAAAGATGTTATTTACAACATCGAAACCTACGATATTACCACAATTCGTTCTTCTACGCCAATGTATTTAATGGCACGTGTTATTAAATCGATGGGTGTTAAAATGGTATTATCTGGTGAAGGAGCTGATGAACTTTTTGGAGGATATTTATACTTTCATAAAGCACCAAACGCACAAGAATTTCACGAAGAAACGGTTCGTAAATTAGAAAAATTACACATGTATGATTGTTTAAGAGCCAACAAAAGTTTAATGGCTTGGGGAATTGAAGGACGTGTGCCATTTTTAGATAAAGAATTTATGGATGTTGCCATGCGCATCAATCCGCAGGATAAAATGATTAACGGTGAACGCATGGAAAAATGGGTAATTCGTAAGGCTTTTGAAGATATGTTGCCTGAAAGTGTTGCTTGGCGACAAAAAGAACAATTTTCTGACGGCGTTGGTTATGATTGGATTGATACTTTAAAAGAAGTTGTTGATAAAGAAGTTACGGATGAACAATTAGCAAATGCTAAATTCAGATTCCCAATTCAAACGCCAACTAACAAAGAAGAATTTTATTATAGAACTATTTTTGAAGACCACTTCCCTAGTGATACTGCGGCATTAAGTGTTCCACAAGAAGCGAGTGTTGCTTGTAGTACCGCTATTGCTTTAGAATGGGATGAAGCTTTTAAAAATATGAACGAACCTTCTGGAAGAGCAATTGCTAATGTTCACGACGATTCTTACTAAAAAAAATAATTTTAAATATTTAAAACCTCGCTTTTGCGAGGTTTTTTTATTATTAATTAATTTTATCATCTTAAAAAAACAAAAAAACCTAAATAAAGAATTTTAAATACATTTTAAGACACTTTTAAAATATCAGCAAATATTTTGATTTTTAAACATCAATAACTAAAAAGCTTTAAAATATTTTGAAATAATTGTATTTTTGTAAAAGCTGTTTTTTTATCCGCAGAAAAAAATTTAATAGTTTTTTTGTGATAAAAACAGTAAAAAACAAAAATTAATTAACTCTTTTTTATAATGAGCGAAGAAAATAAAGGTAATTATGACGCTTCCAGTATCCAGGCCCTAGAGGGAATGGAACACGTAAGAATGCGTCCATCAATGTATATTGGAGATGTTGGTGTTAGAGGTTTACATCATTTAGTTTATGAAGTTGTCGATAACTCTATCGATGAAGCAATGGGTGGTTATTGTGATACGATTGATGTTACGATTAATGAAGATAATTCTGTTACAACCAAAGATAACGGTCGTGGTATTCCTGTAGGTATTCATAAAAAAGAAGGCGTTTCGGCATTACAAGTTGTAATGACTAAAATTGGTGCTGGTGGTAAGTTCGATAAAGATTCTTATAAAGTTTCTGGTGGTTTACACGGTGTTGGTGTAAGTTGTGTAAATGCTCTTTCTGATCTTTTAACGGCAACTGTTCATAAAGAAGGAAGTGTTTGGGAACAACAATATTCTCAAGGAAAAGCCTTATTTCCTGTAAAGAAAATCGGCGAAACTGATTTTACAGGAACGATTGTTACTTTTTTACCTGACAAATCTATCTTTAAGCAAACAACGGAATTTAATTACGAAACGTTGGCTACTCGTATGCGTGAGTTATCGTTTTTAAATAAAGGTATTACGATTACCTTAACCGATAAGCGTAACACCGATGATGAAGGAAATTTTATTTCTGAAGTTTTTCATTCTGATGAAGGTTTGCCTGAATTTATTAAATATTTAGATTCTACACGTGAGCAATTAACTTCCAAAGTAATTTCTATGGAAGGAGAAAAAAACGGAATTCCTGTTGAAGTTGCAATGGTCTATAATACTTCGTATTCTGAAAATTTACATTCGTATGTAAACAATATTAACACACACGAAGGAGGAACACATTTATCTGGTTTCCGTAGAGGATTAACTGGAACATTAAAAAAATATGCCGAAAATTCTGGTTTATTAAAAAATGTAAAATTCGAAATTGCTGGTGATGATTTCCGTGAAGGGTTAACGGCAATTATTTCTGTAAAAGTTGCAGAGCCTCAATTTGAAGGACAAACAAAAACAAAATTAGGAAATAGAGAAGTTTCTGCCGCAGTATCACAAGCTGTTTCAGAAATGTTAACGAATTATTTAGAAGAAAATCCGAATGATGCTAAAACAATTGTTCAAAAAGTAATTTTAGCAGCAACCGCACGTCATGCAGCAAGTAAGGCAAGAGAGATGGTACAGCGTAAAACTGTAATGTCAATTGGTGGTTTACCTGGGAAATTATCAGATTGTTCTGAAACTGATCCTGCACAATGTGAAATTTTCTTAGTTGAGGGAGATTCGGCAGGTGGAACAGCAAAACAAGGACGTGATAGAAACTTTCAAGCAATTCTTCCATTACGTGGAAAAATTTTGAATGTTGAAAAAGCCATGCAACACAAGGTTTTTGAGAATGAAGAAATCAAAAATATGTTTACTGCATTAGGTGTTTCTATTGGAACAGAAGAAGATCCTAGGGCTTTAAATTTATCAAAAGTACGGTATCATAAAGTAGTTATTATGTGTGATGCCGATGTCGATGGATCGCATATTGCTACCTTAATTTTAACATTTTTCTTTAGATATATGCGTGAAATGGTTGAGCAAGGGTATATTTATATTGCTACGCCTCCTTTATATTTAGTTAAAAAAGGACAAAAACGTGAATATGCTTGGGATGATAATCAACGTGATTTAATTGCTAAAAAGTTAGGTGGAAACGTAAGCATACAACGTTATAAAGGTCTTGGGGAAATGAATGCAGAACAATTATGGGATACTACCATGAATCCTGAATTTAGAACTTTACGTCAGGTTGTTATTGACAGCCCAACCGAAGCAGATAGAGTTTTTTCTATGTTAATGGGAGATGATGTACCGCCTCGTAGAGATTTTATCGAACGAAATGCTAAATATGCAAATATTGATGCCTAATATTTTATCTTTCTTAAAGAAAAGATTTTTATATTAACTTTTTATTGAGTTTCTATTAAATCTTCATTAAGAAATAAAATTTAAAAAGCTCCATCTTGTAAGACGGAGCTTTTTTGATACATTTGTTTAAAAATTAAACCTAGTAAAATGAAAAAAATTCCCCTAGTTATCTTGGCTATTTTTAGCACAATAGGTACTATAAAAGCACAAGAATTAGAAACCATTCTTTTAGCAAAAAAAGATGCTGAAAAATTAACAGAAGCCTATATCAGTCCTGCTATGAAAGGGTTAATATACAGTATGAATAATGGCTGGTATCACACAGCGAAAGTCCATAAAAAATTTGGTTTTGATATTACCATCGGTGCAAATGCCTCTCTTGTGCCTTCAAAAGATGAAATTTTTAAAATTGCTAACTTAAATTTATCAGAAAATACAACCGTTGTAAATGGCGTAACTTCTTCTTCAACAGTGGCAGGAAGTAAAGAGAACGCTCTTGCTAAACTAAAATATGAAACAACTATAAAAGGTCAAAAAGTAAGTGCTAAATTTACACTTCCAGAAGGAATTAAAGAAGATTTACCAATAAGTGCTATTCCTGCACCTGCCGTTCAAAATAGGCGTAGGATTACCCTTTAAATTAGAAGCTATCGTACGTTATATTCCTGAAGTAGGTTCCGATGAAGTGAAAGGAAACTTACTTGGTTTCGGTTTGAAAAAAGAAATTACAAGCCTGTTTGGACCTATGGAAAAAACACCATTACATGTTTCCATAGTAGCGGGTTACACCAAAATGACTGTTGATTATAGTATGGATATTATCAATGAAAATATAAGAGCCACAAATGCCATTACTGAATTTCAATTAAACAGTTATACAGTTCAAGCAATTGCCTCTATTAACTTTCCATTTATCAATTTTTATGGTGGAGCAGGTTACAACGGCGGAACAACCAAATTAAAAATAAAAGCAGATACCGATTTTATTGCAAGCTATCAATTAGAAAATTTTCCAGCAATAAATGTCGAAGAAAACTTAGGGAAAAATCCAGTATCATTAAATCAAAAAACAAACGGATTTAATGCTACTATCGGAACTCGCTTAAGTTTAGGATTCTTTAAAATATTTGGAAGTTATACGCTACAAGAATACAATACTGTAAATGCTGGAATTGCATTTAGTTTTAGATAAAATCAACCTAAAAAAACACCTAAAAAATTAGTATAAAAGCCCGTTGAAATTTCAATGGGCTTTTACTTTTATATCGATGTTCAAATCGTTATTTTTGTATAACTAAATTAATCATCACAATTAAAATATAAAAATATGAAAGTAACAGTTGTAGGAGCAGGTGCTGTAGGGGCAAGTTGTGCAGAGTATATTGCTATTAAAAATTTCGCATCAGAAGTTGTATTAGTGGATATTAAAGAAGGTTTTGCAGAAGGGAAAGCAATGGATTTAATGCAAACAGCCTCTTTAAATGGTTTTGATACTAAAATTACTGGTACGACTGGTGATTACGGTAAAACTGCGGGTTCTGATATTTGTGTAATTACCTCTGGTATTGCTCGTAAACCAGGAATGTCTCGTGATGAATTATTAGGAATTAATGCAGGAATCGTAAAAATGGTTGCTACTAGTTTAGTGGAACAATCACCAAATACGATTATTATTGTAGTTTCGAATCCTATGGATACGATGACCTATTTAGTACACAAAGCGACTGGATTGGCTAAAAATAAAATTATAGGAATGGGTGGAGCCTTAGATTCTGCACGTTTTAAATATCGTTTAGCAGAAGCTTTAGGTGCGCCTATTTCTGATGTTGATGGAATGGTAATTGGTGGTCATTCTGATAAAGGAATGCTTCCTTTAACGCGTTTAGCAACTCGTAATTCTGTACCTGTTTCTGAATTTTTATCAGAAGAAAGATTAGAAAAAGTATTGCAAGATACCAAAGTTGGTGGTGCTACTTTAACTGGTTTATTAGGAACTTCTGCTTGGTATGCACCAGGAGCAGCAGTTTCAGGAATGGTACAAGCGATTGCTTGTGATACTAAAAAAATATTCCCTTGTTCAGCGTTATTAGACGGTGAATTTGGTTTGTCTGATTTATGTATCGGAGTTCCTGTTGTTTTAGGGAAAGACGGAATTGAAAAAATCGTTGAAATTAATTTATCAGAAGCAGAAAAAGCAAATTTAGTTGCCTCTGCCGAAGCAGTAAAAAATAACAATGCTGCTTTAAACTTATAAAAAATAATTCTTTACTATTTTTTAAAGCGATAAAAAAACCCGTATAATTTTAATTATACGGGTTTTTATTTTTGATGTTATTTTAACATAAAAGCACTCAAATTAATAAAAGTTAAACCGATTGCTGTACTTCAAAAAGTTCGCCATCTTCACATTTTAATGTTTTTTGCTTAAACTTCACAATTAATTGATAATCATGTGTTGCCATTAAAATTGTTTTCCCGCTTTTATGAATTTCATTTAATAATTCCATGACTTCTAACGATGTTTTCGGATCTAAATTTCCTGTTGGCTCATCAGCTAAAATTAATTCAGGATCGTTTAATAAAGCCCGAGCAATCGCAATTCGTTGTTGCTCCCCTCCCGATAATTCAAACGTGTTTTTATAACATTCTTCTTGCATGCCAACTTTACCCAACACTTCGTGAATTTTATTTTCAATCTCAACTTTATCTTTCCAGCCAGTTGCTTTTAAAACAAATTCTAAATTTTTAAACACATTTCTATCATTTAAAAGCTTAAAATCCTGAAAAACAACACCTAATTTTCTTCTTAAAAAAGGAATGTCATTTTGTTTGGTTGCTGTTAAATCGAATCCTACAATTTCTCCGACACCTTCTTGTAATGGTAAATCGCCATATAGCGTTTTTAATAAACTGCTTTTTCCACTTCCTGTTTTTCCTATCAGATAATAAAAATCCCCTTTATGTAAACTAAAATTAACGTTTGATAATACGAGCGTATCTTGCTGATAAATATCGGCATTTTCAAGATGTAAAACAGGTTTTTCCATTTTTTATATATCGTTAATTTGATTTAATTCGAGTTGTTACAAAGCTAAAATTTTATTACTTAATTCTAGAACATTTCTTACTTTTGATGTATATTTTAACACATCGTTTACCAACAAAAATAAAAAAAGAACGTTATAGTTCTTATAATTAAAATAGATAATTAAAAAACATGAGATTTATTTATTCAAAAAAAAGCTATTATCTATTATTTTTAATAGCATTTTCTACTATTTCAACTACGATAATAGCACAAGAATCGGAACTAAATATTGGGGTAAAATCCAAGTATTATCAAGCGATAAAACTGTATAACAATAAGGCATATGGTGCCTCACAAGCCTTATTCAAAGAGGTTTCTAAAAATTCTGAATCCCATAAAAATATAAAAGCCGATGCCCATTATTACGATGCCATGTGTGCCATCAAACAAGGACAAGATGATGCCAATGAAAAAGTGTTGGCATTTGTAAGAAATTATCCGCAGAACAATAAAAAAGAAAAGGCTTTTTTAAATGTCGGAAACCATTATTTTGCCAACAGAAAAGCTGCACACGCCTTAAAATGGTATCAAAAAGTAACCATAAATCAATTAAATAAACCAGAAAGAGATGAATTAAATTATAAAATGGGCTATGCACTACTGGTTTCTAATTATCTAAAGGATGCAAAAGAACATTTTAAAACCTTATTAGGAAGTTCTGTTTATGGAAACGATGCCCGATATTATTTCGGATATATCGCCTATAAACAAGAAAATTTTGGCGAAGCTGAAGATAATTTAAGCCAATTAGCAAACGATGCAACCTACAAAGCAAAAGCAAATTATTATATTTTAGATATCAGCTTTAAAGCAGGACGCTTTGATAAATCAATAAAAATTGGAGAACAACTGTTAACAGCATTAAAAGAATCAAAGAAAAATAAAAAAGAGGAAAAAGAAATTTCTCAAATCTCTAAAATAGTAGGAGAAAGTTATTTTAATCTGAAAAAATATGAGGCTTCTATTCCCTATTTAAAAGCCTACAAAGGTACAAACGGAAAATGGAAAAATACCGATTATTATTATTTAGGATATGCCTATTATCAGCAAAAAAACTACGAAGAAGCCATTAATAATTTTAATAAAATTATTGATGGAAGCAATAAAGTAGCACAAAATGCGTACTATCATTTAGGCGAATGTTATTTGGAATCGCAGAAAAAAATGGAAGCCTTAAACGCTTTTAAAAATGCCAGCGAAATGGATTTCGATGCCAAAATAACCGAAAGTGCTTGGCTAAATTATGCCAAATTAAGCTACGAATTAGGAAATCCTTATCAAAGTGTTCCCGAAGTTTTAAAAGGGTTTTTAGCTAAATATCCAAACAATACCAACGCCAATGAAATTAGCGATTTGCTAATTACCTCCTTCTTATATCAACAAGATTATCAAGGTGCATTAACATATTTGAAAAACTCTAAATCAGCAAAAAATAAAAATCTTGTCAACGAAATTTCTTTGTACAGAGGAATTCAATTATTTAATGAAAATAAACTGCTCGAAGCAACACCACATTTTGAAAAAGCAACCCTATCAATAAACGAAATTACTCGTAATAAAAGTATTTTTTGGCTTGCGGAAACTGATTATACTATCGGAAATTATCAAAATGCCCTGAACCACTTTTTACAAATCACCAATACCGATTTTAAAGAAGCTGAAAAATTACCGTATCATATTGCCTACACCTATTTTAAACTGAAAAATTATCAAAAATCAGCCGAATATTTCCAGCAATTTTTAAATACAAAATTAAATGATAACAACTTAAATGATGACGCTTCTAACCGATTAGGAGATTCTTTTTATGCATCTAATAAATTTTCAGAAGCGATTAATTCGTATCAAAAAGTAATTGAACAAGGAGGCGTTGGTGCAGATTATGCCCAATATCAAACAGCGATGAGTTACGGTTTTATGGGGAAAAATACCCAGAAAATTATCGCCTTTAAAACACTTGAAAATCAATATCCTGATTCTCAATTACAAGATGATGCCCTGTTTCAATTAGCAACCACTTACACAACGGTAAACAACACCCAAAAAGCTCAAAAAACATACGAAAATTTATTAGCAAAATATCCAAATAGTAATTATGTTCCCAATGTACTTTTGCGTCAAGGATTATTATACAATAATCAAAATGATAAGCAAAAAGCATTACAGAAATATAAAGAAGTCGTTGCAAAACACCCAAATTCGAAAGAAGCAAAACAAGCCGTTAGCAACGTTAAAAATGTATATATCGACCTAGGAAAAGTAGATGAATACGCCACTTGGGTTAAAAATGTACTCTTTATAAATGTTACCGATGCCGACCTCGATAACGCAACCTATCAATCGGCTGAAAATAAATTCCTTGAAAATAAAAACCAAAAAGCAATTATCGGTTTTAAAAAATATTTAACCGCTTTTCCAGCTGGAATACACGCCTTAAATGCACACTTTTATCTCGCCGAAGCTTATAATAATACCCATCAATTTAAAAGTGCAATCCCTAATTATAGCTATGTAATTCAACAAGAAAAAAGCGAATTTACCGAAATTGCACTCACTAAACTTGCCAAAATATATCTGGAAAAAGAAGACTGGAATAACGGAATTACAATCCTCGAAAAATTAGAGAAATCAGCCAATTATCCGCAGAATATTATTTTTGCACAAAGCAATTTGATGAAAGGATATTATCAAAAAGAAAACTATAACAATGCAATTTCATACGCAGAAAAAGTATTAGCAACCGATAAAGTAGCCACAAATATTACCGAAGATGCTAAAATAATTATCGCACGCTCCGCCTTTAAAACAAACGATTTTGTAACCGCTGAAGAATATTTTTACGAAGTAAGCAGAAAAGCAACAGGAGAATTAAAAGCAGAAAGCCTATACTATAACGCCTTCTTTTTAAATGAAAATAAAGAATATCAAGCGTCTAATAAAGCCGTGCAAAACTTAATCGCCAATTATTCTTCCTATAAATATTGGGGCGTGAAAAGTTATATTATCATGGCAAAAAATTATAACGCACTAAATGATGCATATCAAGCAACTTATATCTTAGAAAATATTATCAAAAATTTTACCGAACATAAAGATATTACCGAAGAAGCAACTAGCGAACTTAGAGCCATCAAAATTAAAGAAGCGAAAACAAACGAATCTGTTAGTACTAAAAACTAAAATTTGTTCAAATTTATACTCGACAATTTATATTTAAAAAAAAATAATTCAAAAATTAATTCAAAAATTCAATGATTAATTTAATACAAAAATACTCAATACTACTTGTTTTATTCGTGATATCAATCGCAAATGCACAAGAAAACAAACAGGAAAACAAACAGGAAAATAGACAAGAAAAAAATGCCATAAAAACAGATACCATCATAAAAACAGAAGTCGTAAATGTTGTTACTTCCTACGTTCCAAAAATTACAGATGCTTTTAAAATCAAACAAAAACCACAAATAGAACACACCAAGGAAACTCAAAAAAAAGCCCTAGAATATACCATTTTTTCCGTACCCGTTGCCTCTACTTTTATCCCCAAAAGTGGCGTAATGAAAAAAATTGATTTAGGAAAAAAAGAAGAATTTTATCCAAACTATTTCGCCTTAGGTTTCGCCAATAAAATGACCCCATTTTTTGAAGCATCTATCAGAAAAAATGAAAATTATGACAGCGAATTTGGTGCAGATTTAAAATTTTTACTATCGTCAAATCCTATCGAAAATAGTCAGCTCAATAGCACATATTATACCATGGGTTTGAAATTATTTTATACCCAATACGAACGCTATTACAACTGGAAAGCTGGAATTAATGCTTCTAGAAATAAACACAATTGGTACGGTTTACCTGAAAATATCAGCTTTACAGATGCCACAATTAGCCGTATCGAACCCGAACAAGCATATAATTCAATCCATGTTTTTGGTGAAGTTATCTTTGATGATTCTTTTATTTCATCAGCAAACACAAAGGTTTCTTTATTTTCCGATATACTAAGCAGTAGTGAAATTGAATTTGATGCAGATGCAACCTTTAAATTCCCGTTAGATGTTATTTATCGTGATTTAAACGACTTGGAAATAAAAACAACTCTTACGTATTTAGGAACTAAATTTGAAAAATCATATCTGAAATCAACAACAAATTCAAACAATTCAAACAATTCAGACGGATTAAAACACAGCTTTTTTACTTTTGGAATACATCCAAGTTACGAATTTTTAGCACACGATATTTCCGTGAAAATTGGAGCTAAAACCTACTTTTCAATGGACATCGAAAATAGTGAACATAATATTTTTGTATATCCTGATGTTGAAATTTCATATCCTATTGTAAAAGAATATCTAACCATCTTTTTGGGAGCTTCTGGAGATTTAAAAACCAATTCGTATCAATCTTTAGCAAATGAAAATCCGTATATTTCACCCACGCAAAAACTCCTACAAACCAACGAAAAATACAATGCTTTTGCTGGGTTTAGAGGGAAATTACCCAATCAATTTAGTTATCATCTAAAAGCGAGTTATGCCGATATTGAAAATAACGCTTTTTCAAGCATACAGCAATCAAAATCGAATGGAAAAAATATCGCTGGAACAGATGCTTTCTCCTTCCTCGGATACGATTACGGAAACTCTTTTAATACCGAATATGACGATATTACAAAAGTTTCTTTCTTCGGTGAACTTGCTTTTGATGGCTTCAAAAATATGAGTTTAGGAATTAATGGACAATTCAACCAATTTACGCTTACCAACGAATTAGCACCTTGGAATACACCAGAAATAAAAGGAGAATTTTTTGCAACCTACAAAACTCATAAATGGTATGCTGGAACAAATTTATTCTTTGTCGGAGAACGAAAAGCAAAAGAATATAACGTAATCCCTGAAACAACATTTAAAACAATCGATTTAGAAAGTTATTTCGATATTAATTTAAATGGAGGCTATCATATAAGCGATTCTTTTTCGGTATTTCTACATCTGAATAATATTTTAAATACTGATTACCAAAGATTTAATAATTTTAACGTACAAGGTTTTCAAGCAATGGGCGGATTAAGCTGGAAATTTGATGCACTTTTTTAAAAAAAATATATTTTAACTATAAAAATGCATCTTTTTAAGGTTTTTAACGTCTATTATATGAACTTTAAAACCAAAAATTATGAACCATAAAAATCAATGTACGTGTAATTGCGAAGGATGTAAAACAGGAAATTGCTTAAATTGTACCTGTGAAAATTGTACTTGTAATCATTGTAATTGCTAAAATTTACTAGCATACAAAATGTATAAAATATAACAGTAATTATTTTTCATTAAATAATTACTGTTTTTATTTCAGAAAAAAATGACCAAAAAACAAGCCAAAATAGCAACCGTAACATCAGAATTAACAACCAATTATATTTGGAAAAAATATAGTGACGACCTTAAATATTTTATCTTAAGTAACGTTAAAAATGCCAGCAATACTGACGATATCCTACAAGATACGTTCATTAAAATACACACCAAAATAAACACCCTAAAAGATACTACAAAACTCAAATCATGGGTTTTTAGCATTGCCCGAAATTCAATACTCGATTATTTTAAAAATAACAATAAAACATTCGAATTTGCCAATTTCGAAACCTCTACAAATATAAAATCCGCAGAAATACACACCGCTAAAGATTGTTTAGAAGGTATCTTAAAAAATCTACCTAAAAAATATCGAATTCCTTTAATTTTATCAGATATACAAGGCGTAAAACAACAAGAAATTGCCGATACTTTACAACAAAGTTTATCAACAACAAAATCGCAAATTCAAAGAGGTCGCAAAATGATAACGAAAGGTTTTATCGATTGTTGCGGATTTGTAACAAACGAAAATGGCAAATTAGTGGGCGAAATTAAAGATAAAAAAGATTGTAAAATCTGTAATTTATAACCTGTAATTTATTTGACAAATCGCTTCTTTAAACCATCGATAATAATAGCGTGGTCTTGCTTGTCGTGAAGCCCAGAAACAGATACAATAGCAACCATTCCCGTGTTTTTAACAAAAATAGGAATCGAACCGCCTCGAGCTAAATATTCCTTCGAATCTAAGGCAAAAGTACCACTTAACGTCATTTTCCCTTTCTTTAATTGATGTTTTACACTCAATGAACTTTCCTCAAAATTCCGAACAACATTCGCTTTACGGCGTAACCAATTCAGTTTATCCGCAGGTAAATTATCATCAACATATAAAAATATCGTGTAATTTAATCGCTCTATTTTTACCGCAACACGCTGTTGGCGTTCTTTGGCTAAATCTACAATCGCCATACCGATTTCAAGCCCTACTCGATTACTAAAACTCTCTAATTCTATTTTTTTAATGATGTTATCATCTTCATTTTTAGGCAATTTTTCAAGGTTTTTTTGAGAATATACATTGGTCAATATTCCAAAAATAATTATGGTAATAATTTTTTTCATCTTAATGGATTTCTTTACTATTTTTATGTTGCAAAGTACAAAAAACTACAAAAATAGTCTTAACTATTCTCTACAATCGCAATTTCAGCATCGGTTAAATTGTATAATTTATAAACCATTGTATCAATTTCTTTATCGGTTTGATTTATTTGTGTTTGTAAGGCTTGAGCTTCGGATTTTTTAACCGTAAAAACATCCATCCAATCCATTTCATCTAGTTTTGTAAGTACGGGAATTATTGGTAGTTCGTTTTTTACAAGTTCTTTATTATTGATTTTTATCGCCTTGTTGAGTTCTTTTATAAAATCGCCAAATTCTAAATCGTACCAGTTTTGAAGCTTTTTTGATAACTTTTCTAATTGAAATTTTTGCTTTAGATAGTTTTGGAAATTGTTATTTACTTTTTGAATTTTCTCTGTTGATAAAAGAATTTCTTCTACACTTACGTTTAAATTATTATTTGATAATTCAGGAATAGGAATTTTACTAAAATATTTCCAAATTAATTGACAACCATTTTGTATTTGAGTACAATATTTAGTGATTAAAAACCAACCCATTTTTGAATTTAAAACACCTAAAAGAGCTTTATTATCTGTTGGAATTATCCACATTGAATTATTACAATACAAACTCTGTTCATCAAAAACAAAACAAGGTTTTACTTGAAATGCTTGATACATTATTTTAGGTTTTTTATAAATAGAAAGATACGATTCTGACGGATTATTATCTAACTCTAACCAATGATGTTGTCCTGTAAATGGTTTTTCATTAGTTATTTTACTGCCTTTACATTGTCCTCTTTTCTTTAGTTTTTCTTCATATTTAATAAGATGATTATAAATAGCAGGATAATCATTTTCGATAAACTTATAACTTCCAAAACCAGCTAAAATAATGCTATCAAGATTGCTTTTTATAGGTTTTCCGTATCTTGTTAAATCTCTTCCTCTTAAAATTGAACCAATTATTTTTTCTGAATTAATATCTTCTTTTATTAATTCTTGTTTTTTATGATTATCAATTAAAAACGCTTCTGTTAAACCGAATTTTATTCCATAATTTGCTTCACCATTTACAAATTCTTCTAAAGATTTATTTTTTGATAAACGAACTAAAAGATTTTTTTCTAATTTAGAAGAAATAATCCAAGTATCTTTACTAAAATCAGAGTTTTCAAAAACTTCTCTAGTACCAATTACACTCGATTCAAAATCAAAAGAGTTTGTAGATTTTAAAACAGATACATTTATTTTTTTCTTTGGTTCATTATTTTTCGCAATAAAAATACACGGATAAGTTGTTGCTCCTTCAAAAATTTGAATATCTCCAAAATCAATTAATTCTAGTAATTCTTTGGAAAGAAAAAATTCTCTTAAATTTTCACCGTAACCAGCTTGAAGCCATTTATTAGGCATTATATATGAACAAATACCGTTTTTTCTTATTAAAGAAAAAGCTTTTTCAACAAAAAGAATATATAAATCGCCTCTTTTATTATAAGTTTTATAACCTTGTTTTTCCAAAGCAATAGAAACTTCTTTCATTCTTTCTAAATTCACATACGGCGGATTCCCAATAATAACATCAAAACCACCATTTTCAAATATTTGAGGAAACTCATTTTCCCATTTAAAGGCTTTATCACCTGCAACCGATTTACTATCAATTAAAGAATTTCCACATTTAATATTGCTGTTTAAGTTGTTTAATTTTCGTCTAGGTTGTGCGGTTCTTAGCCACAGCGAAAGTTTGGCAATTTCTACGGATTCTTCGTTTAAATCGACTCCAAAAATATTATTTTCAAGGATTTTATTTTCAATATCAGGAAATATAAAACCACCTCCTAAAAGTTTGGTTTTTAGTTCGTCAATATAGGTGTGTTCTTTAATTAAAAAATCTAACGCTTGATTTAAAAATGCTCCCGAACCACAAGCAGGGTCGCAAATAGTCAGTTTTAACAGCCAATCTCGATAAACATCTAAGAACGAAACTAATTTAATAATCGTTGTTTTATTTCTGTTTTTTCGTCCTTTAAAATAGTCATCTTCTTTTATACCAAGTTCTGTTTTCTTTTCGGTACAAAGTTTACCAACGGTATTATCTACAATATATTTTGTGATGTATTTTGGCGTATAAAAAACGCCATCTTTTTTACGTTTACTTGTTTGTTTATCAAAATTTGAACCTTGAATTTCAGCATTTACACTTTCAATTTCATTTAAGGAATTTTCAAAAATATGCCCTAAAATATTTACATCAACTTGGCTATCAAAATCATATTCCGATAATTTTTTAGTATGTTTATACAGTAAAGTATCATCTAAAATAAGCGAATCTAAAACGGCATCAGGTTTAAAAAGTCCGCCATTATAAGCGAAAATTTCGGCTTTTTTGTCTGTTCCTTCTCTACCAGTATCTAAATATTTAAAATACAGTTTAAAGCGATTATATAACGGAACTTCAACATCTAAATCTTTTAATTTATCCCAATTTTCAAGGATTTGAAGTGTTGAATTTGGCGGTAATAAACCTCTATCTTCGGCAAAGAAAATAAACAGAAATCTATCAATTAATTTTTGCGATTTTTTAAACAGACTAAGTTTGATATTTTTATTAATGCTATCAATATTTTCTTTTTCCTGTTCGGTTCTAAAAACAGGATTCTTTAAATTCTGTTTTATTAAATCTCGATATAATTCTCTTTTAAAAAGTGAATAATCGTTATAAAATTCTTTGGTAATTTGTTCTTCTTTAACTACGGATGCTTCTTTAATTTTTAAAGGAATATTATTTATGATATTATCTTTATGCAAGCACAAATACAAGAATTGAAACTGTTCTTTAGTAAGTTCAAAAAGATTAAATTCTTCAAATTCGGTGGCATCGTTTATATAGAATCGTAATTTTTCAAAATTGGAAGTAATTACATAAACACAGCCTTTTTGATTTGCTTTATAATCAAAAGCTTGTTTTCTGATGCTTTCTAAATCCTTGGTTTTCGTGCCTTTTAATTCGATTACCGCAATAGCAATATTATCGTTTAAAATTGCGCCATCTGCTTTGCGTGCATTTGTTTGATTTTTATATTCGGCAACTAGGTTAAAATCGGAATTTGGTTTTAGGGTATAATCTAAAATAGTAACAAATAATTCCGTTAAAAAAATACCTTGATATTCTTCTTCTTTTGAGCTTCTGATATTTTCTTGTATGGTAGGATTTAGAAAATACTTTGTGTATTTTTTGTAGGCTTTTTCTACAATTTCTTTTTCTTGAAGTTTGAGATGTTTTTTTAATACGGATTTTTGAAATAACGACATTTATAGCTTTTTTTATTGCTGATAAATTTACTTTAAAAAAGTTGTATCGAAAATTTTTTTAGTGTTGAAAATGATTAGAGCCTGTTTAAATTTTATTCCAAAAATTTTTGTAACGTCAAAATAGGCATGACAAGGGGTTAAAACCCCTTGTTTTTAAAAATAAAAATGCGTCAAATTGATTTTATTTCAGTTTATCATCCTGATTTACTACAATTTTTAGCTTTTTTTGTGATTTTCAGCTCCTTTTAACAAGGGGTTTTAACCCCTTGCGGTCATTTTTTGCCACTATATTTTTTTCAGATGAAATTTAAACAGGCTCTAAAAATAAAATAATGATTTTTTCAATAATAAAGTCGATGAAAAATATGGGGGAATAAATTTCCAAAAAAGGGCAGATATATTTACAAAAAGGATAGACGGATTTCAAAAAAAAAAGTGGGGGCAGACACATAGGTCTGCCCCTACATCGATAATCCGTAGGGGCGAACCTATGTGTTCGCCCAATCTGTGTATTTAAAACTAAGAAACAACAAAATTGCTGACACATTTGCTGACACAGAAAACATTTAAACAACAAAAAACCTTACTATTTCTAGTAAGGTTTAAGTGAGCCCTGGAGGATTCGAACCTCCGACCGCCTCCTTAGAAGGGAGGTGCTCTATCCAGCTGAGCTAAGAGCCCGTAGTTTTTAAAGTTGCTACGTACAACTGTGTCGGGGTGGCAGGATTCGAACCTGCGACCTCCTCGTCCCAAACGAGGCGCGATGACCGGGCTACGCTACACCCCGATTAGTCATCTTAATTGCGGAGAGACAGGGACTCGAACCCTGGCGACAGTCACCCGTCGACAGATTAGCAATCTGCTCCATTACCACTCTGGCACCTCTCCTAATTTAATAACTGTTATAAATAACAACCTTAAATTGCGAGTGCAAATCTACATCTAATTAAAAGATTTCACAAGCTTTTTTTTATTTTTTTTCGTTTTTTTTTCATCATTCTGGATACTCGATACGTAAATGATAGATACTCATTAATTTAACTTTAATAATTTTTTTTATTTTTTCTATCTCTCTAAAGGTGATATCGGAATTTATAAACTGATTATCGTTTTTTTGCTTCTCAATAATTTTATCAATTAAAATATCCACCGATTGTGCTGTTGGATTTTTTAAACTCTTTGAAGCCGCTTCTGAAGCATCACACATCATTAAAATTGCTGTTTCTTTTGAAAAAGGAATCGGTCCTTGATATTGATATTTTTTGATATTTACTGCCTCTTCTCCGTGTTCTTCAACTGCTTTTTTATAAAAATAATACGCAATACTTGTTCCGTGGTGAGTTCTTATAAAATCAATAATTCTATCGGGTAAATTATTTTTCTTTGCAATTTCAATTCCATTAATTACATGATTTAGAATAATTTGTGCGCTTTCTTCTGCTGATAAATCATTATGAGGGTTTACGCCTGTTGATTGATTTTCACCAAAATACATCGGATTTTCCATTTTACCAATATCATGATACAACGCACCAGTTCTAACTAACATTGAATTTGCTCCTATTTCATTGGCGGCTGCTTCTGCCAAATTCGCCACCTGCATTGAATGTTGAAAAGTTCCTGGAGCTTTTTCGTTTAAATCTCTTAACAACTTCGAATTGGTATTCGATAATTCTAATAACGTAACATCAGAAACCAATCCGAAGATTTTTTCATAAAAATAAATGAAAAATACCACCAAAAAGGATAACAATCCATTGGCAGCAAACATTCCAAAATACGACCAATTTATTTTATCGGCACTTCCTTCTTTCAAAATGGAAAAAGCAAAATAAGTAAGCATATAAATTAAGGTAATCTGACCTACTGATATAAATAAACTCGCCCGTTTATAAAGCTCTGAAACTGTTAATATTGCTACAATTCCAGCAATAATATGAAGATAAATAAATTCAAAACTATTGGGTACAATAAACCCTAATAATAACACCGTAAGCACGTGTGTAAAAAGTCCTAAACGAGCATCAAAAAAAGTTTTTAATATAATCGGTAAAATACTCAACGGAACAACATACAGATATTCAGGATTAAATTTAACAACCAAGGTTTGTACGAAAATTATAAAAAAAACATTGAAAATAATAAACGTAACAGTATTATTATCATTAAAAATTTCTAATCGATATTTATGAAGAAATAATAAGAGCATCAACAAGGCTAAGGACACTAAAATTGTGTATCCGAAAACAATCCAATTATAATTCGATTTGGTTAAAAGTTGCGAACTCGAGGCTTTTTCATACGATTTTAAAACATTAAATTTCGTTGCTTTTACAATATCGCCTTTTAAAATAATTAATTCTCCTTTTGATACCTTTCCTTTTACATACGAAAGTTGTTTTAAAGCTTCGTTTAATTCTTTTGTACTATATTTTGTATCAAAAATAACATTCGGTTCGAGTGCTTCGGATAAACGATTTAAAAGTATTTCTTGTTTTTGAGCATCGACTTTATGCGTATTTTCGGCGATAAATTTCAGGATATCTTTTGATTGTACTAATCGAGCAAAAGGCACATCTTCAATAGCATTTCCTTTTCTTAGCAAGATTAATTCATCTTGATTTGCTTTGAGAATACTAGCATCTTCTAAAAAACCGTAGGCATATATTTTGTTGATAATCGTTGTTCCTAACTCTTTTAAAACGGTCAAATCTTTGGTTGCTAATGAATCTGATAGCGTTATTTTTCGAATATAACTGGTTAAAACACGTGCGGGAGTTTCTTCATTATACACGAAATATTTTTTTAAATTATTGCTGATTTCTTTTGTTTCTTCATCAATTTCTTTGGCTGTTTTTTCAATGGCAAAATCAAAAGGAGCGTATAAATTATCGTATTGCCAAGGTTTTCCTTGCGTATAATCGTATTTAAATTGTCCTGCTTTTGGGAATAAATATACAATTGCCAAAACGGCTATCAGAAACAATAATACTTTATAGATAATCGCATTATTTTTATATAGTTTATTGATAAAATCGTTCATTTTTAATATTTAGATATGTAAATATAACCTTTCCGTATTATTTTGACTCCTTATTATAAAATGGTTATTTTAGCAGAAGAAATTTAACAAATTCCATCAATATGAAAGAAGTAGTAATTGTATCGGTCGCAAGAACACCAATAGGTAGTTTTTTAGGAAGTTTATCAAGCATACCCGCGCCAGAATTAGGGGCAATTGCCATAAAAGGTGCGTTGGCTAAAATAAATTTACAGCCCGAAATAGTTGATGAAGTTTTTATGGGAAATGTTGTTTCGGCTGGTATCGGACAAGCTCCTGCACGTCAATCGGCTATTTTTGCAGGGATTCCAAATACCGTTCCTTGTACTACGATTAATAAAGTTTGTTCATCAGGAATGAAAGCGATTATGTTAGCAAGTCAGGCAATTGCTTTAGGCGATGCCGAAATTGTAGTTGCTGGAGGAATGGAGAATATGAGTTTAATTCCGCATTATCAATACGCTAGAAAAGGGAGTAAATTTGGTTCGATCACCCTAGAAGATGGCTTATTAAAAGATGGTTTAGTTGATGCTTACCAGCAAGTTTCGATGGGTGTTTTTGCTGATGCTTGTGCTACCGAATATAATTTTTCAAGAGAAGAACAAGATGCTTTTGCGATGGAATCGTATGAGCGTTCGGCAAAGGCTTGGAGCGAAGGAAATTATGCCGATGAAATTGTTCCTGTTGAAATACCACAACGTCGTGGCGAACCTATTATTTTTTCGGAAGATGAAGAATATAAGAATGTAAAAATGGATAAAATTCCTGCCTTACGCCCTGCTTTTTCTAAAGATGGAACCGTAACCGCTGCGAATGCTTCTACAATTAATGACGGTGGTGCCGCTTTAATTTTGATGTCTTTAGAGAAAGCTATCGAATTAAATCTAACGCCTTTAGCAAAAATAAAAAGCTATGCTGATGCGGCTCACGAACCAGAAAATTTTACGACAGCTCCTTCAAAAGCATTGCCAAAAGCCTTAAAAAAAGCTAATATTTCAATTGATGATGTTGATTATTTTGAATTAAATGAAGCATTTTCAGTAGTTGGTTTGGCGAATATGAAAATTTTAGGTTTATCTGCCGATAAAGTAAATATTAATGGTGGCGCTGTTTCTTTGGGGCATCCTTTAGGAGTTTCAGGTGCAAGAATTATCATCGCTTTAACATCAATTTTAAAGCAAAATAATGCCAAAATTGGAGCGGCGGCAATTTGTAATGGTGGCGGTGGTGCAAGTGCAATGATTATCGAAAGAATGTAAATTTTAATAAAACAAATAAATGCAATTAACCTCTTTTGGAATTTGTAATTTAAGTAGTATTCCCATGCGTTTTGAAGCTAGCGATACTTCAGAAATGGTAAATCAAGTTCTTTTTGGCGAACATTTTAAAGTGCTAGAAAAAAAAGATAATTGGACTAAAATTGAATTGGCTTTCGATAAATATCAAGGTTTTATTGACACCAAACAATACCAAGAAATTAGCCAAGAAATCTATAACAATTTATCATCCGAAGAACATAAAAATTATTCGGGTGATTTTATTAATCTTGTTGATTTTGAAGATGATTTTTATCTTGATTTTGAAAATGATAATTCTAAAAATCAGCAAAAATTAACAATTCCTTTGGGAGCTAGACTTCCTTTTCTAAAGGATGGAGAATTTAATATCAAGCTAAAAAAATATACTTATCAAGGGAAAATCTATGATAAAAAACAAGATATTACCAAAACAGCGATGTTATTTTTAAATGTGCCGTATTTATGGGGCGGGAAATCTGTTTTCGGGATTGATTGCTCAGGATTCACGCAAATGGTTTACAAATTATGTGGCTATACTTTATTACGTGATGCCAGCCAACAAGCTACACAAGGCACGTCTGTAAGTTTTATCGAAGAAAGTAAAACGGGTGATGTCGCTTTTTTCGATACTTGTTTTGATACTTCTTTTGATGATGAAAAATCAGCAAAAATAACACACGTAGGAATTATTTTAGATAATAATACGATTATTCACGCACACGGAAAAGTTCGTATTGATACGCTAGACCACAATGGAATTTATAATACCGATTCAAAAAAATATACCCATAAATTAAGAATTATAAAGCGTTTTATTTCATAATATATTTTAAAAAATAAAACAGGCTCATAAAAAAACCGAAACATTTTACGTTTCGGTTTTTTTTATATTTTAATTGATAAAATTAGGAAGTTTTAGCTTATTTTTTAGCTTAAAAACTATCTTAATGATTTATATAATGTTCTATATTCAGTTGCTTTCGCTTCCATTTCTAAAACTTCATATAAGTTCATTAATGTTTTAACAGTATCAACACTTCTTTTAATCGCATCTGCTTTTTCTAAAAATGGTAATGCTTCTTTATATACTTCTTTTTGCTGTAAAGCTAAAGCGTCATATTTTTTATTGTTGCTTAAATTTTTATTCATTTCCTCAACAATTTTTTTATCTTTTCCTAAGACAACAACGGCTAAGTTCATGTAAGCATCTCCATAATCAGGATTTAATTCGATTGCTTTTTTGTAGTATTTTTTAGCCTCTTCAGCTCTTCCTTGATTAAAGTTTACAACTCCTAAATTGTAGTATAAAGTAGGATTTTCAGGATCTAAAGCAACTGCTTCGCTCATTAATTCTCCAAATTTATCCATTTTATTAAGCTTCACATACATATCCGCTTCATTTAACAATAAATTTAAATCTTTTGGATTTGCTTTTCTTGCTTCCGCTAATGCCTCGATCGCTTCATCAGTTTTACCTTGTTCTTTTAACAAAAGTGCTACATTTTTAACGATAGTCGCTGTTTTAGACTCTGTAGATTTGTTCTTAGGATTAGTATATTGTTTCGTTTTCACTAATAAGTCTCTATTTTTTTTAGAACCTAAATTTTCAACTTCTCCTGTTAATTTACTCGTTGCTAAATATTGCGTTTCAATACCTGTATAACCAACTTTTCGTAATTCTCTATAATATTTAATTGCCGTATCATATTCCTTTGCTTGTGTAGCCGATATTGCTGCATTATAAGCAAATGAAGTATCTTTTGGACTTAATACGTATGTTAAATAAAAGTTTTCAGCAGCGTTTTTATAGTCTTTTTTATTGTTATATAAATCGACAGCTTTATCAGAAACTTCTTGAATCATGGTATTCAAGATAGGTTTTGCCTGTTCAGAGTATTTACTTTTACCCATCGCTAACAAGCTATTTAAAGCCGTTGCAGCATTTTCATAATCTTTTGTAGCGGCTAATGCTTTTCCTTTTAAAAAGTAAAACTTAGAAGTATATTTAGCTTGAGCTTTATCCATTACTAATTTTTCAGCAGCATTTAACGTAGTAATTGCTGTTGTAAAATCTTGTTTTTTTATGGCTTTCTCTGCTGTTTTCAATTCTGATTTTTGAGCTAATAATCCTAATGATGCTAAACCTAAAGAAAGTGTTAATAATTGTTTTTTCATTTTAGTTCTTATTTATTTATTGTTATTCTTGATCTTCGTTTGTGTTATTTTCAATTTCCGTGCCGTTTTCAACTGTAAGTTTTTCTACATCTTGAGTTCCTTCTTCAGTTTCTTCTTCGACTTCTTCTTCACGCATTACTTTTGCTACTGCAGCAATGCTATCATTTTCTTTGATGTTAATTAAACGAACACCTTGTGTTGCACGTCCCATCACACGTAAATCTTCCACAGCTAAACGAATGGTAAGTCCTGATTTGTTGATAATCATTAAATCATTTGAATCGTCTACATTTTTAATCGCTACTAATTCTCCTGTTTTTTCTGATATATTTAAAGTTTTCACACCTTTTCCTCCACGGTTTGTAACACGATAATCCTCTAATTTAGAACGTTTACCATATCCTTTTTCAGAAACCACCAAGATATTACTATCCATATCATTTACGGCAATCATTCCTATTACCTCATCTTTATCATGTTGTAAACTTATACCACGAACACCAGATGCGGTTCTTCCCATTGGGCGTGTTTTCGCTTCTTCAAAACGAATCGATTTACCCGATTTCAAGGCTAACATTACTTGACTATCACCAGTTGTTAATTTTGCTTCTAAAAGCTCATCACCTTCTTTAATGGTAATGGCATTAATTCCATTAGTTCTTGGACGAGAATATTGTTCTAAAGAAGTCTTTTTAACCTGACCTTTTTTAGTCGCCATAATTACATAATGACTATTGATATACTCTTCATCTTTTAAATCTTCAGTAACTAAAAATGCTTTTACTTTATCATCAGGTTCAATGTTGATTAAGTTTTGCATCGCTCTACCTTTGGTATTTTTTCCTCCTTCGGGGATTTCATACACACGCATCCAGAACACTTTTCCTTTTTGAGTAAAGAACATCATATATTGATGATTTGTTCCGATAAATAAATGCTCTAAGAAATCTTCATTACGAGTTGTTGCACCTTTTTGCCCACGTCCGCCTCTATTTTGAACTTTATATTCATCAAGATTCGTACGTTTTACATATCCTGCATGCGAAATAGTTACCACAACTTTAGAGTTTGGTATCATATCTTCGATACGCATATCGCCACCTGCATAATGAATTACTGAACGACGTTCATCACCATATTTATCTCTAACATGAATTAATTCATCAGTAATTATTTGATAACGTCTTGGTTCGTTTGCTAAAATATCTTTTAAATCGGTGATTGTTAACATTATTTCATCAAACTCGCCACGTAATTTATCTTGTTCTAAACCTGTTAATTGGCGCAAACGCATTTCAACAATTGCTTTTGCTTGAATTTCTGTCAATTCAAAACGTTTGATTAAACTCTCACGAGCTTCATCACCATTTTTAGAAGCACGAATAATTTTAATTACCTCATCAATATTATCCGAAGCAATAATTAATCCTTCTAAAATATGCGCTCTTGCTTGCGCTTTCTTTAATTCAAATTCTGTTCTACGAACAATAACTTCGTGTCTGTGTTCAACAAAATAATGAATTAATTCTTTTAAGTTTAATTGCTCAGGACGACCGTTTACTAATGCAATATTATTGACACTAAACGACGTTTGTAATTGCGTATATTTAAATAATTTATTTAAAACGATATTAGGAATTGCATCACGTTTTAAAATATAAACGATACGCATTCCGTTTCTATCAGATTCATCACGAATATTCGCAATTCCTTCTAATTTTTTATCATTGACTAACTCCGCAGTTTTTTTAATCATTTCTGCTTTGTTCACCTGATACGGAATTTCAGTAACAACAATACATTCTCTTCCTTTTACTTCTTCGAAAGAAGTTTTAGCACGCATCACAATACGCCCTCTACCAGTATGAAAAGCATCACGCACACCTTCGTACCCGTAAATAGTTCCTCCTGTAGGAAAATCTGGGGCTTTAATGTGTTCCATTAAGCCATCAATATCGATATCGTTATTTTCGATATAAGCAATCGTACCGTTTACAACTTCTGTTAAGTTGTGTGGTGCCATATTTGTTGCCATACCTACTGCAATACCTGACGCTCCGTTTACTAATAAGTTCGGAATACGAGTTGGTAACACGGTTGGTTCTTGTAGGGTATCATCAAAATTTAAGCGATGATCTACGGTATCTTTTTCAATATCCGCCAACATATCTTCGGATATTTTCTGCATTCTTACCTCGGTATAACGCATTGCTGCTGGAGAATCTCCATCAACAGAACCGAAATTCCCTTGTCCATCAACCATCATATATCGCACACTCCAGTTTTGTGCCATTCGAACCATCGAATCATATACAGAAGTATCTCCGTGTGGGTGATATTTACCCAGTACTTCCCCTACAATTCTTGCTGATTTTTTATATGAACCTGTTGCTTTAATACCCAATTCATGCATCCCGAATAAAACTCTTCGATGAACTGGTTTTAAACCATCTCTTACATCTGGTAATGCTCTTGATACAATAACTGACATTGAATAATCAATGTAAGCTGCTTTCATTTGCTCTTCAATGTTGATCGGGATCAACTTTTCGCCATCTGCCATATATAATTCTTTAAAATTCTTATTTTGTTAATAAAAAGTAACTTTCATACTTTATCAAAAAGCACTAAAAACAATGCTAATGTAACCATGTTTCTTAAAACATTGCAAGATACGATAATGACACCTTTTATACAAAAAATAAAGTTATTGTTTTAATGATACTTATCAACAATTTTAGCTATTTTTAAGCATTAACAACGTATATTTAACACACTAAAAAAAACGCTTAAAAACTACTTGGTATCTTTTTTGTTATTTTTAAGAAAAAACCTAAATTTACCATCATACAACTAAATTTTATGGACGATAATTTTTCACCAGAAGTTAAAAATGTAATTACTTTCAGTAAAGAAGAAGCCTTACGATTAGGACACGACTTTATTGGAACAGAACATTTATTATTAGGTTTGATAAGAAAAGCAGACGGAAAAGCCATGGAAATATTAACTACTTTTAACGTAGATTTAGAGTTAGTTAGTACTAAATTGGAGCAATTAAATCCAGTAACTTCCTCATCAAACAACACCGAATCAACTAGCTTACACCTTACAAGACAAGCTGAAAAAGCGATACGAACAACCTTTTTAGAGGCGAAATTATATCAAAGTACCACTATTGATACCGCACATTTATTGTTATGTATTTTACGTAACGAAAATGATCCGACCACTAAATTGCTTAAAAAATATAACGTGACTTACAAAAAAGCAACCGAAATTTATAAAGAATTTCATTTAGAAGATTTGCCAGAAACACCAACTTCCGAAACACCTTCGGATAGTAATTTTCCTGGCGATAAATTAGATCCTTTTGGAAGATCGAACACCAACAAAGACAAACAAGATAAAAAATCGAAAACACCTGTTTTAGATAATTTTGGACGCGATTTAACCGCATTCGCCATTGCAGGAAAACTAGATCCTGTTGTTGGACGTGTAAAAGAAATTGAACGTGTTTCGCAAATTTTAAGCAGACGTAAAAAGAATAATCCAATGTTAATTGGAGAACCTGGTGTTGGAAAATCGGCAATTGCAGAAGGTTTGGCTTTAAGAATTGTAGAACGAAAAGTATCAAGAATTTTATTCGATAAACGAATCGTTTCCTTAGATTTAGCAAGTTTAGTCGCTGGAACAAAATATCGTGGACAATTTGAAGAACGCATGAAAGCCCTGATGAATGAACTCGAAAAAAATGACGATATCATTTTATTTATTGATGAAATTCACACCATTGTAGGCGCTGGAGGTGCAACAGGTTCTTTAGATGCTTCCAATATGTTGAAACCTGCGTTAGCTCGTGGCGAAATTCAATGTATCGGTGCTACAACTTTAGATGAATACAGAACAAATATCGAAAAAGATGGCGCCTTAGAACGTCGTTTTCAAAAGGTAATTGTGGAACCAACAACGGTTGAGGAAACTATCCAAATTTTACACAATATTAAAGGAAAATATGAAGCACATCATCAAGTTTCATTTACCGATCAAGCTATTGAAGCTTGTGTAAAATTAACGAATCGATATATGACAGACCGATTTTTACCTGACAAAGCAATCGATGCTTTAGATGAAGCTGGATCTCGAATTCATATCACCAATATTGTCGTACCAGAACAAATCATCGAATTAGAAGCGAAATTAGAAGAGATTCGAACGCAAAAGAAAACTGCCGTAAGTGGTCAAAAATACGAAGAAGCAGCAAAACTTCGTGATGATGAAAAAAATATTGAAACAGCTCTAGATTCTGCGGAAAATCAATGGGAAGAAGATGCCAAATTAAACCGTGAAATTGTTACCGAAGACAACGTTGCTGAAGTCGTTTCGATGATGACTGGAATCCCTGTAAATAGAGTTGCCGAAGCTGAAAGCCATCGTTTAGCCGATTTACCAAACATGATTAAAGGAAAGGTTATCGGGCAAGACGAAGCGGTAACCAAAGTGGTCAAAGCAATTCAACGAAATCGTGTGGGATTAAAAGATCCTAATAAACCAATTGGTTCGTTCATATTTTTAGGTTCAACAGGTGTTGGAAAAACACAATTAGCAAAAGTTTTAGCCCGTGAATTATTCGATTCTAGCGATTCTTTAATCAGAATTGATATGAGTGAATATATGGAAAAATTTGCTATTTCTCGTTTAATCGGAGCGCCTCCAGGATATGTCGGATACGAAGAAGGTGGACAATTAACCGAAAAAGTTCGTAGAAAACCATATTCTGTAATTCTTTTAGATGAAATTGAAAAAGCACATCCTGATGTATTTAACATGCTTTTACAAGTACTCGATGATGGGCATATTACCGATAGTTTAGGGCGTAAAATTGACTTTAGAAACACCATTATTATTATGACTTCGAATATCGGAGCGCGTAAAGTAAAAGATTTTGGTGCGGGAGTTGGTTTTGGTACTGCTTCTAAAAAAGATCAGGAAGATGCACACGTAAAAAGTATTATTGAAGGCGCTTTGAAAAAATCATTTGCTCCTGAATTTTTAAACAGAATTGATGATGTTATTATTTTCAATTCATTAGAACGTGAAGATATTCATAAAATTATCGATATCGAATTAGAAAAATTATTAGCACGTATTGCTGATTTAGGCTATAAATTAATCCTAAGCGAAAAAGCAAAAGATTATATCGCTGATAAAGGTTTTGATAAAAAATACGGTGCCAGACCTTTAAAAAGAGCTATTCAAAAATATATTGAAGACGCTTTAGCCGAAGAAATTGTAAACTCAAAACTAGATGAAGGCGATACTATTTCAATGGATTTAGATCAAGAAGAAAATAAACTAGTTATCAATATTGAAAAAGGCGAAAAACCAACAGAATCTCGTACTGAAATATCAGAATAACGATCAAAAAATAATTCTAAAAACTCCTAAGATTTTTCTTGGGAGTTTTAGTTTTATTAACTATATTTAACTCACTATTTTTTATAATTTTACTTTCTTTCTGATAGAAAAAATCAAAAATAAAAAGACGTTAAAATACCGTTCCAAATTCTTTTGATATTCTTTTAGTCTTTTCTTTGATAAAAAACCTAAAAAAAAGTAACTTTGACCCCTAAATCCTCATTCATATTAAACAGTAAACCATGAAAAGACTACTACTTTTAGCCCTCATAGGAGTTACCATTATTTCTTGCGAAAAAGAAAAACCAAAACCTGTAAAAGATTATCTTATCTTATCAGGAACAATTGAAAATTTCAAAAAAAGAGAGGTTACTTTAACAGGATTTAACTTTGAGAAAAAAATAAAATTCAATAAAAAAACACGCTCGTTTTCGGATACTTTAAGGATTAAAGAAAATGGATACTACACTTTAAAAGCAAACAGAAAACCTGTTAATTTATATCTTTCAGATACCGTAGACACCAAAATTATTTTTGATTATAAAAATGCTGATGCCATCAAATTTGAAGGAGGTTATGCCAATATTAATACTTATTTTGTTGAGAAAAACAAAAAATTTGGTGAAATTCTAGTAAGTGCAAACAACTTATTTTCTTTACAAGAAAGTGATTTTTTAGCAAAAATGGATCAATATAAAGAAGCCTTAATTGATTTATCAATCGCTAATAATCTGCCTACAAATTTCTTAAAAAAAGAAGTTAAAAATATTAATTATGAATATTTAAGAAACTTGAGTAATTATCAAGATTTTTATGCAACTTTAACTGAAAATGATAAGTTTGTAGTCTCTGCTGATTTTCCAAATCCTCTTAAAAACTTTAATTACAGTAGCGGTGAAGATTATGTAAATTCATACGCATATCGTAAGATGTTAGAAACCCAATTAGAGGTTATCGCTAAAGAAAAAAATGAAGAAGGAGGCGATTATTATTTAACATATTTAGAAACCATACAAACCGAAGTTAATGATCCTTTAGCTAAAAATGATTTATTATATAAAAAAGCTAAAAATGGTATTACTTTTACTGATAATTTAAAAGAATTTCATGATAAATTTATGCAATATTCAACAAATGAAATGCATAAAAAAGAAATTTCAGAAAGTTATCACATATTAAAAGCAACCGCAAAAGGACAACCTGCTCCCAAATTTTCAAATTTTGAAAACTATAAAGGCGGAACAACTTCTTTAGATGATTTGTTAAATAAAGGAAACTATTTATATATTGA
The DNA here is from genome assembly GCF_021390755.1 of Tenacibaculum piscium. Classification (NCBI taxonomy): domain Bacteria; kingdom Pseudomonadati; phylum Bacteroidota; class Flavobacteriia; order Flavobacteriales; family Flavobacteriaceae; genus Tenacibaculum; species Tenacibaculum piscium. Next base: position 404,266 of record NZ_JAJGWR010000001.1, on the reverse strand, counting down.
TGTTTGGGCAACTTGGTGTGCATATTGTAAAAGAGAAATTCCTTTATTAAAGAATTTAGAAGAAGAATATCATGGAAAAAAATTAACATTTGTAAGTATCAGTGTTGATGATAAAAAACAACATGAAAAATGGAAACAAACAATAGTCGACAGAGAAATGACTGGAATACAATTATTTAGCGGTAAAAAGCAAGGAGATTTAGAATGGGCTCAAAAATTCTTAATAAAAGGATTGCCTAAATTTATCATCATTGCTCCTGATGGAACAATTGTAAGTCCTAATGCACCTGCTCCTTCTCAAGGAGAAAAATTAACAAACATATTTGATGAATTAGGAATATAATTCATTCATTTTTCAACTAAATTTTTAGTGTTTTCAAATACTGATAAAACTCAAAAAACCGCAAATATTTGCGGTTTTTTGAGTTTTATATTTAATATCTTATTTTTATTTTACTTTCAAACTCCATTCAAATTCAAATTTAGATACTGAAATTCCTTCTTCATTAATTCCTTGTGAAGTAACTAAAATAGTTTGCCCCTCACCTGTTTCAACCGATTTTTGAATCGCTTGTTTAATTGCCAATCCATCGTTACAAGAAAAATGAATTTTTCCTGTCGCTTTTTTGGTGAAATTGGCATTCATATTGGTAACTAACATCGATACTTTTTTGTTTGATGCAGCAATAGCTTGTATCACTAAAATACCTGTGGATAATTCAGCAGCCATTCCTTGAACTGCCCAAAACATACTCTTAAAAGGATTCTGATTTATCCAACGATGCCTGACTTTTACTAACGATTTTTCTTCTGAAATCGACAAAACTCGAATCCCACAAATATATGCCGATGGTAATTTTAACAACGTAAATAAATTAATTTTTCTGGGCGTAAACTTCATTTTTTGAGTATTTATTGGCAATTTACTACTTTTTTTTTAAAACTCAGAAAAGCTATAAAATCCAAAAAAAATGTTAATAAAAAGTTAAATACAGTACTTTGCATTGCATAGTACCTTTTTAAAGATATATATTTGCATAGTAAAATACTATATAAAAAAACTGTTATGCAAAACGACGAAAATACGAATGCTCTTTTTATACATTTATCTGCTTTTTTAGGCTATTTTTTTCCTTTAGGAAGCATTATTGCTCCTTTAATTTTATGGCAACTCTTTAAAAGTGATAGTCCCTTTTTAAATCAACACGGAAAACAGGCTGTGAATTTTAATCTTAGTTTTACGCTGTATCTTTTTATAGCAACCGTCGTATTTCTTTTATTTTTATTCGGATTTTTCTTTGGAAGTTTTATCAATATCTATAACGAAACAGACTTTAATTTTAATGAAAATTATGCTTACTATGGAATTTTTTCTGTTATCGGTTTAGTTATTGGTGGATTTTCAATGACTGCTATTTTATTAAGTCGAATCGTTTTAATTATTATCGCTTGTGTAAAAGCAAATAAAGGAGAAGAATATCACTACCCTTTTACTATTAATTTTTTAAAATAACCTTACAAATCGTAGTACATGAAGATTGAAAATACAAAAGCACAAATGCGAAAAGGTGTTTTAGAATATTGCATTTTATCTATTTTACAAAATGGTGATGCCTATACTTCTGAAATACTTTCAACATTAAAAAGTGCAGAAATGATTGTGGTTGAAGGAACGATTTACCCGCTACTAACCCGCCTAAAAAATGCAGGTTTACTAAGCTACAGATGGGAAGAATCAACCTCAGGACCTCCACGAAAATATTATGTTTTAACCGAAAATGGTACACTATTTTTAAAAGAATTAAACACTACTTGGGGAAATTTAGTAAATGCTGTAAATTTAGTAACAAGTAAAAAATCAACTAAAAATGAATAAGACAATAAATATAAATTTAGGCGGATTCTTCTTTCATATAGATGAAGTTGCTTATCAAAAATTAAAACACTATTTAGAAGCTATCGCCCGTTCTTTAAGCGATGACCCACAAGGAAAAGATGAAATTATCTCCGATATTGAGGCTCGTATTAGTGAACTTTTATCTGAAAAAATAACCGATGTACGTCAGGTTATCAATGAAAATGATATTGAAGAGATTATTACCATCATGGGGCAACCCGAAGATTATGCAGAAACAAACGAAAGTTTTGAAGATGATTCATCATACCGTGAAAACAACAGAAAATCATCTAGAAAATTATTTAGAGATAGCGATGATAAATTTCTAGGAGGTGTTTGTTCAGGAATTGCACATTATTTCAATATTGATGTTATTTGGATTCGAATTGCTTGTATTATTTTAGTTGCCTCTGGATTTTCGCCTTTAGCCTATATTATTTTATGGGTTTTATTACCCGAAGCTAAAACAACTTCTGAAAAATTACAGATGCGAGGTGAAGCTATAAATATTGATACTATTGAAAAAAAAATTCGTACCGAGTTTGAAAATATATCAACAAAACTAAAAGATGGTGCGAGTGAAATATCTGATAAAATTTCGAGTGCCGATTATGAAAAATTACGTTCACAAACCTCTTCTGGATTGCAAGATTTTATTGCTACAATTACCCAAATTTTACGTGCGGTATTTAAAATATTCGCTAAATTTATAGGTATTCTTTTGATTTTTATTGCTGGTATCGTTATTCTTTCATTGTTATTTGGAGCATTTTCAATCGGTAGTTTAGAAATTTTAAATGTTGATAATGACTTTGTACACTATCCACCATTTTTTTATGAAGCGATTTTACCTAAATGGTTGTTAGCAATTTCATTATTTATATTAATCGGAATTCCGATGATGGTATTATTTATTTTAGGATTAAGAATATTATCTCCTTCGGTTAAAAAATTAAATAATACCACTACTTTTAGTTTATTAGGCGTTTGGTTGATTTCATTATTTGCCATTGGTTTTTCGGGTATCGAATATGCAACAACACACGCCTATAATGGTGCTAATGTGAGCAAACACAACATTGCTTACACTAAAGAACAACCTTTAAAAATTAGCGTTATTAATGATGATACCATTTATTATAACCACAATTTAAGCAACAGAAACAACGCTGAAGGTGTTGTGATTAATGATGTTAAAATGAAATATTCGAACGATATTAATATTGATGTTCGTAAAAGTGAAACTGGGCTTACTTATATCGAAATTAAAAAAACATCCGAAGGTAAAAAACGCAAGCAAGCAAATGATAACGCACAGGCAATTCAATATAATTTTAAGATAGTAAATAACACCATTATTTTTGATGCCTTCTTTTTAAGTGCGTATAAAAACATCTGGAAAGACGAAGAAATTAAAGCGACTATTTATATTGATGAAAATACAACGGTTTATTTCGAAGATTCAGCTGGTAAATTTATTGATGATATTAAAAATACCCAAGATATTTATGATCGTGATATGGCGAATCATCATTTTAAAATGAGCTCAAAAGGTTTTGAATGTATCGATTGTAATTCCTTTAAAAAGAATAACAATAATAATGATGATGATGATGATGAAAACGAAAATATAATCAACGAAAACTCGGATATCTAAATTTAAGTATCAAATAAAAAAAGCTAAAGCGTCATTGTTTTAGCTTTTTTATTTAATAATCATTTATATTTAACAAAAAAATGAAGCGGTCTTTTTTATATCGATAAAACCTTAACTATAATTAATCATAATTAAATTAAAAAACAGACTATGAACGCAAATCAGGAAAAGAAATCAAAAAAATTATTTGAACAATACAGTCAAGAAGAAGTCAGCCAAGAAGATTTTGAAAAAGCTGAAAAGAAGTCCAAAAACTTAGGTGAACAAATGGATAACTTCAAGTTATTACTAGGAATGCTCAAAGATTCTTGGAGCGGAACATATCAATTAAATAAAACATCTTTAGCGATTATTATTGGGGCTTTATTATACGTTGTGTCACCAATAGATGCCATTCCTGATATTATTCCAGTATTCGGTTGGCTCGATGATATTACTATCGTAGGATATGCCATGACAAAATTAAAAGATGTAATTCAAGATTACAAAAACTTTAAAGGGATTCGTTAAATTTATTAAACATCAAATTTTCGTCATGCTAAATTTATTTCAGCATCGCATCAACACAAGAACTACGGAAAATCAGGATGTGAAACTGAAATAAATTCAGTTTGACAGATTCTATTTTCTGTTTTCCTGCTATATTTTTTTTGATAAAATTTAAACAGGCTCTAAGTAAAAAACTATAAAAAAACGGACTAAAAAATATGAAATTCCCAAAAAAAGGTGCGCTTTCTTTAGGCATTGCAACCGTTGGAATGCTATTGCTAATTGCAGGTCTTAAAACTGAATTTTTAACACATACAGCTTGGCATATTTTATTAGCGGGTTTTGAAGCTGCCGTAGTTGGTGGCTGTGCCGATTGGTTTGCGGTTCGTGCATTATTTGCGGAAATTCCGATTCCATTTATTAAAAAGCACACCAATATTATTGTTAAATCGAGAGCTAAAATTTCTAACGGAATTGTCGATTTAGTCTCTAATGAATGGCTATCCAAAGAAAGTTTATCTGAAAAAATAAAATCGGTCGCTATTGCCGATAAAATAATAGACGCTCTAAAAGAGGAAAAAAATATTTCAAAAATTATTCATTTTTTACAAGATATTCTTTTAAAATTTTCAAAAAATACCGATTTTTCAAAACTTGCTCCCTATTTAGAAAAAATGCTAAAAAAGGAATTACAAGGAATCGAACTTGGAAAACCTTTAGGAATCTGGCTACAAAAAGCAATGAAAAATCAAGAACATTCCGAATTATGGAACGTCGCTTTATCGAGTATTTCTAAAACCATCAATAATGATGAAACACGTGAAATGCTCATAAAAAATGTTGCTAAACAATCTGAAAGCCTAAAAAAAGAAAGCACTTTTAAACTTTTTGCCGTAAAAACAGCACAAAAATTTGGAGGATTAGACAATGAATCTATAACCGATAAATTAATCAAATCAATGAATGATTTATTGGCAGAAATAGCCACAGACACACAACATCCGTTGCGTAACAAATTAGAAAACGAACTAGTAGATTTTGCCAAAAAATTGGAAATTGGAAACCCAGATGCACTTGCTTCAATTCAAAATATGCAAGAAAAACTAATCCATAATATTGAATCAAAAACCATTGTTGCTAAATTAGTAAACTCACTACAACATAAATTACAAGAAGATTTAAACAACGATAAAAGCGTTTTTATTGAATTTATCAAGCAAAAATCAACTCAAATTATAAACGATTTTTCTACTAATTCAGAACTTATTGAAAAAGCAAATCAAAATTTAAAATCAGGACTTATTTCAATAATTCATAAAAATCATCATCTAATTGCAAACACCGTTTCCGAGAGTTTAGAAAATTTAAACAACGACGATTTGGTAAAACAAATTGAAGATAAAGTAGGCGATGATTTACAGTATATTCGACTTAATGGCGCACTTGTTGGCGGAATTGTTGGGATTATTTTACATCTTTTGAAAATGATAATTTTTTAATCAAACAAGAATTAATCACTAATTTTCTTATTTTTGTTTGATGAAACAATCATTTTATTTATTCGTATTTTATTCTCTGTTATTTTTGTCATTTAACTTAAACGCACAAGAAGAATTATCTGTAAAATCTTTTACAAAAACAACGCAAAATCATCTGCAAAAAAAACGACAAAAACAGCGACAAAAACTTCCTAAAGGATTTTCGTATATACATGATATCGCACCAACAATTAGGCAAGAAATACGCTATTGTTCCGAAAATAATTTTACAGGAGTTTCTATTAATGGCTATCAAGAAGCCGTACTTATAGGAACTACCGCGATGGCAAAAGCACTGAAAAAAGTACAAACCGATTTATCAAAAAAAGGATTAAGTCTTAAAATTTTTGATGCCTATCGTCCACAAACTGCCGTGAATCATTTTGTAAAATGGGCGCGCGTTACAAACGATACATTAAGAAAAAAACAATATTATCCGACAATCAATAAAAAATACTTGTTTCAAAAAGGTTTTATTGCATCTAAATCAGGACATTCTCGCGGTAGTACCGTCGATTTAACAATCGTGAATATAAAAACAGGTAAAGAATTAGATATGGGAAGTCCGTATGATTTCTTCGGAAAATCATCCTATATCACGTATCCAAAATTAACCGAAAATCAACAAGAAAACAGGCAGTTATTACAAACTGTTATGAAAACTCATAATTTTAGACCTTATGCTAAAGAATGGTGGCATTTTACACTGCGATTCGAACCGTTTGCTAAAACGTATTTTAGTTTTCCTGTGGAATAAATAATCCGAAGTTAAAAATAGCCAACTTTCTTAAATAGTTGTTTTTTAACTATTTATTTAGATAAATAAAAAACATCAGCATTATATTTGCTTATATTTTTTTTAAAAAAAAATGATGAAAAACATACACCCTTTTTTACTTCTGATGACACTTAGTTTCAGTACCTTTAGTTTTGCACAACTTGACGCTTCTTATGGAAATAAAAAAGATAATAACACTTCTTTCGGTATGATTTCTGCCCCTGCAAGTGATGCAAAAAAACCTCAATCCTTAGATTTTTCCAAGACAAATACGGATGGTTTTAAAACCGCACACAGCCAACAACAAAAAGAATATCAAAAAAAACAAGCCGAAAAAAATTTAGAAACGAAAGGAATTTTAACCAAAGCAAAAATTGCCGAAGAAAGCTATTTAAATAATTTCCCGAAAATAAATGGCATGTATCATTATCCGATTATCGACCAAGATTTAGGAAGTTTTAGCACAAAAGATAAAAATGTAACCATTATTTGTCGTGATTATCAATATCCTGATGGCGATAAAGTAACTATTTTAGTGAATAATATTCCTGTGGTTAGTAATTTAATTTTAAAACAACGCTATCAATCTTTTAACATTTCCTTAGATGAAGGAATTAACACTATCGAAATTTTAGCACTAAACCAAGGAACTTCAGGTCCAAATACCGCAGGTTTCAAAATTTTTAACGATACAGGAAATCTACTTTCAGCCAATGAATGGAACTTAGCAACAGGTGCAAAAGCATCTATTATTATTGCTAAAGAAAAATAATAATTTAGCGCATTTTAAAAATAAAAAAATAGCTGTATAAATTTTAATAAGAACTTTTTTAAAATTACTAAAAACTACTTACTTTTGTCGTTGCACTTATTAAAATAAGTGTAACAAACAAACATTAAATAAACAACTAATATATAATGAATAAAATCACCAAAGAAACCTATATCAACTGGTATAGAGACATGCTTTTCTGGAGAAAGTTTGAAGATAAGTTAGCCGCTGTTTACATTCAACAGAAAGTAAGAGGTTTTTTACACTTATATAACGGTCAAGAGGCTGTTTTAGCAGGTGCGTTGCACGCAATGGACTTATCTAAAGATAAAATGATTACCGCTTATCGTAATCATGTACAACCAATTGGTATGGGCGAAGACCCAAAACGTGTAATGGCCGAATTATATGGTAAAGTTACCGGTACTTCAAAAGGTATGGGTGGTTCTATGCATATTTTTTCAAAAGAACACCGTTTTTATGGTGGTCACGGAATTGTTGGTGGTCAAATTCCGTTAGGAGCAGGATTAGCTTTTGGTGATAAATATAAAGGAAATGATGCCGTAACATTATGTTGTTTTGGTGATGGTGCTGCACGTCAGGGTTCGTTACACGAAACATTTAATATGGCAATGAACTGGAAATTACCCGTAATTTTTATTGTAGAAAACAATGGATACGCCATGGGAACTTCTGTGGAAAGAACCGCAAATCATACCGATATCTGGAAACTTGGTTTAGGATACGAAATGCCTTGTGCTCCTGTTGATGGAATGAATCCTATTAAAGTTGCCGAAGCGGTAGACGAAGCGATTCAAAGAGCACGTCGTGGTGAAGGACCAACTTTCTTAGAAATGAAAACGTACCGTTATAGAGGACACTCAATGTCCGATGCACAACACTATCGTACAAAAGACGAAGTAGAAGAATACCGTAAAATTGACCCAATCTCGCAAGTATTAGAAATTATTAAAGAAAACGAGTATGCTTCTGCTGATGAAATTGAAGCAATTAAAAAAGAAGTAAAACAATCTGTAAGCGAATGTGAAAAATTTGCGGAAGAATCTCCATATCCAGAAGTAAATCAATTATTCGATATGGTGTACGAACAAGAAGATTATCCATTTATAAAATCTAAGTAAACCATGGCTACAATTATAAACATGCCTCGCTTAAGCGACACAATGGAAGAAGGAGTTGTTGCTTCTTGGTTAAAAAATGTAGGAGACAGTATTGAAGAAGGTGATATTTTAGCCGAAATCGAAACTGACAAAGCTACCATGGAATTTGAATCTTTTCACGAAGGTGTTTTATTACACATCGGAGTTCAAGAAGGTGAATCTGCTCCTGTCGATACTTTATTAGCGATTGTTGGTGAAAAAGGGGAAGATATTTCTAGTTTATTAAACGGAAATACTGCTCCTGTTGAAACTAAAGAAACTCCTAAAGCGGAAACAACTGCTAACGAAGAAGTAGCTGTAAAAAGTGAAGCAGTAGCAATGCCAGCAGGCGCTATTGTTATTAACATGCCACGTTTAAGTGATACCATGGAAGAAGGAACTGTTGCTTCTTGGTTAAAAAATGTAGGCGATACTATTGAAGAGGGTGATATTTTAGCTGAAATCGAAACTGATAAGGCTACTATGGAATTCGAATCTTTTAACGAAGGTGTTTTATTACACATCGGAGTTCAAGAAGGCGAAGCTGCTCCTGTTGATACCTTACTTGCCATCATCGGAAAAGAAGGTACAGATGTTGCTACCGTACTTGCTGCATTAGGTTCAGAAAACACAACTTCATCTGTAAAAACAGCAGAAAAAGCTATTCAAAAAGAAGAAGCTCCTAAAGAAGAAATTAAAGTAGCTGCTACTGAAACAGCAACTACAACAACTTCTGGCGGAAGAATATTTGCTTCTCCATTAGCTAAAAAAATAGCAAAAGATAAAGGAATTAAATTAACAGCAATTAAAGGTTCTGGTGAAAACGGACGTATCGTTAAAAAGGATGTAGAAAACTACACTCCTGCTGCTGTTAAAGTTGAAGCTCCTGCTAGTTCGGCAGCGACAACTAATTTTGCTATCGCTGGAGAAGAAAACACATCAGAAGTTAAAAATTCTCAAATGCGTAAAGCAATTGCGAAAGCCTTAAAAAATTCTAAATTTGATGCGCCTCACTTCTACTTAAATATTGAAGTAGATATGGACAATGCAATGGCTTCTCGTAAAATAATTAATGCCGTTCCTGATACTAAAGTATCATTTAACGACATGGTTGTAAAAGCCTGTGCGATGGCATTGAAAAAACATCCAAACGTAAATACAAGCTGGACAGATAATACTACATTATTCCATAGTCATATTCATATTGGTGTTGCCGTGGCTGTTGATGAAGGCTTAGTAGTGCCTGTTGTAAAACATACAGATGCCTTAAGTTTAACTCAAATTGGTGCTTCGGTACGTGATTTAGCTGGTAAAGCTAGAAACAAGAAAATTTCTCCTACAGAAATGCAAGGAAGTACTTTTACAGTTTCTAACTTAGGAATGTTTGGTATTGAAAGTTTTACTTCGATTATCAATCAGCCTAATTCTGCTATTTTATCTGTTGGTGCAATTGTACAAAAACCAGTTGTTAAAGACGGTCAAATTGTTGTTGGAAATACGATGAAATTAACGTTAGCCTGCGACCACAGAACGGTTGATGGTGCCGTTGGTGCTCAGTTCTTACAAACATTAAAAACTTTTGTTGAAAACCCTGTTACTATGTTAGCATAGGTTTTTAACGTACATATATAAAAAAGCTCGAGAAATATCTCGAGCTTTTTTTATTTACAAATATTCTTTGCTTGTATAATATGTCGTTGATTATGATTAATTACAAATCGAAAAGTATCCCCTAACCTAAATTTTAAAATAGGTAATGTTGTAGAAGTTTTTACCTTTGTCAAATTTTTATCTTCTGATAACTCAAGTAATTTTAATAACTCTTTTTGAAGTGTAATAAAACGTTCTAAAACAACTTTTTTATCTAATTTTGAATAAATAGGATTCTTACTTTTAAAGGTATTCATTGTTTTCATTCCTTCTTTAGGTAACATATCTAAAGCAAATTTATTTCCTAAATATCCCGATTTAAAAACTGTCGATTTTTGATATTTAGACTTTTCTATTCTTTTTCTAATTTCATTATTATAGAATTCTGCATATAAATTCAAATGCTCTAAACATTCTAAAATAGACCATGGTTTTGCTGTTTTTTTATATTGTAACTCTTCCGTAGTATTATTTTTTAAAGATTCTGCATAATTGATATGAGAAACTACAGTTTGTTTTAATTCTGATAATAATTCTTTGGTATTAAAAAAGCTCATGTTTGAAATTTAATTCAAATATGAGCTTTTTTATAAAAATAAATATTGATACTAATCAAGATTTTTTAATATTCTAGACAATGTTTCTGGAGCCATTCTTAAATAAGAAGCAATATATTTTTGAGGTATTTCTTGAAATAATTTTGGACTTCTTTTAAAAATCCTATTAAAACGTTTTTGTGGAGAATAAGTAATTAAATCTATTTCTCTTTCTATTTGTTGATACATAAAATCATTTAAAAAAACGTTCCAAAGATCCTGATATTCCTTTTTAGAATTCACAAAACGCATGTAATTTATTTTAGAAATTACTTTCAACTCACATTTTTTAAGTGCTTGTATGTAAAAAGAAGTTGGTTTTTCAGTTAAAAAACAATCAAATGCCGTAATTATAGATTCTTTATATCCAAATCTAATGGTGTGTTCTTCATTATCATCCTCTATAAAAACTCGTAAACTTCCTTCTTTTACTAAATACAAATTGGTATTTAAATCTCCCTTATTTATAAGAAAATCATTTCTTTTAAGTGTTATTTCTTTATCCCATTCATCTTCTAATTTTTCTAAAAAACACTTGTATGAACTCATAAAATATAGCGATTAGATACTTTTATATTCAATTATACTTCTACTCAATAATAATCAAAATTATTAATAAATATTATTGTTTTTTATAAATATGTTAATTTATTTCTTCAAAAAAAAGCTATTTATTATAATAATCACAACAACAAGTTAAACTTATTAAATCTTAATAAGAATAATTTATGTTTTTTCTTTTTATTTATCAAAATGATTAATACTTTCGCAGAAAATATATTATCAATATTAAATCTAAATAAACTTAATGAAGAGAATTATACTATTTATCGGAATTATACTTTCAATAACAACTATTTTATCATTCAATACAAGAAATAAATTACCTTACAAATCATTATGCGATACTGCTAAAGCTCAAAATAAAAATATCATAGTCTATTTTTCTGGAAGTGATTGGTGTGCTAACTGTAATAAGTTTAAAAAAGAGGTTTTAAATACTCCTGAAATTAAAAAATCAATTGAAACAGATTATGTGTATCATCTAGCTGATTTTCCACAAAGAACCGAATTATCAGAAGAATTAGAAACGCTAAATAATGCACTCGCTGAAAAATTAAATAATCAAGGCGTATTTCCGCTATTAGTTATTACTGATAAAAACTTAACTATTAAAAAAGTTATAAACATGAATACAAGTGCTGATAAAACTTTAAAAGCTTTAAAAGATAATAGATAAAATGGAACAATTAAAAGTTTTTTCTAAATCTATCGATTCAATGAAATCTACTTTAGATGTTCATATCGTAATGCCCAATAATAAAGAAAATAAAGCTAATAAATTAATTGAAGAAGCCTATGCCGAAGCACAACGATTAATACAAATTATTTCTGCTTGGGATGAAAACACAACACTTTATAAAGTAAATAAAATGGCAGGAATAGCACCTGTAAAAGTTTGTGATGAGTTGTTTCAATTAATTAAAAGAGGTGTTTATTTATCTGAAATAACAAATGGTTTATTTGATATTACCTTTGCTTCTATCGATAAAATTTGGTATTTCGATAAGCCATTAACTGAAAAACCAAGTGCCGAAAAAATTCAAAAATCTGTTAGAAACATCAACTATAAATTTATTGAATTAAATGATGAAAATCAGCATATTTTCATCAATAATAAAGGTACAAAAATAGAACTTGGTGCTATTGGTAAAGGTTTTATCGCTACAAAAATGAAAGACCTTTTACAAAAGGCTGGTATAAAATCAGGACTTATAAGTGCTGGTGGAGATATGACCTCGTGGGGGCAAAGCATACGTGAAGGTGGTTTTTGGAATATTGGCGTTGCTGACCCCAATAAAGAAGTGAAAAATATCGCTTGGCTTCCTATTCAAAATGAATCTATTGCTACTTCTGGAAACTATGAACGTTTTGCTATTATTGATGGAAAACGGTATTCGCACATTATTCATCCTAAAACAGGGTATCCTGTTGAAGGCATAAAAAGTGTAACCGTATTAAGCCCTGATGCAGAATTATGTGATGCTATTGCTACCACAATTTTTCTTAAAGGCGTAAAAAAAGGACTTGATTTTGTGAATCAATTTTTCGATATCAGGTGTTTTATTATTGATGACAATGAAAAAAAACATTTTTCAAAAAACTTTAAAGTAGAAATATCTTATCCAAATACTGCAAACCAAAAAGCAGTAGTTTAATCTAAATTAAATCATACAATGACTATTAAAAATGAAAGAAGATTTTATCTTCTAAGGAACACTATTGCCCTATTTCTCTTGGCTGTAATAAGTTATTCGTGTACAGAAAACACCGATAACAAACCACTTATAGAAGAAATTAAAATAACAAAAATAGTAAGTAACACCCAAGAAAGACTCGAAAGAATTCAGTTTTTAAAAGGGAATAAAATAGGATATATAACAGGTCAGGCGGGTACTCTATTAAAAACAAGTGATAGCGGTGAAACTTGGGCTTCTTTAAATACGCCACTTGTTGATTCAAAAGTTTATGACTGGAATTCTGTTTGGTTTAACAATGAAAAAACAGGTTTTTTAGTAGGAAGCAACACCAAAAATAAAATTACTATTTACAAAACTACTGATGGAGCAACTTCTTGGAATGAAGCTATCGTTAACGGTGGAGATATTGACAGAATGTATGATGTTGCTTTTACCAATAGTACTACAGGATTTATGGTTGGTTATAAAGGTCAAATTTTTAAATCGACAGATACAGGTGCTACTTGGAATTTAATAACCAAAATTGATACACTAGGCATGCGAGAAGCTTGTGTAAAAAATTATGCAAAACTATATCCAGACCGTGAACCAAGTGAAAATACTGGTACGCTTTCAAATGCCCGATTATATCGTTTAAAAGTTGTTTCTGAAAACGAAATATATACTGCTGGAAGAGATGGAATTGTTTTTAAATCTATAGATGCAGGAAATAACTGGAAATATGTAAATACAGGAAACATCAATGATATTTATGATTTAAACTACATCAACAACTCGGTTCTTATTACTTGTGGTAAAAATGGTTCGGTATCTAAAATTTACAAAGATGGAACTTATCAAGACCTTACAAATATAGCCAATACACGTTCTTTTAGAGGCATGCACTTTATTACTGAAGATGTTGGCTGGTGTGTTGGAGAGCATGGTTACATCTATAAAACAAGTAATGGCGGTAATTATTGGGGTAAAGAAATAGCACCAACAGAAAGTACCTATATTCTTAGAAGCTGTGCATTTATCAATCCTCAAATAGGAATATTTGTAGGTAATGCAGGACAAATTATTAAAATAGAAGATTCATCAACAGAAAATTTAACACAACAATAATGAAAAATATACTATATAAATTAATACTATTTACAGCAATATTAGCAGGTATGTCTTCCTGTACTTCTGTAAAAGCATATCAATCTCAATTTGTAAGTGATTATTATATGGAACAAGGACCGCTTTCTATTGAAAGTTTATCTTCTTCAGGTTTTAGTTATAGAGAAGGTGTTTCAGGTGGTGAAGGTGGTAAAGTTGGCGGAGGCTGTGGCTGTAATTAAAAATTAAAGAAAATGACGAAAATAAATAAAAAATTAACATTCGCTTTAGTTTTATCTGCCTGTATTGGTTTTGCTCAAAACACTTCTACTGTTAATCAACAAGAAGATAAAAATATTAAAGTTAGTTTGCTTGGTAATTACTACGGGCAGGATGGCGAAAGAGGTGCTCCTAATGGTGGTATTGGCTCACAAGAATTACATAGTTATACTCGAGAAGCAAAAATATTTGTACCTGTATCAAAAATTATAGATGCAAAATTTAATGCTGGAGTTGATTATTTTACTTCTGCATCCTATTTATTAATTGATAAATATCAAACCTCAGCAAGTTCAGGTAACAGCGGAGTTAGTGTTGATGAAACAAGAAAATATGGCGATGTTAGCATTGACCTTTCAATCAATGATTTTAAAATAACACCACTTTTTGGTTATTCAGAAGAATATGATGTAAAATCTAAAACTTTTGGTTTATCAGGTTCGTATAAAAACCCTAAAAACTTATCTACATTTACCTTTAAGTCTAACTTAATTATGGATAAATGGCTCTTAATATATCCTGGTGAATTTAGACCAACCGCTACTATTGATGCTCAAACTGGTGCTTCTGATAAAGGAACTAAAATAGGTGTAAATGCTGATGTTATTCAACTTACAGATGGCGAACAAGTTACTAAAGATGGCAACACTTATAATGTTGATGACAGATTAACAAGTGCTTTAGGAGTTAATTATGCTTTTAATATCAATAAACGTATGAATGCCTTAGTTGGTGTTGATGGAATATATCAAAGCGGACTACTTTCTACACCTTTTTACAGAGTCTATTTTAGAGATGGTATTCAAGATGAATATGCCAAAACAGTCGCTGTTGAAAAATTACCCAATGAACGATTAAAATTAGCTGTTTACGGTAGGTACAATTATTTTGTTAACAAACTACTTATTGTTAGAACAAGTGCTAGATTATATGCTGATAATTGGGGCGTTAACTCGCTTACACTAGGCGTTGATGCACCTATTAAAATTAAACCTTGGGTTTCTGTAATGCCTTTTTATAAATTTCATACACAAACTTCGGCTGATTATTTTGCAGGGTACGGACAGCATGAATTATCTGATGAATATTACACAAGTGATTTTGATTTATCTAATTTGTATTCAAATAAATTTGGAGCATCTGCCAGAATTGTTCCTTTTAAACAATTTCTTGGGATAAAATCAATCGATGTAAGATATACAAAATATTTAAGAAGTGATGGTTTATCTGCCAATTCAGTTTCTGTAGGGGCAAGTTTTGAATTTTCTAATTTTTTAAAGAAAAAAAATAAATAAAATCATGATTACATATATAAAAAACGGCGCACTAATAGCTGGAGTATTTTCAATGCTATTTTTAACTTCTTGTGTAGAAGTAACTCCTGAAACAGCCATTATTAATCCTACTGATGATACGTATATAAACACCTTGCATTCTGGTACAACATCCGATTTAAAAGATGTGCATTTTTTTGATGCCTCAAAAGGAGTCGTTGTTGGAGGTGAAGATTATTTAACAACTTCTGATGGTGGTTTAAATTGGATAAAAACAATTCCTTTTAAAACTGCTGATGATAAAATAAAAGTACGTTTTAACAAAGTAACTTTTGTCAATGATTTAAAAGGATTTATCACTGGTGATTTAGGCGAAGAATACATCCGAAGAGGTAGACTTCGTTTTAGAGCCACTGGAAATATCTTTTTAAAAACAGAAGATGGTGGTGAAACTTGGAATACTATAAATTTTTTTGATAAAGAAAAAACGTTTATAAAATCGCTTAAATTTCAAAATGAAACTACGGGTTTATTATCCGTTATTAGAAATGAAAATGGCGAAGTTTACAAAACAACCGATGCTGGTTTAACTTGGAAATTAGTACTTTCAGATGTGAAAGCTTACGGGCATCACGGAGATAGAGATGGCTCACTTGGAATATCAGACATTACTTATGTTACCCAAAACACCGTTGTTGCCATAGGTACTCAAGGAAATGTTTACATCAGTTTAAATGCTGGTAATACTTGGACTAAAGACATTACCGCTCCAAAAGATAGAGCCTTTAAACGAGTAACATTTTTTAATGATACCGAAGGATATATTGTTGGTGGTGGAGATAGTGCTCCTAATGAAGATAAGGCAATGGTCTTTAAAATCACTTTAAATTCAGACGGAACAACTACTTATCAAGATAAAACAGACACCTATCATTCTGTCTTTTACTTTAATGGTTTATATGCTTCTGATGCTGGAAACCTATGGGTTTGTGGGCATTTAGGACAGGTTTTTGCGACTTATGACCAAGGAACTACTTGGAGTAATGAATTGACAAAAACAAACAGAGAATCTGATTTAAACGATTTAGAATTTCCTACGGGTAAAATCGGTTATTTTGTAGGTGATGATGGAATTATCCTTAAAGTAAATTTAGCTGAATAATAAAAAAACAATCATTAAATCTGATAACTTTTACCTTAAAAGTTATCAGATTTTTTTTATATAATCAATATGAAATTATTAAAATACGTTTTATTAATAGGGATTTGTTTTATATCAACTATAAATCTTATAGCCAACAACTCCCCTATTCAATCTTCTATTAAATCCCCCATTAAATTACCTATTCAGTGGAAAACAACTAATTTAAAATTTACTAATAGTAAAGTTGGTGATACTTTAAATTTGGTTTTTAAAGCAACTATGAAAAATGATTTTTATATGTATGCTACGGGTTTTTCGTGTAGTCAAGGTCCTATTCCTACCACCTTAAAATTGACAGGAAAAGGTTTTAAAACCATCGGAAATTTACAATCTATTGGAGCACATCCTAAATTAGATAAAGACTGGAATTGTAATATGATAATTTTTGACAAAGAAGTACTGCTTAGTCAAAAAATAGTAATCACTAAAAACAATCAACTATTAAATTATAAACTAAAATATTTTACCTGTAAAACAAATGATAGTTGTATCCCTGGTAAAAAGTATGGGAAAATAGTTATAGGAAATCCTATTGATAAAATAGAAAGTGGCGTTATCTCTAAAAAAACGGCTTCTAAATCAGTAATTGATAAAGTTGTATCATCAGAAGAAAAATCATCAAAAAAAGAACAGAAAAAATCTTGGATATTGTACTTACTTACCGCTTTTATGGCAGGATTGTTAACGGTTTTTATGCCTTGTATATTTCCACTAATGCCAATGACGGTAAGTTATTTTTCAAAAGGAAATAAAAGCAGGTTAGAAACCATAAAAAAAGCATTTATATACGGTTTAAGCATTGTTATTATTTATACCGCACTTGCTATTTTACCAAGTCTTCTTTTAGGTAGTGACCGTGTAAATAATTGGATAAGTACGCATTGGTTACCAAATATTTTGTTCTTTTTAGTATTCGTACTTTTTGGATTGTCTTTCTTAGGAGCTTTCGAATTAAAACTTCCGTATAAATGGGCAAATAAAGCTGATAATTTATCGGAAAAAGGAGGTTATTTAGGACTTTTCTTTATGGCACTTACTCTTATTATTGTTTCTTTTTCATGTACAGGACCTTTTATCAGTAGTATTCTTATTCTTTCTTCAAAAGGAGGTATTAGTATAAAACCTTTTCTAGGGATGCTTTCGTATTCTATTGGTTTTGCCTTACCTTTTGTATTGTTAGCATTAACACCTCAATTATTATCTAAATTACCTAAATCTGGTGCTTGGATGAATACAATTAAAGTATTTTTCGGAATATTAGAATTAGGTTTATCGCTTAAATTTTTAAGTAATATTGATTTAGTTTATGGCTGGGGATTTTTAGATAGAAGTACTTTTTTAACCATATGGGCAGTACTTAGTTTGCTTTTAGCCTTTTATTTATTAGGTTTTATTAAATTTTCTCATGATGATGATACGCCTATAAAATTATCCGTAGGTAGGTTTTTAATGGCTACTTTTATTTTATTTAGCACTATTTATTTTATAACTGGTATTTTTGATAGACCCGTAAATGCTTTGAGTGGTTTAATACCTCCTAAAGTTAATAATTATAACACAACAGCTAGTAAAAATAATTTATGTGAAACTCCTTTATATTCTAGTTATTTACATTCACCCGCAGGTTTTAATGGATATTTCGATTTAGAACAAGCCAAAAAATGTGCTAAAAAACAAGGCAAAATGCTTTTAATTGATTTTACAGGGCATGGATGCGCTAACTGCCGAAAAATGGAAGATACTATTTGGGTACAACCTAACGTAAAATCTGAAATTGAAAGTAACTATATAGTTGTATCATTATATGTTGATGATAAACACGAATTGCCTAAAAAAGACCATTTAAAAGATTTAGCAGGCTATGATATTACCACAGTAGGTGAAAAGAATTTATTTTTAGAAAAATCATTATTTAATGAAGTTTCTCAACCGCTCTATGTTACTTATAATCCTCTTACTGATAAAGCTATCAGTAAAATTGGCTATACAAGTGATGTTAATGAATTTGTAAGTTTTTTAACTAAAAAAAATACTGATTAAAATTTAAAAATCTTCTAACCAAACTATTATTTATAACAACAAAAAACCACAAGATAATCTTGTGGTTTTTTTTAGTATCAATTTATATCAACTATATTTTACGCATTTTATCTATTAAATAAAAATCAGCTAAAACCAACGCAGATAACGCCTCTACAATTGGTACAGCTCTTGGTACAACACAAGGGTCGTGACGACCTTTTCCTTGAATCTCAGTTAATTCACCATCAGAATTTATAGTTTGCTGATTTGTCATAATCGTAGCCACAGGTTTAAAAGCTACACGAAAATACACGTCCATTCCGTTTGAAATTCCTCCTTGAATTCCTCCTGATAAATTAGATTCTGTTGTTCCATCTTGATTAAAAACATCGTTATGTTCAGAACCTTTCATTTTAGCACCACAAAATCCGCTACCAAATTCAAAACCTTTTACAGCATTTATTGAAAGCATTGCTTTTCCTAATTCGGCGTGTAATTTATGAAAAATAGGTTCTCCTAATCCAACAGGCATATTTTGAATAACACAAGTTATTGTTCCGCCAATGGTATCACCAGCTTTTCGGATTTCATGAATTTTAGCAATCATTATCTCTGCTGATTTTTCATCAGGACAACGAACAATATTACTTTCAATTTTAGAAAAATCTAACTCTTGATATGGTTTATCAATAAAAATATCACCTACTGATGATGTAAATGCATCAATAGTAATATGTTTTATCAGTTGTTTTGCTAATGCTCCAGCAACTACCCAATTTGCAGTTTCACGTGCCGAAGTACGTCCTCCACCTCTATAATCTCTAATTCCGTATTTTTTATCATATGTATAATCGGCGTGTGACGGACGATATATGTTGGTATTATGATTATAATCTTTACTTTTCTGATTGGTATTTTTAATCATAAAACCAATAGAAGTACCTGTTGTTTTTCCTTCAAAAATTCCTGATAAAAATTCAACAGTATCAGGTTCTTTACGCTGAGTTACAATTTTAGATTGCCCAGGTTTACGACGGTCTAATTCTTGTTGAATAGCCTCAAAATCGACCTCCATTCCTGCAGGAAAACCATCAATAACGCCACCTATTGCCGTTCCGTGCGATTCACCAAAAGTGGTTACTTTTAATATATTTCCAAATGAATTAAACATGCTTCTTAATTTTAAAACGAAAGTAATTTAAAAATTATAATTCTCTTAATGAAAAATGTAAAAACTAATTAAGTATGTATAAATATAACAGTAATACTACCTTTTGTGTATTGCTATAAATTTAAAAACACTTATTTTTTAACGCTTCAAAAATTATTTAAAATATAACTTACTGATACCTAAAAAAATACACTATAAAAAATCAAATAATAAACATTTCAATAAAAATAATAGGTTTTTTATTTTTCAGAACTGAAAAAAGATTGTAAATTTGCAACCGCATTTAGATTTATTTAAATGTCTGTCTGGAGAAATGGCAGAGTGGTCGAATGCGGCGGTCTTGAAAACCGTTGTACTGCAAGGTACCGGGGGTTCGAATCCCTCTTTCTCCGCAAAACCGAAACATTTAGTTGTTTCGGTTTTTTTTGTGCTGATTTTTATGAAAAAAAAGTAATATATTTTTACGCATTACTTTAAAAATAGAACGAATCACGAAAGTAATATTATCTAAAATATTTTAAAATAAAAACGTTAATAAAACATTTAATATCTAAAAAAGTTATATATTTGCAACCGCATTCAGATTTATT
Organism: Tenacibaculum piscium; assembly: GCF_021390755.1. Classification (NCBI taxonomy): domain Bacteria; kingdom Pseudomonadati; phylum Bacteroidota; class Flavobacteriia; order Flavobacteriales; family Flavobacteriaceae; genus Tenacibaculum; species Tenacibaculum piscium. Next base: position 383,842 of record NZ_JAJGWR010000001.1, on the reverse strand, counting down.
TTGAATGTCTGTCTGGAGAAATGGCAGAGTGGTCGAATGCGGCGGTCTTGAAAACCGTTGTACTGCAAGGTACCGGGGGTTCGAATCCCTCTTTCTCCGCAAAACCGGAACATTTAGTTGTTTCGGTTTTTTTTATGCTCTTTTATTTTTAATAACTTAGCTTAGCTCATATTATATAAAGCCAAATATATTATGTCCTTTTTACTGATTATTTTCTTATTATTTATAATATCTCTATTTTTTGCTATTAAATTAAAAGCATCAGCAGGTAGTATTATTACTGCTATCATTCATTTAATTGCTTTTATTCCTTTTCTGTTTTGTTTGCTAATTAGCGCTGAATACAACATAGCCATAGACCCAATGGATGGAGGCTACACTCCTCTTGGGCAAAAACATATGCTCACTGTTTTTGTCTTTTATATATTATATGTTGTTTCTAAAATTTTAATTTGGAAAAAAAGTAAAACACTACCACCACTTACTTGGGCTATTACAAGTGTTTTTGTAGTTATTGGTATTATTTTAAATATTTTTATCATCCTTCAAACATCGTATTCAAATGATATGTTTGAATTCAATTACGACCCGCTTATTAATACCTCAACAAATCATAATACAATAACCTTGTTTTTATTTTATCCGCTAATATCTAGTATTAGTGCTATTTACATATTAGCTAAAAGCTTTAATATTATTGCTAATCATTTTAATGAGTATCAATACCAAAACCCCACGCTAAATTATTTACATAAAATACTTTTCAAAATAAAATCGTATCCATTAATTATTTTACTATTAATTTTTCCTGTTTTTTTTATAATAACCATCATTTTAATGCTATTCGGACAAGACTCTGATAGCATGATAAAAGTATTTACTGATACCACAACTTGGCGTTTTTCACAACAATCACACCCACCAGCATTAGATCATAAAGGGCATTATTTATGTACTGTTGCAGCACGAGGAAACCCAAGTATTGTAAAACCGATAAGAATAGGAAAAAGACACGGAAAACCAATTGTAATAAATAGGCAATTAATGATTGCAAATGCTTTTGAAGATATTATTCAAGTTAACTACCCGAAAACACATAATTTTATTCGTAAAAATTATGATACTTATGGCTATAATTTATCCAAAGTTATAAACACGCCTTTCAAATCTGATGTAACTTATATACTAATGAAACCTCTGGAATGGTTATTTATTATTTTCCTATATTTATTTTGCACGAAGCCAGAAGAACTAATCAAAAGACAATATAAAAATTGAAAAATACAGCAATAGAAATAAAACAAATTACCGCAACTAAAACACTTGAAATTCGTCATAAAGCAATGTGGGCAAATAAACCTATTGCCTATGTTAAATTACCTAACGATGAAAACGGAACACATTTTGGTTTGTTTGTAAATGATGAAATAACTGCTGTAATTTCGTTGTTTATAGCCAATAATGAAGCTCAATTTCGAAAATTTGCAACTTTAACAGAATTCCAAGGACTTGGATACGGAACAATACTATTAAATAAAGTTATAGATTTTACAAAGGAAGAAGGCATCAAAAAAATATGGTGTAATGCTAGGGTAGAAAAATCAAAATTTTATGAAAAATTCAATTTAAAAGCAACAAATAATAAATTTGAAAAAGATGGGATTGAATATGTTATTATGGAAAGATATTTTTGTAATTAAAATGCATAAAAAAAGCTACATTACTTATGTAATATAGCTTTTTCAAATAATGATAAATTTGTTATGTTACTTCTTAAAAAGTTTAGCACTACCTTTAAAACCTTTTATTGCTATTTTAGGTTCTCCATATATTTGTATTTTACTCTTATCCTGAGCATATAAAATTAAATTTTTTCCTGCATATATAGAAGCATCTGCACTCCCTGAAGTATATACATCTAGCTCAGAAATTTTCATTTCCTTTGCTTTCATATCAGCAGCTTCTTTTAAACTAAAGCTTGCTTTTTTAGCTTCTCCTTCTAAACTTAAATCGGCTGAATTCATTAATTTAGCGGTAACATTATCGGCTAAAACATGAGCCTCTAGCCTTGCTTTATCCGACATTAAAAAAGTGGTGTTCGTTGCTTTTATTTTTAACGCCCCCTTTGATTTTCCAAGCATATTTACAGTAACTTCTTCCGCTTTTATATCTAATTCAAACTCACTTAAATTATAACTATCAATATGCATTACTTTTGAATTAAATACTCCTTCTCCTTTTATTTTAGCACCATTTTTTAAGGTGATTTTTTCAAGTTTTACAAAATCTAATGCTATTTTAAGTTTTTTACTCCTTGCTATTTTATGTGTTGTTGCAATTTTAAGAACACTGTCTATTACTACAAAATTAATAACTTCGTGTAAATTTTTATCCGTAGTTAATACATAACTGTTTTTAGCAGCCTGATTTATACTTAGCTCTAAAGCATCGTCAATTTCAATTTTATAAAACGCTTTATCAATAGATTTACTCGTTGTTATTACCTGTTTATTTCCTTTAATTTTCTGTTTATCCTGAGCAAGTAATACGGTACTAATCATTACTGAAAATACGACTAAAATTATTTTTTTCATGGTATTAATTTTAAATTATAGTTAACGGTTATTAAAACCATATTTAAGACCCCTAAACCATCAGTAAGTCACTAGTTATACACTTAATTTAGCTTAGCGACTTTTTAAAAATTTAATAAACTATCAGTTCGAGTGATTTTTTTCCCTCAATTCCTATTAGTCATTAAAATCACTCGAATTGACAATAATCGTCTTAAAAAGAGAATAACCACGGTAAATCAGGCTCTTAATCCTCATAAAAAAAACCTAGCGCTTTTACACACTAGGTTTATATTGACTTTAAATATTTTTTACGCTTTCAAAAACAAATTTACCTTCTCCTTTTTTTGTTTTTAGGAGCGCTGTATTTTTTAGTTTCTTTCGCTTCCGTTTTAGAACCACCGTTATTTTGGCTTTCCTTTGCGTTTACGCTAGGGGTTCTATAATTTTTATTTTTACGTTGATTAAAAGGCACTTTTTCATCCAATTGATTTTTAGTCCTTTTTGTATCTCTTGTATTTTTTACAGCCGTTTTTGGCGATCGGTAATTTTTACTTTTTCGCTTATTAAAAGGAACGGCATCATCAAAGGTATTTTTAGTATCTTTTGCACCTGTATTCTTTTTCCACGAATTATTTTCTGGTAATAATTTTTTAAGTAAATCTGTTCGTCCTACTTTGTTCAGCGTATTACGAATCCAATCTTTATTTTCTTTTTTATACCAAAAGAAAAATCGATGTTGATCTTCCTTTTCCTTGGCTGTTTTCGGTGTTTTTGTTGGTTTTAACGTATAAGGATGATATCCGCTGTAATAAATTACGGTAGCCACAGTCATTGGCGTAGGTGTAAAACCTTGTACTTGCTCCAACTGAAAGCCTAAATCTTTTGTTTCGGCAGCTAAATTAGCCATATCTTCATCTTCACACGCTGGGTGGCTTGAGATAAAATAAGGAATTAGTTGTAATTTTAATTTCTTTTTGATGTTAATGCGATCAAATCGTTCTTTAAACATATGAAAATATTTAAATGAAGGTTTACGCATTAATTTTAAAACAGGATCAGAAGTATGTTCTGGTGCTACTTTTAAACGTCCAGAAACATGATTCGTCATTACCTCTTCTGTGTAGGCATCTAACTCTTTTGGGTCTGCATTTTTATTGAATTCAGGAACCAACATATCATGTCGAATTCCACTTCCAATAAATGATTTTTTTATCTTCGGATGCGCATCAACAGCTTTATAAAGGTCTGTTAATGGTTTATGCGAAGTATCTAAATTACTACAGATTACTGGCGAAATACAAGAAGGCGCCACACATTTATCACAAATAGATTGCACTTTTCCTTTCATCTGATACATATTCGCAGATGGCCCACCAATATCAGATAAATATCCTTTAAAGTCATCCATTTTAGTAACGGTATCGACTTCTTTTAATACCGATTCTTGACTACGACTAGCAATAAATTTTCCTTGATGCGCAGAAATTGTACAAAAACTACATCCTCCAAAACATCCACGGTGAATATTTATCGAAAATTTAATCATTTCAAACGCAGGAATTGGTCCACGTTTATCGTATTTTGGATGCGGTAATCGTGTAAAAGGCAAATCAAAAGAAGCATCAATTTCTCCTTCCGTCATTGTTGCACACGGTGGATTAATCATTAGTTTTTTATTCCCAACCTTTTGAAAAATACGACGTGCATATAATTTATTCGACTCCTGCTCTATTACTTTAAAGTTCGATGCAAATGTTTTTTTATCCTTCAAACAAGCCTCGTGAGAATTAATTTCTACATCCTCCCAATTTTTATTCTTTGGAACATCTTCATGCTCATCAATAAGAACAGCGGTTTGTTTTATCGTTTTTAAACTCGAAAACGGCACCCCTTTTTGCAACAACTCTACAATTTCTCGCAAAGGTTGCTCTCCCATTCCGTACACCAACATATCTGCTTTAGAAGTTTCTAAAATAGTTGGTAATAATTTATCTGACCAATAATCATAATGCGTAACACGACGCAATGAAGCCTCGATACCACCAATTAAAACTGGAGTGTCAGGGAATTTTTCTTTTAATATTTTTGAATATACGGATGTTGCATAATCAGGTCGAAACCCTTTATCACCATTTGGTGTATATGCGTCTTTATCTCTACGGCGTTTACTAGCCGTATAATTACTCACCATTGGATCCATACATCCGCCCGTTACTCCAAAGAATAAACGAGGTTTTCCTAATTTCTCAAAATCTTGTAAATTATCATTTACACTAGGTTGTGGTACAATTGCTACTCGCAAACCATAACTTTCTAGTATTCGTCCTATTACTGCCGGACCAAATGATGGGTGATCTACATATGCATCTCCACTGAAGAGAATTACATCTAATTCTTCCCATCCTCTTAACTTAACCTCCTTATTTGTAGTCGGTAACCAATCTGAAACTCGTCTTATTCCCATGCCGCTGCAAAGGTACAACGTTTTTTACTGATATTACAATTCTTAAAAGGATGTTAAATATGCTACAATAGTGTAACATTTGGGTAATAATGAATACTTATGCACTATTATTTAAATCTATAAAAAAATTATTATGAAAAAAATTATACTCGGAGTTATTTCCTTAATCTTATTAGCAAGTTGTTCCACCTATAAATCGGTTCAAAACAAGGCTCAAACTATTGCTGTAAATATTGATTTAAATACCGTTGTTGATGATAAAATAATGATTGTAATAAATCCGAAGAAAATAAAAAAAGAAACAATAATTTATAACATTCCTGCAATTGTTCCTGGAACCTATGCAATGAGTAATTACGGAAAATTTGTTTCTCAATTTAAAGCAGTTGATTATAACGGAAAAGAATTATCAGTTAAAAAACTAAACGAAAATTCTTGGCAAATTAACAATGCTAAGAATATGGATAAAATATCGTATTTGGTTGATGATACTTTTGATTCAAAAAAAGACCATAAAATTTATGTAATGGCGGGTACGAATATTGAAGAAGGAAAAAATTTCTTATTAAATTTACCTGGTTTTATTGGGTATTTTAATGATAAAAAAGAATTGCCTTATGAGATTTCTATCACGCATCCTACTCATTTATATGAAACCTCATCATTAATCAATAAAAATACGTCAAAAACTGATAACAGTAAAGATGTGTTTTTAGCGCCTCGATATGATGAAATTTCAGACAATCCAATTATGTATGCGCCACTTAATAACGTGAGTTTTACGGTGAACGGAATTGAAGTGAATTTAGCTATTTACTCGCCTAACAACACGCACAAAGCAACCGATTTAAAGGAAGCTTTAAAAACTATGATGACCGCACAAACTAACTTTTTAAAGGGTTTTGAAACTACAAACGAATACAATGTATTAGTCTATTTATTTGATCCTGAAATGTATAAATTTCAAGGATACGGAGCTTTAGAACATAGGTCTTCTACAACGGTAGTCTATCCTGAAACAATGAGCAAAGAACAATTTGCAAGCAATATGATTAACGGAACAGTATCCCACGAATTTTTCCATATTGTATCGCCGTTATCGGTTCATTCTGAAGAAATTCATTCTTTTGATTTTAACCAAGCAAAAATGTCGGAACATTTATGGATGTACGAAGGAATGACCGAATATTTTGCCAATCTTTTTCAGGTGAATCAAGGTTTAATTTCTGAGGATGAATTTATTAATGAAATGAATTCAAAAATTACTTCTTCATTAAATTATAACGATGCCATGTCTTTTACCAAAATGAGTAAAAACATTTTAGAACCTAAATATGCTAAAAACTACAATAATGTGTATCAAAAAGGTGCATTAATAGGTATGTGTTTGGATATTATTTTAAGAGAAGAAAGCAACGGAACATACGGAGTTCGAAATATAATGTTAGATTTATCTAAAAAATACGGAAAAAATAAAGCTTTTAAAGATGAAAATATCATTGCTGAAATCGTAAAAATGACCTACCCTTCGGTTGGCGAATTTTTCAAAAATCATGTACAAGGAGCTACGCCAATTAATTACGCTACTTATTTTGAAAAAGTGGGGGTTAAAAACCAAACAAAAACAGAAAATTCAGCCTATTTTATCGACTCAAAAGGACAGCCTTTTATTTCTGTAAATAGTAATAAAAAAGTATTTTTTACCATCAGAACAAACTCAGCATTAACCGCTTTAGGTATTAAAGCTGGCGATGTTTTAGAAAGTGTTAATAATAAAAAAATATCATTAGAAAACATTCGTCCTATTTTAGGAAAGACAATGCAATGGAAAGAAGGTGATAAAATAATGATGGAAGTTACTAGAAACGGAAAACTTTTAAAATTATCAGCAAATTACACACAGCCAACTACTAAAAGTACTGGTTTAGTTCTTGAAAAATTATCTGCGGATAACAAAAAAGTAATTTTAAGAAACGCTTGGTTAAAAAACTAAATTCAACATTATGATAAAAAAAACACTCACAAAACTACTTCTTATTGTTGTTTTTATAAGCTTTTCATCCGAAGTAAATGCACAATGGTTCAAAAAGAAAAAGAATAAAAAAGAAATAAGCACGGCAAAACCAAAACCTGATAAAGATGCTATAAAACCATACGAAAAAATCGTTACGAAAAAACATATCACGGATAACGGATTATTTAAAGTTCATCAAAAAGAGCAAGAGTATTTGTTCGAAATTCCTGATTCGTTACTTAATCGTGAAATGTTAATGGTAACTCGAATTGCTAAAACAGCTAGCGGTATCGGTTTTGGTGGCGGAAAACAAAACACACAAGTACTACGTTGGCAAAAAAAGCAAAAAAATATTTTACTAAAAGTTGTTTCGTATGATGTCGTAGCAGATACCTTGCTTCCTGTTCATAAAGCCGTGGTAAACTCTAACTTTGAGCCAATTTTATACTCTTTTCCTATAAAAGCGTTTAGCAAAGATTCAACAGCAACAGTTATTGATGTTTCTTCTTTATTTAAAACCGATGTAAAAGCGATTGGTTTTCCTCAAAGAAGCAGAAAAGAATACAAAATTTCTAAAATGGATGCAAAGCGCTCTTATATTGAACGCATTAGCAGTTATCCTAAAAATATTGAAGTTCGACACGTAAAAACCTACGTTTCTAGCGCCGCACCCGCTAATAAAAGTGTTGGTGCTATTTCAATGGAATTGAGTAATTCAATGATTTTATTACCTAAAAAACCAATGAAACGCCGTTATTTTGATCAGCGTGTAGGATGGTTTGCCAGGTCGCAAACTGATTACGGTTTAGACGCTCAAAAAAGTAAATCAGTAAAATATCTTGACAGATGGCGTTTAGAAGTTAAAGAACAAGACCTTGAAAAATTCAACAATGGTGAATTGGTTGAACCTAAAAAACAAATTGTTTATTATATTGATGATGCCACTCCAAAACAATGGCGTAAATACATCAAACAAGGAATAAATGATTGGCAAGTAGCCTTTGAAGCCGCTGGTTTTAAAAATGCAATTATCGCAAAAGATGCGCCTACAAAGCAAGAAAACCCTGATTGGAGCCCTGAAGATGTACGTTATTCTGTGGTGCGTTATTTAGCATCGCCAATTCCGAATGCCAACGGTCCTCATGTAAGCGACCCTCGTTCTGGAGAAATTTTAGAATCGGATGTTAACTGGTATCATAATGTAATGACTTTACTGCACGATTGGTATTTTATTCAAACTGCCGCTATAAATCCTGATGCTAGAAGCATGGAATTTAAAGAAGAAACTATGGGGCGTTTAATTCGTTTTGTTTCGTCTCACGAAGTTGGGCACACCCTTGGATTGCCTCATAATATGGGAAGTTCAGTAGCCTATCCTGTTGACTCTTTACGTTCGGCAAGCTTTACTAAAAAATACGGAACAGCACCTTCAATTATGGATTATGCTCGTTTTAATTACATCGCGCAGCCTGAAGATAAAGGCGTTGCTTTAATGCCAAATATTGGGCTTTACGATAAATATGCCATCAGTTGGGGATACCGTCCAATAGTAAATACATCGGCTAAAGACGAAAAGAAAACCTTAAATAAATGGATTCTTGACAAAGCAGATAATCCTATTTATAGATTCGGACATCAGCAAGTTGTAAATGTTATCGACCCGAGTTCACAAACAGAAGATTTAGGTGATGATGCTATAAAAGCAAGTGCTTATGGTATTAAAAACCTACAACGTATTTTACCAAATTTAGAAAAATGGACGACTAAAGATGGCGAAAATTACGACGAATTAAAAACCATGTACACCCAATTGTTATGGCAATTTAATCGATATATGGGACACGTAAGTTCTAATATTGGTGGTGTTTACGAAAACTACAAAACTGCAAATCAAGATGGCGCTGTATATACACACGTTCCTAAAAATCATCAAAAAAATGCTTTAAAATTTGTAAACGAGCAATTATTTGAAACGCCAACTTGGTTATTAGATAAAAATATTTTTGATAAAGTACAATTTTCTGGAGCCGATAAACGTATTGGCGAATTGCAAGAAAGAACCTTAAATCGTATTTTAAAAACGGGTAGAATGGCACGTTTAATCGAAAACGAAACTTTAAACGGAGCAAAATCTTACACGCTTGTAAATATGATGCAAGATTTACGCAAAGGAATTTGGAGCGAACTATACACCAATAAATCCATTGATGCATATCGTAGAAATTTACAACGTGCCTATTTAGATCGTTTAGATTTTTTATTAAACAAAGCTAAAAATCAAAAAGGAACAAATAACGGAGGATATTTTAAACAAACGGCGGTAAATATTAGCCAATCGGATATAAAACCTGTTGTTAGAGGCGAATTAAAACATTTAAAAAGAGATACAAAAAGAGCTTTAAGTGTTGCTAAAAACAACATTTCTCGTTATCATTTACAAGATATTTTAGATAGAATCGACACAATTTTAGATCCTAAATAAACTAAAAATAATAAAAATGATTTGAAGCAATTTCCCGCTTTCCGCACTCGCTTTTTTTATTTTTTCGAAAAGAAAAATAAAAAAGAGCTCAAACAATTGCTTCAATCGGGGCTAGAAATTTTTACACTTTAAAAAAATATAATATTTTAAAATGTAAATTATATTTTTTAGTAACAATTTTATAGAAGTTGTATATAATCAGGTTTTTAAAATCTGTTTTAATACAACTTCTTTTATTTATATTTACTTCCTAAATAACCAAACCGCATGAAAATATTTATTAAATTATCCTTATTTTTTCTACTTGTAATAAGTAGTTGTACGCCAAAAAGCACGACTAAAATATCCGAAGAAAAAACACCTGTAAAAAGTACTTATGTAAAAGACAACTTCACTAAAAAAGAAGTGAAAATTACCATGAGAGATGGCGCAAAATTACATACCACTATTTACTCGCCAAAAGACACATCAAAAACATATCCGATTTTATTACAACGAACTCCGTATAGTTGTCGTCCTTACGGAAAAGATACTTTTAAAACTAAAATAGCTCCTAATCCTATTTTAATGAAAGAAGGAAATATTATTGTGTATCAAGATGTTCGTGGTCGTTGGATGAGCGAAGGCGTTTACGACAATATGCGTGCTTACATTCCTAATAAAACAGCCAAACAAACCGATGAAACTAGCGATACTTTTGATACGATTGATTGGTTAGTTAAAAACACCGCCAATAATAATGGAAACGTTGGAACTTGGGGAACTTCATATCCTGGGCATTATGCAACTATTTCAACAATTGATGCGCATCCTGCATTAAAAGCATCTTCGCCACAGGCTTGTATTGGCGATTTCTTTTTTGATGATTTTCATCATAATGGCGCATTTTTACTAAGTTATTTTAATGCGATTCCATTATTCGGAACTTATAAAGACCAACCTACAGATTCTTCTTGGTATTCTTTTCCGAAGATGAAAACAAAAGACCAATATCAGTTTTTTTTAGACAAAGGTCCTTTAAAAAATTTAAACGAATATTTTCAATATGATAAATTAGATGCTAAAATTGCTTCTAAAACTAGCAACGATAAAAACAAAATTGATGATTTTTTCTGGAAAGAAATCGTAGAACACCCAAATTACGATAGCGTTTGGCAAAGCAAAGGAATTATTCAACATTTAAACAAAGTTCCTTCAACAGTAGCAACTATGATTGTTGGTGGATTGTTTGATGCCGAAGATTTATACGGTCCTTTAGAAACCTATAAAAATATTGAAAAACATCAACCAAATAATTACAATACCTTAGTTTTTGGTCCTTGGGATCACGGCGGATGGTCTCGAAATAAAGTAGCCAATAAAGTTGGAAACTATTATTTTGGAGATTCTATTTCGCTTAATTTTCAGAAAAATATCGAAACGAAGTTTTTCAATCATTTCTTAAAAGGAAACGGTTCAAAAAATAGTGGATTACCAGAAGCTTATGTTTTTGATTCAGGAAAAAAACAATGGAAATCATACGATGTTTGGCCTCCAAAAAACACAAAAAAGCAGTCATTTTTCTTATCAGAAAATCAAGAATTAACTGCGGATAAAAAGAAAACTAAAAAAGGGAATTCAAAAACAACATTTGTAAGTGATGTTAAACATCCTGTTCCTTATTCACAAGATATAAAAACAGTTTTCACACCAAGAAAATACATGACCGACGATCAGCGTTTTGCGGCACGAAGACCTGATGTATTGGTTTTTCAAACGGATATTTTAACTGAAGATTTCACTTTAGCTGGAGATATTTTAGCAAAATTAAAAGTAGCCACCACAGGTTCAGCAGCTGATTGGGTTGTAAAAGTTATTGATGTGCATCCTTCGGATATCAAAAATGATAATAAAGATATGCAAACGCATTTAAAGCTGAGTAATTATCATATGATGGTTCGTAGTGAGGTGATGCGTGGGCGTTTTAGAAACAGTTTTTCAAAGCCTGAACCGTTTACTCCAAACAAAAAAACAGCTGTAAATATTAAATTACAAGATGTTTTTCACACCTTTAAAAAAGGACATAAATTACAAATTCAAGTGCAAAGCACCTGGTTTCCTTTAATCGATTTGAATCCGCAAACCTATGTAGATAATATTTATAAAGCCGATAAAAAAGATTTTAAAACACAAACACATACTGTTTTTTCAGACTCTAGTATTGAGTTTTCTGTGTTGGAATAATCAATTTAAAACACTCATTTTTTAAGCAAACCTCGTAATTTATTTCGAGGTTTTGTTTTTTTGTTTAGTTAGTTTTTATGTAGGTAATTATTAATTAACTTAGCTTCTAAAAAATTATGACCAAAAATTTATATATTAAAGATGAAGTTGTTTTGTGTACATATATCGCTAGATATGGAAAAAAAGAAATCGATGAAATTGATATTCAAAAAATAACAAACCGCTCAGTAGCTTCTATAAAAATGAAAATACAAAATATTACTTCAATGTTAGATGAAGAAGGTTTTGATACAAGTCCTAATATTTCTAAATTAACAGGTAAACCACAAGGTTTAAAAGGAAGAAAAACTAATTGGGATATTGTAAGTAATTTAACCAAACTAACTAAAAATGATTTTTTAGTTAAATGTGAAAATATAATTTCAAATCAAGTAAAAACTATTTAATCCTTTATAATATAACTACAACAACTCCAAAAAATCACTTCTATCAATTTCACGAGCACCTAAACTTTCTAGGTGTTCGTTATGAACTTGGCAATCTATTAATTTATATCCACAGTTTTTAGCCAAATGAATAAACGCAACTTTACTCATATTACTCGCTTTGCTAAACATACTTTCTCCACAAAAAACACCATTTTTTAAATCGACACCATACAAACCTGCAACTAAAATATCATCTTGCCAAACTTCTATCGATTTTGCAATTCCTTTATCATGTAAATTAATATAGGCATTTTCCATATCATCAGTAATCCAAGTTCCTAATTGGTCTTCTCTGTGAATATGACGGCAATTAAAAATTACCTCACGAAATGCTTTATTTTCTGTAATTACAAAATTCTCTTTTCGTAAAACCTGTTTCATCGATTTTGAAACTCTCACCTGATCAGGAAATAAAACCATGCGCTGTGGTGGCGCATACCAAACAATTGGCTCGCCTTCATTAAACCATGGAAAAATTCCATTTTTGTAAGCAAACTCCAAACGTTCTGCCGATAAATCGCCGCCAAATGCCAAAATACCTTCTTCATTTGCAAATTCATACGGCGGAAATACTATTTCTTCAGGTAACCAAATCATCTAAAAAACACTTATAAATATTAATAAACACCACAAATATAGTGTAGTTATCAACAGTAAAAATCAAAAAACAAGAACCTTCAGATGATTTTCTTATTTTTTAAACAAGTACTTGTCAAAATAAGAAGCTATCTATTAAAATCTATATTATTTTGCATAATTTTGCAAAATGGTAAAAGAACTTCAACTACGCGTTAATTTAATAGAAGAAAAGAAAACTGATATTTTAAAACAGAAAGCTTCTCGAAAATTAGGAATCGCTATTTCAGAGATAACTACGGTAAAAGTATTGCGTAAATCTATTGATGCACGTAAAAAAGAAATTATTTTCAATTACAAAGTAGCCGTATATATTAATGAAAATTTGCCAGAAAAACCTGAATATGTTTTTGAATATCAAGACGTTTCGAATGCCAAAGAAATTCATATTATTGGTTTTGGCCCTGCGGGAATGTATGCAGCACTTCGTTGTATTGAATTAGGATACAAACCGATTGTGTTAGAACGTGGGAAAAATGTGCAAGATCGTCGTAGAGATTTACGTGCTATTAATCAAGAGCATTTTGTAAATGAAGATTCTAATTACTGTTTTGGTGAAGGTGGTGCTGGAACATATTCTGATGGAAAATTGTATACCCGAAGCTTAAAACGTGGCGATGTTCGAAGAATATTCGAAAACCTTGTATATCATGGAGCTACAGAAGAAATTTTAATTGATGCACATCCACATATCGGAACTAATAAACTGCCAAAAATTATTGAAAATATTCGTGAAAATATTTTGAAATATGGTGGCGAAATTCATTTTGATACCCGTGTAACCGATTTTGTGATTAAAAGTAGTAAAATACAAGCAATTCGATTAAAAAATAAAAGCAATAGTGAAAACGAAATGACCGTTAATTCAGTGATTTTAGCAACAGGACATTCTGCAAGAGATATTTATGAACTCCTTGACCGAAAGAATATTCTATTAAAAGCAAAATCATTCGCAATGGGCGTTCGTGTAGAGCATCCGCAGGAAATTATTGACCAAATTCAATACAGCTGTTCAGGACAAAGAGATGAATTATTACCTCCCGCCGCATATAGTTTGGTGCAACAAGTAAACGATAGAGGCGTATATTCATTTTGTATGTGCCCTGGCGGATTTATTGTACCAGCAGCAACTGCAAACGGAGAAATTGTAGTAAACGGAATGTCACCTTCTCGTAGAAATAACAAATTTGCTAATTCAGGAATTGTTGTTGAAATTAATATCGATAAAGACCTTTATAAATACGAAAAATATGGTGCGCTAAAAGGACTTCAATATCAAAAAGATTTAGAAAAATTAGCCTTTAATGCTGGCGGAAAAACACAAGCCGCTCCCGCACAACGTTTAACAGATTTTGTAGAAGGTAAATTCTCATCAAGCTTAAATGAAACTTCGTATCAACCAGGTTTAACATCAGCACCATTACACTCGCTACTTCCAAAATTTATCGGAAGCAGATTGCGAAAAGGTTTTGATGCTTTTGGTAAAAAAATGAACGGATATTATACCGAACAAGCAAATATTATTGGCGTAGAATCTCGTACCTCATCGCCAGTGAATATCCCTAGAAAATTAAACCTAGAACATCCTGAAATTCAAGGATTATTTCCTTGCGGAGAAGGTGGCGGATATGCTGGTGGAATCGTATCGGCAGCAATGGACGGAGAACGTTGTGCTGAAGCCGCTATCGCTAACTTATAATTAACGATATTTGTTTGATTTATCTGTAATTACCTCGTATTTTTGTATCTTGAATAAGAGAATTGGAATCTAATAAATGAACGTGAAAAAAATCAGAAAAAAAAAGAAAAATAAACCACATGTTGAGCGTTTGCATAATTATTATCATCGCACAGGGTTTTATATGTTTATTTGGGAAAGCTTAAAAAAAGCTTTTTGGCCAATCGTAATTGCTGTAATAGGCGTGTTTTTATTCAATAAATACGTGTACAATATCAATGACGGCTTACAACTAATAACCGAAACTTTTTCAACACTCGGAATCCTAATTACCTTCTATATTTCTGAAACAATATTAGGCTTAATTCCACCAGAAATTTTTATTGCTTGGTCGAAAAAAACAAGCAATCCAATTGTTATTTTAATAATTTTAGCAACCTTATCGTATCTTGGGGGATTAACCGCCTATTTTATAGGAAGAGCAGCTTTAAAAATAAATTCTGTACGAAATTATTTAGAAGTTAAAATGGCTAAAAACTTGAAAAATACCAGTAAATGGGGAGGGATTTTAATTTTAGTCGGTGCATTATTACCATTGCCTTTTGCAATTAGTTGCTTAACCGCAGGAATGATTAAATATCCTTTTAAAAATGTCGTTATTTTTGGATTATTTCGTTTCTTACGTTTCGCTATCTATGCTTGGGCTATTTTTAGCATCGTGAATTAAACGTTTAAAAATAAACATCAAAATATAAAATTACACAAATTCATATAAATTTACACGAAATTATGGGAGGCTTATCAAACAACGATATATTTAAAAAACTACGAGTAGCACACAAATTACGTGATACCGATATTGTTGAAATTTGTGCTTTAGTCGATTTTAAAGTTTCTAAAGGAGAATTAGGAGCGCTTTTCAGAAATGAAGAACACCCTAAATACATGGAATGTGGTGACCAAATTCTTCGAAATTTCTTAAACGGATTAATTATTCATCTAAGAGGTCCGATGCCTGCAAAGAAAAAAGTCGAACCTGAAAAATCGAAATAAAGTACACAGAATAAACACAAAAATAAAGCATAAAAAAACCTTCTAAATATTTAGAAGGTTTTTTTATTTTGGGAGACTTTATAATGCTTGTTACATTTTAAATTAACTAGCGTTTTTATATTTTTGAAGTGTCTTTACTTTTTTATCGCGTATTGAAATAGTTGAATTATCATTATGATAAATCATTTCAAAATCATTTTTTAACGCTTTAAACATAACATTGAAATTTTTGTATCCATATATTTTTGAATCAAAGTTTGCATCTAGTTTTCGAACCGATTCAACAAATTGACTCAATAAAACAACGCCATTTTCTTGCTCAATCATTGAGAAAGCCCATCGAAGAAAATTGATATCTATTTTTATAGTTTTTTTAGATTTCTTATTCTTTTTAGATTTTCTTCTTGATTTTTCCTTTAACTTTTCTTTTAAATTTGCTTTAGAACTTCCTTTAGAACTTACTTTTACGTTCGATTTTACATTATTTTTTTTGACGGTTAGTGTAATGCTTTTCTCCAGTTTTTTAGCTGCTTTTTTAGCTGAAATTTCCATCAATTTATCTATTGAAGGATCTTCTTTAAACGATTCTGTAAAAGTGAAAATATCACATGCATTTACAAATGATTTTGGTGTTTGTTCTTTACCGATTCCAATAACAGTTAATCCACTTTCACGTATTCTGCTGGCTAATCCTGTAAAATCACTATCGCTTGAAACAATACAAAAAGCGTCTATTTTTTGTTGATGTAATATATCCATCGCATCAATAACCAGTGCGATATCAGTGGCATTTTTACCTGTTGTGTGTGCAAATTCTTGAATCGGTTTTATAGAAAAAGTATTTAATACATCTTTCCAGTTTTTCAAATGTACGTTCGACCAATCGCCATATATTCTTTTGATGCTGATTTTTCCGTATTTTGATGTTTCCGATATGATATTTTCTAAATATTTAGCTTGGGCATTATCACCATCAATTAACATGGCTATATTCATCTTTTTATTTTCCATAAACTATCCTATTTAATTTTCAATCAATCTACAAATCAAACTATAAAAGTTCTTTAAATTTAAACTATCATATTGTTAAAAAAATGTGATTAATCATCAGAAAGAGAAAAAAGAGAAGAAATAAAAGAGAAAACATTAAGTTTTAAACAAAAAAAGAGAAAGCGTATTGCTTTCTCTTTTTATAAAATAAATTCCTTTAATTTCTAAATTTTCAAAAAATTTAAATTAAAAAATTAAAATGGTAAATCGTCTTCTGCATCATTTGATAAATCTGGTGCTTGTTGAAAACTATCAACAGGAGGTGTATTTTGAGAAGTAGCTTGTGCTAAACTTTCAATTCTCCAACCTTGAATGGCGTTGAAATATTTTGCAACTCCTTCAGGATTAATCCATTCTCTACCTCTTAAATTAATCGAAACTTTTACGTCTTGTCCTACTGAATAATTGTTTAAAAGGTCACATTTATCTTGTACAAACTCAATAAGTATCATTTGTGGATATTGTTCATCAGTGGTAACGACTAATTCACGTTTTCTAAATCCGCTCGCTCCAAATGTTTGTGCTTCGTTAATTAATTTAATTTTCCCTATAACTTCCATATTCTTATTTATTTAAGTAAAAGTACCTTCCAAGCACTTTTTATATCATTATTTTTTAAATACTGCTGTGCAAATGTATGTTTTTTTTCAATTGTAAGCGAATTATATATTGGATGTTCTTTTGCAAAGTTATCAACAGTTTCTTGATTTGGCAATTCTGATACATTTGCTAACATCCCCAAATTATTCCCTGTTAAAATGGTACTATTTCGAATACTTTCGGGTATTTTATCGACTCCAATTCCGAGTGTTCTTATGGGTTTTGGAATTTCAAAAAAGCCGTTTCTTGCTCTTGAATAATAGTTACCTCCTGCCCTGGCAACTAAATCTATTTTATACTGATCTATACTTCCATCTTCGGATAATACATTTTCATTGATGTGTAATTTAACTACTTCACAAAGAATTAAATTCCCTGCACCGCCTTGTGTTCCTGTATAAATAATATCGGTTACTTTGCATTCGAATTGCACGGGAGCTTCGGCAACTCTAAAGGGTTTTATGCTATCAGATGGCAACATGGTAAACCCTGCTTTTTCAAATTCATTTACGCCTTTCGGATACATGGCACTACTTAATGACATTTGCTGTACCATATCATAATTTACCATATTGATAACCACTTCTTTTGTTTTTTCAATATTTTCGAGCGTATGTTTTTGGGTATTATCACGTACACTTCTTGCGGGCGAAAAAATTAACATCGGCGGATTTGCGCCAAAAACATTAAAAAAACTAAAAGGTGCTAAATTCGGATTTCCATTTTCATCGACAGTACTTGCAAAAGCAATGGGTCTGGGTGCAATCGCTCCTAATAAATAACGATGTAATTCGGCTACGGATAATTCTTTAGGATTTAATGATAGCATATTTTTAGTTGATTTTTATATTTTATATTCTATTTTATGATGTAAATATACTAACGTTTCACAAGATAAGTTATTATAGATATTTATATTTGGTTGATGATTTTAAAAAATAATTTTAAAAATAGTTTAAAAAATTCTTATTGGATAAAACGAATTATTATTTTTATTTCGTTTTTATTGATTTCGCTAATTTTGTGGAATACGTATTTATTTTTTCAGAAATTTAAGGAAGAAGAACGCGGAAAAATTGAAATTTTTGCGACTGCTTTTAAAGAATTAGCATCAAATCCGAATTTGAATGAAAACACGAATTTAATCAATAAAGTATATCAAACGATTGAAAATATTCCGACGATTTTAGTCAATAAAGATGGTACAATTGATTTATATCGAAATTTAGATACGATTAAGGCTAAAAATCCTGCATATCTTGAAGCACAATTAGCAATTATGAAATCGCAAAATGCGCCTATCAAGATTGAATATTTTGGAATTACGCAATATTTTTACTATCGAAATTCCGATTTATTAAACAAACTAAAATATTATCCATTAACCTTACTATTGATTTTAGCACTTTTTGTAACCATCGTTTATATGATGTATAAATCAAGTAAAGTTGCCCAACAAAACAAGCTCTGGACAGGAATGGCAAAAGAAACGGCACATCAAATTGGCACGCCTTTATCGTCATTATTAGGCTGGATTGCTATTTTAAGATTTGAAAATGTAAATGAAGAATATATCCTTGAAATTGAAAAAGATGTCGAGCGTTTAAACACGATTGCTAACCGATTTTCTAAAATTGGTTCACTACCAACTTTAGAAAAACAAGATATTATTCAGGCAACAAAAAAGACGTTTAATTATATCAAGTCAAGAAGTTCAAAACAGGTTCATTTTTCTTTTTCTTCGGATATAGAACAACTTTCGATACTTTTAAATATTGAATTATACGGTTGGGTTCTCGAGAATTTACTTAAAAATGCTATTGATGCGATGCAAGGAAAAGGCAATCTTTCATTGGCGATTACAGCAACCCCAAAACAGGTAAAAATCAGCATTACCGATTCTGGAAAAGGACTTCAAAAATCACAATTTAAACAAATTTTCGAACCTGGTTTTACCACCAAAAAACGTGGCTGGGGTTTAGGTTTATCGCTCTCAAAACGAATTGTTGAAGAATATCATAAAGGAAAAATAATCGTTCAAAAATCAACCATTAATAAAGGAACAACTTTTGAAATTTCACTTCATAAAATTTAATAATTACTCAAAATTACTCGCTATTTTTTCTGATAAATTCAAAAATTCTTCTTTGGATACTGTTACTTTTTCTTTAAATTGAATATCTGCCATCGCATTTAAAGGAATCAAATGTACGTGAACGTGTGGTACTTCCAAACCGATTACGCTCATTCCAACACGCTTACAAGGAACGGTTTTTTCAATCGCTTTTGCCACACGATACGAAAATTCCATTAATTCGATATATTCTTGTTTTGATAAATCAAAAATTTTGTTTTCTTCTTTTTTAGGAACTACCAACGTATGCCCTTTTGCATTCGGATTGATATCTAAAAAAGCAATGAAATGTTCATTTTCTGCTACTTTATAAGAAGGAATTTCTCCTGAAATTATTTTAGTGAAAATACTTGCCATGTTTTGTTGAATTTAATAGTTATATTTTTTTTATCAAGATGATTATCATAATAAAATCTTATCAAGATGATAATTAAAAAGACATTCGTAAAAATAAAAAAAGCGTTGCTAGATGCAACGCTTTTTTAAAGAAATATTTAAAAAATCTTATCTAGAAATTTCCATAATTTCAAATTTCATAATACCATTAGGTACTTTAATTTCGGCAATATCGCCTACTTTTTTCCCTAATAATCCTTTTCCGATAGGTGAATTTACTGATAATTTCCCGTTTCTAACATCGGTTTCAGAATCAGCAACTAACGTGTACGAAAACGCCATATCATTGGCCGTATTTTTAATTTTAACCACCGAATGAATTAATATTTTAGATAAATCTAACTGACTTTCATCAATAATACGCGCACTTCCTACGACATTTTTAAGCTTTGCAATTTTAAACTCTAAATGAGATTGTTCTTCTTTAGCTGCATGATACTCAGCATTTTCACTTAAATCTCCTTTATCTCTTGCATCTGCAATTTCTTGTGTAACTCTCGGTCTTTCTACTTGTTCTAATTGAACCAATTCGTCCTTTAACTTCTTAAGTCCTTCGGCCGAATAATAGGATATATCACTCATAATTATATTAATTTAAAAATCCCATGCCGATATGGAATGAGATTGTCTCACAAATATACAAAATATTTGTAAATTCGTAGCGTTCCTCATCTAACTCAATTTTTTAATAATGAAAACTATTTTTTATTTATTAATTTTAATAATCGGCATAAATACGACTGTTCGTTGTACTGATAACGTACCTGTAAATGATTGTTTTAGAGGTATCGAAATCAATGCAATTATCGATTTAACATTGCCTGAATTTCAAGGATTATTAGTTCCAAATGGTAGTTCACAAAACACCATACAAGGACGAGATATTTATATTTTTAGAACAGGAAATAGCTACAAAGCCTTCGATAGACAATGTCCTGATAGAAATTGTAACTCATTAATGACCTTTAACGGCGTAGAAATTATATGTCCTTGCGATGAAAAAAAGTATAATTATATTTCAGGAGGTTCGCCAATAGATACGCAAGGTTGCAACGCTTTGATGTATTTTGTAACCAAAATTAACGGTTCACAATTAAGAATATCTCGTTAAATATACACTTAAATATAAGTCTGCTATCTTTTAGATTGTTATTTTTGCCATCACAACATTTTAAATTATTTATCTTGAAAAATTATTTTTCTTCAGACTTTAAATTAGGCGTTCTCGGTGGCGGACAATTAGGTAGAATGCTACTTGCCGAAACTCAAAAATTTGATATTTACACCCTTATTTTAGGCGATAACCACCAAGCTCCTTGTGCACAAATTTGTAATGAATTTCATCAAGGTGATTTATTTGATTTTGATACGGTTTATAACTTCGGAAAAAAAGTAGATGTATTAACCATCGAAATAGAAAATGTAAATATTGATGCGCTTGACAAACTAGAAGCTGAAGGGATAACTATTTATCCAAAACCTTCGAATTTAAGAGTTATTCAGAACAAAGCACATCAGAAATCATTTTATAAAGAACATCAAATCCCTACAGCAGATTTTACACATTTTGCTTTTTTAGAGGAATTAAAACATTCCTACGAAAGTAATATCATTGAATTTCCTTTTGTTTGGAAGACAGCACAATTCGGCTACGATGGTATGGGCGTAAAAGTCGTGCGTACTTATGATGATTTACAATCGTTACCAGAAGGGGAATGTATTGCTGAAAAATTAGTGCCTTTTAAAAACGAATTGGCAGTAATTGTTGCTAGAAATTCTGATGGCGATATCAAAACGTATCCTGTTGTTGAAATGGAATTTCATCCAGAAGCAAATCAGGTTGAATATGTACTTTGTCCTGCAAGAATTGAAGAATCTGTCGCGAAAAAAGCACAAGAAATCGCTTTAAAAATTGCTAAAACTTTAGACTTCGTCGGATTATTAGCTGTTGAAATGTTTCAAACTGAAAACGATGAAATTTTAGTAAACGAAGTAGCACCACGAACGCATAATTCGGGGCATTATTCAATTGAAGCAAGTTATACCAATCAATTTGAACAACATTTACGTAGTATTTTAAATCTTCCTTTAGGAAATACCGCTAGTAAAGTTGCTGGAATTATGGTGAATTTAGTCGGTGAAGAAGGTTATACAGGTGATGTTGTATATCAAAATATGAATCAAATTTTAAAAATTGATGGCGTTACCCCACATATTTATGGAAAAAAAACAACCAAACCTTTCCGAAAAATGGGACACGTAACAATTGTACATCAAGAAATTGAAAAAGCTAGAGAAATAGCACAATTAGTCAAAGAAACGATTCGAGTTATTAGTAAATAATATTTTTATTCAACTCCAAAAATGAAGATTTCAAAATTAAAAATAGCACAGTATAAACACCTAGAAAACCTAGATTTTGATTTTACCTATCAAAGTGGAAAACGAAAAGGTGAGCCTTTAGATAAAATCTGTTTTATTGGGCAAAGTGCTACTGGAAAAACTAATTTATTGGAGTTGTTATTTTCGCAAATAGAACTAGCTTTAACTTTAAAATCTGCTGATGACGGTAATTTATCCGCAAATTATATTGAAGAAGAATTAAAAGGTGAATTAATTATAAATTTCAAAAATGATATTTATAAAATTAAAAATGGAGAAACAACCTATAAAAAAAATAACTATAAATTTAAAACTATAGACAATATAACAGAATATTTCGTGTCAAATATCATGAAATCAAATCTCTTATTTTTCAAAGCTAATATTATTTCAGATGAAAATATTGAAATATTTACAGAAAATCCTATAAATTTAATTGAAAAATATCCTAATCCTGATAAAGACAGAAAATTCAAAAATCAATTAGTACACATTTTTGACAATAACGTTCCAAAAGAAATATGGCTATCACTTATAGAAGACATTCTTGAGTATCGAAAAAAGTTTACTCAAAAAATGTCGGAACTGATTCATAAAGGTTTATTAAATGACCCAAAAAAATTAAGTACTGAATTTTCAAAATGGCAAAAAGAGAACCCTAATAAATTAATGGATTTTGCTGATAAATTTAATCCGTTATTAGAAAAATTAAATTTAGAAGTTGATTTAGTAAATACAGAATATTCCATTCCTATCATCAATAAAAGAAACGAAGAAATAATTCCAATACAACACACAAGTACTGGAACTAAAGGATTATTGCTTTCTTTTTTACCCTTATTTAAATTAAATACCAAAGATGCCATCATATTAATGGATGAACCTGAGCGTTCTTTATATCCTGATATGCAAATGTCTCTGATGGAAAATTATCAAAACCTTGCTCCAGATGCGCAATTTATTGTAGCAACGCATTCTCCTTTTATAGCCGCTTCTTTTGAGCCCGAAGAACGCTTTATTTTATATTTTGATGAAGATGGTAAAGTTGCCGTTAAAAGAGGAAGTTCTCCTATTGGCGATGACCCAAACGATATGTTAAAAAATGATTTCGGTGTTAACTATTACAATAAACACGGGAAAAATGCTTACAAAAAATACCTAAATTTAAAACAGGCTATTGTAAGTGAAAAAGATGCTAAAAAGAAGAAAGAATTGCTTTTTGAATTTATGAAATTAGGAGATACTTATAATTTTTAGGTATGAAAAGAATTGTAAAAAAAGTAGACTCTGAAATTATAAAAGAAAACTTAAATTATATTGTTGGAAATTCTACAAATAATAAAAAAATTTCTAATATTTTATACAAAGAGCAAAAAGGATTTTGTGCTTATACCGAAGAATATATTGGCAGAACAGATGCGAAAGATATCGAACATTTTAATCCGACATTAAAAGGAAAAGAAGTAGATTCTTATCAAAATTGGTTTTTAGTAAAACATCAATGGAATAAAGAAAAATCTTCAAAATGGGAGAATTTTCAACCTATTTTACATCCAACAGACTCCACTTTTGAAAATAGAATTTTATACGAAAAAGGTCATTATTTTTTAGCAGATTCAAACGATATTGAAGCTAAAAATCTAATTAATTTACTTCAATTAGATAATCTTATGTTAGCTGATGAACGAAAAAATTATATCAAAAGAAAAAAGTTAGAAATCGAAATTTACGGTGTAAGTCCTGATAATTTCTTTAAAACATTAATTAATGACCATATTAATGGAGTTCATTATTTAAGAGCGATTAATAACGAATTTAATATCAATATTTGGAAATTACTTCCTGAAATTCAATAAAATAACAACAACACAAAACATAAAATTATGATAGGAATTATAATGGGAAGCGATTCAGATCTTCCAATCATGCAAGAAGCAATCGATATTTTAGAAAGTTTTAATATCAAAATAGAAGTAGATATTGTTTCTGCTCACAGAACTCCTGAAAAATTAGTTGACTATTCTAAAAATGCTCACAAACGTGGTATTCAAGTAATTATTGCAGGTGCAGGTGGAGCAGCTCATTTACCAGGAATGGTAGCATCTATGAGCCCATTACCAATAATTGGAGTTCCTGTAAAAAGTAGAAATTCTATTGATGGTTGGGATTCTATTTTATCAATTTTACAAATGCCAGGAGGTGTTCCTGTGGCTACTGTAGCTTTAGATGGTGCAAAAAATGCAGGTATTTTAGCAGCTCAAATTATTGGTGCTTCTGATGCTAAAGTTTTAGATAAAATTATAGCTTACAAAGAGGAATTAAAAATTAAGGTTGAAAAAGCGTCTGAAAGAGTTCGTAAATAAAATTCAATTCTATAAAATTATCAAGCCTCATCAATTTAAAAATTGGTGAGGTTTTTTACTTTCCATAATGATAACGACAAGCTGCTATTAATATTTGTTCATTTTCGTATTTATAAACCAATCGATGTTCCGATGTTATACGCCTTGACCAATAAGCTTGTAAATCTCCTTTTAAAGCTTCAGGTTTTCCGATACCTTCAAAAGGTGTTCGCATACAATTTTTAATGAGTTCATTAATTCGTTTTACTATTTTCTTATCGACTTTTTGCCAATATAAATAATCTTCCCAAGAAGAAGCAGACCACGTTAATTTCATCTACTCGATTAAGTTTTTTTGAACACCTTTACCCTCCTCAAGTTCTTTGATAGAATTTAACAAAATATCTCTGTTTTTTCCTGTTAGTAAATAAGTAGTTTCCTTTAATGAATTATATTCATCTAATGATATTAAAACTAAATCTTTACCGCTTTTACGTTTGATAACAATGTCACTTACATCATTAACCACTTTATCGAACCAATATTTTAAATTTGAACGAAAGTCTGTATAATTTACTGTTTCCATAGTACAAAGATACAAAAAAGTACTTAAAGAAGTACTTTTGAAAAAACTTACGTAACAATATGTTATTTGCTACAAGTAAATTTCATTATTTTTACTCTATTATTCATTTTTATTATTCATTTTAAAACGCACCTATTTAATGAATCCTTTATTACACCATTTTAAAACACCTCCTTTTTCTCAAATAGAAGAAAAACATTATAAGCCAGCTATTGAAAAAGCAATCGAATTAGCAAAAAAAGAAATTAAAAGTATTATTGAAAATTCTGACGCTCCATCATTTGAAAACACCACTATTGCTTTAGATTTTGCAGGAGAAAAATTAAATAGAATTACCTCAATTTTTTTCAACTTAAATTCTGCTGAAACGAATGATGAAATTCAAAAAATAGCCAAAGAACTTTCGCCTTTATTAAGTGAATTTAGAAATGACATCACTTTAAACGAAGCACTTTTTAAAAGAGTAAAAGCAGTTTATCAAAAAAAAGATTCTTTAAATTTAACACCTGAACAAACTACTTTATTAGATAAACAATACAAGAGTTTTGCTAGAAATGGTGCTAATTTAAATGATGCTGATAAAACTGAATTACGTAAAATTGATACCGAATTATCAAAATTATCATTGCAATTTGGCGAAAATGTATTAGCAGAAACCAATGCTTTTGAAATGCATTTAACTGATGAAAATGAGTTATCAGGATTACCAGAAAGTGTAAAAGAAGCAGCTGCAGAAATTGCAAAATCAAAAGAAAAAAAAGGTTGGATTTTTACGTTAGATTATCCAAGTTACATTCCTTTTATGACCTATACTGATAATAGAGAATTACGTAAAAAATTCGCTATTTCGGCAGGTAAAAAAGCCTTTCAAGATAATAAATACAATAATGAACAAATCGTTTTAGATATTGTAAATCTTCGTTATAAAAGAGCCAATATTTTAGGATATAAAACGCACGCTCATTTTGTTTTAGAAGAACGAATGGCAGAAAATCCTGAAAAAGTTTTGTCTTTTTCAAACGATTTATTAGCAAAAGCAAAACCTGCCGCAAAACGTGAGTTTGATACTTTAGAAGCCTACGCCAAAAAATTAGATGGTATCGACCAACTTCAAAAATGGGATGGCGCTTATTATTCTGAAAAATTAAAGAAAGAACTTTTTTCTTTAGATCAAGAATTATTGAAGCCATATTTTAAATTAGAAAATGTAATTGATGGTGCTTTTGAAATCGCTAATAGATTATTCGATTTAAAATTTGAAGAAATTACATCGATAGATAAATATCATGAAGATGTAAAAACATACAATGTTACCGATACAAACGGAAATTTTGTATCGCATTTTTATGCCGATTTTCATCCAAGAAAAGGAAAAAGAAACGGCGCTTGGATGACTTCTTATAAATCGCAATATGTTAAAAATGATGTTAACGAGCGTCCGCAAGTTTCTATTGTTTGTAATTTTACCAAGCCAACCGAAACAAAACCTTCTTTATTAACTTTTAACGAGGTTACAACCTTATTCCATGAATTTGGACACGCACTTCACGGAATGTTAGCCAACACAACTTATACAAGCTTATCAGGAACTTCAGTTTCTTGGGATTTTGTAGAATTGCCAAGTCAGGTTTTAGAAAATTGGTGTTACGAAAAAGAAGCTTTAGAGTTATTTGCAAAACACTATGAAACTGGTGAAACAATTCCAATGGAATATGTGGAGAAAATTAAAGAGTCGGCAAGTTTTCACGAAGGAATGCAAACTTTACGTCAGTTAAGTTTTGGATTATTAGATATGCAATGGCATGGTAACGAATCGCCAGAAACAATTAAATCAGTAAAAGAATTTGAAAATAACGCTTTTGCTGATACTAAATTATATCCTGAAGTTTCTGAAAATTGTATGAGTACGGCTTTTTCTCATATTTTTCAAGGAGGATATGCTGCTGGATATTATTCGTATAAATGGGCAGAAGTTTTAGATGCTGATGCTTTTGAATATTTCCTAGAAAAAGGAATTTTCAACAAAGAAGTAGCTACGAAATTTAAAGAAAACGTACTTTCAAAAGGTGGAACTGAAAAACCAATGGAGTTATACAAACGCTTCCGAGGAAAAGAGCCAAAACCAGATGCGCTTTTAAAACGTGCTGGATTAATTTCATAAAAAATAATTAATAATTACGAGTTATAAAACTATAACTCGTAATTATTAATTTTACAATTTCAAAAAATAAGCTTCGTTTTTAAAATTAAAACTTTAACAAAACTCCTTATTGTATCTTCAATTTATAACTTATCTTTGCTTTTTTTTTAATAAATAAATGGTCGTAAAACAAAACAGTTTCTTAAGTAAAATCACCGCTATATTTTTGGTGTTTCTTCTTATGCTACCTAGTATTGTTAAAGCAAGCCATCATCATGAAAATGATGAACATCATAATTGTAAAGAAAAATTAACACACTTACATGAATCTGTAAATGACCATTGTGATGTATGTTACTTTGCTTTTACTTCCTTTGATGAACCTTCAAAAGTATTTATTTTATTAAAAACCTTTCTTATTAACAAAACTGTTATTGAAAACTATCAATCAATAACTAAAACTTTTTGTTATTCCTCTCTTAAAAGATTAAGAGCACCTCCTACTATTTCTTAATTATTTTTTATCCTGATTATTTATCTATTACATAATACATCAACCTAAATTAGTTGATGCTGTTCTTGTATGATTTATTTATCAGCATAAACTCCTACTTTTAACCTATTTTATAATCAAATAACACAACTATTTGACTGTAAAACAAGCTGTTAATTTCATTATTTTTATTCAGATTATTTAAGATTACTATGTCAAAACGAAGCTTACGCGCTTTATTTTGTGTATTTTTTTATCTTATATTTTTTAGTCAAAATGTGCTTTGTCAAAAAAAGCATCAGCTTACTATAACTATAATTGATGAAAAAACACAAAAAGTGCTACCCAATGCTCATGTGAGCATCGGCAAGAAACACGCCTATACAAACCTTAACGGAAACGCTACTTTTTATCAGATAATCAACGAATTATCAGATAAAAACATCAGTAAAAAATTACTAAAAGTTACACATGTAGGCTATGTTAGTTATCAAAAAAATAGCAGTTTCACTGTTGATAACAACATAAAAATAGCCCTTAAACAAAATGTTTCGATACTAAATGAAGTCGTTATATCGCAAAAATCGATAAAAATATTTTCAAAAGATACCGCTATAAAACAAAAAATTGATACGAAATTTTTAGCTCAAAATAGAGAAAATAGCTTAATGCAAACGCTTCAAAATATTGCTGGAATTAGTGCAATAACTATCGGTTCGGGGCAATCAAAACCAACGATAAGAGGGCTTGGTTTTAATAGAGTTGTTGTTATTGAAAATGGTATAAAACATGAAGCCCAACAATGGGGAGCTGACCACGGTTTAGAAATCGACCAATATAATGTTGAAAATATTGAAATCATAAAAGGAGCTTCTTCATTAATGTACGGTTCTGATGCCATTGCGGGTGTCATTAATCTTAAAAATAATACCCTGCCCAATGTAAATTCCTTTGCTGGAGAAGTAAATATCACTCATAAAAACAACAATAATTTATATGGAATTTCATTTGGTGTAAAGCAACGCTACAAACATTGGTTTTATAAAACTCGAATCACGCATCAGCAATATGGCGATTACAAAGTGCCTGTTGATAAAATAACCTACGACAATTATATTTTTGATTTACATGAAAATAATTTACGAAATACCGCAGGGAAAAATCATAATATCGGATTTAGTTTAGGATATACCGATGATTCCGTAAACTCAACCACTTATATTAGTAATGTAAATTCTAAAAACGGTTTTTTTGCCAATGCTCACGGGCTGGAAGTTAGAACTTCTAAAATTAATTACGATAAAAGTAGCAACGATATTGATTTACCACTTCATAAAGTAAATCATTTTAAAATAAATAACAATACTCGTTTTTCACTAAAAAACAACACGTTAGATATCGAAATTGGTTTTCAAAAAAACGATAGAGAAGAACATTCCGAACCGATTGCACACGGATACATGTCAAAACCGACAAGTACCATGGAACGCCGTTTTACTAAAAACACCTATAATTTTAATATCAAAAATGAGAATTATTCTTTTGATAATTATAAAATAACAACAGGAATTAATTTAGAATATCAACAAAATAATATTGCGGGTTGGGGTTTTCTTATTCCTGAATATACTCGTTTTACTGTGGGATCTTTTGTGTATAATCAACTAAAAATTAATAAAAATTTATATGTTGATGCTGGTATTCGTTACGATTACGGAAACCTAAAAACACAACCCTATTACGAATCTTTTTTATCGCCTGTTAATAAAAACGGCATTATTTCAATGCAAAAACTACAACGTGCCACAAAAAATAATTTACATTTTGATAATTTTAGTGCATCCGCAGGAATTAGTTATTCATTAAAAAATAGACTTTATAAAATAAATATCGGTAAAAGTTTTAGAATTCCGTTAGCTAATGAACTTGCTTCTAATGGCGTGAATTATCATATGTACCGATATGAACAAGGGAAAATTGATTTAAAACCCGAAAGTTCGTATCAAATAGATGGTGAATTTAAAGCTGATTTTGCTGAATTTAATAATTTTAAAAAAGTAAGTATTCAACTAACGCCTTTTGCCAATTATTTTGATAATTATATTTATCTAACTCCAACTTCGGGATATTATGAAACGCTTCAAAAATATAAATATACTCAAAATAAAGTTTTTAGATATGGAGGAGAAATTACATTAAAATATAACCCTCTAAAAAAAATAGCATTTAGCGCATCTTTAGAATACGTGAAATCAAAACAATTAAACGGCGAAAAAAAGAATTTTGCATTGCCTTTTTCTCCCCCATTAACAGGCGTTTTTTCTTTTGAATATACTTTTAATGATTGGTTTGTTTTTGAAAAAACTAAATTTTTCTCGAATCTAAGAAGCACGGCAAATCAACATGATATTGTTCCTCCTGAAAAACCAACCAATGGAGCTACGGTAATTAACGCAGGATTACACACTAATATTTCGGTGTTTTCGAAAAAAAATCCACTGAAAATTCAAGGGAAATTAAATAATATTTTTAATAAAACAGTTTTCAATCACACCAGTTTTTATCGATTAATTGAAGTTCCTGAACCTAATAGAAATTTTTCAATAAACATTATACAAACATTTTAATCAATTTAATTTTTACATCATGAAAAACACATTAAAAACACTTTTTTTATTAATAAGCACTTTTTTTATCATATCGTGTAATAACGAAGACCCAACGCCAGATAGCTTTGAAGAAAACATCAATACAGAAAGATTTAAAGGCTTAGAACTTGGTAATGCTAGTTTTATTATGCCACAATCGAGCCCAGATGTTCATGTCGAATTTGATTATACAGGAACTAGTAAAGTAACTAAAATTTCTTTTGATGTAGCATCTCATAACGTTACAAAAGTTAATAAAGATGAAATTATTTGGGAGTTAAAAAATCATTTAGTTCCCGTTAAAAATTATGAAAATCAATTAAATCCGCACATTCATTATCATCTTCTTTTTGGCTTTGATGAAAAAGACAAAGAAAATCCATTATTAAAACCTGCAACAGGAGTTTATAATTTCAAAATTACAATTGAACATCAAGATGGAACAAAAAGTATTATTACCAAAAAATTAAGCATCCTTCAAAAATTTAAAGACTTAGAAATAGGAGAAAATAATACTGTAAATTTTGGAGAAGATGAAATACATACTGAATTTGAATATATTTCTGAACCAAATACCGTAACCGAAATTAAGTATGAATTATGGTTTAAAGAATGGAGAACAGACCAAAAAGTAGCAATCGGAAAATGGAATAACGTAGTAACTATACTTCCTAAAAACTTATATGAAGGAGTTAAAAACCCGCACATACATTATCATTATGATTTATTACCCGAATCATCAAAACAAGAATATTGGCTAAACATCTATGTACAAGAAAAAGGTGAAAAAGAAAGTGTAAAACTATCTGTTCTTTTTGAAATAAAATAGTAATAATATTTAAAATCAATTAATAAAACACATTTAAAATGAATTACAAAAAATATTTAAGCATCCTTATTTTAGCAATAACATTAGGCGCTTGTACAAAAGAAGAAATTATAATAGCTCCCGCTTTAGGAATTATTAATTTAGAATTTGGGTCAGGACACAGTACCGATAAAACCATAAAACAAGGTGGAAATATCCATATCGGAGCAGGGATTTTTGCAGATGAAAAAATTAAAAATATTCTTGTAGAAATTTATTTAAAAGACAGTGTAAAAGGCGACTGGAAATTCAAAGAAATATTCACCGAAAAATATACTGGAGCAAAAGAAGTAAATTTTCATAAACATGTCGATATTTCTTATGATGCTAAAGTTACCGATTACATTTTTTCAATAACTGTTGAAGATGAAAAAGGGAAAAAGAAAACAAGAGAAGATGTGTTAAAAGTAACGCCGTACAGTATTTTAGTAAAAGATGTAAAATACGGAACTGCTAGCGAAAATGATAAAATAGCGATTATAGGTAAAGATTTAAACATAAAAGCACTTATAAAATCGAAAAATGCTATCAAAAATATTCAATTATTAATTCCTGAATTTGTTGAAGGAGAAGGTTGGAAATATCATATTGAAAAAGAATTAAACTATTCAGATAAAGATATTAAAGAAATATCTTTAAACGAAAAATTAACAATAACAGATAAATTAAAATCAAACAAAACATACGATTTATATATTATTGTTGAAGATAAAAATAAAGAAAAAGTAGTTCTGTCTTATCCATTAACTGTAAAATAATAATCAATATAAAACATTAAAAAAGCCTACTTGAATTTCTTTCTTGTAGGCTTTGTCATAATAATTATATAAAATGAATTTATTAAAATTAACTATCAAATCAACAGGAATTTTATTGTTTTTAAGCTTATTTCTGATAAGTTGTAATGATGAATCCGAAGAAATTGACAAAGAAAAACCAAGCATTACCATTAATTATACAGGCGGATTTCCGCAATCGTGTACTATATTGAAAAAAGGTGAAAAATATATCATAAAAGTAAAAGTTGCCGATAATATCGGTTTGGCTTCGTATGCAATTGATATTCATAATAATTTTGACCATCATACACACGATGACCAAGGAAGTTTGTGTGATTTAAATCCTATAAAAACGCCTGTTTCTCCGCTTATTTTCATGGAAAATTATGATATTACAAACAATCCTAAAACCTATGAAATTTCACAAGAAATTTCAATTCCTACAAATATTGATTCAGGCGATTATCATTGTCAAATTTCGGTAATTGATATTACAGGTTGGCAAAGTAGAACTTCGGTTGATATTAAAATTCAGTAATTACGGAAGCCTAAAAAATCTGATATATTTAAAAATATATTAGATTTTTTTTTAATTTTTAAATTACAAATTATTATAATAAAAATTAATAAATTGATTTTTTTTCGATTCGCTTAAGCCCTTTTGTCAGTATTTTATACATCATATCAGGTATTACATCGATTTTAAAATCTTTACCAATATCTGTTCCATTTTCTTTATCTAAAAAACCAATTACTTCTTGACTCAACATCATTTTTTGATTCCCCAAATCATAAATATTTATAACTACTTTTATTTCTCTATTTTTAGAATTTTGAATATCTTCCAGCAAAAAAATATTGATTAAATAATTATAATTTGTTGTTTTTTTAAAATTTATTAAATCTTCTTTTGTCGGGTTTTCTGAAATTTCAAAAGGATATTGCTTCCCTTGATTATCTTTAAAATTTTCTTTTTTAACCACTTTTCCTTTCGTCCAAATCATAAATTTATCAAAAACAATAGTATTTAAATTATCATCAACAGTTCCCCTAATTCCACGAATATTTAACATATTTAATGCCCATTTCCCGTTGGTACTGTTAGTCTTTTTGAAATCAATTCCATGTGCAATTGTGTTATAATTATAGGTACAAACAACCCTTTTAAAAGAACAGGAAATCATTAAAAAAATTCCAAGAATAACAATTATTTTTTTTAGCATTTCAATTTATTTATGTTAAATTTCTTTTGAATTTTTCGCTTCAATCCACTTACTCATATATTTTGTGGCTTGCATAGTTTGATGCTGTAACAAACTTCCCAAAAAATTTTGTGTGCGATGTTCGTCTAAATTTTCTTGGATTTTTTTCAGATTATTTATAAAAGGAGCTTCAATTTTTTCTTTATCATAAATAGTATTGATAATTTCAATCCCTTTTTCTTGTGATTTTTCCCATAAATTTTCATCCGAATAAATTGCTACCGATTTGTTCGCAAATTCTTGAAAATCATCTTCAATAAAACCATTCCAAGGCAAATTATCGTGCATTCCTTCTGCTCCAATAGTTGTAGTAACACTTGGTGTTCCGCAAATCATCGCTTCTGTTAATTTTCCTTTTATTCCTGCTCCAAAACGTATGGGAGCTAAAACAATTTTTGTATTTTTTACAACTTCCATCGCATCCGTAGCAAAACCTTTTACTAAAAAACCATCTTTTTTATTATGTAATTGATTGATTTGCTGGGTTGCATACGCTCCATAAATATGAATTTCTGCTTTCGGAAGTTGTTTGCGAATTTCTTTCCAAATATGATTTTTTAACGTTAAAACTGCATCAACATTTGGAGCGTGAAAAAAGTTTCCGATAAATATAAAATTTTCTCGCTCTTCAAAAGGTTTCCAATTATTGATACTTTTTTCATCAATTTCAGCTAATAAAAAAGGCAAATGATACAGTAAATTTTCATCAATTTTAAAAATATCTTGAAGCAATTTCATTTCATAAGTTGAAATTATCAAACTCAAATCACAACGTAAAATAGCTGCAATTTCACGTTTTGCATCCACAGATTTTAATAAAGCATCCGTAGAAAAATTTTGACCTTTTTTTAATTGCTGATGACGGGTTTTACGTAAAAAATGTAAATCTTCGGTATCTAAAATCCGTAAGGCATCAGGGCAATTTTCGGCAACTCGCCAGCCAAATTGTTCTTCCATCATAAAACGGTCAAAAAGTACGATTTCAGGATTTAATTCTTCAATAAAATCATCAAAAGAAGCCGAATTTAATTCAATAAAAACTTCATTTACATCAATTTCTGATAAATTAAATGCTTTTTCGCCCTTTTGTGCGGGCGATGCAAAAGTTATTTTATAATTATTCTTTTTAAATAATTCAATTAATTGTAACATTCTACTTCCTGCAGCAGAAGAATTGGGTTCTACCCAAACATATCCGATAATTAAAAGTTGCTTCATAAGACTTCAAAGTTAGCATAATTAATGTTATTTTTTGATAAAAAGTAATCGAATACATACTTCAGCAAATCAACTATTATATGTAATTTTGCATCTATTATTCTTAAAAAAACAAACATAAAACTGATAAAATGTAACTTTATCAGCAAAACATAAATATTAAAAATACGACTTATGAAATATGATTTAATCATTATTGGTTCTGGTCCTGGTGGATATATTGCAGCTATTAGAGCGGCACAATTAGGGTCTAATGTAGCTATTATCGAAAAATATTCGACTTTAGGAGGAACTTGTTTAAATGTTGGATGTATTCCTTCAAAAGCGTTATTAGATTCTTCTCATCATTATTATGATGCTGTAAATCATTTTGAAGAGCATGGAATTACGGTTGAAAAACCTTCTTTCGATTTCACAAAAATGGTTGACCGTAAAGCGAATATCGTGGAAACTACTACTGGCGGAATTAAATATTTAATGGACAAAAATAAAATTACGGTTCATGAAGGTTTAGGTTCTTTTGAAGATGCTACACACGTAAAAGTTACTAAAAATGATGGAACTTCTGAAGTAATTGAAGGTACAAATATCATTATTGCAACAGGTTCTAAACCGAGTACATTGCCTTTTATCAAATTAGATAAAGAACGTGTTATTACTTCTACAGAGGCTTTAAAATTAAAAGAAGTTCCTAAGCATTTATTAGTTATCGGTGGTGGCGTTATTGGATTAGAATTAGGTTCTGTTTACAAGCGTTTAGGTGCTGATGTAACCGTAATTGAGTACGCTCCAAAAATTACACCTACTATGGATGCTGATGTTTCAAAAGAACTTACTAAAGTTTTAAAGAAACAAGGAATGAAAATTAACGCTAATCATGGGGTTACTTCTGTGGAAAGAAACGGTGATGAAGTTATCGTAAAAGCGACTAACAAAAAAGGGGAAGAAGTTACTTTTACTGGAGATTATTGTTTAGTTGCTGTTGGTCGTAAAGCGTTTACAAAAGGTTTGGATTTAGAAAAAGCGGGTGTAAAACTTACCGATAGAGGAATGGTTGATGTAAACGATCATTTACAAACAAATGTTTCGAATATTTATGCTATTGGTGATGTTGTTCGTGGAGCAATGTTAGCGCATAAAGCGGAAGAAGAAGGTGTTGTTGTTGCTGAGTTTTTAGCAGGACAAAAACCTCATATTGATTATAATTTAATTCCTGGAATTGTTTATACTTGGCCAGAAGTTGCGGCTGTTGGTAAAACAGAACAAGAATTAAAAGATGCTGATGTTGCTTATAAAGTTGGTAAATTTTCAATGCGTGCTTTAGGTCGTTCTAGAGCTAGTGGCGATTTAGACGGTTTTGTAAAAGTTTTAGCTGATAAAAATACGGATGAAATTTTAGGAGTTCATATGGTTGGTGCACGTGTTGCCGATTTAATTATGGAAGCTGCCGTTGCTATGGAATTTAGAGCATCTGCGGAAGATTTGGCAAGAATTTGTCATGGTCATCCTACCTATTCGGAGGCTGTGAAAGAAGCTGCAAAAGGTGCCTGGGATGGTCAGCCTTTAAATGCTTAGAATATTTTAAAATACATTTTTTTAAAAGGCAATCTCATTTTGAGATTGTCTTTTTTTTTGGAGCTATTTCCCGCTTTCCGCACTCGCTTTTTTTATTTTTTTTAAAGAAAAAAAACAAAAAAGAGCTCAAACAATTGCTTCAATCGGGACTAGAATTCGAGTCCGTCAAGCTAAATTTAGTTAATTTCATAAAATAGCTTTTTTTAATAATAATCAATTCGAGTGATTTTAATAAAAAAAGAGAATTTGAAAGAAAAAAGCAAGCTCAAAGTGAGATTGCTTTTTGTATATATAAATTTTAATTTTATCTAAAGTAATTTAATTATTGAATTCTAACAGTTATTAAAAGTACTTGTTCTTTATTTTTATCATCTGGATTTCCTTTTACTATGGACAAATAATAATTACCCGATTTTACTGTTTTTACACTAAATTTAGTAGCATCGCCAGTAATTTCTGCTCTATCCGAACCATAACCTGAAGCATCTAACGTGCAATTATTATTTGTGTTATTTAAAATTTCAAAATCAACAGTAGTTCCTAATGCTACATAAACATCATAACTTTTTTCTTGATTTGCTGTAAAATAAGGTGTCGCCATTCCGTATTCTGAACTATCTTTCTGAATAACATCTACACCATTTATTTTTATAGCAGCTGATATTAGCATTTTATATTTTACTGTAAAACTTTTTGAATCAGTAGCATCATCTTTTCTTGATACCGTAACAACTACCTCACCTCCTTTTCTAACAGAAAAATTACGGTTTAATTTTAAATAATACTTGCTATCATCTAAAGGTGATTGTTGTATTTCATCAAAAGTTAAAATATTTTCTTTACTAAAAGTAACCTCATATTCGCCAATTCCTCCTTGAAGCACTAAATCTAAATATTCTAACTCATAAAGAGTTGTTGCGTTTACTTCAACATCATCATTAAAAATAGCTAATGGATTTGGTGCAACAACAGTTACGGTTAATTTTTGAGTGGTAATGCCATCGGTAAAAGTTAATTCTGCCAAACCAACTTGAGCTGTTTTTATAATTACTGTACGACTACTTGAACCGTATTCATCTTTTATTTCAGCAGTTGCAACATCTGAATTTGTTGAACTTACTTCAATTGCATCTATTTTACCTTCTAAAGTTACTTCAACTGATTTTCCTTTTGGAATTTCTAATGCGGTTTCCGTTACACTTAATGTCTTAAATACTTTTACATCAAAATCTATTTCTTTTGATTTAGCATCAGTAATAACATAACTATCTGAAGCTGGTTTGGTACTATCAAAAACGATAATATTTCCATTAACATCTTCTTGTCCCTCTTTATTTACAATTTTATAGGTTGATTCTGCTTTACTCCAAGTATATTTATCTGTTAAAACATAAGGAGCTGTTCCTGTTAAAATAGTTACTGTTCCTGTTTGCGTTAAAATAAACTCCACTTTTTCTTTATCAAGAGTTAATTCAGGTGCTGGTGTAATTTTAACGGTTATTACAGCGGTTTTTTTGGTTTTAAGGTCTGTTAAAGTTACTTCAGATTCTCCTAATACTTTCCCTGTAATTTTAATATCCATGCCCACTATTTCGGCAGTTGCATTGCTATTATTTACACTTATTTCATACTGGCTAGAACCTGCTAAAATTTTAACGGTAGCAATTTCATCTACTAAAAGATTTACTAATGATTTTTCAATAGCCACATCAGGAGTTTTTACCAATACAGTAATTTCCGATTTTTTATCGGCAGCATCAACAAGCGTAATGGTCGCTGTTCCTGCGCTTACAGGTGTTACTGAAATTGTTGTTTTTTGGGTTTCTTTATCAGTAATTATACTAGCTGTCGCTATTTTTTTATCTGATGAAGTTACACTATAAGCTCCATTTCCTTTTAAAACATTGATAATTCCTGATGTTCCTTTTTCGGTAAGCGTTAATTCTTTACTGTTTAATTCGATATCTACTATAGGAATCGGATCGTCATCAGAACAAGAAACCATAGTGAATAGCGTTAAAAACGCTAATAGTAATACACTAAAAATTAAATTACTTTTTTTCATTTTCTTTGATTTTTACTTTACTTATTTTTATTAAATCTTAATAAGACACAAAACTACTATTTTAATTATAATCAAGCAATAGTCAATCCTTTTAAATTAAAAAAAAGCACAAAAAAAAAGCCAAACGAAGTCGTTTGGCTTTTTAATATATTTTATTTAGTTTTTAGATTCCGTAAAAAGAACTCATATTGTCTTTAATATCTGAAGATTTTTTAATTGCTTCATACATTTGGAATGTTTTATTTTTTCTTTGATTTGCCAAACGTTTTCTATAAGAATCGTAGTTTGGTAATGTTGTTGGTAATTTTTTAGCTGTTACTTCAAAAGCAAAAACGCCTTTATCACCTATTACATTTTTAATCACGGTATTTTCTTTCGCATTCAGCATTGCCCCTACTACTTTTGGTTCGTATCCTACGCCAGAAATTGTTGGAGATTGTAAGTTTACATCCGTCGCATTTTTAACAGTTACGGAAACTGATTTTGCTATTTCATTTAAAGTAGTTCCTTTAATTTTAGCTTGAATTAAAGTAGCTTTTCTTTCATTCATTAAAATAGGACGTACTTTTGCGGTTGCTTTTTCAGCAGGCATTAATCCTTTTGCTGTTTTTCCTGTTAAAATAGCAACTACATATCCACCTTCGATATCAAAACGTTTAGACATTCCTTTTTCAACTTCTTTATCAAAAGCCCACGTAATGATTTCTCTTTCTTTTCCTATTCCAGAAACTGTTTCATCTAAAGATTGTAATCCAACAGCTGTTTGAGATGTTAATTTTTGTTCTTTTACAACTTCTTCAAAGTTTTTTGAATTTGTTAATGCTAAAGCAAAAGTTTCTGCATTTTTAAAAACAGCATCTTCAGTGCTTTCTGATGGTTGAATTTGACGACCAAATGTTGCTAATTTAACAACTGGCTGAAAATTCTTTTGACCATCAATTTTAATTACATGAAATCCAAATGCTGATTTCACAACACTTACCGCTCCTTTCTCTCCTTCAAAAACAAAATCTCTAAAAGAAGGAACCATCGTGTTATAGGTAAACCAATCGTAGAAACCTCCTTTTTCAACAGAACCTTTATCCGAAGAAAATTCTTTTACTAAAGCAGTAAATTTAGCTTTATTTCCTTTACTTTCCTTTACAACAGCTAATAAACTATCGGCAGTTTTTTTGGCACTTTCTTCCGTTTGAGTTACCGTAGCATCGGCGCTAGAAGCACCTATAAAAGGAATTAAAATATGACTTGCTTGTACCGAATCTGGTAGTTGAGTAATTTTTGTTATTTTTGATAATTTAAAATGTCCAGCATCTTTATAAGGACCAAAAACATCACCTTCTTTACCTTTAAAAATTTGCTCAGCAACAACTTGTGGTACTTGAGATTTAAATTTATAATTCGTATCTAAGGTAATATCTGAATCATTTTCTGATAAAAAATCAGCGTAATTTGTAGTGTTTTTTAATCCTTTTACAGCAATATTTCCTTTGGTAACTGAATCGTCAATTAACCTTGCAATTTGTGCTTTCAGTGTGTTTTCGTCTTCAATTGTTGGTTTAATATCAAACTTTACAAAATTAATATCTCTTGAAGCCTCTACTTGAAAATCTTGCGAATGCTTACTGATATATTTTTGAATATCACTTTGTCCTATTTTTACTTCATCATCTTTAATTGAAGTGTACGGAACATATACATATTTACCCGAAATTTTGGTATTTTCTGTTAAATATTGTGTTTCTCCTTCTTTTAAGGATGCTCCTAAACCAGCAGCGACAAGGTTATCGTACGCGGTTTTCTCAAGATTATCTTTTAAAGAAGTCATATAATTTTGCCAATTTCTCCAATCCGCTCCATTTTCTTCTTTAATTGTTGCTAAAAACTCTTTCAGTTTACTTTTATCTAACATCCCCGATGTTTGAAATCTTGGGTCATTTTTTATAAACTCGGTTTCATATAAAGTATTCATAATATCCGCATCTCCCACAGTAATTCCTGCTTCTTCTAGCTGAGTTTTATAAACTTTTTGTCGTACTAAATTGCTCCAAACAGTTTTCGCCGCTTGCATTTCAGAAACACGATTTCCTGTTTGTGTTTTATAAGCATCTAAAGCTTCTGCAAATTCTTGGCGTGAGATAGTTTCTCCATTTACTTCACCAATTTCATTTACTTTACTTGCACTAAAAAAATCTGATATTGTAGAAGGGTCTAATACAAAAGCAAAAAGTGCTAAACCTATTACAAGAATTAAGAACATTGAACGTTCTCTAATTTTCGATAAAATTGCCATACGTTATTTATTTTATTAACAGTGAGCGAAAATACAATTTCGCATTATATAAAGCAATGTTTTTTGATGCTGTTTTTGAAGTAACACTATTTTTAAGTTTCTTTATCCGTTACTTTTAAGTATAAATCATCAATTTTAGTGGCACTTACTTTGAGTATTTTTAGATAAAAATTATCGATATGTAAAATAGTTCCTTCATCGGGTATGGTTTCGGTATGATTGATTATAAAACCGCCTAATGTTTCATAAGCATCTTCTTTGGGAATATTTAAATCGTATTCTTCATTTAGATAATTGACTTCTAAACGTGCTGAAAAATTAAATTCTTCCGCATTAATTTGTTCTTCTAATAATTCCTGACTATCGTGTTCATCTTCGATTTCGCCGAACAATTCTTCCACGACATCTTCAACAGTAATAATTCCTGAAGTTCCGCCATATTCATCAACAACAACGGCAATACTTTTTCTTTTTTTCATTAATCCGTTTAAAACGTCATTAATAATCATGGATTCTGGCACAAAATCAACTTCTAAATGTATTGCTTTAATAGAGGTCGGATTTTTAAATAATTCAAATGCATTTATGTATCCTAAAATATCGTCTAACGAATTTTTGTAGACTAATATTCTTGACAATCCTGTGGTTATAAAAACATTTTTAAGATTTTCTATAGATTCTTCGATATCAATCGCCATGATTTCGGTACGAGGCACCATAATTTCTCGTGCTTTTACCTTGTGAAATTCCAAGGCATTTTGAAAAATTTGAATTTCAGAATCAATTATTTCAGCATCATTTCCTTTGTCTAATTGCTCTGAAATATAGTTTCCTAATTCCTCTTTACTGAACTCTGTTTTGGTTTCATTTTCTCGTATTCTAAAAAATAGAAACAGAAAAAAATCGGAAATTTTAGTAATTACCCAAGTAATTCCATAAAATAATAAATAAAAAACATAGGCAGGAAGTGCAAAGAATTTAAGCATTTCATTGGCATAGATTCTAAAAATTGTTTTAGGTAAAAATTCGGCTGTAACTAATATAATTAGGGTCGATATTATTGTTTGTGTTAATAAGCTTAAATCATCTAATAAATAATTTATAAAAATAATATTGGTTGGCAATGCCATTTGAAACCAATTCATTAATAATTGCCCCATAAAATAACTATAAATTACCAAGGCAACATTGTTTCCCACCAACATTGTGGTAATAAATTTTGATGATTTTTCAGTAAGTATTGCTAAAATTTTAGGTAAAAAACCTGCTCTTTTTTTCTCTAGCTCAATATGTAATTTATTGGCAGAAATAAAGGCGATTTCCATTCCTGAAAAAAAGGCAGAAAATAATATTGCGGCAAAAATTACACTAATTTCGAACTCCATTATTTATTTTTAATCTTCTTAATTATGTTGATTATTTATTTTTAGCTATTTCTTTTTTGGCTATTTTTTTTTGTTGGTTTTTTGTTGATTTCTTGCGGATACTTTTCGTCTAAAGTGTCGTTTAAAAAAGAAAATTAACGTTATAAAGATAGCAAAACCGAACAGAATAAATGCTTCTTGTCTATCGGAATTAAATTTTAAAATTCCTTCTATAAAAAAAATCACACCAATAACGAGGTATCCGTACTGTAAATATTTCCAAAAAGTAGTCATTTTATTATTGATTTTTGTGTTAATTTTTGTGTTGATTTTTATATTGATTTTTTGTGTCTTATTTTTGATTTTCGTTGATTGTTGCTTCCATATTTCCTGTAATATCTTTGGCAATCCATTTGGTTAAATTTTCTTTTGATTCAAAACCGAAACCATTAATAGTATCTTGTAACGTTGTTAATCTGAAGCCATTTTCGGTAAAAAAGTAATGTTCTTTTTGATCCCAAAATAACTGATTCGTTTCTAATTTGGTATTTGCTTTATAGTTGGTAATTACTACATTTCCTTTAATTTCAGAAACGGCAGTTTTACGATATGTAATCGCATAATTTCCTTTTATTGATGTCGAATCTTTTGCTTTTTCATCAATAGAAATAATGGTAATTCCTTTTGGAAATTCACTATACGGATGTTCTTTACGATTTGAAAAATCATAAAAAATAGGCGCTTTTGTTTTTGAAGTAATAATACCTGAATCTTTTTTAATATGATAGATATTTTTAGCCATTCCAACGGGCATATTTTTATCGGCTAAAAAATCTCTTACTTCTTTTTTGGAGTTTACGCATGAAAAAAGCATTGTTACCATAAGAATGGCAACAATGCTTTTGCATGTATTTGTGATATTTTGTTTCATCAAAATTTATTATGGAATACGAACAGTTTCACCAATCCAACATCCAATTTTATGTGTTGCTCCTGAGGTAGCACCTTTTTGGAAAATTAATTTTTTTGATGGCATATTTTTCGTGTAACTAGAAATATATCTACCAGCCCCACATCCTGGATCTACTTTACTCGCTTTTAAAGCTTTGTTTAAAGCCGCTACATACACCATTCTTTTTTCAAATTCATCACTACCACAAGAATTAGCACTTCTCTGATATAAACTTGCGATAAATAAATATGCTTTCCCCATATTTGGGTTATATTTTAAAGCTTCATATGCTAAAGCTCTAGCGCTACTTCCGCCAGTACTTTGTGCTTCTCTTAATTTATACTTTGCTTTTTTGAATGGATCAGATTCTAAATCGAATGCTTTTTTTCTCATTTCACTAGCACCACTTTTATCACCATTTTTAGCTAATACTCCTGCTA
This sequence comes from Tenacibaculum piscium, assembly GCF_021390755.1. NCBI lineage: Bacteria > Pseudomonadati > Bacteroidota > Flavobacteriia > Flavobacteriales > Flavobacteriaceae > Tenacibaculum > Tenacibaculum piscium. The sequence goes on along the minus strand of NZ_JAJGWR010000001.1, from coordinate 340,644 downwards.
AGAAATTGTATGCATCAGAAGATTGTGTTGTTTCAGCATACGATTGTGCTAATTTTTCAAACAAAGGATCTGTTTGACATCCTTTATTATACATTCTTGAAACGGCTCTTTTCAACCAAACTCCATCTGTTTTTTTATCTTCATAATCTCTGGTATAAATAGGGATTAATCGTTCACAAGTTGCAATTTTAGAAATCATGGCATCTAAACCACCTTCAACCATTCCTAAAGAAGTTGAGTTTGTTGTATATGCTTTTACATTTCTTTTTTCTCTAGCACTGATTGTTCCTAAAGAATCTTTTACTTGTAATTTTGCTAATTTTTTATTGTAATCTTCTAATTTTTCATTAACAGATTCCATTACATCATCATAGGTATCAAAAACTTTTTGCGGATTTGTATCTTTATTTTTTTCTGCAATAGTTTCAAAATATCTAAAGATATTCTTCACACCCATATCTTTAGGAGAAACGTCGTATGCTTTTTTCAAATATACAAAAACCTCATCATCAGTCGCTAAATTATTTTTGATTAAATACGTAGCATAATCACTATGTGCTTTCGCGGCACCTTTTACAGGAAAATTTATTAATCTAGCTTCATAAATTCTTTTAGCTAATACAGGATCTTTAGTTTTTTCAGCAATTTTAGCACCGTATTTATAGATATTAACCGATAATTTAGGGCAATTTGTTAAAAGATATTCTAGATTTGTTTTTGCAGCATCATATTTTGCTGTTTTTGTGTCTCCTTTAAAAAGATTGTATTTTATGTTACATTCTTGACTTGCTTGTGCCTTGACACCGCTTGTGGCTACAAACAAAAATAATCCTGTTAGTAAATACGTAATTTTTTTCATCTTAATTATTTTTGGTTTTTTTTATGTTAATCTATTTTTCTTTTATGAAACCACTTCGTACTATTCAAAGATAAGCTTAATCGAACGTTAAAATATTTTTCTTTTATTAAGTTGTAGTTGGTTGTTCCTTTTTGCCCGTATTCAAATCCGATATTAATATTTGATAATTGTCTTGGCAATGGCAATCCTAGTCCAACATTTATGCCAAAGTCTCTTATAGTTGTAAAATCAGTATTATTTTGTATTAAGAGTCCTGTATCTTCGAAACGCAGTCCGGCTCTATAGGTAACTCTATCCCAGTAGCTTGATAGCGAATTTATTTTAGGGATATAATATCCTCCTATTGAGAATTTACTTGCATCATCATATTTGTAATCATTTCCGTTTGCGATTGCTGAATTATGTGTACTTAATGCGCTTTTAAATTCTTGATTAATTCCTATATACCATTTATTGATAGCTCCTAATCCGATCCCAAAAACAGTTTTTAACGGCGTTGTTATTTCTCCATCGATGGCTTTATCGAAGTGTATTTGTCGTTCTATTTCTTGTCCTGATGTGGTTACATTTAAAGCATACATTTTTTTATTTCCTTTTACTGATAGCCCATTTTTCAAGGTAATTGCGGCTCCAGTGTATAGGTTTATTTTATTTCTTAATACGGTTTGATATTGTGCACCAAATTTAAATTCTTCTCCTCTTATGCTTACTTTTTCTTGATATTTTGTAGCAGAAGTGATGTTTGCTTGTTGGTTTAAAATATTATTTTCTAGATTTCCAAAAACATATCCTGCTTGTATTCCTACAGAAAGTCCTTTAACGACATCAATTCCAAAACTAGCGTATATTTTATTAGTTCCTCCTTCGCCTTTAAATGAGGTGATATTATTTTCATTTTGAGTATCCAATAATGAATATCCTACGGATGAGAATGGTTGTAATCCTACGGAAAGACCTGCTTTTTTGCCTAGGGGAAATCCTAGAGCGACATATCGTAAACTTGTTGAGCTTCCTGTTTGCGAGGTATTTTCTTTTTCAAGTGTTAAAAAATTTGAATTTGTACCAATTCCATAAGTAGCGACTTTTAAGGAAGCGTTGGCTGCTGGATTGATAAAATTTAAATGATGCGTATCTTTTAAAGCGACTCCAATTCCTCCCATAGTTGCTTGTTCTACGGTTACTTCTTCAAAATTTTCACCGATTCCAAAGTAAGAATAGGGCGATGCGCTGTTTGTTTGTGCGGTAATTGAAATTGCACTAAATACGAGTACTACTATTATAAATTTCTTAATCATTCGTTAAATTATGTGTCAAAACAGTATGTAATCCTTCCAAAACAAAATTTGGATTGGCAAATATGCCACTTTTTAATTGTTTAGCCAAGAAAAAGGTGTTTCCTCCTGTTAAAACAACTGTTAAATCTGGATACTTTTTTTTATATTGATTGATAACGCCATTTATTTCTTGGCATACGCCATTAACAACGCCCGAATGTATGGAAGTATTTGTATTAAATCCAATAAAATCGTCAACTTCTTTTGGTTCTAACAATGGTAATTTGGCGGTAAAAGTGTGTAAAGCCTTGTATCTCATTTCGATTCCTAAAGAAATTGCGCCTCCTAAATATTCTTTTTTATGATTGATAAAATCAAAAGTAATGCAGGTTCCCGCATCAATAACGAGCACATTTTTCTTCGGATAATTTTTCACGGCGGCAGCTGCGAGCGCGATTCTATCAACGCCTAAAGTTTTTGGTGTTCCGTAACGATTTATAAACGGTACTTTTGTTTGATTCGTTACATAAATAGGATTTAACAACTTTTTTAGTTCTTCGGATATTTTTTCTGAAATCGTAGCTACTGACGCTATAATACTTGCTGAAATTGTATATTTTGAAATTATTTTTTTGATAATTTTTATAAGTTCAGAAGTATCAAAAGCAATAAAATCGATAATGTTATCATCTTGAAAAACAGCTAATTTAGCTCTTGTATTTCCGATATCGATACTTAAATTCATGGTCGTATTTTTTTAGATTTCAAAGTTACATTAGATTTTTTTAATAAAAACATGTTCAAAAAATTTGGATAAGTGAAAAAGTGTTGTATATTTGCACCCGCTAAACGAAAGTAGCAAACTGGTGCCTTAGCTCAGTTGGTAGAGCAAAGGACTGAAAATCCTTGTGTCCCTGGTTCGATTCCTGGAGGCACCACAATAATTTTTTCAATTGCAAAATTGCTAACTTTATTTGTTACTTTTATATAAGCACAACGGTGCCTTAGCTCAGTTGGTAGAGCAAAGGACTGAAAATCCTTGTGTCCCTGGTTCGATTCCTGGAGGCACCACCGCAAAAACCTGAACATTTAGTTGTTCAGGTTTTTTTGTTTTAAATTAAAAAATATCCAAATTATTTTTTTGAGAGCCTGTTTAAATTTCATCTGAAAAAAATATAGTGGCAAAAATGACGGCAAGGGGTTAAAACCCCTTGTTAAAATCACAAAAAAAAAAGCTAAAAACTGTGTCAAATCAGGATAAGAAACTGAAATAAATTCAGTTTGACGCATTTTTATTTTTAAAACAAGGGGTTTTAACCCCTTGCCATACTATTTTGATGTTACAAAAATTTTTGGAATAAAATTTAAACAGGCTCTGATAATTTTTGATAATTCTAGTGATTTTAATTATTTTAATGACGAAAATAAATTAAAATTAAAAAAATATGGTGTTATTAATAAAACTTCATAAATAGGCTTAGCCCCGATTGAAGCAATTGTTTGAGCTCCTTTTTTTGATTTTTCTTCAAAAAAAGAGCGAGTGCGCAAAGCGGGAAATAGCTTCAAAAAAGATGTATCTAAAAAGAACTACCGCATCCTTAACCAACCTAAAATTTGATTATTTTTAATTTTCCACCTATTATTTTCTTTTTTTAAACCAAATGCTACTCTCGATTTGCCTAAAACACCTGGATTTTGCTGTATAATTTCAATTTTACCATCATTTACTTTTGATACAATTGAAACATGACCATACTTATTATAAATAGTTCCTCCATAAACCAACAAATCATTTACTTTAGGTTTCGACCTACTCGCATTGGTAAATTGTATTAAATTTCGAGCCTTATTTAAGTTTCCATCTTTTATTTTTTTGTTGAAAAAATCTTTTGCATGTCCGTAACTATTAGGCATTTTATGATGCAAATATTCATAATAATAGCGTTTTACAAATTCTACACATTGATATTTTAACCCAATATTATATCCATCTTTAGCACGATTTCGCCCTTTTACAGTTCCTACTTGCCCGTTATAATACACCACAACGCCATGTAAACTATCTATTTTATCACCAAATACATAATCTAATTTCAAAGAAGTGGTTTTCATCATATAAAAACCGCCAATAAACAGCCCTAAAGCAATAATAATCAAGAGGTTAATTTTATTGTTTTTTGTCATTTTATTAGAAATTTGAATTATATTTATTTACAATAAATCTATTTAGAAAAGATAAAAAAGACTAAAAATAAGCCAATAAAAAGAATTAATCTAATATAAATAGTACATTTACATCGTAAACGATTTAATTTTGCAAGATTTAAATTATTTTTTACATCAATTTTCAAAAAATTAATTAATATTTTTAAAATAAAAAACAATAAAAAAAATGGAAAAATCAATTACAACAAGTAAAACTCAAGATGTTTTTAGAATTATTATAGGAGTTTTTATGATACTCGCTTCGATAGGTCATTTAACTTTTTTACGAGTAGAATGGCAAGCTCAAGTGCCTAACTGGGTTCCTTTGGATAAAAATTTAGTCGTAATTTTATCGGGTATTGTCGAATTAATTTTAGGACTTTCCATGGTATTTTTAACAAAATATAAATCGTATGTTGGTTGGGCACTTGCTATCTTTTTTGTACTGATATTCCCTGGAAATATTGCACAATATATTAATAAAGTCGATTTTCGAAGCTTAGATTCTGATAAAGCACGTTTTATTCGTCTTTTATTTCAACCAATTTTAGTGATTTGGGCATTGTGGAGTACAGGAGCTTGGAAAGCGTGGCAAAACAGGAAACAATAAAAAAATAGCTTAAAAAATCAATATTAATGATCGCCGAACAATTAAAATTATCAAATCAATTTTGCTTTCCTATTTATGCAACTTCTCGATTAATTATCAAATTATACAAACCTTATTTAGATGATTTAAAACTAACATATACCCAATATTTAGTGATGCTAGTTTTATGGGAAAAAGATACTGTTTCAGTAAATACTATTTCTCAAAAATTATTTTTAGAATCGAATACTTTAACACCCTTGCTCAAAAGAATGGAAGCAAATGGACTTTTAAAAAGAAACCGTTCTAAAAAAGATGAACGAATTGTACTTGTGCAACTAACCAAAAAAGGACATGAATTAATGATTCCCGCAAGTAGTATTCCTAAAAAAATTATGGAACATCTTGAAAATGAAAACATCAGCAAAGAAACACTTTTAAATGTAAAAAAAATACTCTGTAAATGGCTTGATTAAAAAATCAGGATTGAAAAAAATTGTAAATTAATGTTAAATTAAGAGCATCAGATTAAACTTTTTATAAAAAATAACGTCATAGATAACGTAAACAATTACTTAAAAACTTAAATTTTATAAAATGAAAAAAATAATAACAGTACTCGTATTTGCTATCGGATTTACATTAACAACACAGGCTCAACATGGAAAAAGAAATCATGCAAATAAAGAAAATGAAAAATTAACAGTAGCTCAAAAAACAACGTTAGCCGTTAAAAAAATGGCGCTAAAGCTAGATTTAACAGCATCTCAACAACGTGAAATAACACCTTTATTAGCCGATAAAATTGCTAAACGAAAGGAAAATCATCAAAAAAGAAAAGCGATTAAAAAAAGTGGTGAAAAAAGAAATGAATTATCTGCTAATGAAATTTTCGATAAAAAAAATGACCATCTAAATACACAGATTGCTTTTAAAGCAAAGATGAAACGTATTTTAAATAAAAAACAATACGAACGATTTGAGAAAATGAATCATCGAAAAAAACATAACGGAAGAAAGAATAAAAAACATTTAAATCAGCAAAAAAAAGGATAAAAATCACGAATACTTAGTTTCAAAAAGCCCTAATTTATTTCTAAAATAGGGCTTTTTATTTTTATAATTTTTATTTAAATTATTTTACTATTCCTCTATTTCCTCTTTGAACCAACTTGAATATTCTACATAATTATTGGCAATTCTATCAATTTCTCCTGAAATTAATTCTTTTGAAATATCTTTCACTTTTTTCGCTGGAACACCTGCATAAATACTACCACTTTCAACACGTGTATTCTTAGTAACCACAGCGCCTGCCGCAATAATAGAATTTGATTCTACGACACAATCATCCATAATAATGCTTCCCATTCCTATTAAAACATTGTCGTGAATCGTGCAACCATGTACAATCGCATTATGCCCAACCGACACATTATTTCCAATAGTTGTTGGCGATTTTTTGTAGGTTGCATGCACTATTGCACCATCTTGAATATTCACTTTATCGCCCATTTTTATATAATGCACATCGCCTCTAATTACGGCGTTAAACCAGACACTGCATTGTTTTCCCATTTGCACATCGCCTACAACTGTAGCGTTTTCTGCTACATAACAATCTGCAGGAATTTGAGGTGTTTTTCCGTTTATCGTTTTTATAATTTTCATTATTTTGGATTTCTTAAATTTTAAAGTCTTTTTCTAGTTTTTCAAGACCACTGTGATGTGTCCATTTATAATGATTCCCGTCAAAATCCGTAGCAAATATTTCGTCATTAATTAATGCTGATACTCTATCCTGATTATTCTCAAAATAAGAAAATTTAGAATTAATTTCTATTGTTTTATAAATTGGTTCTAAAGCAAGTAATCCTGTAAAAGTAAAAAGACCAACATTAAACGTACTATCTTCTCTATCTATACGAACTTTTTCATAAATAGAGCTATCGTTAATCCATTCATAATCCCAAGCTCTCCAATCAAAAATAAAATCAATTATTTGCTTTCCAGATTTGTCAATAAAACCCCATTTTTTATTTTTTTCTACAGCGATAAAGCGATCATCAACCCAACCTTCATCAATACCATCAAAAAATTCTGTAATGATATTTCCTTGAAAATCCATTAGCGCATATTTTTTCTCATCGTGCTCTTTTGTAGAATCATTTACAACAAAAGTTACTCCATTATCGAAAGGTTCATTCGTTAAAATGCAACAATTATTTATCGTATATTTATATTCTTTAATCAATTTACCTTTACAATCAAATAAATAATTATCGATATAGACAAATTCGTGTTCGTCAATAAAAGATATTTCTTGAATAGGATAGCCTAATTTTTCAATATCAGATTCGTAATACCTATTATTTATATCATATGCACACATAAAAAAAAATTAGTTAAGTTCTAGTTTTTCACCAATACTGATACTATTATTTTTAAGTTTATTCATTTTTTTCAATTGACTCACCGATATTTGATATTTTCTAGCAATTGAATATAAGGTATCTCCTTTTTGAACACTATGATACGCAACTTTTGAGCTTATATTTTTAGTTTCTTGTGCAGGATTTTTAATTTTATCATATTTTGATAAATTATATTTCTTAATAATTCCTATTAATTTCTGCGGATAGCGTTTATCGGTGGCATATCCAGCCTTTCTTAATCCGTATGCCCAGCCTTTATAATTGGTGTGTCCTAAGTTAAATAAGCTTGCATAACGGCTTCTAGAAATTAAAAACTGCGAATGATCTTCGTAGGAAGTTTGCGGATATTTATATTTTCGAAAACACTCTCCGATTTCGTCATCATCATGCGTTACACTTTTTCCTTGCCAACCTCTATGGCATTTAATTCCGAAGTGATTATTCGAGCGAATTGCCAACGCACTTCTTCCACTTCCCGATTCTAAAACACCTTGTGCCAAGGTAATACTGGCAGGAATTTTGTGTTCGTGCATTTTTTTAACAGCGATTGGTGCAAATTTTTGAATATATGCTTCTGTATGATTTACCGTTGTTTTCAGTGGTTTTTTGACTTGTTCTAACTGAAAAATTTCGGGTGTTATTTCTTTTTGTTGTAGTACTACTTTTTTTCTTTTTTTAGAAACTACATTTTTATTTGAGCCACAACTTACTAAAAAAGTGGTTGCTATTGCGATGTAAAAAATTGATTTTAGAGTCATTAAGTTGTAATTAATTCTTTATTTTGATGCTTTAATTTTTGATTTATTCCTGTAATTCCTTGTAAACCTCCTGTATGAATTGCTAAAATTTTAGAATTATTTTTAAACTGATTATTCTTTATCATCTCTAAAATTCCGAATAGCATTTTGGCAGTATAAATTGGGTCTAATAGGATATTTGTTTGTGTTTTAAACGCGTTTATAAAACGAATTAATTCTTGATTATATTTTGCATATCCGCCAAAATGATAGGTTGTTTTTAGCGTCCAATTTTCGTTAATTTTATTATTTTTGATTAATTCTTGTATTTCTTGTTGTAAAAAATCGCCTTTTAAAGCGGGAAAACCGATTATTTTCTGATGTTTTTTGGCTGATTTTATCAATCCAACAATAGTTCCTCCCGTTCCGATTGCGGTACAAATATAATCGAATTTACAATCTTTTTCTGTTAATATTTTTTCACATCCTTTAATTGCCAAGGGATTTGTTCCACCTTCGGGGATTAAATAAAAATCTCCAAATTCATTTTTCAATTCTTGTATAAATTCTTCGGATGTTTTATTTCGATACATTTCTCGGGAAATAAACTTAAATTCCATGCCATTTTGATGCGCTTCTTGTAAGCTTTTATTTCCTTGGAGTGTTTTTTGAATATTTTTAGCTAATTCATCGCCACGGATAATTCCAATAGTTTTGAAACCTGCTAAATTTCCAGCGACAGCAGTTGCTACAATATGATTTGAAAAAGCTCCTCCGAAGGTTAGCAAGGTTTTTTTTTGCTGATTTTTAGCTTCTAAAATATTGTATTTCAGTTTTCGGAATTTATTTCCTGATACAAACGGATGAATTTTATCCTCTCGTTTAATATATAATTCAATATTTTTTTCTTTTAAAATAGGAAGAATTATTTGTTCATTTTCACTGATAAAAGTTTTTGTAAAAAAAGAGTTTTCGTTTATAGTTTCGTTTGTGTTTTCGTCTGTATTTTCATTTGTATTGAGCACCGCAAAATTATTTTGACAAAAATACTAGATTTATCAATTAATTAACGTGTATTTTAAACTTGATTTTACAATAAAAAAACACGAACTTGTTTGCTTTATAAATTATAATTCAGATTTCTAAATATCTTAATAAAGATGGAAAAAAAATTTAATATCGCTGTACTTATTGACGGAGATAATGCACAACCAAAGTTATTAAAGGAAATTATTGAAGAAGTTTCCAAATACGGAAAAGCAACCATCCGAAGAATTTATGGTGATTGGACAACGCCACAAATGAATAGTTGGAAGGCAATTATCAATCAACATTCTATCAGCCCGATTCAGAAATTTTCATATACTACGGGAAAAAATTCTACAGATGGTTCCTTAATTATTGACGCTATGGATATTTTACACGGAAAAAACACCGAAGGTTTTTGCATTGTTTCTAGCGATAGCGATTATACAGGACTTGCAAAACGCATTCGAGAAGAAGGACTTTTTGTGATGGGAATTGGCGAGAAAAAAACACCAGCAGCTTTTGTAAAATCTTGTGAAGTTTTCACATTTACCGAAAATTTAAAAAATGAACAAAGCGAACAAAATGAGCAAAATACTCAAAATGGAACTATCAAATTAAAATCAGCAAAACAAAATACGAGTTTAAAGAGTAAAGAACACTCAGAAAAAGTAAGGCTTTCAAGAGAAGATTTAAAAACAATTGATAAGGCTTTTGATATTTCAACTAACGAAGAGGAAAATGCCTATATTTCTACTTTAGGCGTAAATATTCGAAAAATTGATCCAAGTTTTGATCCGAGAAGTTATGGTTTTAAAAACCTGACACGTCTTTTTGAAAATATTGATAAATATGAAGTTATTAAAAATGAAGTTGGTGGTTTAAATCATCCGTTGTTGAGGATTAAGTAAGAGCCTGTTTAAAAATTAAACTATCGTCATGCTGAATTTATTTCAGCATCGCACAAGGCTAAGAACTGTGGCAAATCAGGATGCGAAACTGAAATAAATTCAGTTTGATGGATTCGATTTTCATAAAAAAAACCTACTCACTAAAATCATTTAAGATTCTTATAAGTAGGTTTTTTTTGATTATAATATCGTTAAAAACAAAATATTAAACTGAAAACTAGGGTTTAAAAATTAGAAACCTGTTCTTCTATTTTTTCCCAATCAGCCATTAAATTTTCTAAGGATGCTTTTTTGGCTTTATATTTTTCAAAAAAATTAGGACGTGCTGAAACTTCGTCATAATTATTTGCCAGTTCTAAATCTATTTTAGCGATTTCAGATTCTAAATTTGCTATTTCAGATTCTGTTTTAGATAACTTATTTTTAAGTTTTTTTAATTCCTTTTCTTGCTCTCTTGATAATTGATGTGCTTCTTTTTTCTCCGTTGGTTTTTCAACTTTAACAACCGTTCTTTTTTCAGCTTCTCTAAGATTTTCCATCTTATGCTGCTCTAAGAAATAATCAATATCACCTAAATATTCTTTAATTTCTTTATCTTTAAATCCGTAAACGGTTGATGTTAATCCTTGTAAAAAATCTCTATCGTGAGATACTACAATTAGCGTTCCATCAAAATTATTAAGAGCTGTTTTCAATACTGTTTTCGAGGCAATATCCAAGTGATTTGTAGGCTCATCCATCACCAAAACATTAAATGGTGATAATAATAATTTACATAATGCTAATCGGTTACGCTCGCCTCCTGATAGTACTTTTGCTTTTTTATCAACAGCATCGCCACCAAATAAGAAAGAACCTAACATATCTCTAACACGCATTCTGTTCGTGTCAGAAGCGGCATCTTCCATGATTTCTAACACTGTTTTTTCTGGTGGTAATTCTTCGGATTGATTTTGTGCAAAATAGCCTATTTCAACATTATGCCCTAATTTTAGGTTTCCGATAAATGGAATTTCACCAACCATCATTTTTGCCAACGTAGATTTCCCTTGTCCGTTTTGACCTACAAAAGCAATTTTACTGTTACGTTCAATCATTAAGTCAACATCTTGTAAAACATGCTTATCGCCATAACTTTTACATAATCCATCAGCTTCTACAATAATTTTACCAGGTTCTTTTGAGATATTAAAACGAACATTCATCGCCGCATTATCATCGCCATCAACTTCAATCAATTGGACTTTATCAAGTTGTTTCATTAGCGATTGCGCCATCGAAGCTTTACTTGCTTTTGCCTTAAATTTATTGATTAAATGTTGCTTTTGCTTAATCTCTTTCTCTTGATTCTTTTGAGCTTGTAACTGTTTTTCTTTGATTTCTGCTCTTAAAACTAAAAATTCAGAATACGGTTTTTTGTAATCGTAAATTTGTCCTAATGAAATTTCAATAGTTCTGTTCGTTACGTTATCTAAAAACATTTTATCGTGTGAAACTAACACAATTGCACCCGAATATGATTTTAAGAAATTTTCTAACCAAATAATTGATTCAATATCCAAGTGATTGGTAGGTTCATCTAATAGTAAAATATCGTTGTCTTGCAATAATAGTTTTGCAAGTTCGATACGCATTCTCCATCCTCCTGAAAAAGTACTGGTTAATTTATCAAAATCTTCCCGTTGAAACCCTAAACCTTGTAGAATTTTCTCAGTATCTCCTTGATAATTATAACCTCCTAAAAGCTCGTATCGTTCGGTTAAATCGGTTAAATCATGAATTAACTGACTATAAATTTCGCTTTCATAATCGGTTCTAGTCACTAGTTGATTATTAATATCATCTAACTTTAATTCGATTTCTTTGATTTCTTCAAAAGCCTGATATGCTTCTTCTAAAATAGTTCTTCCTTCTACGAAATCAATATCTTGGCGTAAAAATCCCATACGGACATCTTTATCAAAAGCCATCGTACCACCACTGGTTTCAATATCTTTAGAAAGTACTTTTAATAAGGTTGATTTTCCTGCCCCATTCTTTCCTATCAATCCAATTCTATCTCCTTTATTTAACTTGAAAGTAATTCCTGAAAACAAATCAGTTCCCATAAAAGAGACCGATAAATTGTGTACGTTTAGCATAAATGTAATAATTGTTACGTATAAATGATGATAAAAAATTTACCTTTGCAAAAGTATGTAAATTTATAATTGATTATGTTTAAAAAAGGAAGCAAATTATATAGTATTTTTAATGGGAAATGTCCGCAATGTCATGAAGGGGATTTTTTTAAGCATAAAATGACCTTAAATCCTTCAAAAATCACACAATTACACGACAATTGTCCAAAATGTAATTTAAAATACATGATGGAACCTTCTTTTTTCTTTGGTGCGATGTATGTAAATTACGGATTAGCTGTTGCTTTATTTGTGGCAATTTTTATTATTTCAAAAGTATTTATCGGATTAACTATTTTACAAAGTTTTATTGCTATTGTAGTTGTTTCTTTACTTCTTACGCCATTTACCTTGCGTTTATCAAGAATTATTTGGATCAATATTTTTATTAGTTATGATAAAAATGCCAAAAAATTAAATGACAAAAGACTGAATGAAAAAAAATTAGATGACAAAAAACAAGAGCTAAAAAATTAATTAAAAAATCAACGAAAAATCAGCAAAAAAATCAAGATAAAATTACATAAATCTTTTAATATCAACTTCTTTATCTAATTTTTCTCCTTTTTCTAAGTGATTAAATAAATTTTTAGCAACCGTTGGTCCAATCATTACGCCACGTGTTCCTAGCCCGTTTAAAACGACTAACGCATTGTGTTTTGGATGAACACCAGCCATGGGTCTTCTATCGTTTACCGTAGGTCTAATACCTGCGGTATGACTGATAACGCTATAAGGAACCGTAATTATTTTTTTCAGTTTATCTTCTAATTCCTGACGAGCTTCTTGCGTTGGATTACAGGTTTTATCCGTCCAATTAAAGGTTGCTCCTACTTTATAGCAATCATTTCCTAATGGCATTACAAAAATACTGGCTTTTAATAAAAAATCAATATCCAATTCAGGAGCATGAATATTTATTGATTCTCCTTTCACTTCATTTAAAGGTAGATAATTAAAAAATGGATTTTTTGTAATTCCAAAACCTTCACAAAAAACTATTTTTTTGGCTTTTATATGTTGATATTTTACAATATCATCTGAAATATGTAAAGCATCATATTCAAATGACGATAAAAATAAACAGCCTAAACTTTGAATATATTTTCGGTATGATTTCACCAATAAAGTAGTATCTATACGCCCTGTGTTATCAAGTGTTCCAAAGCCAAAATCGCCAACAATGCCGTTTATTTTTTCTTTGTTGATTTTAGGATTCATATAGTTTAATAGTGTTGGTTTATCTAAGGCTAAAAACCAATTGTTTTCATCAGCAATACTTGTAAAAGCTTTTTTTATTGAGAACTTATAATCAAGTTTGATGTTTAATTTTTTTTCTAATTTTTTATACAAAGGAAGTGCCGTTTGTATTTGCTGATGTCCATTCCAAACCGCATTAAAACGCTTTAAAATAACAGGATTATAAACACCTCCAGCAACCAAAGAAGAGGTTTGTGAGTTGTTTTCAAAAATTACAAATGTTTTATTTTCTTTTAATAATTGCTCTGTAAAAGCAATTCCTGCCAATCCTAAACCTACAATAATATAATCTACCTCAATATTCATAGAACAAAAATAGTATTATTTATCGCAAAAAAAAAGAGCTTGCTATTGCAAACTCTTTTTAATTTTATAAACTATAAAGTTTTATTAGATTTTATAGCATTAATAATTCCACATATCCATTTCACGATCACGGATACCTTCTTTAATTCTATCAGCTTCTAGTAATTGAAATAAAGAATTTCCTCGAACATAATCTTTAATAGATCTATCTCCATAAATATTCTCTTCTTTTACTACTGTTGAATTAAATCTTCTAGCATTTAACAAGTTATCATACGACAACGGTTTTGCTGAATTTATAGGGTTAAAAACCTTAGAGGCGTGTAATGTTTCTCTGGCATCTGGAAAAAAGACCCAGAATAATTCATATGCGCTTTCCGAATCATCAATTCCTTCTACTCCAAGAACTTGAACATCTGGTCCCATCGGCGATAACGCTAACATACGGTACTTTAATTCTCCTCCTCGTTTATCAAAATACCAAAGCCCTTTTAACAAGTATCCTTTAATATCAGCAGATTGTACAGAATAAGGATCCATGTTTCCATAACCATCATCACGTTCGTTGTAGGTCATTGATTGAATTTCCTCCATTCCTATTTTAGTTGTAAAATAAGAATCGCTATACACCTCTGTAATTTCACCATTTTTAATACCTTTTAATAAAGTATCAAATAATGAACGTCTTGTTAAACCTGCATTTGTAGTATCAACTGGATAATAATAAGGTAAATTGATTTTTTGATTTATATCAACATATTCCCACACCACTTTAGACCATAACACATCTCTATCGCTAATATAGCCATAAGGAAGTGGTTTGTCATCTTCTGAAGCAATTTGGGCTTCCGATTTAAATCCAATCTCTTCGACCTTTTTAGAATTTAAGAGGTTAGCTTGAGCACCTACATAACTTGTAGTTACAAGGGCAAATAAAACCATATAAAAACGCTTCCAATTCATACTTTAAATTTTTTACTTATTAATTCGTAATTTCAATACTTACAGGCAATACTTTCTTGATCTTATAGTTCGATCCAGAAACAGATGCTTTAATATCATAAATAGTAATTACATCATTTCTTCTAGCCTTTGCAAGTGCTTGTTTTGCTCTAGCATTTAAAGTTCTACCAGACACAGGAATTGTTACCTGACCTGGAACTTTAATTTTAAAACTAGCTACATTTAATTTTAAATCAAATAAGAAATCTGGTAAACCAGCAGCAATACTAATTCTAGCTAAACTTGCTTTTGGCATTTTTACAGTACCGTATTGACCTCTTACCATACCAACAGCTGGTGGTATGTCTTTAATTCTATATTTTTTAGGAGTACTAATTTTTCCTCCTCCTGGTAATGTTGCAGAAACTCTAATAGTTACTTCATTTCCACTACCTGGACTCATCATATAACTATCTCCTTTTACTCTTCTTAAACCTGGTGCTGATGCAGAAACTTTATTTCCTGAAACTCCTGGTACAGAGATTGTTAAAGGATTTGATAATCCACGATATACAACATTCATTTTATCTGCTGAAACAACTGCTTCATTCGGTTTAGGAATTACTGAATACCCTCCTAAAATAGGAATAGTAACGATAGAATCTCCTTGCTTAAATTGAAATTCTCCTTTTAATTCTTTATCTCCTACTGAACCTGCTGGTCCATCTAAAATAACTTGTCCTGCTTGAATTTTATCAGCAGCCATTTCTTTACCGTTTAAGATAACTTTTTCAGCTGTTAAATTTGGATCATTTTTACCTAAAACGATTTTCCCTGATAATTTTTCTCCTGGATAATATGCGTTTTTCTCAAAAACAATCATTGCATCATAATTACTCATAGATACAGCACTTTCTAACTCTCCTTGTAATAAGGCTGTTAAAGCATCTGCTTCTGTAGTTTTAATATCTGCTTGAATTTGTGTTAATTTTGTTAAAGATGCAATTAAAGGAAATCCTTCAAAATTATAGCTTAACCATTTTTTAGTAACACCATCTTGTCCTTTAACATCATTAGTGCTAAAACGAGCAGCAACTACTTTTGATAATTCAGAATCTCCTAAAGTAGCTAACGATTGATTTCTAAAATTATTTATATTATCTACAAATTCTTTTCCTTTAGGGGTTATTTTCCCGCTAGCAAAAAAATATTGATCTAAGAACCCTGACTTGTCCATAGATTCATATTTCTTCATATCTTCTTTTTTTACCTCGCTGGTCATTTTAGTTTTCAAATCAGCAATGTAAGAAAAAAGATTATCTGCACTTACTTTAAGCGCATCTGTTTTCTTTTTTGCCTCACCATATTGCTTTGCTTGCTGACTTGCTTTTTCAGCTAAAGTTGCATATGCTGCTGCATTTTTTTCGGTAGCTCTAACATTAGATTCCGAAAGTTTTTCATTCATTAATCCAAAAGCAGATAAAACTTCTTTACTCATATTCATCGCTAACATCGATATAAATACAAGGTACATTAAGTTTACCATTCTTTGCCTTGGTGACTGTTTTCCTCCTGCCATTTTAATTAGTTTGTTTAGTTAATAAAAATTAGATAAACTAATTAATTATTTAGTTGACATTGCCGTTAACATTCCTCCATATACTCCGTTTAAAGAAGATAAGTTAGTTGCTAATGATTGCATTTGTTCTTGTAAACGTTGAGAATTTTCAACTAAAGAAGAATTTAATTCAGATTGCTTGCTAGCGTTTTCAACTTGCGTAGTATATAATCCGTTTAAAGATTCTAATTTAGCAGCAGCCATAGACATTTGCTCGTTATATTGATTTGTTGAAGATACTGTTGTAGAAGTTGCTGTTAATCCTTCTGCTGCACCTTGGAAATTTTTAATACTGTCTCCTAAGCTAGAAATTAAAGTTGCATCTAATTTTGCTTCTTTTAAGATATTATCTAATTTTTCAGATAACATACTCTGTACTTGTTCTGGTGCTGCTTCAACTTTTTTACTTTTTTTCACAGACGCTTCACCTCCTGCTAATTCAGGATATACTTTAGACCAATCTAATTCTTCTTCAATCGGTTCAAATGCAGACATTGCAAAAATAAGTGCTTCTACCACCAAACCTGCAGTTAACATTACCCCTCCTGTTAAAGGACCGATTTTAAAGTGCATAATTTTGAATAAAGCTCCTAGTATTACTACAGATGCTCCTAAACCATACGCCATGTTGGTTAATTTCTTTTTTGTTCTTGACTGTGCCATAATTTGATTGTTTGTTTTTGGGGATTATTTATTATTATTGTTATTATTCTTGTTTATTTATTTTTGCTTGTACCTAAATAATCTTGTACGGTTCTAAATCCGATATAACTTCTTGCGGTATCTGCATATTCCCAATCACGAGAACTTACTTCTAAAAAGTATGCTACATCTTTCCAAGAACCTCCACGGATAATTTTCCTTCTATTTTCTTTAATTTCCACGTTCGGGTTCATAGTCGATCCCATGTAGTAAGACATTTGATTATAGGCAGTATTTGTCCATTCAGAAACATTACCTGCCATATTAAACAATCCATATTCATTTGGATTAAAAGAATTTGCTTCCACAGTATATAAAGCACCATCAGCGGCATAATCTCCACGTACAGGTTTAAAGTTTGCTAAAAAACAACCTCTATCACTTGTAGTACTTGGTCCACCCCAAGGATATTTACCAAAATTTAAACCACCACGGGCGGCGTATTCCCATTCTGCTTCGGTAGGTAATCTAAAAGAAGGAACTAACCCTAATTTCTTTTTAGATCGTTGAAAATTATTTTTAGTTTGTGTTCTCCAATGACAAAATGCTTTTGCTTGATTCCAAGTAACTCCAACTACTGGATAGTCTTCATAGGCTTTATGAGCAAAATACTCTTGGTGCATTGGATCATTATAAGAGTAGTTAAAATCTTTAATCCAAACAGTAGTATCTGGATACACATTAATTACCTCATCTTTCATAAAATCTTTTCTATTCTTACCTGTTTTAGCGGCTTGTTCATTATCAAACCAGTAATATCTGTAATTTAAAAACTTGGTATTAAATGTTCTTATTCCGTTTAACGATTCGTCTTTTTTAAGATATAAAGAATCCATCACTTCTACGTAATCTGCGTCAGGATATTCTTGTTGTTCCCAAGCTAGTTCTTCTTCCCAGTTTAGGGGTTTTAAAGAATCTAATCCTTCTCCTAGTTCGTAATAATTTTCACGCATATATTTTGCATAAGGAGATTCGTTTACGGTATCGGTTGAAGCAAAGGCATATAATTGAATCCCTTCTGCATTTTTACCAGTACTTTCAGAATCTTCGCCACCACCTGAAGCAAATTCAGCTTGATATGCTAATTTTGTTCTAGTAATAGAATCTCTTACCCAAAACACAAATTGCTTGTATTCACTATTTGTTATTTCAGATTCGTCCATATAAAACGGCTGTACGGTAACCGTTTTAGTGGGTGCGTTCATGGCACCTAACGGGTCTTCATCCTGTTTTCCCATTGTAAAAGAGCCACCAGGAATTTTAGCCATTCCAAATGGTTTTTCTGCAAACCATTTTCTATTAGACTTATCTCCTACTAACTCACCTCTGTCGCCACTTGAACCACAAGCGTAAATTAGAGACACTAACAATGTAAATAGTACTACTTTTTTCATATTCATCTTTCTTATAAAAGAGGTCGTAAACCTATTATATTTTTCATTAAAAAACAATTACCGTTGTGTTTTTTTCAAAAACTTTTTTAAAAACTTTTCAGAAAACCTTCTATTTTTAAATCATTTTTTGTAATGCTTTATACCATCTATCGGGCATTTTTCGTTGCAATGCTTGTTGATAATCTTTATAACTACAAGGTATTAACGTATGTCTTTTATGTTTATTATTAGAAATAATATTTATTTCCATCCACCAACGCCCACTTTTATCGCTTTTGTAAAAATTTATAGGATCATCATCATTTAACAATACGGTAAATTTATGATAATTTTCTTTTGATACAAACGGATAATCTTTCGCTCTAGCATTAACACCTTCTATAAAATACCAAATCATTTGAGCAATTAAGCTTGCTGTTTGATAGTTCGAGTCGAAGGTACTATTATATTCATAAATACCAAAAGAACTTACTTTATCGCTAATTCCGGCATATCTTGTAATGGCACAAATTTCTTCGCCATAAAATCCGTTTGGAGCGGCTTTTTTATTTGCTGGAGCTTCTGCTTGCCTAACAGCTCCGATATCGATACTTACAATATCAGCATCTCTCATTATTGGTTCTACTAAAGTTACATCTTTTACTTCTCCTAATCGAAAGGCGTCAAAATATAATTTATCTAGCAGTTCAATTTCTTCTTGCGAATTAAAATATGTTTGATACCCTATATTACAATAATTAAATAAATTATTCGGTTGTTCCATGATAATTTTACTTAAAAAAGAACTAGAGCGCAAATTTTCATTCATGGCACCTAAATCGAACTTACTATCTACGGATACTAAATTTACGGTTTGCCCTAAAGAATCGTATCCTCTATAATTTGCGTATGTGATATCTTGACTACCTCCTATTAATATGGGAATTATTTTTTGTTTTAACAAATATTCAACAGAAGATTTCACTGCAAAATAAGAGTCTTTAAGGGTATCCCCTTGTGCAATATCTCCTAAATCGGCTATTTTAGTTTCCCAATTACCAGGAAATAGTTGATATAATTTTTGACGAATATATTGTAAATCATCGCCACATCCTTTGTTATCAGGAGCTCCTCGACCTTCTTTTATTCCTAAGATGGCGATATTTACTCCTTTTAAATCTGGAAATCCATTATTTTTGGAGTGTATGTCAATATTTCGGCCAATAGATTTTGTAGACTGCGCCATTAAATGTGCAACTAAAGAATCTTCTATAGGCGTAAAAAAATTGAAATCCATTATTTTTTCTTAGGGGGGTTAAGATGTTTGCAATATACTAACTATTTTTTTGAATATTTAGTTTATTTTTTCTTGACTACTTTTTTTTTGACTACTTTTTTGGTAGTTTTTGTGGCTGGTTTCTTTTTGGCGACTCTTTTTTTAGGTGTTTTTGCTTCAATTATTTTGATAGCTTCTTCTTTGGTCATCTTTTCAATTTCGGTAGTTTTAGGCAATTCTACTTTAATTTTACCTTTGATAACATTAAAACGTCCCCAACGCGCTTTTTCCACACGAATTTCGACATCTTCCCAATTATGAAGTACTTTATCGATTTCTTTTTGTTTTTTAGCTTCTATTAGTTCAATAATATCGGCATCTGAAAGATTATCGAAATCGTATTTTTTATTTACGTTGATAAAAATTGAATTCCATTTTAAATAAGGTCCGAAACGTCCTACACCTTTTTGCACGGGCAATTCTTCATAAAAATAAATTGGTGCATCTGCTTTTTGCTTTGCAACGATTAATTCTTGAGCTCTTGGCAAATCTACCTCCATCGGATTTTCTCCTTTATCCAAGGAAACAAACATGGTTCCAAACTTGATATAAGGACCAAAACGTCCGTTCGATACGATTACTTCTTCATCTTCATAAACGCCTAATTTTTTAGGAAGTAAGAATAATTCTAAAGCTTCTTCAAGCGTAATTGTTCCTAAATGTTGTTCTTTATTTAACGATGCGAATTGTTTTTCCTCATCATCTGGCGCACCGATTTGAGCAATTGGGCCAAATTTTCCTAAACGCACTAAAATTGTTTTTCCTGATTCAGGATGTTTTCCTAAAATACGTTCTCCGCTTTCTCTTTCGGCATTTTCTTTTACGTCTTCGACTGTTTTATGGAAGTTCGTGTAAAATTCTTTTATCATTTCGATCCAATCTTTATTTCCTTCAGAAATATCATCGAATGAATTTTCAACATTAGCGGTAAAGCCAAAGTCTAGGATATTTGAAAAATTTGCCACTAAGAAATCGTTGACAATATTTCCAATATCGGTTGGTACTAATTTATTTTTATTGGAGCCTGTTTTTTCTGTTAAAAGTTGGCTTTCAACAATTCCTTTTGATAAAATTAGTTGTTCATAGTTTCGTTCTACGCCTTCATTTTCTCCTTTTTCAACATATCCTCTACGTTGTACGGTAGAAATTGTTGGTGCATAGGTTGATGGTCTTCCAATTCCTAATTCTTCCAATTGTTTTACTAAAGATGCTTCTGTAAAACGATATGGTGAACTGGTAAAACGCTGTGTTGCATTGATAAAATTATAGTGTAAGTTTTCGCCATTTTTTAAATTTGGCAACATTCCTGCTTGTTCTTCTTCTTCGTTATCTGTTCCTTCTAGATACACTTTTAAGAAACCATCAAACTTGATCATTTCACCGTTTGCGGTAAAAATTTTATCATTTTCAGAATTAGCAATTTTCACATTGGTACGTTCTAATTGTGCGTCGCTCATTTGAGAAGCGAGTGTTCTTTTCCATATTAAATCGTACAATCTGGTTTGATCGTATTCAGTATCAATACTGTGGGTTTTCATATTTGTAGGACGAATAGCTTCGTGTGCTTCTTGTGCACCTTTTGCCTTGGTTTTAAAAACACGTTGTTTGCTATATTCTTTTCCGTAATAATTACTTATTTCTTCTTCGGCTGCATTTCTAGCATCTTCGGATAAATTTAAGCTATCGGTTCTCATGTAGGTAATTAAACCTGCTTCGTATAAACGCTGTGCGACTTGCATTGTTTTTCCTACTGGAAATCCTAATTTACGAGATGCTTCTTGTTGTAATGTTGATGTTGTAAAAGGTGCTGCTGGCGATTTTTTCGCTGGTTTTTTGGTTAAATCAGCGATTGAAAAATCGGCATTTGCACATGATTTCAAGAAATTTTCTGCGGATTTTTTAGAGGCAAAATTCTTTGGAATCGTTGCTTTAAATGTTTTTCCTTTATCGTTAGCGAACTGTGCAATTACTTTATAATGTGTGGTTGCTTTAAAATCAAGAATACTTCGTTCACGTTCAACAATTAGACGAACCGCTACCGATTGCACTCTTCCTGCCGACAAACCTCCTTTTACTTTTCGCCATAAAACTGGTGATAATTCGTATCCAACAAGCCTGTCTAAAACTCTACGTGCTTGTTGTGCGTTTACCATATTATAGTCGATATCTCTTGGATTATCTACTGCTTTTAGAATGGCATTTTTAGTAATTTCATGAAAAACAATACGTTTTGTATTATCATCATTTAATTTTAATTGTTCTTTTAAATGCCAAGCGATTGCTTCTCCTTCTCTATCTTCATCACTTGCAAGCCAAACTGTTTCGGCTTTTTTAGCTAGGGTTTGTAATTTTTTAACAACTGATTTTTTATCATCAGAAACGATATATTTTGGGCTAAAATCGCCTTCTACATCAATTCCTAATTCTTTTGATGGCAAATCTGCAATATGACCATAGCTTGATGCTACTTGAAAATCTTTTCCTAGGAATTTTTCAATCGTTTTTGCCTTTGCAGGTGACTCAACTATAACTAAATTCTTTGCCATATTATTTTCAATTATTTCTTTTCAATTATTTCTTTTCAACTCTCTTTTCAAGTATCTCTTTTACATTTGATGATTCATTTTATTCAAATTATTCATCCATGCTTTTATTTTGCAAAAGTAGAATGTTTTTTTTAAATAAAAACTTTTTGTTTGATTTTAGCATTAAAAAGAAGTGTTAAAGAAATTTTAAAGAAGTATTAAAGGTGTTTTAAGAAACCATAAAATTCTGCCAATTTGTCATAAGGTTGATATTTTGGTTGTATCTTTGCCATCATTTTTATTATCAATATGGAGCATACAGAGAAGGTTATCGATGAAAAAATACAAGGACAGGCACTTGTAACAACACATAAAAACGAAAATTCTAAAAAATTATTTATAGAGAGTTACGGTTGTCAAATGAACATGAACGACAGCGAAATTGTAGCTGCTATTTTAGCCGAACAAGGTTTTAATACCACGCAAGTTTTGGAAGAAGCTGATTTGGTTTTAGTAAATACTTGCTCGATTCGAGAAAAAGCAGAAACAACCATTCGTAAACGTTTACAAAAATACAATGCTGTTAAAAAAGTAAATCCAACTATGAAAGTTGGTGTTTTAGGCTGTATGGCAGAGCGTTTAAAAGAAAAATTTTTAGAAGAAGAAAAAATCGTTGATTTAGTTGTAGGACCTGATGCCTACCGAGATTTACCAAATCTATTAGAAGAAATTGATGCAGGTAGAGATGCTATAAACGTTATTTTATCTAAAGAAGAAACCTATGGCGATGTGGCGCCTGTTCGTTTAAATTCGAACGGAGTTTCAGCATTTGTATCCATTACTCGTGGTTGCGATAATATGTGTACTTTTTGCGTAGTTCCGTTTACTCGTGGACGTGAGCGAAGTCGAGATCCGAAGAGTGTTTTGGAAGAAATTAAATCAATGCATGACCAGAATTTTAAAGAAATTACATTATTAGGACAAAATGTAGATAGTTATTTATGGTACGGTGGCGGATTGAAAAAAGATTTTAAAAAAGCTACCGAAATGGCACAAGCTACCGCCGTTGATTTTGCCCAATTATTAGACATGGCAGCCACAGAATTTCCTAAAATGAGATTCCGTTTTGCAACCTCTAATCCGCAGGATATGAGTTTAGATGTTATCCATATTATGGCAAAACATAAAAACATTTGTAAATACATTCATTTGCCTGTGCAAAGTGGTAGTAACAATATGCTAAAAGCCATGAACCGTCAGCATACACGTGAAGAATATATGGAATTAGTCGATAATATCTTCAAAATAATTCCTGAAATGTCTTTATCACAAGACATGATTACAGGTTTTTGTGGCGAAACAGAACAAGATCATCAAGATACATTAGCATTAATGCGATACGTAAAATATGATTTCGGTTTTATGTTTGCCTATTCTGAAAGACCCGGAACTTTAGCAGCAAATAAAATGCCTGACGATGTTCCGCAGGAAATTAAAAAACGCCGATTACAAGAAATTATCGATCTACAACAAGAACACAGCTTATACAGAACACAACAACATTTAGGTAAAATTGAAGAATTTCTAATTGAAGGAACTTCTAAAAAAGACCCAAATCAATGGAAAGCTAGGAACACACAAAATACCGTTATTGTTTTTGATAAAGGTACTTATAAATTAGGTGATTTTGTTAATGTTAAAGTTGAAGATTGTACCTCAGCAACCTTAAAAGGAACTGCTATTGGATATTCTGATAACAATTAAAATCAGCTTAAAAAGCTTAAAAAATAAGTTTTAACGCGCTATAAAAACTTTGCAATACATAAAACATGGAAAATTTACAGGCTATAAAACAACGTTTTGGAATTATTGGTAACGACACACAATTGAATCGTGCTATTGAAAAAGCGATTCGTGTAGCGCCTACAGATATTTCAGTTTTAGTAATCGGAGAAAGTGGGGTTGGAAAAGAAAGTATCCCTAAAATAATTCATCAATTATCGCACAGGAAACACGCTAAATATATTGCTGTAAATTGTGGCGCAATTCCTGAAGGAACTATTGACAGTGAATTATTCGGACACGAAAAAGGCGCTTTTACAGGAGCAACAACCGCTCGTAAAGGCTATTTTGAAGTTGCCGATGGAGGAACTATTTTTTTAGATGAAGTAGGCGAATTACCCTTAACAACCCAAGTTCGTTTATTACGTGTTTTAGAAAATGGCGAATTTTTAAAAGTAGGATCATCACAGGTGCAAAAAACAACCGTTCGTATTGTTGCCGCAACCAACGTGAATATGCAACTTGCCATTTCTAAAGAAAAATTTAGAGAAGATTTATATTATAGATTAAGTACCATTGATATTGAATTACCACCTCTGCGAGAACGAGGAGAAGATATTCATTTATTATTTAGAAAATTTGCTTCGGATTTTGCTCAAAAATATCGAATGCCAACAATTCGTTTAAATGATAATGCGATCAAAATATTATTGAATTATCGTTTTCCAGGAAATATTCGTCAATTAAGAAACTTAGCAGAACAAATTTCCGTAGTAGAAGAAAGTAGACTCATTACTGCCGAAAAATTAGTACAATATCTTCCTAAAAATAATGGAAACTTACCCGCAATTATCGACAAACAAAATGGTAATTCCGATTTTGCAAACGAACGAGATATTATGTATAAAATTTTGTTCGATATGCGAAATGATATCAATGATTTGAAAAAATTAACGCTCGATTTAATGCAAAATGGAAATTCCGAAGAAGTAAAAGAAGAAAATCATGGTTTAATTGAACGTATTTATCAAGAACAAAAACAACCCAAAAATGAAAATTTTGAAGTTGTCCAAATTCAACAAACAGCAACAACAGCTTCCATAAAAAATGCTGAAAATAATTACGAATATGCTGAAACCATTGAAGAAGATGAAAATTTATCATTACAAGAAAAAGAAATTGAAATGATTCGTAAATCCTTAGAAAAAAACAGCAATAAACGAAAATTAGCCGCCAAAGAATTAGGGATTTCTGAACGAACTTTATATCGAAAAATAAAACAATACGACTTATAATCAATAGTAACTCATGAAAAATAATAGCTATATTTTCTTACTTTCGATAATCACATTATTTATACTGATAGGCTGTGGTGCCTATTCATTTACAGGTGGAAATACAGGAAATGCAAAAACAATTCAGGTTGATTTTTTTGCAAATCAAGCACCTTTAATTGAACCAACATTGAGCCAAAAATTTACCCAAGATTTACAAGATTTATTTACACGTCAAACAAATTTAACGCTGGTAAATACCAATGGAGAATTGCATTTTTCTGGTGAAATTGTTGATTATCGAATTAATCCGATGAGTGCTACTTCCGACCAAAAAGCCGCACAAAACAGGCTAACAATTACCGTAAACGTAATTTTTGAAAATAAATTAACCGAAAAAGATGATTTTGAAAAACGCTTTTCTTTTTACTATGATTATGGCGCTACGCAACAATTAACAGGTGCCGTACTTGAAACAGCTTTAAATACTATTTTAGAAAGAATAACACAAGATATTTTTAATGAATCGGTTGCTAAATGGTAAAAAAAATCATCAAACAGCTATAAAATTAACTAATTATTTCAAATAAAAGGTTTAAATAAAGCTTATAAAAGATTAAGTTTGAAATATTCAGAAAAAAGTAGTTACTTTGCAGACCAATAAAAGAATGCAAAATCAAGAAAAAATAAATCAAAAAAAATAAATAATGACAACATATACGTTACTTCTAGTATTAATATTGATTGTTGCAATAGCATTAATCTTAATTGTTATGGTTCAAAACCCTAAAGGTGGCGGATTATCTTCTTCTTTTGGAGCTGGAGCTCAAAACATTGGAGGCGTACAAAATACCAATAGTTTTTTAGACAAATCTACGTGGACTTTAGCAATTAGTATGTTTGCTTTAATTTTAATTTCAAATTTTGCAATTCCTAGAGGAACATCTGCAGATGCACCGCAACTAGATAGTGCTTTAGAAAATGTAGAAGTAACAACGCCTACACCTCCTGCAACACCTGCAACAAAAGATAGCGTACAATAATCAATTCGATATAAAATATAAAATGCCAACGTAAATGACACGTTGGCATTTTTTTTATGCTTAATTTTAAGGAATTTAGAAAAAATGTCATAATTTTTTTAATGGCATAATTTCTGACTATTTATAAGCATTAAAAATAAATACAAAAATAAACAGTAAAACAAATCGTTAATCATAATTTATACAAAATGGGATTAAAAATAAAACCTTTAGCAGATAGAGTTCTTATAAAAGCCGCTGCCGCAGAAACAACTACCGCATCTGGACTTATTATTCCTGATAACGCAAAGGAAAAACCTCAAAAAGGAACTGTTGTTGCCGTAGGAAATGGAACAAAAAAACAACCTTTAACCGTAAAAGTTGGTGATACTGTTTTATACGGAAAGTATGCTGGTACTGACTTAAAACATAAAGGAAAAGATTATTTAATAATGAGAGAAAGCGATATTTTCGCAATTATTTAATCAAATTTATTACGATAAGTTTATTATTCATAAATAAAAAAATCTAAAAATGGCAAAAGATATAAAATTTGATGTAGATGCTCGTAACGGTTTAAAACGTGGCGTAGATGCATTAGCAAATGCAGTAAAAGTAACCTTAGGTCCTAAAGGACGTAATGTAATTATTTCAAAAGCTTTCGGTGCTCCTCATGTTACAAAAGATGGTGTTACCGTTGCTAAAGAAATTGAATTAGAAGATCCTTTAGAAAATATGGGAGCTCAAATGGTGAAAGAAGTAGCCTCTAAAACCAACGATTTAGCGGGTGACGGAACTACAACAGCAACTGTATTAGCACAAGCTATTGTACAAGAAGGATTAAAAAATGTTGCTGCGGGCGCGAATCCTATGGATTTAAAACGTGGTATTGATAAAGCAGTTAGTGCAATTACTAAAGATTTAGCAAAACAAGCAAAAGAAGTTGGTAATTCATCAGAAAAAATACAACAAGTAGCCTCTATTTCTGCAAATAATGATAAAGTTATTGGTGATTTAATCGCTAAAGCTTTTGGTAAAGTTGGTAAAGAAGGGGTAATTACTGTCGAAGAAGCCAAAGGAATGGAAACGTATGTGGACGTTGTGGAAGGTATGCAATTCGATAGAGGTTATTTATCGCCATATTTTGTTACCGATGCCGATAAAATGATTGCTACTTTAGAGAATCCTTATATTTTATTATTTGATAAAAAGATTTCAAACTTACAAGAAATTCTTCCAATATTAGAACCTGTTTCTCAAGCTGGAAGACCTTTATTAATTATTGCTGAAGATGTTGACGGACAAGCATTAGCAACTTTAGTAGTTAATAAATTACGTGGTGGTTTAAAAATTGCTGCTGTAAAAGCACCAGGTTTTGGTGATCGTAGAAAAGCAATGTTAGAAGATATCGCTATCTTAACTGGCGGAACTGTTATTTCTGAAGAAAGAGGATTTTCATTAGAAAATGCAACCTTAGATTTATTAGGAACTGCTGAAACAGTAACTATCGACAAAGACAATACAACTATTATTAATGGTGCTGGTGATGAAACGCAAATTAAAGCGCGTGTAAATCAGATTAAAGCTCAAATTGAAACAACTACTTCTGATTACGATCGTGAAAAACTACAAGAACGTTTAGCGAAATTAGCGGGTGGTGTTGCCGTTTTATATGTTGGTGCTGCTTCTGAAGTTGAAATGAAAGAAAAGAAAGATCGTGTTGATGATGCTTTACATGCAACTCGTGCTGCTGTAGAAGAAGGTATTGTTGCTGGTGGTGGTGTTGCTTTAGTTCGTGCTAAAAAGGTTTTAAAATCATTAACTACCGATAATTTAGACGAAACTACAGGAATCCAAATTGTAAATAAAGCCATTGAAGCGCCTTTAAGAACGATTGTTGAAAATGCAGGTGGCGAAGGTTCTGTTGTTATCAATAAAGTTTTAGAAGGGAAAAAAGATTTTGGTTATGATGCTAAAGCTGAAATATATGTAGATATGTTAGAAGCTGGAATTATCGATCCTAAAAAAGTAACGCGTGTAGCTTTAGAAAATGCAGCATCTGTTGCAGGAATGATTTTAACTACCGAATGTGCTTTAATTGATATTAAAGAAGAAGCTGCTGCTATGCCTCCAATGGGTGGTGGTATGCCAGGAATGATGTAATGGTGGCGAGTCGCCACAGACAAGCATAAAAAAACCTCGAAAATTAATTTTTTCGAGGTTTTTACTTTTATATGATTTTTGATGTCATCCTGATTTGCCATTTCTCCTATTGATGCGATGCTGAAATAAATTCAGCATGACGATAATAGATAAGACGTATTATCTCATTATATTTTTCGTTCAACAACGTAATCAATCATTAACTTTAAAGAATCTTTATAGGCAGATGCTGGAAAGTTTTCTAATATCGCCAATGCCTTATTTTTATACCCTTCCATTTTAGTAGATGCGTATTCTAACCCACCATTTTTATTAACAAAACTAATAACTTCTTTAACACGTTTTTTATCCGTATTGTATTTTTTTACCGAATTTATCAACCAAGATTTTTCTTTTTTAGAACAATTATTTAACGTATAAATTAACGGAAGCGTCATTTTTTGTTCTTTGATATCAATTCCTGTTGGCTTTCCTATTTTTTCTTCAGTATAATCAAACAAATCATCTTTAATTTGAAAAGCGATTCCTATATATTCGCCAAACTTTCGCATTTGCTGCACAATTTCAGTATTTGCTCCTACCGATGCCGCTCCAATTCCACAACAAGCCGCAATTAAAGTGGCTGTTTTCTGGCGGATAATTTCAAAATAAACTTCTTCAGTAATATCTAATTTTCGTGCTTTTTCTATTTGAAGCAACTCCCCTTCGCTCATTTCTCGAACAGCGATAGAAATCAATTTTAAGATATCAAAATCTTCATTATCAATAGAAAGTAACAAACCTTTTGAGAGTAAAAAATCGCCTACTAAAACGGCAATTTTATTTTTCCAAAGAGCATTTACAGAGAAAAATCCGCGACGGCGATTACTATCATCCACGACATCGTCATGCACTAAAGTTGCCGTATGAATTAATTCAACTACGGATGCACCTCTGTAAGTTCGTTCATCAAAACCACCATCAGAAACCATTTTGGCAACTAAAAAAACAAACATCGGACGCATTTGTTTCCCTTTTCTTCGAACGATATAATACGTAATTCTATTTAATAATGGAACTTTTGACAACATCGAATCTTTAAACTTTGTTTCAAAGAGTTCCATTTCATTTTGAATAGGAAGTTTAATTTGTTCTACAGGCTTCATATTTCAATAAAAAAATTAATTTAAAAGTAAAAGTACTAGAATAATAATGATAAAAACAATAATTTCACACTCAATAATTTAATTTTTTTACCACTAAAATACTATGAATAAAGTATTCAACTTCTTACTTCTTTTTTTTATATCTCAAAATGCCATTTTTTCTCAAAAAACAATGCTTTGGAGAGATGTTGATATTCAAAAATTTGGAAAAGAAACTATTTATAAAAATTTAAAAGGAGAAACTTTAGATGGCGATTTTAAAATAGCAGAACGCAATGGCGCTTATTCTAAAATTACATTTACGAATGGTTTAATTTCAAATTCAAAATTAAATTACGATAGTGATGGCGTTTTATATTCTGAAATAAATTATAAAAACAGCCTTAAAGATGGTGACTTTACCATTTATTATACTGATAAATCTATCAAACGAAAAGGTACATATATTGTTGGAAATAAAAATGGAAAATGGACAACCTATAATAAAAAAGGTGAAGAAATTGGCGTTGAAAATTATAAAGATGATGTTAAGAATGGTGTTTTTTGGGAGCGTTTTACTTCAAAAATGAACCCAGAAAAAAATATAGTAAGCCAAAAAGAATATAAAAACGGAGTTCCTAAAGGAACTTGGTTTGCTAAAAATAATGACAACCTTATTTGGGAAAAAAAATATAGTAGTCCTGAAAATTATGTTTTAAAAAATTTCCATAAAAATGGAACGATTAAAAATCGTAAGGAATATAAAAATAATCAATATTTTGGAAATTGGTTTGAAAAAAATGAAGAAGGTGATTTAAAATGGGAAAAAAAATATACCTCAAATAACGAATATACCGAAAAAAGATATCACAAAAACAGCATCTTACAATATCAAAAAAAATATAAAAATGGACGTATCGATGGTGAGTATATTCGTTACAATAAAGAAGGTGAAAAAACAATATCAGAATTTTATAAGAATAATAAAAAACACGGTAAATGGTTTCGAAAATATAGTAATGGAAACATCATATTAGAAGAATATGATGCTGGAAAACCTACTGGAAATTGGTACAAAAAAGATGAAAATGGAACTATATTTTTTGAAAAATCATATGTAAATCCCGAAGATTATACCTATAAAAAATATCACATCAATGGAAATATTAAAGAATCTGGTACGTATCAAAAAGGTAAATTAACGGGAGATTATTTTAAATATAACGTAAATAATGTACTGTTAATAAAACGATTTTATGAAAATGGAAAACCGATTAATTTAGAATCTTACTTTGAAAATGGAAATAAAAAAGAAGTCGTAAAAAGAATTGGAAAATCAGACAATGCAACTGTTGAAATATATAATAATAATGGTATCTTAGTAAAAAAAGGAACTTATTTCAAAAAATACAAACACGGTTTATGGGAGTTTTTCGAACCTAAAAAAGGACGTTTAGCACAAGTAATAACATACGCAAACAATACTAAACATGGACTTTATAAAAAATACAATGAAGCAGTTTCAATTTCCATAGAAGGTAATTATAGCAATAATAATAAAGATGGTGTTTGGAAACATTACGATTTAGCTGGAGACTTAAAAAAAGAAATCACGTATAAAGTTGGTCAAAAAATAGCCACTAAAACTTTTAATTAAAAATAAAAAAACGTCTTATTATTCTAAATAATAAGACGTTTTATAATACGACTATCTTTATCAACATATTTTAGACTTTAACTAAAATAGCTGTATTTATTATGATTTATTCGCTAATTGTCCGCAAGCAGCATCAATATCTTTTCCTCGTGAACGACGAACATTTACCACAATATCGTGCATTTCTAAATTAGAAATATAATTATTAATTGCCTCTGGGCTTGCTTGTTGAAATTCGCCATCATCAATCGGATTATATTCAATTAAATTCACCTTACAAGGCACATATTTACAAAACTGAATTAAAGCATTGATATCCTCTTTTTTATCATTAATTCCTCCCCAAACGACATATTCATAAGTAATCATTCGTTGTGTTTTTTCGTACCAATATTCTAATGATTCTTTCAAATCTTTTAACGGAAACGTAGCGTTAAAAGGCATTATTGAGGTACGAACGGCATCAATAGCAGAATGTAATGAAACAGCTAAATTAAATTTAACATCATCATCTGCCATTTTTTTGATGATTTTTGGCACACCTGAAGTTGATACCGTAATACGCTTAGGCGACATTCCTAAACCTTCTGGAGACGTTATTTTTTCTATGGATTTAATCACGTTATTATAATTCATCAAAGGCTCTCCCATTCCCATAAAAACGATATTCGACAGTTTTCTATTATGATATAATAAACTCTCTTTATTAATCGCTGCTACTTGGTCGTAAATTTCATCAGGATTTAGATTTCGCATTCTTTTTAAGCGTGATGTTGCACAAAATCGGCAATCTAAGCTACAACCAACTTGACTCGAAACACAGGCTGTCGTTCTTGTTTTTGTAGGTATCAAAACCGATTCTACCACCAATCCATCGTGTAAACGAACTGCATTTTTTACCGTTCCGTCTTTACTTCGTTGCATGGTATCCACTTTGATATGGTTAATTACAAAGTTTTGGTCAAGCATCTGACGTGTATCTTTTGATAAGCTTGTCATATCATCAAAAGAATGGGCAGATTTTGTCCATAACCATTCATATACCTGATTTCCTCTAAATGCTTTATCTCCATTAGTAACAAAAAAATCACGAAGTTCTTCTTTTGATAATGCGCGTATGTCTTTTTTCTTTACTTCCATCGGGTGCAAAAATACACAAAACCTCACAAGTATCCTTGTGAGGTTTGGCGATTAATAGTTGGTTATTTAATTATAAAATTAACATCGCATCTCCATACGAGTGAAATTTATATTTTTCTTTAATTGCTTCTTGATACGCTTCCATTAAAAAATCGTGTCCTGCAAAGGCAGAAGCGGTCATCATTAAGGTAGATTTTGGCGTATGAAAATTAGTAATCATACAGTTTGCCACGCTAAAATCAAAAGGAGGAAAAATAAATTTATTAGTCCAACCTTCAAATTCTTTTAATTTTCGTTTCGAAGTGATTGAAGATTCTACAGCTCTCATAACAGTAGTTCCAACGGCACACACTCTTTTTTTATTAGCAAGTGCATTGTTTACCATTTCGGCACTTTCTTTGGATACTTTAATTTTTTCAGAATCCATTTTATGTTTCGATAAATCCTCTACTTCAACAGGATTAAAAGTACCTAAACCTACGTGTAGAGTAGTTTCAGCGAAATCGACTCCTTTAATTTCTAAACGTTTCATTAAATGCTTTGAAAAGTGCAATCCTGCAGCTGGTGCAGCTACTGCTCCTTCTTCTTTGGCATAGATAGTTTGATAACGATCTTCATCAGAATCTTCTACCTCACGTTTAATATATTTAGGCAAAGGTGTTTCACCTAATTTTAATAATTTTTCTCTAAATTCTTCGTAAGGTCCATCGTATAAAAAACGTAAGGTTCTTCCTCTTGAAGTGGTATTGTCAATAACTTCGGCAACTAAGCTTTCATCATCTCCGAAAAACAATTTATTTCCAATACGGATTTTCCTTGCAGGATCTACTAAAACGTCCCACAAACGATTTTCCGCATTTAGTTCACGTAGTAAAAATACTTCAATACGAGCGCCTGTTTTTTCCTTATTCCCGTACATACGAGCAGGAAAAACTTTGGTATTGTTTAACATCAGCACATCACCTTCATCAAAATAATTGATTACATCTTTAAATAATTTGTGTTCAATTTTTTGAGTATCTCTATGTAGCACCATTAAACGTGCTTCATCTCTATGTTCTGAAGGATATTCTGCTAATAATTCTTCTGGTAATTCAAAACTAAAATTTGATAATTTCATTACTATTTTTTTATTACGTATGCAAATATACAATTTCGAGATACGCCTTGTCAAGTGATTCGTTCTTTATTTTTCTTTAATCATTTCTAAACCTACTTGTTGCATGTCTTGCCAAAAGTTTCGGTACGATTTAGAAACCACCTCAGCTTCCAAAATAACGAGGGTTGTTTTGAGTGCTAACGGTGCAAAAGCCATTGCCATTCGATGGTCATTATAGGTTGCAATTTTAATATTTCTATTAATAGTATTTGCTACTTTTAAATGCAAACTATTATTCGTTACACTAATATTTGCGCCTAATTTGGTTAGTTCATTTTTGAGTGCTTCTAGACGATCAGTTTCTTTAATTTTCAGAGTATGAAGTCCTGTTAAATCACAAGCAATTCCTAATCCGAAGCAAGTAACAGCGATAGTTTGTGCAATATCAGGTGCATTTTTTAAATCTTCGGATAAAATAGCGTTACTATGTTTTTCATGCTTGGTTAAGACAATCATATTTTCTTTAAAAATCGTTGTAACGCCAAAATGTTTGTAAATTTCAGCCAAGCAATTATCGCCTTGTAAGCTCTCTTTTTTATAAGCCGATAACGTTACAGATGCGCCAATTTCACTCAGAGCAATTATCGAATAAAAATAAGAAGCGGAACTCCAATCCGATTCTACAACAATATTTTGTTCTGAAACAGTTTCTAAAGCATTTATTTTAATGCTATTTTTTTCAAATATTGCAACAACACCTATTTTATGCAACAAAGAGAGCGTCATTTTAATATATGGAACGGAAGTTATTGTCCCATTTAATTCAATTGTGAGTCCGTTTTTTAGACTAGGAGCAATTAACATCAATGCTGAAATATATTGACTACTTACATTTCCATCAATAGTAACGGTATCTTTTTCTATTTTTTTACCTGTAATTTTTATCGGCGGATACCCTTCTTTATCAAGATATTGAATATCGGCATCTAAATCACGAAGTGCATCAACCAAAATTTTTATAGGTCGATTGTGCATTCGCTCCGAGCCTTGTAATATTTTGATAACTCCTTCTTGCGTAGCAAAAAAGGCGGTTAAAAAACGCATTGCTGTTCCTGCATGTCCGATATCGGCAATTTCAGTTGCGTTATTTTCTTTGGATAAAGCATCTTGTAAATGATGTGTATCATCAGAATCTGATAAATTTTCAATAGTGATACTTGGAAATAATTGTTGTAAAATCAACAATCGATTCGACTCACTTTTTGAACCTGAAATAATAATTTCAGTATTAATTTTATTTTTTCTTGGGATACTAAGTTCTAAATTCATCTGTAAACTTGGTTTTTAAAAACCTTATTATAGTTAGTGTTAGTGCTAGCGTAGTTCGTTTATTTTACGATTTTTTTACGATTACTTTGTTTTTTTATTCACCACATAAATGG
Organism: Tenacibaculum piscium; assembly: GCF_021390755.1. Lineage (NCBI taxonomy): Bacteria > Pseudomonadati > Bacteroidota > Flavobacteriia > Flavobacteriales > Flavobacteriaceae > Tenacibaculum > Tenacibaculum piscium. The sequence continues at coordinate 305,663 of NZ_JAJGWR010000001.1, read as the reverse complement.
CATATAAAACACTAACCGTTACTTTTGTTAGCCAAAAACGTTGCCATTTTCCTTGTGAAAAATTAATTGTATTTACGGTTTCAAAATCCCCAGAAAACAACGCACTTCCACTATTTACCAGCAATGAAAATAAGGTTACAAAAACTAAAAAAGGCACACTAACTTTCAGTACATTAATCCAAAAACTTCCTTTTTGTATATTTTTACTTAAACTCATTTATATTTATTTGTATTTAATTATTTTAATTTTTCGTTATTATGATGACGGTCATGATCTCGTTTTGTTTTGATATCTAATTTTTTATCAAAAGCATCTTGCAAATTAATTCCCGTTTGATTTGCCAAACATAAAACAACAAACATAACATCGGCTAATTCTTCGCCTAAATCTTTATTTTTATCGCTTTCTTTTTCGCTTTGTTCTCCATAACGACGGGCAATAATTCGAGCAACTTCGCCTACTTCTTCTGTTAATTGTGCCATGTTTGTAAGTTCGTTAAAATATCGAACTCCATGATTTTTAATCCAATTATCGACTTCTTTTTGGGCGTTTTGTATATTCATTTTTATAATGATATTTTATAGTGATATTTTATAGTGATATTTTAAATTCAAATATAAATATTTCTTTTAGGCAATTAATTTGCCAAGGCAGATTTTTTAAGAACACGCATCAATAGTAAAAAAATTACCAAGCCAACAACAGCGATAATCGTCATGATACCCCAAGTCGTATCAAAACCATACGCATCAATTAATCGCATTCCTGAATTGTGTCCAAAAATATGTGCTAAGGAAAATGCCATACTATAATACGCCATATATTCTCCTTGATTTCCTTTTTTTGCACTATTGATAACAAAAGCATTTGAAAAAGGAAACGCAATCATTTCACCTACGGTCATAAATAACATTCCTAACACCAAAATACCAGACCAACTTGTTAAATTTAATACAAAAAAACTTAACCCCATTAATAATAATCCTATAAAAATTAAAAATGTGTTTGAATATTTACTTTCTTCCAACCATTTAATTAGGGGCATTTCTAACGCAAAAATAATAAAACCATTCATTGCCATTAACAAACCAATTTGTAATTCTGATAAATGATGTGCATCTTTATAATACAACGGAATTGTTGAGAATAACTGCAAAAATACGAATGCAAAAATGAACATTCCTACAAAAAATATCCAAAAAGCATTGTCTTTAAAAATAGATACTGGATTTGCTACTTTTAGTTCATCTAAAGGCGTTACTTTCTTCGGATTTAAGACATTCATCAATAAAAAAGTGGCAGAAATACAGGTAATTCCATCGACCCAAAACAAACCACTGTAACTTAAAGAAGTGATAATTAATCCACCTAAAGCAGGTCCTGCGGAGAACCCTAAATTAATTGCCAATCGAATTAAGGTTACCGAACGTGTTTTATTTTCAGGTTTACTATACGCATTTAACGCTACAAACATCGCGGGTCTAAAGGCATCAGCAACTAACATTACTAAAAAAATTCCGATACAAAATCCTATAAAAGAAGTTACAAATTGCAGGGCGATAAAAAAGAAACCTGTTAATAATAAACTTGCTTTCATCACTTTATAAAAGCCGATTTTATCGGTTAATTTTCCACCAACCCAAGAACCAAGGACAGAACCTAATCCAAAACAGGTCATAATCCAGCCAACATCTTTTAAGGTAAAATCTAAACTTTTAATTAAATACAACGATAAAAATGGAATAACCATCGTACCTGCTCTGTTAATTAAGGTGATTAGCGCCAACCACCAAACTTCTCTTGAAAGTCCTTTAAAAGTATTCAGGTAGTTAAAATACAATTTTCTCATAATATATTAATTTGATGCGTTATTTTTTATTGTTGAAATTTATCTAAAAGGAAAAAAGTCCGACTGTGAAGTCGGACTTTTTTTAATTGATCTATTTATACTTAAAAAATCATATTACATAAAAAGTCCTAAACATACTGGTATCAGCATATTCATAATCTTTATATGTCGTATAAATTTTCATAATTATAGTTACTCGGATTTTTAAAAAATTCTATAAGTAAATAAGAAATTAAAGATGTAAAGCTATTAAAAAAAAGAATAGCTTTTACAATTCGCTTGTTTTTTATTTTAGTTGATTCTATTTTATTTTATATAAAACAGGCTTACTTGGTGTGGCGTCGTTTTCGAAAGGAGCAATCATTAAATTTAAGAAATAAGCGCCATCTTCTATGGAATTATCGACATAAATAAATTCTGTAATTGTTGCTTCAAAGCGGATTTCACTTTCATTATTCTTTTTATTTCCTGTATTCCAAAAAGCATTATGAGCCAATAATTTACCCGCATCCTTTTCTTTATCGACCGAAGGCAAATCGATTAATAAATGCTTAATATTTTTTTCTTTCAGATAAATCGCTCCTTCTTCTAATAAATATGGCGGATTTGTATTTGAATATCGGCGTTGTTTTTTATCAGATATATTTGGTAAAGTTCTAATAATTATGGCTTCTATTTTTTTATCTTTTAAAACTTTTTCTAATTGCTTTTTTGTTATCACAAAATCGCCATTTTCTAATTTCTTCGGATAAATACTTATCACTTCAGCCAAAAAGAAAAATTTTTTTAAATGTTCATTTACAGAATGTACTTTTTTGGTAATATGTCCTACACATTCGGTATGTGTAATGTGTGAATGCGGGTTAAAATTAATCGTATTAAAATTTACAACGGCACCTTTTTCAACGCTTCCGACCCAATTTTCAGCAACCACAGGCGTAATTTTTGGATCATCAATATACCAAGCATTTACACTTTCTTTTGATACATCAATTGCAATTGAAATATCTAAAGGTTTTGCTAAATCTATTTTATATTTTTCTGATTTATGTGTTATTTCTGCAATCATATTTTTTATTTAATTCTAAATAATTCTGATGCTAAACCATCTGCTAAAAACTTTCCTTTTGGAGTTGTTTTAAGTGTATTATTTTCGATAATTAACAAACCTTCCTCAATAAATTTCTTTGATGATTTTAATAATTCTTCTTTAAAATCATCTTTAAAAGAAGCTTTAATTTCATCTAATGAAACACCCCAAATAGTTCGTAAACCCGTCATTAAATATTCATTAAATTGGTCTTCTTCAGATAATTTCTCTGTTTCATTAGATAGCTTTCCTTCTTGTAATTCCTTTATATATTTTGCATTATTGGCAACATTCCAACTGCGATGTGTTTTGCTAAACGAATGTGCCGAAGGACCAATTCCGATATATTTTTTACCCAACCAATACGATGTATTATGTTTTGAAAAATAAGCAGGTTTTCCAAAATTTGATATTTCGTAATGTACAAATCCATTTTTAGCGGTTTCTGCTACTAAAATATCAAAATGTTCTTTGGCTTCTGTTTCGTCAGGTTCGGGATATTTTCCATTTTTAACAAAGCTATCTAAAACCGTTTTTGGCTCAACAGTTAAGGCGTAACTCGAAATATGATTAACACCAAAATCGAAAGCAATTTGCAAATTTTCTTTCCATCGTTGATTACTCATATTCGGAACGCCATAAATTAAATCGACCGTAATATTATCAAAATAACGAGTTGCTATTGATAAACATTCTTTTGCTTCTTTTGAATTATGCGCACGATTCATACTTTTTAAATCTTCTTCAAAAAAAGATTGCACTCCAATACTTAATCTGTTAATTGGCGAATTTGCGAGTTCTAAAATTTTTTCTTCGGATAAATCATCAGGATTTGCCTCTAGTGTAATTTCAGGATTTTCGATAACTTTATAATGCTTATAAATCGCATTTAGTAAGCTTGTTATTTCTTCGGATGATAATAACGAAGGAGTTCCACCACCAAAATAAATAGTTTCAATTATTTCGTTTTGTAATTCTTTTTTTCGGATTTCTAATTCTATTATTAAACACGAAATTAGTTCGTCTTTCTTTTTTAAAGAAGTCGAAAAATGAAAATCGCAATAAAAACATGCTTGTTTACAAAACGGTATATGTATGTAGATTCCTGCCAAATTAGTTTATTAAATTTTTGTCTTTTTTATAGTGATAAATAAATTGCTCTACGTTTTCTAATTCAGAAAAACTATGTTTTAAAGAGTAAGGAACTTTATAATTTACATCTATTTTATTTATTAATTCAGGTTCATATTCTTTAATTCTAGCATAAATCATATCAACATCTATTAAGTCTTTTACAGAAACAAAATTTTCTTTTTTTAACTCACCATAGGAATCATTACCACAATTAGGAAAATTTCTTATCAATTTTAATACATTATCAAAACATTTAATATTATTATCAATATATTCAATAAATAAATCTTCTTCATTCTTATTCCAATATGACATAATAGTATAACCGTGAAAATCCTTACCTATAAAATCATAAAAAAAAGGTTTTGGTTTACCTATATATTCTTGTTTTACTCTTTTTACAATCAGCTCCTCTAATTTATTTTTCACTTCTATGTTGATATATATTGCCTTCGTAAAATAACATGATTGGTTAATACTTAGCTTTTTTGCTAATTGAATAATATCATCATTAGTACTATTATTTTTCTCCAAATTAAAAGCTACTAACTTTATCATTTTTGATTGATACGTTGCCCCAAAACTGTCTTTCTCACTTTCGGATAATAAATCTAAATTTGAAAATAAAAAATCATAAAAAAACAGGTAATTTATATTTTCATCATTAATTAAATCTTCTATAACACTGTAAAAACGATGAATTTTTAAATTATCTTTATTTCTTAAATCAATAAAATTCATTTTTAACTCATCTTTATTTTCATCAATTATATTCTGAATTATTAATTTCTTATTAATTTCAGAAACTTTACCAATTGTATGATATGAAAAATATTTATCAAAATGATTAGGATGATTAATTTTTAAATTAAACTTTGAAATTTCAATAGCATTTTTACCATTATTAGATTTTACTCTCGTCATAAAACCTTTAGACTCTGAAAATAATATTACCAGAATTTCTTTGGAATACTCTTTGAATATTTCATCTTTATTTAAAATATCTGTTGAATACTTAATTATAGTACTATTAGTAATTAATTCTTCTTCTATATTAGGTGAATCATATTTTTTTATAACATTAAAAGCAATATTATCCGTAACCTTCAAATATTCAATCCAAAATAAATCTCTTAAATTAACTTCTTCACCAATAGCAAAAGCACCCACAAAAAAACTATTAAGAACTCGTATTATTTCTCTACCATTTTTAAAATATTGTACTCTAAATTCTCTTATTATCTCTGAAAAAGCTTCTTTTTCATTATCATTTTCATCTGAAAAACCTAAATTATCAAATACTTCTTTTAGCTTTATTTCAAAAAATTGTTTAAAATCTGCTGATTCAATTTTTGGTAAATGAATTGGAATATTAATGATTTTTTCTAAAAATAATTCTCCATCTTTGGTATCTACACCATAACGTTGCCCTATTGCCTTAGCAACATGATTTTCATCTAAAGCAACGATATATACAAAATTATTAAAATTCGCATTTAATTTTATCAGCTTTAAAATAGTATATATTTCATCTTTATCAAGGCGGTCAATATCATCAATAAACACCACTATTTTATATTTAGAAGCCTTTAATTTATCGTTTATATTTTGAATTAAAGATTCTAATGTAACTTCCTTACCTATAAAATCTTCACCTAAAGCTTTCATTATTTCGCTTACATCAAACGTAGCTCCCGCTTTATTTGAAGAAAACCCTACAGATGCAGAAAGCTTAACGGCTTTTGTATATCTACTATATTTTAGAAGCTGTTTTCCTACTTTTTGAAGTGTAGTATCTTTATTTACAAACATCATTTTAGAAAGTCCATCAAAAAAATCAAAAAGCATTTCTTCTTCGGTGCTATATCTCCAAGGATTAAAATGATATTTTAAAATACCTTTTTGTCCTTCTTCTTTTTCTCCTGAATCAATTCCCTTGTCAATTAAATTTAAAAATGATGTTTTACCTTCTCCCCATTTACCATAAATACCGATAGTTAAAGGTTCAGAATTATTGGAATTATTTTGAATTATTTTTTGAACCTTTTTAGCATAATGTTCAAAATTAAAAAGGTCTACTCCGTTTTTTCCAATTGGTAAATCACTTAAACTCATCTTTTATCTATTTTTTAACACGTTTTTCATTCTGACTCACAAACGAAGCCCAGCCTGAGTAATTTTTACCGCCTACCACTTTTCCTGAATTATAATGATGACAAACTGCAGCTGCTAAACCGTCGGTTGCGTCTAAATTTTTGGGTAATGTTTTTAAATTTAATAATGATTTCAGCATTAAAGCGACTTGTTCTTTACTTGCTTTTCCGCTTCCTGTGATTGCCATTTTTATTTTCAAAGGCGCATATTCTGTTACGGGAATATCTCGTGATAATGCTGCTGCCATCGCTACACCTTGAGCGCGTCCTAGCTTTAACATCGATTGTACATTTTTACCAAAAAAGGGTGCTTCTAACGCTATTTCATCAGGATGATAGGTGTCTATTAACTCGAGTGTTCGCTCAAATATCAAGCGTAATTTTATATAATGATTGTCGTATTTTTTTAAAATTAACTCGTTCATTTGAACAAATTCCATTTTTTTTCCTACCACTTTTATAATTCCAAAACCCATGATGCTCGTTCCTGGATCAACGCCTAATATTATTTTTTCTGTCTTCAAATTTTATAACAATTTCTGTAAATACAAAACTAATCAATTATTATTCGGTAAATTTATCCAACTTCTAATGATGTAAATTTAAACGTATTTCCATCAAATAAACCTTTATCTGATAATTTTAACGACGGAATAACCAATAATGCCATAAACGATAAACTCATATAAGGCGCTCTTAATTTGCTTCCCATTTGTTTTGCCATCGCATCTAATTCGGCATATGATTTTCCAATTTCTACGGCTGATTTATCAGACATAATTCCTGCTACGGGTAAGGAAACTATTTTTTCTTCGGATGTTGTTACCGCACAAATTCCGCCTTTATTTTCGATTAATAAATTTACTGCCTTGCAAATTGCTTCATCAGAAACACCGATAGCGATAATATTATGAGAATCGTGTCCAACGGAACTTGCAATTGCGCCTTCTTTTAATCCGAAGTTTTTAATAAATGCTATCGATGGTTTGGCATTTTTATACCGATTTACAACCGTCATTTTTAACACATCGTTTTGAGTGTTTGATACTAAGTTTCCATCTTTAATTAAAGAATTTACTTCAATTTGATTCGTTACTAATTCGCCATCTAAGGCTTCAATAACTCTTATTTTTTCTGCGGATGATTTAAACTCAAAATCAGCAATAATTTTTTTATCTGTATTAAAATTATTCAACACCTCAAAAGCTACCGATTTTACAAACGATTTTCCATTTTCAGCAACTAATTCACCATTTATATACGTTTGTAATACCTTAAAATTCTTTAAATTTTCAACGATGATAAAATCAGCAGCATCACCTTTTTGTAATAAACCAACATCTAAATTATAATGTTTTACAGGATTTATACAGGCAACTTTTAACACTTTAAAAACATCAATTCCTTTTGAAACGGCACGTTCACACAATTCGTTGATGTGTCCTACTAATAAATCATCAGGATGTTTATCATCAGAACAAAACATCATATTTTCAAAATGATTTGGTAATAAATCAATTAAAGCCTCAAAGTTTTTAGCAGCACTTCCTTCACGAATAATTACTTTCATGCCTTTTTGAAGTTTTTCTAAAGCTTCATCATAAGAAAAACATTCGTGGTCCGTGGTTATTCCTGCGGAAATATATTTTGAAACATCATCACCTCGTAAACCTGGCGCATGACCATCAACAGGTTTATTATTATCTTTTGCATGCTGAATTTTTTTCAAAACCTCAGCATCATCAAATAACACGCCTGGATAATTCATCATTTCAGCTAAATATTTAATATCTGGGTTTTGCATCATCAATTTAATGTCTTCGGAATCTATAATTGCTCCAGCACTTTCAAAAGAGGTTGCTGGCACACAACTTGGCGCTCCGAAATTAAATTTTAACGGGACTTTTTTTCCGTTTTCAATCATAAAATCAACGCCTTTTACACCTAATACATTGGCGATTTCATGCGGATCAGAAACCGTTGCAACCGTACCGTGAGTAACTGCAATTTTAGCAAATTCTGATGGCACTAACATCGAACTTTCAATATGAATATGAGCATCGACAAAACCAGGAATAATATAATTTTCAAAATTATTTTCTTTTATATTTATGATTGAATGATTTATTTCTTGAATACTTTTTATTTTACCATTTTCAATCTGAATTTGTCCTTTATAAATTCGATTATTTTGTATATCGACAATATTTCCTTTTACAATCATCTTTTTTAGTTTCGTTAAAAAATTTAATTTAACAATTTAATACAACAAAAATAGACAGTATTTAGGCATAAAAAAAGCATCCTTTCGGATGCTTTTTTTAATATTTCATGAATCTTTTTTTAGAATAAAAAAGATTATAGAGTTGGTCCTCCTGCTAAAATTTCAGCGTTTGCATTTTCTTCAAACTGTTTAAAGTTTTTTCTAAATGAATCTGCTAATTTGTTTGCTGTTTTATAATATTCTTCATCATTATTCCAAGCTTGACGTTGGCTTAATAATTCGGTAGGAACTCCTGGACATTTTCTTGGTTGTGCCAATCCAAATACAGAATGTGTATGATAATTTTCATTCTTTACTTCCCCTAAATCTCCGTTTAATGCGGCATTAATCATTGCACGAGTGTATTTTAATTTCATTCGATGACCAATTCCGTAAGGACCTGCTGTCCAACCAGTATTTATCAACCAAACATTTACACCTGTTTCTTTCATTTTTTCGCTTAACATTTCTGCATAACGCGTTGGATGTAATGGCATAAATGGTGCTCCAAAACACGCTGAAAAACTTGGTAATGGCTCGGTAACTCCTGCTTCCGTTCCTGCAACTTTTGCGGTATATCCTGAGATAAAATGATAGGCTGCTTGTCCTGGTGTTAATTTAGATATCGGAGGTAATACTCCAAAAGCATCGGCAGTTAAGAAAAAGATATTCTTCGGATTTTTCCCTGTTGATGGCGTTTGAATGTTTTCAATATGATGTATCGGATAACTTACACGGGTATTTTGTGTAATAGAGGTATCGTTAAAATCAACCTTACCGTTTTCGTCCATTACGATATTTTCAAGAATTGCTCCTTTTTTAATCGCGGCATAAATTTCTGGTTCTTTTTCTTGAGATAAGTCAATTACTTTAGCGTAACAACCTCCTTCAAAATTAAAAACGGTATTTTCTGATGTCCAACCGTGTTCATCGTCTCCAATTAAACTACGATTAGGGTCAGTAGATAACGTTGTTTTTCCAGTTCCTGATAATCCGAAGAAAATAGCGGTATCACCATCTTTACCAACATTTGCCGAACAGTGCATTGGCAACGTATTTTTAAAGACAGGTAAAATAAAGTTTAAAGCAGAAAAAATTCCTTTTTTAATTTCACCAGTATATCCAGTTCCACCAATTAAAGCAATTTTTTTCTCGAAGTTTAAAATAGCAAAGTTGTGCTGACGTGTTCCGTCAACCGCAGGATCTGCCATAAAACCTGGAGCATTTACAACCGTCCATTCTGGAGAAAAATCTTTTAATTCTTCAACCGTTGGGCGTAAAAACATGTTGTAAGCAAACATATTGCTCCAAGGATATTCGTTTACGACTCTAATATTTAGCTTGTAATCTTCATCGGCACAAGCATAACTATCACGTACAAAAACCTCTTTCCCTGAAAGATACGCTGTTACTTTATCATATAATTTATCAAATTTTGCTGAATCAAAAGGAATATTGATATCTCCCCACCAAACCTCATCTTTTGTAATATCATCTTTTACGATGAATCTGTCCATTGGTGAACGTCCTGTAAACTCACCTGTTTCAACAGCTAATGCGCCAAAATCAGTGGTTTTTCCTTGTTTTTTTTCAATCGTTATATCGTGTAACTCGTCTGAAGTTAACTGATAACGAACCATCGCGTCCTTAATTCCTAAGTTCTCTAATGATATCGTTTTCTTATCAAGATTTGTCATCTTAAAATAATTTAGTTGTGTTAAGTTCACACAAAAATAGGATTTTTTGCGTAAACTGCTTACTTATTGATTTTTTTTATTATTTTTTTATTATTTTTTTCTAAATTAAATAGTTTTTTTTGATATCTTTTTGATAAACTCAAAAATCATTAAAGACCAACCTATTATTAATAAAACACCTCCTAAAGGTGTGATAAACCAAATCGATTTTGCCGATATTCCAGCGAGTTGAATTAAATAAATGGAACCTGAAAAAAGCACAATTCCTGCTATAAAAAAGCGACTAATCCTATTTTTTTGTTGCAAACTGAACTCCTGAAACGTGTTTATAAAAAGTAAAACGAGCACGTGTATAAATTGATATCGAACAGCAGTTTCAAAACTTTGTAAGGCTTCCGGGCTTAATTTCGATTTTAAAGCATGTGCGCCAAAGGCTCCTAAAACGACTGCAATAACGCCGAACACAGCCGTAATTGTTAAATTTTTATACATTTTGATTGATTTTGTTTAATTTTAAACTTTATTTTGATTTATTGTAATTTATTTTGCGGATATTGTGATTTCAAATTTAAGAAAACAAAAACACATTATATATGAGAAATATATTAATTATCGGCGCTGGTAGATCTAGTTCATCTCTTATAAAATATTTATTAGATAAATCAACTTCAGAAAATTTACACATTACCATTGGTGATCTTTCGCTTACAAATGCAGAAGCAATTATCAATAATCATAAAAATGCAACGGCAGTACAATTAGATGTTTTTAATGCGGATCAACGTTCGCAAGCGGTTCAAAATTCAGATATTGTTATATCGATGTTACCTGCTCGTTTTCATATCGAAGTTGCTAAAGATTGTGTTATCTATGGAAAACATTTGGTAACAGCTTCTTATATTTCGGATGAAATGAAAGCCTTAGATACTGATGTAAAAGCAAAAGGTTTGGTTTTTATGAACGAAATTGGTTTAGATCCTGGAGTTGATCACATGAGTGCGATGCAAATTATTGATGAAATTCATGAAAAAGGTGGTAAAATGTTGCTTTTTGAATCATTTTGTGGTGGTTTAGTTGCTCCTGAAAGTGATACCAATTTATGGAATTATAAATTCACTTGGAATCCTAGAAACGTAGTATTAGCAGGACAAGGAGGTGCGGCGATGTTTATTCAAGAGAACACCTATAAATACATTCCGTATCATAAATTATTTAGACGAACCGAATTTTTAACCATTGATGGTTATGGTAAATTCGAAGCGTATGCAAATCGAGATTCCTTACAATATAGAAGTATTTATAATTTAGAAAATGTACCAACAATGTATCGTGGAACGATTCGAAAAGTTGGTTTTTCAAGAGCTTGGAATGTCTTTGTTCAATTAGGAATGACCGATGATTCTTATACTATTGAAAATTCTGAAAATTTAAGTTATCGTGATTTTACGAACTTATTTTTAGCCTACTCTCCTACCGATTCTGTCGAATTAAAATTCCGTTCTTACCTTAAAATTGAACAAGATGATATCATGTGGGATAAATTCTTAGAGTTAGATATTTTTAATCCGACTAAAAAAACAGGACTCAAAAATGCAACGCCTGCACAAATACTTCAAAAGATACTTTCTGAAAAATGGACGCTTGAAGCCGATGATAAAGATATGATTGTGATGCAACATAAATTTGGATATGAGCTTGATAAGCAAAAATATCAGATAGAAAGCAGTATGGTTATTAAAGGTGATGATCAAACTTATACCGCTATGGCAAAAACGGTCGGATTGCCTGTGGCGATGGCAACTTTACGCATTTTAAATGGCGATATTACAACGCCTGGTGTACAATTACCAATTAAAAAAGAAGTATATCAACCAATTTTAAAGGAGTTAGAAAACTATGGAATTATTTTTGTCGAGAAAAAAGTTCCGTATTTAGGCTACAATCCTGAAACGATAAAAGGATAATTTGCAATTATTTAGAGCCTGTTTAAAAATTAAAGAAACTGTCAGTTCGAGTGATTTTTTTCCTTCAAAAAAATTGTATCGAGAACTTTTTTAGTATAAAATTCATTAATATAAAAGAATTCAAATTCTCGATACAATTTTAATTCCTTTTAGTCATTAAAATCACTCGAATTGACAAGAATCATCAAAAAAAAGGAAAGAACTACGGCAAATCAGGATGTGAAACTGAAATAAATTCAGTTTGACGGATTCGATTTTCTGTTTTCCTGCTATAAAAATTTTTTTTGATGAAATTTAAACAGGCTCTTAAACGTACACAAAATATTTTATAATTCAATAAAAGGCATTATTATAATCATTATAGATGCCTTTTTCACTGTATTTATACTCCTTATTTTATATCAAAAAAATCACACAAAACTTAATACCTTAACATCTTTAAAAATTTATTTAACGAGTAAAACAGCGTATATTTGCGTTTTTTTTTAACCCCCTAAATTAATATCATGAAATTTAAAGTAACAGTAGTTTTTATCATTTTAACAAGTTTTTATGCCAATGCTCAAGACTTTTTCATTGTCAAAAATAAAGAATTTTACGGAGTCGTAAACAGTAAAGGAATCGAAATTGCACCTCCAAAATATGATACAATAGCACCCTATAATCAGGAAAGAAAAAGTTGGGCAAAAGTAAATCTTGATAATAAATTTGGATTTATTGATAAATATGGAAATGAAGTCGTAGAAGCCGTTTATGATTCTATCGGTAAATTTGGAATGTTCCAAAAAAAATGGGCTATCATAAAAGAAAACGGTTATCTAGGATTTATTAATAATAATGGTAAAAAAGTTATCAATACTAAATTTGACGAAATCCAAGCTTTTGACGTATATCGAAAAGGATGGGCGTTAGTTCGAATTAAAGATAAAAGTGGTTTTATCAATAATAAAGGAAACACCATTGTACGAATTAAATATACAGAAATCGGTATGTTTGATATCTACAAAAAAGGTTGGGCAAAGGTTTCAGTAACCAATAAACTTCGTCAAACTAAATATGGATTTATTGACAAATCTGGAAAAGAAATAATCCCTGCTATTTATGATAATATTGATGCTTTTATCAAAAATAAATAGCCTTAATTTTATGATTTTAACATTCAACTATATTTAAATCTTAAAAATCATGTTACCGTAAAAGTAACATGATTTTTTTGTTTATGATTTTATCAAAATTAAACTTTTACACATTCAAAAAACCTTGAATTAAATTCGGTTTTTGCGTTGTTTTTAACACTTTAAAATCAAAATAATCTTGTAAAGGAATCTCAAATCCTTTGTAATTTAAGTAGTTATTTAACGCCGTATTTAATCCTTGACTATACAAATGATGCTCCGCCCCTGTTGGATCTTCATGATACAAATCATTTTCAGCAAACCCTTTAAATTCTGGTCCTGTAATTTTAATTTCAAAAGCATCAGGGTTTTTTCCTACGGGACTATGACTTGTACAAGCAAACTGATGCCAAAAAGCCGATTGAATACAATTATGTTGAAATAATTGACGCACAACCTCTAGCGAATCAATAGTTTCTTGATCGGTTTCAGTAGGAAAACCAAACATTAAATAGGCATGCACCATAATATTTTCATCAGAAAAAGCTTTGGTTACTCGTGCCACTTGTCCAATATCTACGCCTTTTTTCATTCTAGCCAATAACCTATCGGAAGCCACTTCTAAACCGCCTGTTACCGCAATACATCCCGATTTTGATAACAACGAACAAATCTCAGGTGTAAAGGTTTTTTCGAAACGAATATTTGTCCACCAGGTAATAAATATTTTTCGTTCTAGTAATTTATTTGCTAAAGCTTTTAGCATTTTTGGCGGCGCTGCTTCATCTACAAAATGAAATCCTGTAACGCCTGTTTCTGATATTATTTTTTCAATTTTATTCACCAAATCATCTGCCGTTGTGTTTTCGTAATTACCGATATAATCCAACGTAACATCACAAAAAGAACATTGTTTCCAATAGCATCCGTGGGAAATGGTGAGTTTATTCCACTTTCCGTCCGACCACATTCTGTGCATTGGATTCATTACATCTAAAAACGATAAATATTTATTTGTCGGCAAGCCGATGTAACTCGGAGCTGGTAAATTTCGATGATGAAATATCGTATTTGGAATTTTATTGGCATAAATAACTTCATTATTTCTACAGATAAAAGTTCTTTCTAAAGCATCTTCATTTATTTTTCCATCTAAAAATTCGGTGATTCTTAACAATGGAGATTCCCCATCATCCAACGTAATAAAATCGACAAAATTAAAAATTCGAGGATCGGATAAACGCCTTAATTCAGTGTTACAATATCCGCCGCCCATCGCTATTTTAATCTTTGGATATTCTTGTTTTATAAATTGAGCGCATCGCAAAGCGGAAAATAAATTCCCTGGAAATGGCACGGTAAAACAAATTAAATCATACGGTTTTTCGGGTGTTTCTGATGTTATTTGCTCTTTTATTTTTTCATCTAAAAGATACAGCATTTCATCTTCAATTAAAGTAGTTTCGTAGGTTAGAAACTCATCAATAGTATCAAAACTAGATGCTGACCGCCCTAATTGCTCGGCGTAGCGTGTGAATGAAAAAAACTCATCGACATTGGCATTTATAAAATCGCCCAATTCTTCGATAAATAAGGTTGCAATATGTTTTGCTTTGTCTAAAATTCCTAATTTACCAAATTCGGTGGTTAAATCTTTCGCTAATTTGATGCGTCGGTGTCCGTGGGGTAAAAAATCTTTATGCACTATTTGATACGCCGCCGTAACTTCTTGCGCTCGCAAATAATTCATCACAAAATCTACTTTATCTATATAATTTTCTTGCTGATTTCCTACCAACGGAAAATCGTTATTGCCAAGCATTTCGGCTTGCTTAAAAATAGCGTCTATAAATTCTTTGGCAAATACAGCGGTAAAAAGCTCGATGCTTAAATCCATTTGCGTAGCCTTTACATCTTTAGAATTTAAAAATCCTTTGATGTACGCCGTTGCGGGATATGCCGTATTTAATTGTGTGAAAGGTGGTGTTATTAAAAGTGTATTAATTGCCATAAATATAAATGAACCGCAAAGATACCATCTGATTTAGAAATAGCGGTTGAAAATTTTGGTTGGTTTTTTATGTTGGGGGTTTTGGATTTGGGGTTTAAATTTTATTTGAAATCTATTATATTTGATGTAAAACAAACGTATTTTTTGTGATATTATTGAAATAGAATGCACAAACGCACAACGTAGAGACGCAATGCATTGCGTCTCTACCAGCAATAAACGATATAAAATGACAAAATTCAAAGGAAAATATCGCATAGAATCCAATAGATTGAAAGGTTGAGATTACGGTTCCAATGCTATTTATTTTGTTACGATTTGCTGTAAAAACAAGGAATGTTTTTTTGGTGATATTATCAATGGAAAAATGATCTTATCAGAAATAGGAAAAATTGTTGAAACACAATGGATAAAAACATTTGAAATGCGTCCTGATATGAATTTACAAACAGGCGAATATATTGTTATGCCGAATCATTTTCATGCCATAATAACCATTGGTAAAAACAGTTATAATACCACCCGTAGAGACGCAATGTATTGCGTCTCTACAACCAATAAATGTATTGCGTCTCTACAACCAATAAATGCATTGCGGATCCCAGTAATAAATGCATTGCGAACCCGAGTAATAAATTCGGATCACAATCAAAAAATTTGGCATCCATAATACGTGGATTTAAAACAGGTGTAACAGTAAATGCACGAAAAACAACTGTTAATTTCTCATGGCAACCCAATTATCACGATCATATTATTCGCAACAATAAAGCATACCACAACATTTCAGATTACATTATAAATAACCCTTCAAAATGGAATGAAGACACTTTTTACCAAACAAAATAATAAAATTAAGCACTATTAAAACCCTTTATTCATGCTAAAATATTTTGATTTATTTCTCAGACGGCATACCTAAAAAATTATGTGACAAATGTGACATAAATATCTAAAAATATGGATTAAATTTGTTTAAAAATTTACTTTCCGATGGAAGATATGCTATTTTACGACCGATTGCAATTTGCATTTACAATCACGTTTCATTATATATTCCCACAATTAACGATGGGATTATCCTTACTAATCGTGTATTTTAAGTGGAAATACTTAAAAAATAATATTGAAAAATATAACAATGCGGCAAAATTTTTAATGAAAATATTTGCTGTGAATTTTACCATGGGCGTGGTTACAGGAATTCCGATGGAATTTCAATTTGGTACTAACTGGGCAAAATTTTCAGAATTAACAGGTGGAATTATCGGGCAAACCTTAGCAATGGAAGGTATGTTTTCGTTCTTTTTAGAATCTTCCTTTTTAGCACTTTTTATTTTTGGTGAAAAATTAATGGGGCAAAAACTCCATCTTTTAACCGCTTTTTTAGTCTTTTTAGGTTCTTGGGCAAGTGGCTGGTTTATTTTAGCTACCAACGCTTGGATGCAACATCCCGTAGGGCATGAAGTTTTAGCAAATGGAAAATTCGTCCTAGAAAATTTTGGCGATTTATTTACAAATCCTTGGTTATTGCCTGCTTTTTTACACAATCAAGTTGCTTCTGTTACCACTTCTGCTTTTGTGGTGGCAAGTATTGGTGCTTTTTATATTTTGAGGAATAAAAATATAGAATACGGTAAATTATTTTTAAAAACAGGCGTTATTTTTGGATTTATTGCCAGTTTATTATTAGCATTCCCTACGGGAGATTTAAACGCTAAAAATGTTGCGAAATATCAGCCTGCATCTTTTGCGGCGATGGAAGGGATTTTTGAAACCGAAGAAGCTGGTGCCGAAATTGTTTTAATCGGACAACCCAATATGGTCGAAAAAAAACTCGATAATAAAATTGCAGTTCCTAATATTTTAAGCTTTTTAACCTATCAAGAATGGGACAAACAAGTGCCAGGAATGGATAAATTTAAAAAAGAAGAATTACCCGACAATGTTCCTGCGCTTTATTATTCGTATCATATTATGGTTGGTTTAGGAACGATTTTTATCGGTATTATGGGATTGGCAGTTTTCTTTTTATATCGAAAAAAATTATACACTTTTAAGCCCTTATTATGGACAATATTGTTCTTAGTTCCTTTTCCTTATATCGCAAATATTACAGGCTGGTACACTGCCGAACTCGGAAGACAGCCGTATTTAGTCTACGGATTATTAAAAACAAGTGACGGAATATCGCCAACAGTTTCATCAGGAAATACCTTATTTACCCTTTTAGGATTTGTAGCCTTATACCTGTTACTCGGTATCTTATTTTTAGTATTGGTTGGAAAAACAATTCATCAAGGACCTAAACATCAAACACATTAATTATGGAAGTATTTTGGTTTATTATCATCGCAATTGTTTTGGCGGTATTTTTTATTTTAGATGGCTATGATTTTGGTACAGGAATCATTCATTTATTTATGGCGAAAAAAGAAAAAGACAAAGAAGTTATTGCTAAATCGGCAGGATTATTTTGGGATTCTAACGAAGTTTGGCTAGTTGCCGCAGGCGGAATGCTTTTTATGGCGTTTCCTACATTTTACGCATCGGTTTTTAGTGGTTTTTACCTGCCTTTAATTATTGTTTTATGGCTGATTATTTTCAGAGCGATTGGGCTAGAATTTAGAGCGCAATTTAACATTCAAATGTGGAAAGATATTTGGGATACTTCTTTTGGAGTTTCAAGTTTATTACTTGCTTTATTTTTTGGAATTGCCTTAGGAAATGTAATTAGAGGCGTTAATTTAGGCGGTGTTGAAAACGGAATTTCTACCTATGAAGCTCATTATTTTTTCTTACCTCTTTGGAATAACAGCTTTAGTCCACTAGCTGAAAACCCTGGTGTTATTGATTGGTTTACCCTTGTTATCGGAATTATTGCGGTGGTTACTTTGGCAATTCACGGTGCAAATTGGATTGTTTTAAAAACCAATTCATCTATTAATGAAAAATTAAAGAAAACCGTTTTTAAATTAAATATTTTACTGATTGGTTTAACGATATTTTCATTGATTATATGGCAAATTGTAAACCCTAACTCCTTAAATAATTTTATTGAAAATCCTTTTTTATTGGTGTTTCCACTGATTTATATTTCAGGATTAGTTGGCTTATTTTTTGTACAGAAATTCAACAAAGAAATCTATGCGTTTACTTTTTCTACCTTACTGATTTTAGGAGGAATAACTTCCTCTTTAGCGTCACTATTTCCTGTAATTTTACCATCAACAAATAGCGTAAACAACTCTTTAACAATTTATAATACAGCTACAACAGCCTACGGATTATCAGTCGCAACTTACTGGGGTGCGGTTGGTTTTATCTTACTTTTTGTATATATGATTGTGCAAAAAAAGATTATGGGCGGAAAAATAGACAACATGGATTACGGACATTAAATCTGCTGAAAAATAAAAAAACACTCATTATATGACTGCTACTTTAATTTCGCTAATCAGTATTTTAATAGGAATATTTGGAGCAAATAGTATGGGGAAATTAGTTAAAAAATACTCCTTTGGGCTTACGGGAAATACCATCGCTGGAGTTTTTGGGAGTATTTTTTTAATTAAATCTTTTGGAAGATTAGGCTTTAGCCCTAAATTTATAGTTCAAGTTGAATACATTAATTACGCCTTATTTTTCCTGAATAGCATCGTTTCTTTTTTCGGTGGAGCGCTTGCTGTTTTTTTAATTTATCAGCTAAAAAATAAACTATTATAAAATGTTTTATTTAGAGCCTGTTTAAAAATTAAATAAACTGTCAGTTCGAGTAATTTTAATTCCTTTTAGTTATTAAAATTACTCAAATTGACAAGAATCATCAAAAAAAGGAATAACTACAGCAAATCAGAATGCGATTTCTTGCTTTTCTATTACATTTTTTTTAAAAATAAAATTTAAACAGGCTCTCACTTAAATTACTTCGATTTCCTTGGATAACTTATTATTTATTTTGTATTTTTAAGTCGATTTTTTTAAAAAAAAATTGATAGAAATTTAGCGTAAAATTAAAAAATACAAAAACCATGCTATGGATATTTTTAATATAAAAACAATAAAATTACTTGAAAATAAATTAGAACGTTACTCAAAAATAACGGACGTAGAAAATGAAATAAAACAATTACAAGAAAAATTTGAAGCTGATTGTAAAAATCAAATAGAAAAATTAAATATTCGCGATAAAGAAATTCAACTCAAAAAAAATAAACTCCATTTTAGAGAAGAAATTTTTAATAATAATTACAAACAAGCAACCTTAAAATTTTCAAAATTAAAAAAAGAAATTGATTTTTATCAAACTGATTTAGATGCAATTTCTGTCGGTATTCAAAAACCAATCTATAAATTTGATACTGCCGAACAATACAAAGAAGAACTTGTTAAAATTAGAAATCAACAAAAAATAGCCATTAAAAATAACAGTGCAACAAACTATGAAATCCCTGTTCTTTTCGGTAAAAAAACAGCAACAAATATTGAAAAAGCTAAAAAATCCGCAGAATTACAAGCAAAATTAATGCTTAAAGCTTTTAATGAAGAATGTAATACCTTAATTTCAAAAGTTAAATGGAATACTATCGAATCTGTTAAAAAAAGAATTGAAAAAGCATTTCTGACAACTAATAAATTAGGAAAATCAAACCATATTGCTATTCAAAATTCCTTTTTACACTTAAGGATCAAAGAATTAAACTTAGTAGGCGCTTATCAAAATAAAAAACAAGCCGAAAAAGAAAAAGAACTTGAGGTAAAAAAACAAATCCGAGAAGAAAATAAATTACTTCGAGATATTGAAAATAGCAAGAAAAAAATAGAAAAACAAGAAATAGTATTTCAAAAACAATTAGAAAAAGCCAATAAAGAAATAAGTACAGCTTCAGGAAAAAATAAGAAACAACTGACCGATAAAATCAAAAAAATAACACACGATTTAAATACCGTAATTGCTGATAAACAAAAAGCGTTCGCTATGGAAAAAAATGCGACAGCAGGACATGTTTATATTATTTCTAATGTTGGCTCGTTTGGAAAAAATATTTATAAAATCGGGATGACTCGCAGACTAGAACCTCTTGAACAAATCAACGAATTACAAACCGATGCACTACCTTTTCAGTTTGATGTTAATGCTATAATTTTCAGTAATAATGCTCCCGAACTAGAAAAAAAAATACTACAAGAACTCAAAGATAAAAATATAAATCCAGTTAATTTTAAGAAAAATTTCTTTAAAGTTTCGATAAAAGAACTTGAAAAAATTATAAAAAATAACTTTACCGAAGATTTCACCTTGATTAAAACTCCTAAAGCAACAGAATATCGAATTGCTAAAAATATCCTCTCGAATAAAAAACCTATCATTAAAGATTGTCTTGTTCTAAAAAAATAATGGCTATTTTTAACTATAAATATATCTTGATTATTAACCTATTTCCCTTTATTATTGCACAAAAAAATAGCAAATAAATCACTTGTATGAAAAAATCAATACTTATTAAACTTATTGTATTCCTTTTAATTTTTCCATTTACGACCAGTAATGCCCAAGATAATTTTACAATTCCATACGGAAATAATAAATCCGTAGGAAAATACGCCAAAGTAAATGGCACTAAAATTTATTATGAACAATACGGAAAAGGCGAGCCGTTGTTTATTATTCACAGTTGTGGAACGGATATCAAAGCAATGGAATATCAAATTGATTTTTTCAAAAAAAAGTACAATGTTATTGCCGTCGATAGTCGAGGACAAGGAAAATCGAAGTTAAAAACAACTAATTTAACCTATGATTTAATGGCAAAAGATTATGAAGCACTTGCGAACTATTTAAAATTAGATGCCATTAATATTCTTGGTTGGAGCGATGGAGCTATTATTGGTTTAAAAATGGGAATCAACAATAAAATCAAGATAAAAAAAATAATTGCAATGGGTCCAAATTTAAGACTTGACTCAACTGCTGTGAACAATTGGGCAATTAAACAAGTTCAAGAAATGCACTCGCAAACTATTAAAATGCTAAAAAATGGCGATACATCTAAAAATTGGGAAAAAGAACTACAATTAGACAAATTATTATTAAATTCTTCTGAGATTACTCATAAAGCATTGAAAAAAATTACCGCCGAAGTTTTAGTTATTATTGGCGATAGAGATATTATTAAAAACCAACATGCCGTTGAAATTTTTGATAATATCTCCAAAGCACAACTCTGTATTTTACCTGGAGCAAATCATGGAATACCTCGTAATAATTCAGAAATGTTTAATACAATTTCACATCATTTTTTAACTCAAAAATTTGATTACTCCAATGATAAATAAATATAAAACTTACATTTTTAAGTAAAAATCTTTTGTAAGATTAATATAGGCATCAGTATATTGATGCCTTTCTTTTTCAATAATTAAAATTTCTTCCCGATTATTTGTAAGGTTTTCAGCCTGATTTTTATCAAAAGAAAAAGCCAATAAACTTCGGATAATTTCGGAGTTTTCATTGCCTTTTACATGACAAATACGTTGTAAAAACAACTTCGATTCTTCGGCTAATTTCACGAAATTTTCTTGCTCTTTAGAAGGAATTATGACTGAGAATATTCCTTTTTCTGATAAAATTTCAGCAACACCTTTTAGTAATTTTTCAAAAGATAATGACGAGGTAAAACGAGCTTTATTTCGAGCTTCATTTTGAGTTTCAAAAGCATCGGTATAAAATGGTGGATTGGAAACAATAACATCGTATTGCTCCTGTTCTTCTGCCATTTCTTGAGCAAAATCTGAAAAAGAAGCATTATAACAAAACAATCGGTCGCCCCAAGGAGATTGCTCAAAATTTGAAACCGTTTGCTCATACGCATCGGCATCAATTTCAACGGCATCTACTGTCATCGCATCGCTTCGTTGTGCCAACATTAATGAAATAACACCTGTACCTGAACCGATGTCTAAAATGGAATCTGGATATGCACCCAACGAACACCAAGCTCCTAACAACACGGCATCTGTACCGATTTTCATGGCTGTTTTATCTTGATGTACTTCAAATTCTTTAAATTGAAATGGCTTCATTTATAAAATTTTTCCGATTATTTTATCCGCATTAAAAAACAAGTATAAAATAACGATTAATACAATTATTAAAAGCATTCCTTTCTTCGGATTTGTACTTTTTCTATTTCCAAAACGTCTTTGAAATTTCATTATTTATGATGATTATTTTTTATTATTTATGTGTAATTATTTTTCTTATTTATGATGCAATCTTGTTTTTATGCTTGTTTTATCGCACGAAGCATTTCTCTTTTTCCTGGAGGACCTGCCAATCGTTCTACAGTAAAACCAACCGACTGCATCGCACGTCTAACGCTACCTTTTGCACAATACGTTACTAAAATCCCGTTTTCTTTTAAGGCTTCAAACATCTTTTTAAAAATTGCTTCTGTCCATAAATCAGGCTGATGTTCTGCTCCAAAAGCATCAAAATATATCAAATCAAATGCTGATTTATCATCAATAGCTGTAAAAAATTGTTGCCGTTTTGTTAAACTGAAATCTGGTGTAATTTCGTGTTTTTTATCCCAAGAAAAGTTGTGCATCTTATCAAAAATAACCTGATCTTTTTCAGCTTTTAATTCGGCTACATAATTTAATTTTTCAACTTCCTCTTTTACAACAGGATATGCCTCTACTCCAACATAATTTATCTTTTTTGATGCCCTTTTTGATGCAATTAAATTCGCTCTTGAATTTTCTAAAAAAGTGATAAAACAATTTAAACCTGTACCAAAACCGATTTCTAAAATTGAAATTTCAGAGGTTGTTTGCAATGCTAATCCGCTTTTTATAAAAACATGATACGCCTCTTGAATAGCGCCGTGTTTTGAATGATATTGCTCATTCCAATCGGGTAAATAAATGGTTGTAGAACCGTCGGATGTTATAATTATTTCTCGTTTAATAATATATATTTTTTATACTATTCATGAAATACTCATGAAATACTTACTTCAAAGATATGTTATTTTTAACAATCTTATTTCTTATTTATTGTTTTAACATGTAGCTATTTGTGGCTATTTGTAGTAAAAATCCTACAATTTTTGTATTTTTGTGTACTAATATATACACTTTTTTTATGGAATCGAACATACGCGTAAAGCTTGTCGAAAAATCAAAGATTGACACCGTAGATTTTAACAATTTAACCTTTGGTGGTATCTTTTCAGATCACATGTTTGTTTGTGATTATATTGATGGAGAATGGAAAAACGCTTCTATTGAACCTTACGCACCAATTTCATTAAATCCTTCGGCTAAAATTTTCCACTACGGACAATCTATTTTTGAAGGAATGAAAGCCTACAAAGATGCCGATAATAAGACCTTATTATTTCGTCCTTTAGACAATCATAAACGATTAAATAAATCGGCAGAACGTTTGGTAATTCCTCAAATTCCTGAGGATATTTTTATGGATGGCTTAAAAAAATTATTAGAAATCGATAACAAATGGATTCCAACCAATGAAGGAAGTTCATTATATATTCGTCCTTTTATATTTGCCTGTGGCGAAGGTTTTCACGCATCGCCTGCCAATGCTTATAAATTGATTATTTGTACCGCTCCTTCTGGTGCTTATTTTTCTGGAGATGTTAAGGTTTTAATTGAAGAAAAATATGCTCGTGCCGCTAATGGTGGTGTTGGTTTTGCAAAAGCTGGAGGAAATTATGCCGCACAATTTTATCCAACGAAATTAGCAACTGATAAAGGTTATCAGCAAGTAATTTGGACAGATGATAATACGCATCAATATATTGAAGAAGCAGGTGCAATGAATATTTTTATCAGAATTAATGACACCTTAATTACAAGCCCAACGAGCGACCGAATTTTAGATGGAATTACTCGAAAAAGTATTCTTCAAATTGCTGAGGATAAAAATATTCCTGTAGAAGTTCGTAAAATTACGGTATCCGAGGTGGTAGAAGCTGCTGAAAATGGTTCTTTAAAAGAAATGTTTGGTGCAGGAACAGCTGCAGTAATTTCACCAATTTCTGGTTTTGGATTCGATAACAAAGAATATGATTTGCCTAAAATAACAGACGGATACGCTACGAATTTAAAAAAATATATCACCGATATACAAACCAATAAATCCGAAGATCCATACGGTTGGAGAGTTCAACTTTAATGAAAAATTAAAGAATAAATATTAAAAAGCATCAAGTAAAACTTGATGCTTTTTTTAGGCGTTAAAAAAAACACGTTAAAATAACTTTAATAAATCATAAAATAACAAGAGTAATCAGTAATTTTATCTTTTAAAAAAACCCTTCTAAAATAATGAAAAATATTATCCTCATAATACTATCTATACTAATAGGTTTTGCGTTATCCGTATTTATTTTAAAGAGCTATTTTAAAAATTATAATGAAAATTATAGTCAAAAAAACAACTCAAATTCGCAAAAAACAACTAAAAAAACAACTGTTAAAAAAGATTTTGATGCTTGGAACGCAAACATGAAAAAAAATATCGACTTAACAGCAACCTTTATTGCTATTGATGAAAAAGGAATAACAATAACAAAAGCAATGTTTTTAACACTATTACAAACAGGAATCTATCTTGTTGAAAAATTGGAAAAAGAAACGCATACCACCTACAAATTAAGTACAACGCAACAACCTGTTAACCAAAAAATAAAAAAAGCCATTATAAGAAAAGCTCGGGTTGCTTACGAATATTTTAAAATGGAAGGGCAAAAATTACCTGAATATGATTTTACGGATTTAAATGGAATATCGCACAATAAAGAAGTGCGTACCACAGGAAAAATAACGGTCTTAAAATCGTGGTTTATTAATTGCAAAGTTTGTGTGGAAGAATTTCCTAAACTCAATGATTTAGTGGATACGTATCAAAATGAAGATATTCAATTTATTTCTTTAGCCTTTAATGAAAAAGAAAAATTGAAAAAATTTTTAAAAACAAAACCATTTAAATATTTCACCATACCAAATCAGAAAAAATATATGTCGAAAAACTTAAAAGTAAAGCAATATCCGACACATATTATTATCAATTCAGATGGTGTTATTCTTAAGGTTGTCAATAATGTTGATACGTTAACTTCCGAACTTGAACGCATTTTAGAAGAAGAAAATCATCAAAAAATTCAACAAGATATTCAAGAAAACATTCAAGAATAATAAATCAATTTAATACGTCTCTAAAATTTCTTTGATATTGGGTTTAAAATAATTTTCACCTTTTAAAACCTTCCCGTCTTCTCGATAAATTGGTTCCCCGTTTTCATCTAATTTACTCATATTACTTCGCTGAATTTCGTTAAAAACAGCTTCAATTTTATCCTGCATTCCATGTTCGATAATTGTTCCACATAAAATATACAACATATCGCCCAAGGCATCGGCAACCTCAACTAAATCATTATTTTTACAGGCTTCTAAATATTCTTCATTTTCTTCTTTCATCAACTCGAAACGCAATTTTTTTCTATCCTCTGAAATAGCGATTGTTGGTTTATTTTGAATATTTATTTTAAATGCTTCGTGAAATTCTTGCACTGCTTTTAGTTTATTTTTCATGTGTTTTGCGTATTTTTTGTATATTTTTTATATTGTTAGTTTTAAGTAACTTTGCTAAAAATAAAAGATTATGTTCATTCCTTTTGCTACCATCGAATTTACCACAGGTAGAATTGTTTTTTCGTGTTTATTTATTATCGCTTTTGTAATTGTGATGTTTTACAGTTATAAAAAAGATGCTAAAAACAATCAAAAATACTATAAAAATAGTGCTTTATTTGTTGCCATCGGGATTCTAACGGCTATTGCATTATTATTTCTTGCAAAATATTTAATCAAAGGATAAAATTAATTCTTCGATTTATAAAGATAAAAAACCGATTCTTTTATAAAGAATCGGTTTTTATTTTAGAGATTTTTAAATCTAATTAATTTTTGATAGGTAAAAAACTATGATTTTTAGCATAAAATTTCATTTGTTCTTCAAAAGTTTCAGGCTGTGTCACTTTTACATCTGTGATAGTTCCTTCGGCATCGGTTACGGGTACTAAAACAGGATTTACAAAACCATTATATGGTGCAGATGTAAATTGTTTATTACGTTCTAAAACTTCTTTATGTAATTCCTGATTTACTTTTACACCATATCCTTCTACTAATTTTTTTGCGGCATCAAAATCTCCTTCGGATTTAATTCGTTGGGTTTCTTTTAACAAACGCCCAAAAATTTCACGAAGTTTTAGGTAATCATTTACAACGAAATATGTTTTTCCATCTTTCGATATTTTTTCAATAACATTCTCTTTTTGTCCTTGTTCAAAAGCCCAAGCCGAAACCCATTGACGGTTTACCATGTGATCTTCTTCAATATCATCTCCTAATTTAATACGAACTAATTGTGTCATCAAACCATTTCTGATATATCCATCATACGCGGCTTTTCCTGTTTTTTCCCAATCAGAAACCAAGCCTAATTCTTGTAATTTAGCATCCATTAAATAATACAATCCAACCAAATCTGCTCTTCCTTCTTCCATGGTAGAGGCGTAATTTTTCAAGGTTTCTTTAGGTTGTCCAATTCCGTCATTTATTTGTCCTGATGCGTGTCCAATAACCTCATGTAATGCGGTGTGTAGTTTATCGGCTAATTTTCCGTATTCAAGTTCTACTGCTATTTCCTCTTGATTATAAGCAAATTCTTTCAATCTTCCTGAACCACCAGCATTGTTATACGCACCAATAATATTTCCTAAGGATACTGATTTAGAACCATGTTGTTCACGAATCCAGTTATTATTTGGTAGGTTCACTCCGATTGGCGTACTTGGTGATGCGTCTCCTGCTTCTGATGCAACATTTACTGTTTTATACGAAACACCGACTACATTTTGTTTTTTGTGTGTTGGTGATAAAGGTGCATTATCTTCAAACCATTGTGCATTTTCAGATAAAACTTTCATTTTTTTAGACATCTCAAAATCTTTAATTTGAACAATTGTTTCATACGAACCTCGATATCCTTTTGGATCATTATATACTTCGATAAAACCATTTATCCAATCAATATTTCCTTGTGTAGCAGTTGCCCAGGCGATACAATATTGATCCCAAACATCTAAACTTCCTGTTCTATAATATTCAATTAATAAACCTAAAGCTGTTCCTTGTTTTTCATTTTCAGCAACTTCTTTTGCTTTTTCTAACCAAAAAATGATAGTATCGATAGCTTCTCCATACATCCCACACGATTTCCAAACTTTTTCTACTAATTTTCCATTTTCACGTACTAATTTAGAATTTAAACCTGCTTCAATAGGTTGTTTTTCGCTTCCTTTGTAGGCTGTTTTGTAAAAATTTTCAACATCTTTACTGGTAATATCTGCACCATAAAAGTTAATTGCTGATGCTAATACATTATCGACACCTGCTTTTTTATTTACTTTTTTAGCGTCTTTATCATTAAAAATAACTTCTAAAGCTTCTTCGGATAAATTTGCTTTTGTTTGCTTTAATAAATCAGTTAAATATTCTTTAGAAAAATCAGGTTTAATTTTGTCGTTCGAATAATGATGATGAATTCCGTTTGAAAACCAAACACGTTTTAAATAGGTCGTAAATTTTTTAAAATCTTCACTATTTTTATCGCCTGAAAAATTAGTATTGATATGTTCTAAAGCATTTCTAATTTCAAGATTATGACGATAATTTTGATCCCACATAATATCTCTCCCTGCTAATCCTGCTTGGCTTAGATAATATACCAGTTTTTTTTCTTTGAGCGTTAGTGCTTCAAATCCTGGAATTTGATATCGTAATACCTTTATATCGGCAAATTGTTCGACTTCATGATTAAATTTCGGTGCTTTTTTAGCAACAGTTCCTATTGTTTCTTTTGCTATTTCTGTTGATGTTTCTTTTTTTCCATCACCACAAGAAGCTAGTAAACTAAGGGTTGCAACGGCACAAAGTAGTTGTTTTATGTTCATTTTTGATGCTTTTATTTAACAGGTTTTAATTAATTTTTATGCGGATCAAAGATACAAAATTTAAAATTCAGAATACTTAAAACAGCTTGTCGTATGATCGTTAACCATGCCTATCGCCTGCATATATGCGTAGATAATGGTAGCTCCTACAAACTTAAAACCTCGTTTTTTCAAATCTTTTGAAATGGTATCTGATAAGGCTGTACTTGCGGGTACTTCTGCGCTATTTTTAAAGTTATTTTTGATTGGTTTTCCTGCAACAAAACTCCAAATATATGCTGAAAAAGAACCAAATTCTTTTTGAACTTCCATAAAAAGCTTAGCGTTTAAAATAGCAGATTTAATTTTTAATTTATGTCTTACAATTCCTATATTTTGAAGTAACTCATCGTACTTATATTCATCATAATTGGCAATTTTAGTATAATCGAAATTATCGAAAGCACTGCGGAAATTTTCTCTTTTCTTTAAAATAGTAATCCAATTTAAACCCGCTTGAAAGCTTTCTAGTAGTAAAAATTCAAATAAAACCGCATCATCATATACGGGAACTCCCCATTCGGTATCATGATATTTTATATACAACGGATTATTTCCTACCCATAAACATCTTTTTTTCATTTTTGAACTATTTAAGGTTGAAATTTACTATTAAACATTTTAAAAATGATTAAGAGCCTGTTTAAATTTCATCTAAAAAAGTTTTGTAACATAAAAATAAGAAATCGAATCCGTCAAACTGAATTTAGTTCAGTTTCACATCCTGATTTGCCACAGTTTTTAGCTTTTTTTTGATGATTCTTGTCAATTCGAATTATTTTAATAACTAAAAGCAATTAAAATTATATCGAGAATTTGATTGTTTTCTGTTGATGAATTTTTAGTTATTTTGATGTTAAATAAGTTCTCGAAATGATTAGTAACAATGCCTAGCCCCGATTGAAGCAATTGTTTGAGCTCCTTTT
This sequence comes from Tenacibaculum piscium, assembly GCF_021390755.1. Taxonomy (NCBI): domain Bacteria; kingdom Pseudomonadati; phylum Bacteroidota; class Flavobacteriia; order Flavobacteriales; family Flavobacteriaceae; genus Tenacibaculum; species Tenacibaculum piscium. The sequence continues at coordinate 276,369 of NZ_JAJGWR010000001.1, read as the reverse complement.
TTTGATTTTTCTTCAAAAAAAGAGCGAGTGCGGAAAGCGGGAAATAGCTTCTAATAATTTTTATTGTCTTATATTATCCTGATAAAAAATAAGACAAATTTCAATTTTAAAGAGTGTTTTAAAACTTCATGTAAAACTGTATCTTTACTCAAAAAAATTAACAGCACTATATGAACTTTTTACGAAATTTACTAGCTTCAATTCTTGGCTTTTTTATCGCCTTATTTTTACTGTTTTTCTTCTTTATCGGAATCGCTGCCGTAATGGGTACGGGAATGAGCGGTGACCAAGAAATTTTTATAAAAGAAAATACTGTTTTAGAATTAGATTTATCGACGCCTATAAAAGATTATGCTCCTAAAGAAAAAAATCCTTTAGCAGAAATTTTAGAATTAGCTGATGAAAAATTAGCCTTGAATAAAATAATAAATGCTATCGAAAATGCAAAAACAGATCCTAATATTACAGGAATTAGCATTAAAACAACACAAGTAAATGCAGGAATTGCACAAACACAAGCCATCAGAAATAAATTGCAGGATTTTAAAAAAAGTGGCAAATTTATATACGCTTATAATGATGTTTACACACAAAAAAATTATTACTTAAGTTCTGTTGCCGATAGCTTATTTTTAAATCCTGTAGGCGCTATTGATTTTAAAGGATTATCAACCGAAATTTTATATTATAAAGATTTTGAAGATAAATACGGAATTAAAATGGAAGTAATTCGTCATGGAAAATATAAAAGTGCCGTTGAACCCTATTTAACCAATAAAATGAGCGATGCAAATCGAGAACAAACAACCTCTCTTTTAAAATCTATTTGGTCGGAAATTACTACCGATGTTAGTGAGAGCAGAAATATTTCTATCGAAAAATTAAACCTAATTGCCGATAATGCCAACGGTAGAAATGCCGAAATCGCCAAAGAAAATAACTTAATTGATGGAATTATTTATCAAGATCAATACGAACAAAAATTAACCTTAAATTCTGATAAAAAAGCACATACTATTTCTTTAGAAGACTATATAAAAACAGGAAAAGGACGTATTTATTCTTCAGAAAAAAATAAAATTGCCGTTATTTACGCACAAGGAGAAATTAGATACGCCAAAGGAAATGAAAATATTATTGGACAAGAAATTACCAACGAAGCAATTCGAGAAGCAAGAAAAGATAAAAATGTAAAAGCCATTGTATTACGTGTAAATTCTCCTGGAGGAAGTGCCTTGGCTTCGGAACTTATTTGGCGTGAATTGGAATTGGCAAAAAAAGAAAAACCATTAGTAGTTTCTATGGGGAATTTAGCCGCTTCTGGCGGATATTATATTGCTTGTAATGCCGATAAAATTATCGCTGAACCAACAACAATTACAGGTTCTATCGGTGTTTTTGGAGCGATTCCGAATGTGCATCAATTTGCAGAAAATATTGGAATTAATGCCGAACAAGTATCTACAAATAACAATCCTAATTATAGTCTTTTTGAACCAATAAATGATAAATTTTATAGCGTAACAAAACAAGGCGTAGAACATATTTATACCATTTTTGTAAACCGTGTTTCAGCAGGTAGAAATATGACTTTTGAACAGGTAAATAACGTTGCTCAAGGGAGAGTTTGGACAGGAAAACAAGCACTTGAAAATGGGTTAGTTGATAAATTAGGAAGTTTAAATGATGCCATTAAAGTTGCTTCCGAATTAGCAAATATTGATGTTTATAAAGTTCGCAATTACCCTGATTATAAAATAGATTTTAAAGAAGCCTTCAACTTTTCTCTTTTTGCAAAATCATCTAAAAATGAAATTCTGAAAGAAGCTTTAGGTTCTGAAAATTATCAATTATACAATACTATTAATGAGCTAAAAAAATTAAAAGGAATTCAGGCGAGAATGCCGTATATTCTTCAAATAAAATAAGTTTTTATAGCCTGTTTAAATTTTATTTTAAAAAAGTATAATAGAAAAATAAGAAATCGAATTCGTCAACCTGAATTTATTTCAGGTTCGCATCCTGATTTGCCGTATTTTTTAGCTTTTTTTGATGATTCTTGTCAATTCGAGTAATTTTAATGACGAAAAGGAATTAAAATTGTATCGAGAATTTGAATTATTTTATCTTAATGAATTTTAATTGACTTTACTATTAAATAAGTTCTCGATACAATTTTTTTTGAAGGAAAAAAATCACTCGAACTGACAGTTTATTTAATTTTTAAACAGGCTATAAACTTCATAAAAAATCCTTGACACGATAAATTGTGTCAAGGATTTTTTTATATAAATATTTTTAAAATAAAAATAGCGGTTTTTTACAAACCGAAATTTTCTTTAATGACATCAACATAATCTAATTTTTCCCAAGTAAACGTTTCTACTTCTTGCGAAACAGTTTCACCCATCGGGTTTGAAAAAGTTACGGTTTTAATTTCTGATTTTCTTCCCATATGCCCATAAGCAGCAGTTTCAGAATAAATTGGCGATCTTAATTTTAAACGTTGCTCGATAAAATAAGGACGCATATCAAAAATACGTTCTACTATTTTACTGATTTCTCCGTCTGTTTTATCAACTGTTGAAGTTCCGTAAGTTTCCACATTAATACTCGTTGGTTTTGCAACACCAATAGCATAAGAAACTTGCACTAAAACTTCTTTACATAATCCTGAAGCAACTAAATTCTTCGCAATATGACGTGTTGCATACGCTCCCGAACGATCTACTTTCGATGGATCTTTTCCTGAAAATGCACCACCTCCGTGTGCTCCTTTTCCTCCGTAAGTATCAACAATAATTTTACGACCTGTTAAACCAGTATCTCCATGAGGTCCTCCGATTACAAAAACTCCCGTTGGATTAATATGATAGGTAATATTATCAGTAAATAATTTTTGAATATTTTCAGGTAATTTTGCAACTACTCTTGGAATTAAAATCGAAACAATGTCTTTTTTAATTTTTGCTAACATTACCGAATCATCAGCGTCAAAATCATCATGCTGTGTAGAAATTACAATCGCATCGATTCTTTGTGGCACGTTATCGTCAGAATATTCAATAGTTACTTGCGATTTTGCATCGGGACGTAAATACGTGATATCCGAATTTTCTCTACGTAATTCGGCTAATTCGATTAACAAACGGTGCGATAAATCCAATGCTAACGGCATATAGTTTTCCGTTTCATCGGTTGCATAACCAAACATCATTCCTTGGTCTCCTGCTCCTTGTTCTTCAGGATTTGCTCTTACAACTCCTTGATTTATATCTGGAGATTGCTCATGAATTGCCGAAAAAACACCACAAGAACTACCATCGAACATATATTCGCTTTTGGTGTATCCTATTTTGTTAATTACATCTCTTGCAATTTTTTGAACATCTAAATATGTTTTCGATTTTACTTCACCAGCTAAAACGACCTGTCCCGTGGTTACTAAGGTTTCACAAGCTACTTTTGATGTTGCATCAAAAGCTAAAAAATTATCTATTAAAGCATCAGAAATTTGATCCGCTACTTTATCTGGATGTCCTTCAGAAACACTTTCCGAAGTAAATAAATATGACATAAACTATTGTTTTTAAATTAGATAGAAGAAAAAATCAAATTACTTAGTCGTATATTGGTTGCCTAAAGAAGTAGTTTATTTCTGCTTTAGCATTTTATTTATGAACCAATGTTCAACGAGGTTGCAATCAGTCAAATTTTTCCTCAAAAATTATTAGGGCAAAGTTATTGATTATTTTACACACACAAAAACAAACGTGCAACGAACTTACATCGAATTAAAAATCAACAAAAAATAAAATACCAATAAAAATCAAAATAGAAAGTATTGATGTTATCATAATAAAAAGTAATTTTTGTAGAATTGTTTTGATTATTTTTTTGATTACTTTTGTTGTAGCGAAATAAGACTTTTAACCTAATTAAAATATAAAAAAATGGCATTAGAAATTACAGACGCAAACTTTGAAGAATTAGTATTAAAATCAGACAAACCAGTATTAGTTGATTTTTGGGCAGCATGGTGCGGACCTTGTAGAATGGTTGGTCCTATTGTTGATGAAATCGGTAATGAATACGAAGGAAAAGCTGTTGTTGGTAAAGTTGATGTTGACAACAACCAAGAATTTGCAGCTAAATATGGAGTAAGAAATATTCCTACTGTATTAGTATTCAAAAATGGTGAAGTTGTAGACAAACAAGTTGGTGCAGCTCCTAAAAAAGCATATACTGATAAAATTGACGCTGCTTTATAAGCCGTGTTTTTTATAAGATATCATTAATATATTAAAAGGTTTGGCTATTTGTCAGACCTTTTTTTTATTTTCGGAAAATGATTGATGTAACAACAATTTCTTCGGATATTAAAAACCTTGAATTACTTGCCAAACAAGTAGTAGAAGGATTTATTACAGGAATACATAAAAGTCCTTTTCATGGTTTTTCTGTGGAGTTTTCGGAACATAAACTTTATAATAAAGGTGAAAGCACCCGTCATATCGATTGGAAATTATTTGCAAAAACTGAAAAATTATATGTCAAAAAATATGAAGAAGATACTAATTTAAGATGTCATATAATTATCGATAATTCAGCTTCGATGCACTACCCTATTGTTCAAAATCAAACTATTGATACGTTAAATAAAATTGGTTTTTCAGCAGTTGCTGCTGCTTGTTTAATGGAAATTTTAAGAAAACAACGAGATGCCGTCGGATTAAGTATTTATTCGGATACCTACGAATATTATGCACCCGAAAAAGGAAGCGAACGACATCGAAAAATGTTATTGAATCAATTAGATAATTTAGTCACATCAACAAGTAAGGCTACAACGGAAACCTATCAATATTTGCATGAAATTGCAGAGAATATTCATCGGCGTTCGTTAATTTTTTTATTTACGGATATGTTTCAGACTACAAAAAATGACGATGAACTTTTTGATGCCTTAAAACATTTAAAATTTAATAAACATGAAGTAATATTGTTTCATACTTTTGATAAAAAAACAGAATTTTCGTTCAATTTTGACAATACCCCCAAAAAATTTGTCGATATTGAAACTGGTGAAGAAATAAATTTACATACTGATAACATTCAAAAAAGTTATCAAAAGCTTAGCAATACGTTTTTCAACAATTTAAAAAACAAGTGTTTACAATATAAAATAGCCTATATTCCTGTGGATATTAATGAAGGTTATGATAAAATATTAACGGCATATCTTGTTAGTAGGCAAAAAAAATACAAATAATTTTTTTCAATTAATAAAAAGGTGTTATATTTGCACTCGCTTAACGTAATTAGCAACGGTCTGGTAGTTCAGCTGGTTAGAATACCTGCCTGTCACGCAGGGGGTCGCGGGTTCGAGTCCCGTCCAGACCGCAAATTATTTAAGTGAAAAGTACAAGCTAAAAGCAACGGTCTGGTAGTTCAGCTGGTTAGAATACCTGCCTGTCACGCAGGGGGTCGCGGGTTCGAGTCCCGTCCAGACCGCAATTAGTTACGTAATTTAAAAGTATTGCTACAAGCAACGGTCTGGTAGTTCAGCTGGTTAGAATACCTGCCTGTCACGCAGGGGGTCGCGGGTTCGAGTCCCGTCCAGACCGCAAAAGCTTCTCATTTATTTGAGAGGCTTTTTCTTTTTTAAAATATATGCTACTTTTTTATCCTCAAAAATTATAGCCTCTTTTTTATCCTCAAATTTATTATAAGTTCCTTAAAAATAGCCATCATAGAAATGGGCAGAAACAAAAAATAGGCAGACACATAGGTCTGCCCCTACGTTTATAAATAGTATCTTTAATTTTTAAAAACCTCTTAATATCTAAAAAAAATGCTTAAAAAAATTAAAGAAATTGGAATAGTAATTATCATTATTTCAGCTTTTGCTTGCTGTGATTCTGAAAAACCAATAGGACTTTGGGACGATAACATTAAATTATCTCAAAAAAAAGTACAATTCTCTTCTGAAAAAAATTCAATAGTCATTAATACTAAAGGAAAATGGTGGTGGATTCATGAAGTTTCTTTAAACGGAAACTCAAATTTTGACCTAAATAAAATTGATACCAATGCAAACAATTTTATAATAAAAGAAACCGAATTCAAAATTGAAAGAAAAAATACAACCGAAATTCATATTGAAATGACCAAAAATAAAACAAATTATGAAAGAATACTGTTTATCGGTTTAGAAGCAGGAAATTATTTTGACGGAATAAAAATAACGCAAGCAAAAAATTAAAACCAATATATATTTTTATTTTTACACAAAAATCTAATATTCAAAATGATACCAAAAAAAATATTCATTATCATATTACTTTTTAATACAATAATATCCTTTGCTCAAGAAAAAATAATGACTCAAAATTTTACAATTTCAAGAGCTGTAAAAATAAATTATTCAGAAATTTATAATAAAGAAACAGGCAAAAAAATAAAAAAACAAGATTTCTTTAAATTAATTCAGAAAAATCCACGCCTTTTTATAGAACCTGTAATCGGAGCTAATGGAGAAATAATAAAACATTTTGTCGATTTGTCAAATCAAAACAATCCACGCCTACATACTCGAAAAAATAAACCTCTTAAAAATGAACTGTTTCCGAATTTTATCGCAAAAACAACCCATAACAAAATAATTGAACTCAATAAACTTAAAGGAAAAGTCGTTATTTTAAGATTTGAATTAGAAGCCAACAACTTTCGATTTAAAAAACATGAAATTCAAGAAATTGATAATCTAATCAATAAAATTGAAAACAAAAATGATAAAATTAAAGCCGTTATTTTCTTTGCTTCAAATAAATCAGAGGTCGAAAAAGGATTCGATTTGAAAAATTCAAATTTTGAACCAATTCCAAACAGTAACAATTTTCATGAAAAATATGCAATTACCAGATTTCCAACCACAATTGTAATCGATAAAAATGGTAAATTAGTTGATTACTATAAATTTGTAGATGAAATTAATTTAAATGAAATTTTATCAAAATAAAATATACAAAAAGACAAAAGTTTTTAAAAATAAACGGCAAAAAACAGCCATAATAAAAATGGGCAGACACATAGGTCTGCCCCTACTTTAATTATAACGGCAAGGGGTTGAAACCCCTTGTTAAGTCGAAGTGAAATCATAAAAAAAATAAAAAATGTGGCAAATCAGGATGAGAAACTGAAATAAATTCAGTTTGACGCATTTTTATTTTTAAAACAAGGATTTTCAACCCCTTGCCACAATCAAAAGAATATTTCAGTATTTTCGATATATAAAATATCGTTGTGTTTTTTAATATTCAAACGATATTTTTTTAAATCTGTATAATTATATAAGCGTTTTTTGAAGAATATTTTAACCGCATTTTTATATTTTTCTGAAATAGTTGGGTCTTCAAAAGTTACGCCATACATTGTTTTTGTTACTTCAATAATGCCGATTAAATTAATATTTTCCGTTGGATTTGTTGGAAAACTTTTAAAAATTTCGCCCTGACGGATTTGTGCAATGCTTAAAAAAGGCATTAATAATACTATTAATTGAAGATTTTTCATGGTATAAATTTACTGATTTTGGTTATAAATTTTATGCTAAATAATTGCTGATATATTTTTCAAAAAATAAACTTTTAAAAGATTAAGAGCCTGTTTAAATTTTATTCCAAAAATTTTTGTAACGTCAAAATAGGCATGACAAGGGGTTAAAACCCCTTGTTTTTAAAAATAAGAATGCGTCAAATTGATTTTATTTCAGTTTCTCATCCTGATTTGCTACAGTTTTTAGCTTTTTTTGTGATTTTCAGCTCCTTTTAACAAGGGGTTTTAACCCCTTGCGGTCATTTTTTGCCACTATATTTTTTTCAGATGAAATTTAAACAGGCTCTCAAAATGAGACCAAAAAAATATTCATTATCATATTACTTTTAAATACAATAATATCCTTTGCTCAAGAAAAAATAATGACTCAAAAATTTACAATTTCAAGAACTATAAAAATAAATTTAAAATAAGAAGCAAGAAAATATCTTTTCAAAAAAAATATTGAAACTTTTTATTTCCATAATCTTATTATTTTATCAAAATAAAGATATATAAATAATAAAATCATTTATATTTGTATTATTATTTAGATTAAATAAAGATAACGGATTTAAAAAGTATAATCTCGAAAACAAATTCTAAAGCAATATACCTTATTAATGAAGATGGTAACATACTTGATTTTTATTCCGAAGAAAATCAATCTAACACATTAAAAGATAAAACTGCCGCTTTCAACACCGCTATCTTTAATATGAGTAGCCACTTTTTAAACACTTTTTATAATGCCGAATTAAATGAAATCATATTAAAATCTAATACTCAAAATATAATCTTAATTAAACACAAACAATATATTATCGCACTACTATCCGATGAAAATTTAAATATTTCATTAATAGAATTAATCTTAAAAAAAGAATTTAACCACTAACGTAAAATAATTAAAATGCAAGAACTCTTAGATAATTTAGTACAAAATGTAAAATAAAATATCCCTGGTTATATCGCTATTAGTGTCGCTGAAATGTCTTCTGGCGAATGTCTTATTTCAAACTCAAATGTTCCTGAATTTGACACAACATTAGCCACCGCATATAATGTAGAAATAATAAATGCTAAACGAAAAGCCATAAAAACACTAGGTTTAAATGAAAGTTTAAATGATATACACTTTAAATCTTGATAAACAAATACATTTAATTGATATCGCTCCCTCAGGTGAATATTTTGTATATCTAGCTATAGACTCTAAAAAAGCAAACGTAGCACTTAGCAGAAAATTATTAAAACGATTTACCAAAGATTTAAACAATGAATTATAATCAACTAACTTTAAAAGAACGAAATTTTGATACCGAATTTATTAATTTTATCAATTCATATCAGAATTTATATCAGAATATGATACTTGAAGATACTAGCCTTTCAACTAGAAAAAGAAATCTTAAAAATACTTTAGAAGACTTCTTTTTCACCCCAAAATACACCAATGTTTTAGATCTTCTAAAACTAAGTAAGATTTAAAAATTTTGTTTGTTTTTATTATATCTTTTAAAAGCTTCTCGTTTATTTGAGAAGCTTTTTGTATTATATTAATTCTTAAATAAGCCATAAAATATTTAAGATAGTAAATTATACTACAAATACATAAAAACTGCAAAAAATAACCTTTTTAAAATACCCGATATATATTGTATTCAAAATGGTTTTACAATATCTTTGCGATTCTAAAATTTCCACTTGTAGGGAAATTAAATATAACTTATAGATAATGATTAAAATCACACTACCCGACGGAACGGTTAAAGAATTTGAAGTAAACAGCACGCCAATGGACGTTGCTAAAAATATTAGTGAAGGTTTTGCTAGAAATGTAATTTCGGCAAATTTTAACGGCACAACCGTTGAAACCACGACCCCACTAACCACAGATGGTGCTTTAATATTGTACACTTTTAATGATAATGACGGAAAAAAAGCATTTTGGCATTCATCGGCACACGTATTAGCACAAGCTATTTTAACGTTTCACCCTGATGCTAAATTAACCATCGGTCCTGCAATTGATAACGGTTTTTATTATGATATCGATTTAGGAGAAGACGTTATTTCTGAAAAAGATTTTCCTGCTATTGAGAAGAAATTTTTAGAATTGGCTCGTGGAAAACATGAATTTAAATTACGTTCAATCTCTAAGGAAGATGCTTTAGCGTATTATCAAAAAGAAGGAAATCAATATAAAGTTGAGTTAATTGAAAATTTAACCGACGGAGAAATTACTTTTTGCGATCATAGTGATTTTACAGATTTATGTCGAGGTGGTCATGTTCCAAATACAGGAATTATTAAGGCAATTAAAGTGATGAATGTTGCTGGTGCTTACTGGCGAGGTGATGAAAAAAATAATCAATTAACACGTATTTATGGTGTTAGTTTTCCAAAACAAAAAATGCTTACCGAGTATTTAGAATTGTTGGAAGAAGCTAAAAAACGTGACCATAGAAAATTAGGAAAAGAATTAGAGCTTTTCACATTTTCACAAAAAGTTGGGGCTGGTTTGCCATTATGGTTGCCAAAAGGAGCAGCACTTAGAGGTCGTTTAGAAGACTTTTTAAAGAAAGCTCAAAAGAAAGCTGGTTACGAAATGGTGATGACTCCTCATGTTGGACAAAAAGAATTATATGTTACTTCTGGTCATTATGAAAAATATGGGGCAGACAGTTTTCAACCAATAAAAACGCCTAAAATGGATGAGGAGTTTTTATTGAAACCGATGAATTGTCCACATCATTGTGAAGTTTACAATTTCAAACCACACTCTTACAAAGACTTACCAAAACGTTTTGCAGAATTTGGAACAGTTTACAGATATGAACAAAGTGGAGAATTACACGGTTTAACGCGTGTAAGAGGTTTTACACAAGATGATGCGCATATTTTCTGTACACCAGAACAATTAGATCAAGAATTTAAAGACGTGATTGATTTAGTACTTTATGTATTTAAATCGTTAGGTTTTGAAGATTTTACAGCACAGGTTTCAATTAGAGATATGCAAAATCTTGATAAATATATTGGTGATGTTAAAACTTGGGAACTTGCAGAACAAGCCATTATTAATGCGGCTACCGATAAAGGCCTAGATTTTGTAATTGAAGAAGGGGAAGCTGCCTTTTATGGACCGAAATTAGACTTCATGGTAAAAGATGCTTTAGGCAGAAGTTGGCAACTTGGAACCATACAAGTGGACTATAATTTACCTAAAAGATTTGAATTAACGTATAAAGGTGCCGATAATCAATTGCATCAACCAGTGATGATTCACAGAGCTCCTTTTGGATCGATGGAACGTTTTATTGCCGTATTATTAGAGCATACAGGCGGAAATTTCCCGCTTTGGTTAACCCCAGAACAGGTTATCTTATTGCCTATCAGTGATAAATATGAAAAATACACGAAAAAAGTTTTAACTTTGTTAGAAAATTCCGAAATTCGCACCCTGGTAGATAGCAGAAGTGAAAAAACTGGAAGAAAAATTCGTGATGCCGAAGTTAGTAAAATACCTTTTATGGTAATTATTGGCGAAAAAGAAGAACAAGATGGCACGGTATCTGTAAGAAAACACGGTGAAGGAGATATTGGTACATTTACCATTGAAGAATTCTGCACACTAATACAAGAAGAAGTAAACAAAACATTAGTTCCTTTTAAAAACTAAAGGAAACTAAATAATAGTAATAACTTAAAATCATGAGTCATAGCAATTAGAAGAAGAGGCGGACGTAGACCGCTAAGGGTAATTAAAGAAGATCAACATAGAATTAATGATAAAATTAGATATGTTGATGAAGTTCGTCTGGTAGGCGAAAACATCGAAGTTGGTGTATATCCTTTAGAAAAAGCCAAAGAAATGGCAATCGAACAAGAGTTAGATTTAGTTGAAATTTCACCTAAAGCTGTACCACCTGTTTGTAAAATTATTGATTATAAAAAGTTTTTATACGAACAGAAAAAACGTGATAAAGCTTTAAAATCAAAGGCAACAAAAGTTATTGTAAAAGAGATCCGTTTTGGACCTCAAACCGATGAGCATGATTATGAATTTAAAAAGAAACATGCTATTAAGTTTTTACAAGACGGTGCTAAATTAAAAGCATTTGTTTTCTTCAAAGGACGTTCGATTGTTTTTAAAGAACAAGGGCAAATTTTATTATTAAAATTAGCACAAGAACTAGAAGAATACGGTAAAGTAGAACAAATGCCAAAATTAGAAGGGAAACGTATGATTATGTTTATCGCGCCTAAAAAAGCAAAATAAACTAAAAAAAAACGTTCACAATATATAAGCAAGATAAACTAAAAAACAGAAATGCCTAAAATTAAAACAAAGTCTAGTGCCAAGAAACGTTTCAAAGTAACAGGTTCTGGTAAGATAAAAAGAAAGCACGCGTTTAAAAGCCACATCTTAACAAAGAAGTCGAAAAAACGTAAGCTTAAATTAAGACATGCAACATTAGTTCACAAAGCTGATTTAGCAAACATTAAGCAACAATTAGTTTTAAGATAATTGTTAGCACAGGGAATTTAATTAACCATGGAGTTAGGCACACCAAGTATTATCATCAAAATAATTTAATATAATTATTGATAATCGCCTACTACAAAAAAACATTTGAATTATGCCAAGATCAGTAAATTCAGTAGCCTCAAGAAGAAGAAGAAAAAAAATCTTGAAGGCAGCAAAAGGTTACTTTGGTAGACGTAAAAACGTTTACACAGTAGCAAAAAATGCGGTAGAAAAAGCGATGACATATGCTTATCGTGACCGTAAAAACAATAAGAGAAACTTCCGTGCATTATGGATTCAGCGTATTAACGCTGGAGCTCGTCAGTATGGAATGTCTTACTCTCAGTTTATGGGTAAAGCAAAAGCTAATAGTATCGAATTAAACCGTAAGGTTTTAGCCGATTTAGCGATGAACAATCCAGAAGCTTTTAAGGCCATTGTAGAAAAAGTAAAATAAGTTTCATATACTTGCTTATACTAAAAACCCAAACTTAAACGTTTGGGTTTTTTTAAATCCAAATAATAAAAAATATACTAATTTAAATAAACAAATTCAGTTTAATATAAAATTCTAACCAATGAAAATGCTAAGAATTATATTACTAATCATTATAACACAGCAAGTTACAGCCCAAAAACGATTATCTAAAACCCAAATTGATTCACTACCAAATACTATAGAAAATCAATTTATAAAAGCATATCGATTGTCAAATAATTGGCAAGAATACAAATTGATTAAACGTACGCATTTTATCAGTTTTCAAAAAAATATACTCGACAGTGTAACGGCTATCAAAAAAGATGTGCTTGCGAAACAACTTCAACTAGAAGCGCAATTAAAAAATGAAAACGTTTTAAAAAACGAAATTAATACGCTGAAAAATGATTTATCATTATCTGTTGAAAAAGAAAATGGTATTGCTATTTTTGGGTTTTTAATCGATAAAAGCCTTTATAACACGATTCTTTGGAGTATTATTAGTGGATTATTAATCGGACTCGCTTTTTTCATTTATAAATTTAGCAGTAGTAATGCGATTACCAGAGAAACCAAAAATTTATTAGTTGGTGTTGAAGATGAGTTTGAGCAATACAAAAGAAGTTCTATTGATAAAGAACAAAAATTACGACGTCAATTACAAGACGAAATTAACAAACAACGTGGTGTTAATTAATCAATATATAAAAAACCTCAAGCAAAACTTGAGGTTTTTTTAGGATCTTAAATAATCGCTAAAACATTTTAAGAAATACTTGTTAAAATATTTTTAAGACAATCCTGAAATTACACCATTATTATCAATACTCATATTTTCTGATGCTGGTACGGCTGGTAAACCTGGCATACGCATCATCTTTCCTAAAATAGGAATGACAAACTGTGCTCCTGCTGCAATTTCTATTTCACGTACATTTACCGTAAAACCTGTTGGTCTTCCAATTAATTTGTCATCATCTGAAAAAGATTTTTGTGTTTTTGCCATACAAACAGCAAAATCGTTAAATCCTAATCTGTCAATTCTACGTAAATTTAATTCCGCTTTTTTATCATAGGTTACCCCATCAGCACCGTAAATTTCTTTTGCTATAATTTCAATTTTATCTTTAATTGGACTTTTAAAATCGTATAAAGGTTTAAATTGTGTTGCTTTATTTTCAACAACATTTACAACGGCTTTGGCTAAGTTTTTAGTTCCTTCACCTCCTTTTGCCCATCCTTCTGAAACGACTGCTTCAACACCTAATTTGGCACACGCTTCAATAACAAAATTTACTTCTTCTTCTGAATCAGAAATAAAAGAATTGATAGCAACTACAGGCTCAATATTAAATTTACGAATGTTTTCAATATGCTTTTCTAAATTTTTAAACCCGTTTTCAACACGTTCTAAATTTGGCGTATTATATTCCTCTTTTTTTGCACCTCCATGATGACGTAATGCTCTAACAGTCGCCACTAAAACCACACATTTAGGATTTAATCCTGCGTATTGCGATTTGATATTTAAAAACTTTTCTGCGCCTAAATCTGCTCCAAAACCTGCCTCTGTAACTACATAATTAGATAATGATAATCCCATTTTTGTAGCAATAATCGTATTGGTTCCTTGCGCGATATTCGCAAAAGGACCTCCATGAATAATCGCTGGATTTTCTTCTAAAGTTTGTACTAAATTCGGCTTAATAGCATCTTTTAATAAAATTGCCATCGCATCTTGTGCGTTTAAATCACGGGCAAAAACAGGTTTTTTATCAAAAGTAAATCCAATAAAAATATCACCTAAACGCTTTTTTAAATCATCAAAATTCATCGCCATACAAAGTATCGCCATTACTTCGGATGCTGGAGTAATATTGAAACCATCTTCACGAGGAATTCCGTTTCCTGTACCTCCTAAACCAATGGTAATTTGACGCAAAGCACGGTCGTTCATATCAATTACACGTTTCCATAAAATGGTACGAGGATCAATATTTAAATTATTAACACTACTTTGAATATTATTGTCGATTAAAGCTGCTAATAAATTATTTGCTTTTTCAATAGCATTAAAATCACCCGTAAAATGTAGGTTGATATCTTCCATCGGAACTACTTGAGAATATCCACCACCAGCGGCACCTCCTTTGATTCCAAAAACAGGCCCTAAAGAAGGCTCACGCAATACTACCGTTGCTTGTTTACCTATTTTATTTAACCCTTCCGTTAAACCGATAGAAACGGTTGTTTTCCCCTCTCCTGCTGGAGTTGGCGTTAAAGCAGTTACTAAAACTAAGTTGTTTTTTGCGATTTTTTCTTCATCAATTAAATCTAAAGGCAACTTTGCTTTGTACTTTCCGTACATTTCTAAATCGTCTTCTTTTACATTAAGTTTCGTAGCAATATACTTAATGTGTTGTAATTCTTTTGCTTGTGCAATCTCAATATCTGATAAATGTGCCATAGCTAATTATATAAATTTTAAGTTATTATTTTTTTAGATAAAATCAAGTAAATATACATAATATTATCTCGATAGAAAGGGGTAAAAAGAGATAAAAAGGGATAAAAAGGGATAAAAAAAAGATATATCTATTAGATATCTTATTAGACTTCTTTAACCAAACCTGCTCCAAACATATAAATATCTAAAAATAATTGGCAAATCTTTTTCGAAATACTATATTTGCTCGTTTTAATACAGAACTCGATTTAAATTATTATAGATGCAAAACAAAGGTCTCATTAAATTATTTGCTGTCCTTTTCGGACTAGTAAGCTTATACCAATTGTCGTTTACATTTTTTGCTAATAAAGTAGAAGATAACGCAAAAGTATACGCAAAAGGAAACGTTAAAGACAACAATGGTAGAGCCTTAGCTCAATTTGAAAGGAAGTACCTTGATAGCGTTGCTAATGATGAAGTTGTAAATTTAGGAATTGCTAAATATACCTACAACGACATTAAAGAACGTGAAATGAACCTTGGTTTAGACTTAAAAGGGGGAATTAACGCTATTCTACAAGTATCTGTAAAAGATATTTTAATAGCTTTATCAAACAATTCAGAAAACACTGTTTTTACACAAGCTTTAGCAAAAGCAAGTGAAGCTCAAAAAAATAGTCAAGAAAACTATTTAGACTTATTTTTAACGCAATTCGAAGCGGTAAGTAACGGAACTGTTAAATTAAGTGATCCTTCAATTTTTGGAACAAAATCATTACGAGAAAAAATTGACTTTAACAAAACAAACGACCAAGTAAAAGAAGTTTTACAACAAGAAATTAATACATCTATTAATACCTCTTTTGAAGTGTTACGTAGTCGTATTGATAAGTTTGGTGTAACACAACCAAGTATTCAACGTATCGGAAATTCTGGAAGAATTCAAATTGAATTACCTGGCGCAAAAGATATCGAACGTGTAACAAAATTAATTACAAGTACTGCCGAATTACAATTTTGGGAAGTATATACGAATGCAGAAGTTCAAAACTTTTTCTTTAGTGCAAATGCAAAAGTTGCTGAATTATTAAAAGATGATGTAGTAACTGCAACCACACAAGTTAAAGATTCTGCAAAAGTAGATGATATTGATGATTTACTAGGAGAATCAACTGATGAAACAAAGGCTGATACTCAAAAAAGTTTATTTACCTTTTTAACTCCTAATGTAGCTCAAAATCAACAACAAATGAGTTCGTTAGTTGCACAAGCTAATATACAAGATACAGCTAGAGTAAACAGCTTACTTGCCAACAAAAGTGTACGAGCATTATTACCAGCAAATTTAAAATACGTTAAATTTCTTTGGGATTATAAAGCACAAAAAAGCATCGATGGTACTGCTGAAATTATTGGTTTATACGCTATAAAATCAAACAGAAACGACAAACCAACCATTGATGGCGATGTAATTGCAGATGCAAATCAAGATTTTGACCAATTAAGCAAGCCCGTTGTATCAATGACAATGAACGGAACTGGAACTAAAAAATGGGCAAAAATGACTAGCGATAACGTTGGGAAATTCGTTGCCGTTGTTTTAGACAATTACGTATACACTGCACCTGTAGTAAACGGAGCAATTACAGGAGGAAGTACTCAAATATCTGGAGGAACCATGACTGTGGAAGAAGCACAAGATATTTCTACGGTATTAAAAGCTGGTAAATTACCTGCTCCTGCAAGAATTATTCAAGCAGAAGTTGTAGGTCCATCATTAGGACAAGAATCTATTAATGCAAGTATTTGGTCATTCGGATTAGCGATTTTATTAATCTTAATTTGGATGTTATTATACTACGGTAAAGCGGGTCTTTATGCAAACATTGCACTATTAGTAAACATTTTATTTATCTTCGGATGGTTAGCCTCGTACAATGCGGTATTAACTTTACCTGGAATTGCAGGTATTATTTTAACTATCGGTATGTCGGTAGATGCGAATGTTATTATTTTCGAAAGAATTAAAGAAGCCTTAAGCGGTGGAAAAACATTAGCAACAGCGGTTGATGAAGGATTTAGTTTTAAAGGAGCTTTATCGGCAATTATTGATGCCAATATCACGACATTTTTAACGGGTGTTATTTTATTTATCTTTGGAACAGGACCAATTAAAGGATTTGCCTATACATTAATGTTAGGTATTGCAACTTCATTATTTACAGCGATTTTTATCACGCGTTTATTAATTGATAAATCTGTTGAAAAAGGAACTGCTTTACCTTTTAACACGAACATCTCTAAAAACTGGTTTCAAAATATCAATATTGAATTTTTAAAGAAACGTAAATTAGCCTATATTGTTTCTGGATCTCTTATTTTAATTGGATTAATTTCAATTTTTACGTTAGGTTTAAAACAAGGTGTTGATTTTAAAGGAGGACGTTCGTATGTTGTTCGTTTTGATCAACCAATGAGTGCTACCGAAGTTGCTACGAGCTTAAAAGATGCTTTTGGAACTGCTCCAGAAGTAAAAACATATGGTTCAGATCATCAATTAAAAATAACGACCGCTTTTAAAATTGATGAAGATGGTAGTGAAGTAGATGATTCAGTTCAAAAATCATTATTTACAGGATTAAAATCATACTTAGGAACAACTTCTTATGAAGATTTTAAACCTGGATTCGAAAAAGCAGGTAGCGGAATTATGAGCTACATGAAAGTAGAACCAACCATTGCTGATGATATTAAAAAATCAGCATTATGGGCAGTAGTCGGTTCATTAATTGTAGTTTTCTTATATATTTTATTACGTTTTAGAAAAATCGCTTTCTCAATTGGTGCAGTTGCAGCCGTTTTCCATGATGTATTAGTGGTATTAGGCGTATTTTCTATCTGTTATAAATTCATGCCTTTTGATATGGAAATTGGACAATCATTTATTGCGGCAATTTTAACCGTAGTTGGATATTCATTAAATGATACGGTGGTAATTTTTGATAGAATTAGAGAGTTTACAGAAGAGAAAACAACCATATCAGCAGGTTTAGTAAACAAAGCCTTAAACAGTACGTTAGGTAGAACTATAAACACTTCTTTAACAACATTATTAGTAATGTTAGCAATTTTCTTCTTCGGAGGAGATAGTATTAAAGGATTTATGTTTGCCTTAATTGTTGGGGTAATTGTAGGTACATATTCTTCATTATTTGTGGCAACACCAATTATGTTTGATGCTTCTAAAAGAGCTCAAGAAAATAATGAACAAAATATCGAAGAAAATAAAGAAACCGTTTAATACCTTTTCTATTATTTCTAAAATATTATAGTTTACAAAAACCGTTTTGAATTATATTCAAAACGGTTTTTTCATTTAAAATCAAGCAACTATCTTTGCAGTATTATTTGCAATATTATGAAAATTACAAAACTTCACGATTTATACTTTAAAGAATTCATTTCTTCAAATGAAATAGCCACTATTGTTACACGATTAGCAAAACAAGTAAAAGCGGATTTACCTAAAAATGAAGTTCCGTTATTTATCGGAATTTTAAACGGTTGCATTATTTTTACTGCTGATTTTTTACGAGAATATAAAGGCGATTGTGAAATTAGTTTTGTAAAATTAGCTTCGTATCAAGGAACAACATCAACAGAAAATGTAAAAGAACTCATCGGTATTAATGAAGATTTAACCAACCGAACTGTTATTATTCTAGAAGATATTATTGATACAGGCACAACGTTACAGGAGATTTATGAAATCTTCAAAACAAAAAATATTAAAGAATTAAAAATAGCAACACTTTTTTTTAAACCAGATGTATATCGAAAAGAATTGCCCATAAATTATATCGGAAAAAGTATTGAAGATAAATTTATTGTTGGTTACGGCTTAGATTACAAAAGTTATGGAAGAAATTTATCCGCTATTTATCAATTAACAACACCACCGAAAATGAAAAACATCGTATTATTTGGCCCTCCAGGCGCAGGAAAAGGAACACAAGCAGATTTATTAAAAGAGAAATATAACTTAGTTCATATTTCAACAGGAGATGTTTTTCGCTTCAACATCAAAAATAAAACTGAATTAGGAGTACTTGCTAAAACATATATGGATGACGGAGATTTAGTTCCTGATGAAGTAACTATCAATATGTTAAAAGCTGAAGTAGAAAAAAATACTCAAGCCAACGGGTTTATTTTTGATGGCTTTCCAAGAACGCAATCACAGGCGGAAGCTTTAGATGCTTTTTTAGCAGAAAAAAACGAGCGTATTAACGGAATGGTTGCCTTAGAAGTTCCTGAAGATTTGTTAGTAGCACGTATTTTAGAACGTGGAAAAACAAGTGGAAGAACTGATGATACTGATGAAAGTAAAATTAGAAATCGTTTTAATGAATACAATACGAAAACGGCTGTTTTAAAAGATTTTTATCAAGAAAAAGGCACGTATTACGGTGTAAATGGCGTTGGAGATATCAACGAAATTACAGAACGTTTATCAGAAGTATTTGATACTTTATAAAAAGTTTTGTAACATACGTTGTAAATATTAATCACTTTATTAGTCATTTTTTTAGCTATTTTTTTTGATATTAAAATCGCTAATAAAGTATTGTTATAATTATTACTACTGTTTAAATAAAGCAGTAAAGAACTTAGAAAAAATGACTGAAGGAAATTTTGTTGACTATATAAAAATCTATGCATCTTCTGGTAAAGGAGGTCGAGGTTCTGTGCATTTACATCGTGAAAAATACATTACTAAAGGTGGTCCTGACGGAGGTGACGGTGGTCGTGGAGGACACATCATTTTACGTGGTGATAAAAGTATGTGGACACTTTTTCACTTAAAGTTTAAACGTCATTTTAGGGCTGAACCAGGTGGAGATGGAAGTGCAAGTCGTAGTACAGGACATGATGCAAAAGACATTATTGTACCCGTGCCACTAGGAACCATTATTCGTGATGCCGATACTGATGAAATTTTATACGAAGTTTCTGAACATGATCAGGACATAATATTGTTACAAGGTGGAAAAGGAGGACTTGGAAACTGGCACTTTAAATCATCTACAAATCAAGCACCACGTTACGCACAACCTGGTATTGATGGAGTTGATGGTTGGTTCCGTATTGAACTTAAATTATTAGCCGATGTTGGTTTAGTTGGTTTTCCAAATGCTGGAAAATCTACTTTATTATCAGTAATAACAGCAGCAAAACCTAAAATTGCCGATTACGCTTTTACAACCTTAAAACCAAACTTAGGAATTGTAGAACACCGTAATCACAAGAGTTTTGTAGTTGCTGATATTCCTGGAATTATTGAAGGAGCTGCCGAAGGAAAAGGATTAGGACATTATTTTTTACGTCATATTGAACGTAATTCGACCCTATTATTTTTAATTCCTGCCGATAGCGACGACATCAAAAAAGAATATGAAATTCTATTAAACGAATTACGTAAACACAATCCTGAATTATTAGATAAAGACCGTTTATTAGCTATTTCTAAATCAGATATGTTAGATGACGAGTTAAAAGAGGAAATTAAACAAGATTTACCGGAAGGTATTGACACCTTATTTATCTCATCTGTAGCCCAACTTGGTTTACAAGAATTGAAAGATAAATTATGGGATATGTTGAATTAATTTTAGATGAAATTTATCTAAAATAATAACAAAAAAAGCAATCTCATTTTATTGAGATTGCTTTTTTACTTTAACATTTTAGGTTTTAATATTTTAGGCTTTTATAAATTCTGATACTTCAAAAAGTTCTTGAAAATGTATTAATATTTTTTGTTTTACAGCAGTTTCTGAAACTTCATATCCTAATTCGGCTTGCATCGAAGTAACTGCTTTTCCTCGGATTCCACAGGGAATAATATTATCAAAATAACCAAGATTTGCATTTACATTTAAAGCAAAACCGTGCATCGTTACCCATCTGCTGGCACGAATTCCCATCGCACAAATTTTTCTAGGAAATGGTGTTCCTACCCCTAACCAAACACCTGTTTCACCATCGCTACGCTCCGCTTTTAAACCATATTCGGCAACAGTTAAAATGATTGCTTCCTCCAATAAACGTAAATATTTATGAATATCCGTGAAAAAATTTTCTAAATCAAGAATCGGATATCCAACAATTTGTCCTGGCCCGTGATATGTGATATCTCCTCCCCTATTTATCTTGTAAAAAGTGGCCCCTTTTTCTTTCAATTGTGTTTCATTGAGTAATAAATTACTCAAATCACCCGATTTACCAAGCGTATAAACGTGCGGATGCTCGACAAATAAAAAATGATTCGGTGTAGCAATATTTGTTGAATTTACTCTATTTTGACGCTTTATAAAAACGGTTTCCTCTAATAATTTAGTTTGATATTCCCAAGTTTCTTTGTAATCTTTTTTACCTAAATCACTAAGTGTTATTTTTTTATTCATAAATTTGTGTTCTAAAAACAAGTTCTCAAAGGTAGCAAAAATTAGCTTTAAGCAGTTAAAATGCCCTTATTAACACGATTTAATATGACAAAAAAAAATACCCTATTACTCGTTTTATTTTTCACTTTTTTTGTAACCACTAGTTATTCTCAAAATTTTTGGAACACTTCTGCCAAAAAAGAAAAAACAATTAAAAAGAAAAACATATTGAAAAGAAAAAGTACGCCTGAAAAATATACAGTCGCTTCTTTAAATCTAAATGGTTTTACAAAATACTTACGAAACTCACCAAATTCAACAGCCAATTCATCAGAAAAGAGCCGTGAAAAAATTATTACATTACCCAATTCAGAAGGAAAACTAGAGCGTTTTTCAATGAAAGAAACGGCTTTATTAGCGCCTAAATTAGCCGAAAAATTCCCAATGATTAAATCCTATACAGGAATCGGAATTGACGATGCTCGTAAAATTGTAAAAATCAGTTTGGGTACAAACGGCGTACACGCTATTATTTCTTCTGCGGATAAAGAAACCGTATATATCGACCCGTACACCAAAGATAGAAAACAATATATCATCTATAAAACTAGTGATTTAAAACCAGCTGATACTTCTTTTAGTTGTCAAGTTAAAGGCGAAAATCGACAAAAAAATAAACACGAAAATCGACAAAGAACGGCATCAACTCAAAAAAAAAATGCCAATGATGGACAATTAAGAACCTACAGAATCGCCATTGTTTGTACCGCTGAATATTCTCTTTTTCATTTAAATAGACAAAATGTTGCAACATCAGCAACTGATTTGGTGAAAAAAGCGACTGTTTTATCGGCTATTAATACTTCTATTACACGAGTAAATCAAATTTATGAAAGAGATTTAGCCGTTAGAATGATTTTAGTTGCGAATAATGATGAATTAATTTTCTTTGATACAAATACCGACCAACTAACCAATAACAATGCAGATGATTTAATTGAAGAAAGTCAAGTAAAATGTGATGCCATCATTGGAAACGCAAATTACGATATCGGACACGCATTTAGTACCGGCGGCGGTGGTTATGCTGAAGTTAATTCCGTATGTGTTCAAGGCTATAAAGCGCAAGGACTTACAGGAAGTTATCAGCCCATTAATGACCCTTACGATATTGATTATGTTTGTCATGAATTAGGACATCAATTCGGAGCAACACACACGCAAAATAATGATTGTAACAGAACAAGTTCAACTGCTGTAGAACCTGGAAGTGGTTCTACAATTATGGGATATGCCAATATTTGTGCGCCCAATGTACAAACCAAAAGCGACCCGTATTTTCATGCCGTAAGTATTGACCAAATGTGGTCGCACATACAAGGAAATGGAAATTGTGCCGTACTAACCCCCACAAATAATGATGCACCAATCGCCAATGCAGGAACGAATTATAGTATTCCAAAAGGAACGCCTTTTCTCTTAAAAGGAAGTGCCACCGACAAACAAGGAACAGCAAGTTTAACCTATAATTGGGAACAAACAGACACCCAAATTGCACCAATGCCACCTGTGGCAACAAGTACAGGAGGACCTACTTTTAAATCTGTTGCTCCAAGTAAATCTGCAAATCGATACTTTCCGGATTTTGAAAATGTTATCAATAAAACCACTAATCAATGGATTGTATTACCAACGGTGGAGAGAGAATTAAATTTCGCATTTACTGTAAGAGACAACAATCCGAACGGTGGTAGCTCCGATAGAGATAATATCAAAATTACCCTTACCGATGCCCTACCATTTACCGTTACCGCACCAAATACCAATATTATTTGGGATACTGGCGCTACAAAAACAATCACTTGGCAAAAAGGAACAAGCGATATCGCTCCGATTAATTGTAAAAAAGTTACTATAAAACTTTCTACTGATGGAGGAAAAACCTTCCCAATTCTCTTAAAAGAAAATACCTTAAATGATGGAACAGAAGAAATTACAATTCCTGATACACCAACAACACAAGCACGAATCCTTATAGAAGCTTCTGATAATGTTTTCTATAATGTAAATGATAGTAATTTTACGATTAATGCCACAAAACCAACTTTTTTATTATCAAATAAAACCCCAAAACAAAATACCTGTAAAAATAGCGATACCACTATTTCTTATACGTTCAATGCTAATTTCATCAATGGATTTACAGAAACAATAAATTTATCCGCAACAGGATTACCTAACGGAACTTCAGCCGTTTTTACGCCAAATAGCATCAACTCTAGTGGCGATGTTACTTTAACTATCAACAATTTTAAACAAAGTAATCAAAAAGAATATACCATTGTAGTTCAAGGAAAATCAGCAACAATTACACAAACAAACACCGCTTTTTTAAATATAATTGATGATAATTTAACCAAAACCATCTTAAAATCTCCTGTAAATTTAATTACAGAAACCAGTTTAACGCCCGATTTTAATTGGTCAAAAGTTGAAAATGCAAGTGCGTATCAATTAATCGTTGCCTCAAATAGTGATTTTTCAACAATTATTATCGATGAAACTGTTAATACAAATTCTTACACACCCACGACACCACTACTGGGAACAACAACTTATTTTTGGCGTGTAAAACCTAAAAATAACTGTAAAGAAGGAACTTTTTCAAGCGATAATCAATTTACAACACAAGCGCCATCGTATTGTAGTTCTACTTTTATTGATGATGCTGGAGGTAAAAATCACATTACGAATGTTAGCTTCAATTCGATAAATAATACCTCAGGAAATGATACTATAGATGGTTATGAAGATTTTACAAACATCATTACCGAAGTTGAAAAAACGGTTTCATATCAAATGAATGTTACTTTCGATAGCGATGGTTATCAAGACCATTGTTTTGTTTTTATTGATTGGAATCAAGATTTAATTTTTGATAAAATCACCGAAAGATATGATATTGGTTCAGGAAGTCAGCAAACACTTGGTCAGAAGATTACAATTCCTGAAAATGCTGTTTTAGGATTTACTCGAATGCGTGTGCTACTCGAATATGACGATCCTACAAAAAATTACGGCGAAGGAGCCTGTACTTCCGAACATTTGGTAAATTGGGGAGAAACCGAAGATTATACCCTTAAAATTATAGAAAAACCAAGACCAAGTTTTACCATAAACAATACTTCTGGAAATCTATCGATATGTAATACCGCTGTTGATACACAAATTTTCACGCTAAAATATGAAGCCTTACAAGGTTTTAATGAAAATATCGTTTTTTCTGCAATAGAAATTCCTGCAAATACTACCGCTAATTTTTCAACTATCGATACCAATGGACTTGTGAAAGTAACGCTATCAAACTTGAAAAATGCTCCTGTTGGAGATTATAATTTTAAAATTATAGCCAAAGCAAATTCGATGACAAAACAAATAAGTATTCCTTTTAATATAAATGATACTATTTGTAAATCCGCAGGAAATATGGACAGTAAGATTAGCACAACGCTTGTAAATTTTGCCGATATCAATAGTATTTCTGAAAAATCTGCAGGATATTCGAATTACACCAATACAATTGCCGAACTTATAAGAGGAACAAAATATCCTTTAATTGTAAAGGCTAATTCTGATGGAAAACAAACTGTAAAAACAACGGCTTGGATTGATTGGAATCAAAATTGTTTGTTTGATGCCAATGAAAAATATGACTTAGGAACCGCCACGAATGCCAACGCTTCAACAAGCAAAAGCGGCATGGAAATTATCATTCCAAATAATGCTCTAAATGGCAAAACGATACTAAGAATTATCACTGAAAAAGTATTTGAAAATACGACAAACAATACTACAAATACAACAAAAAATACGATTGATAACAAATGTGTATCAGGATTTAATGGCGAAGTTGAAGATTATACCATTGCCATTACACCGAGTTTTACACTCACAAATCAAACGAAACCAATCGCAATTTATAACAAAGCCGTAAACGAAGTTCAATTCGAAATCGACTATGAAACAATCAATGGTTTTAACCAAAATGTAACTTTATCCACAGAAGATAATCCCAAAAATACCCCAGAAAATACGAATATTAGCTTTAATCCTATTATTAAAAAAGATGGAACATTTACCGTAAATATCAATAATTTAAATGAGGCTCCCGTTGGAGATTATACCATTAAAATTATCGCAACAGCAGGTGAAATTCAAAAATCGGTGGATTTAAAACTTAATGTAAATGATAGCTATTGTAAAGCAATCGGAAATGCAACATCACAAACAAGTATTACCAAAGTGATGTTTGCTGAAATTGATAATTCATCAACAAAAACTACAGGATATTCTGATTTTAAAACCATCAATACGCCCGTAATTAGAGGCGAAAATTATGAACTAACTATTAAAATAAACAATCAAAATAACGAAAATATAAAAACATACGGCTGGATAGACTGGAATCAAAATTTAGTGTTCGAAGACAATGAAATCATTGATTTAGAAGCAAACAATACTTCTATTACGATTCCTGAAGATGCCGAAATTGGTGCTACAGTTTTACGAATTGCGGTGAAAAAAGCAATCGAACAGACTGCAAATTCTTGTGAATTTGGTTTTGATGGCGAAGTGGAAGATTATACCATCAATATACAAGAAAGTTTTGCTACGTATAAAAATTTATTTACTGATTTACAAGTGTTTCCTGTACCTTCTGATGGAAAATTAACCGTGAAATTTAAAGTAAAAATTAAAGAAGTAACCGTTATTCGATTGTTTAACGCTCTTGGACAATTATTAGAAACTCAAACATTTTCAACAATATCGACCCGTTTTGAACAAGAAGTACAATTCAAAAAAATAAGTAGCGGAAATTACTTTCTTCAAATTGAAAATGATGGAAAATTAAAAACTAGAAAAATAATTATTCAATAATATTTTTTTTAGTTTATTTAAGATATCAAGAAAAATTTAAAAAAATAATCAAGAAAAAAGCGTGCTATAAAGCACGCTTTTTTTTAGCGAATTGATAGCAAAATTTTATGTAATTTTACCTTATTGAAATTCAAAAATTCAAAAAAATTATGCATGTAGCAATTGCCGGAAATATCGGAGCAGGAAAAACCACATTAACCAAAATATTAGCCGAACATTATAATTGGGACGCTCATTACGAATCCGTAGATGATAATCCATATTTAGATGATTTTTATGCTGAAATGGAACGCTGGTCGTTTAATTTACAAGTTTTCTTTTTAAATAGTCGGTTTCGTCAAGTTTTAGAATTAAGAGAATCTGGAAAAAAAATAATTCAAGACCGAACTATTTATGAAGACGCTCATATTTTTGCACCAAATCTGCACGCAATGGGATTAATGACCAATCGTGATTTTGGCAATTATTCCTCTTTATTTGAATTGATGGAAAAATTAGTAACACCTCCAGATTTATTGATTTATTTACGTGCCGATATTTCTACCTTAGTTGGACAAATTCACAAGCGTGGACGAGAATATGAAAACTCAATTAGTATCGATTATTTAAGCCGATTAAACGAACGCTACGAAGCTTGGGCAAGTAAATACAACAAAGGAAAATTGTTAATTATCGATGTTGATAACTTAGATTTTATCAAAAATAAAGCTGATTTAACGTATATTATTGATAAAATAGATGCAAAAATAAAGACAAAATAAAAGAGAAAAATAAAAAGCCTTTAAATTCATCTTTTAAATTCACTTAATAAAATAGCAGTTGCAGTAGCGACATTTAAACTTTCGGTTTGTTGAGTATCGCCAAAACGAGGAATCGTTATTGTATGCTTTACAATCGCTGCTATTTCAGCAGAAATTCCGTTAGCTTCATTGCCCATCACCAAAACCGCTTTTTGAGGAAGCGTTGTTTTATAAACATTTGTTCCGTGCATATCAGCAGTAAAAACAGGCAAACTCGTGTTTGATAAAAAAATAGGCAAATCGGTATAAGAAATGCGTACCCGAGCCAAAGAACCCATGGTGGATTGTACCACTTTTTGATTGTAACAATCTACCGTGTTTTTTGAACAAATCAATTCCGAAACACCAAACCAATCACACAAACGAATAATTGTTCCTAAATTTCCTGGATCATTTATGGCATCCAAAGCAACAATTAAATTACAAGTAGCATCAGGAATTGTTGTCGTTTCAGAACTTTTATGTTCAGGGATTTTAAACAATCCTAAAACTTTATTCGGATTCTTTAACGTACTAATTTTTTTTAATTCAGTATCAGAAATAAGTGTACACACTATATTTTCAGGAATTTCAAAATGACTATCCGTTGTAAAAATATGAGCGACTTCTAAGGAAGAAGCTATCAATTCTTGCACCACTTTTACGCCTTCAGCAACAAATAATTGTTCTTTTTGTCGATACTTTTTTTGTCGTAAACTTGTAATTAATTTTAGGTTGTTTTTTGATAAACTCATTATTATTTTTTTAACACTTTATAATCACTAAAAAATAGTATTTTTGATACTTAAAAATACGTGCCGTAAAGTTAATGAAAAAACTTTCTTTCTTCTTTTTATTAGTACTCTTATTCAATTCTTGTAATACGATAAAATTTGTTAAAGAAAATGAATTGTTACTCGCTAAAAATAGTGTTTACGTTGACAGCACTAAAAATACCACCGAAAATATTGCAGAATTACTGATGCAACGCCCAAATGCCAAAGCCTTGGGAGTTCCGTTGTCGTTGTATTTTTATAATTTAGGAAATCCTCAGGGAGCTAAAACACCATCGCAATGGGGAAATAAAAATCCTAAAATATATCGATTTTTTAAAAAAGGTTTCTCTGAAAAACAAAGTATTTCTGTTGCCAATACATTTATCGGATTTAATCATTGGTTTTTAAATAGTGGCGAAGCACCCGTTATTATTAATCCGATAAAAACTCAAAAAACAATTGGAAACTTAAAAGCATACTTTCAAACACAAGGCTATTTTAGAGCCAAAATAACATCAAAAAAAGATACTATTACTCCTAAAAAAGGAGAAATTTCATATCATATTACCAAAGGAAATCCTTCGTTTTTAGATACGATTCAAACTAAAATCGCCTCCCCTATTCTTGATTCTTTATATAAAATATCCAAAGAAAAAAGCTTTCTTTCCAAAGGAAGTCAATACAAAGACGGCAATTTTATTAAAGAAGCAAATCGTTTGGTCGAATTATTTCGAAATAATGGTATCTATCATTTTAATGAAAACTATATTTCATTCGATAATGATACCCTAAAAAATTATCAAAAAACAAACGTAGAAATTAGTATTTCAGATAGAATTATTCCCTTTAAAATTCAAAAAATAAAAAAAATAAGCGTTTTTACCGATTATTCCTACAATAAAAAAGATTCAATTCATAAAGATTCGGCAATCTATAATGGTATTCATTTTTATGCGCATGAAAAAATAAAATACAATCCTAAAATATTATCGCAATCATTATTTATGAAACCAAATATGGTGTATAGCGATGAATCTAAAAACCTAACACGCACGCATTTAAGAAGTTTAAAGAATTTTAAATCTACCTCGATTCGCTATAACGAACTCACTGAAAATGACTTAGAAGCGACTGTTTTTTTAACACCTATCGAAAAATATACCGTAGGTTTTGATACCGAATTATCACGCTCTAATATTCGAAATTTTGATGTTTCCCTAACTTTTTCGCTTATCAATAGAAATACCTTTAAAGGAGCAGAAACCTTTAAATTCTCCACTTTTGGCTCGTATTTTAGCTCCAATAATGGACTCGGTTGGGAAATGGGAGCCGATATTTCTCTAGAAATTCCTCGTTTTATCGCACCCTTTGGATGGCAAAAAATGATTCCGAAAAGAATGTTTCCTAAATCAAAATTTTTAATCGGAGGCGGTATTCAAAAAAATATTGGACTCGATAATCAAAATATTACCGTTGCTTTAGATTATAAATGGAAATATAATACTCGAAAATCATTACAATTAGAATTGTTTAATACCCAATATATTCGAAACTTAAATATCAATAATTATTTTACCATATACGGCTCAGAATATTCGAAATTAAAAAAAGTAGCAGACGAAATTCCGAAATATAAATTACCCGATAATCAAACAAATAACGCAGGAAGTATTGTAACATTTATGAAAAATGTTGCACAAGATGAAAATTTTCAAACTGCTAATGCAGTCGCTTTTCAAAATAATTTGAATATTTTTAATCGCTACAATATTATTACTTCGGATTTTTTAATCCCAGAAATTGCTTTTAGTTACACCTATAATAATCAAGAAAATAGTAAAGATGCTAGTTTTTCTTTTGTAAAATTTAGAGTCGCTAATGCAGGAAATTTAATGGGGATTTTATCAGAAAAAGAAAATACAAAAAATCAAAAAACATTTTTTAAAATCCCGATTGCACAGTATTTTAAATTGGATTTAGAATATAAAAAATATTGGAATTTAGGAAATAATACCGTGCTAGCACATCGAACTTTTTTAGGAAGTATTATTAATTATAATCAATCGAGCATTCCTTTTTCTCGTAGCTATTTTGCGGGAGGTTCAAATGACGTAAGAGCTTGGAAAACATACGATTTAGGAGCAGGAACCCGAAAACCTGGCTTAGAATATAATATCGGAAGTTTAAAATT
Source organism: Tenacibaculum piscium (assembly GCF_021390755.1). Taxonomy (NCBI): domain Bacteria; kingdom Pseudomonadati; phylum Bacteroidota; class Flavobacteriia; order Flavobacteriales; family Flavobacteriaceae; genus Tenacibaculum; species Tenacibaculum piscium. The sequence goes on along the minus strand of NZ_JAJGWR010000001.1, from coordinate 246,179 downwards.
TTTATCGAGTTTTGAATATCGATTTAATATGCTAGGAGCGTTAAAAGGTGCTTTATTTACAGATGCAGGAAATATTTGGGACATCACAAATTCTGATTTTATTGATGATGCCGCTAAATTTGACAACATTAAATCATTCACAGATATCGCTGTTGGCGCAGGATTTGGACTTCGATATGATTTTAATTTTTTAATCGCAAGACTAGATGTAGGCTTCAAAGTACACGAACCTTACTTAAATAATAACCGATGGTTTCGAAATTTTAATATCTCCAGATCTGTACTAAATATCGGAATTAATTACCCTTTTTAAAAATTATAAATTCAAAAGCCGTTATTTTCGAGCAATGCATTAAAATTTCTTATTTTTGACACGCTAAATACAACTAAAATCACATAAAAAACATATAAAATGGCGCATACTATTAAAGCTGGAGTTGCTACAGGAAAAGAAGTACAAGCAATATTTCAATTAGCAAAAGATAAAAAATTTGCATTACCTGCAGTAAATGTTGTAGGTTCTAGTACCGTAAATACTGTTCTAGAAACCGCAAAAGAATTAAATTCACCCGTAATTATTCAGTTTTCTAATGGTGGTGCGCAATTTAATGCTGGTAAAGGATTATCAAACGAACATGAAAAAGCAGCCATTGCAGGTGCTGTTGCAGGTGCAAAACACGTGCATTTATTAGCCGAAGCTTACGGTATTCCAGTAATTTTACATACCGATCATGCCGCTAAAAAATTATTACCTTGGATTGATGGATTATTAGACGCTAGTGAGCAATTTTATAAAGAAACAGGAAAATCTTTATACAGCTCTCATATGATTGATTTATCCGAAGAACCATTAGAAGAAAATATCGAAATCTGTAAAAAATATCTTGCTCGTATGAGCAAAATAGGAATGACACTAGAAATTGAATTAGGAATCACTGGTGGTGAAGAAGATGGTGTTGATAATTCTGATGTAGATGTTTCTAAACTTTACACGCAACCCGAAGAAGTTGCCTACGCTTACGAAGAATTAATGAAAATAAGCGACCAATTTACCATTGCTGCCGCTTTTGGAAATGTACACGGAGTTTACAGACCCGGAAACGTGAAATTAACACCGAAAATCTTGAAAAATTCTCAAGAATATATTTCTAAAAAATACAACGTGCCACATAATACTATCGATTTTGTTTTTCACGGAGGTTCTGGATCTTCTTTAGAAGAAATTAGAGAAGCAATTGATTACGGTACTATCAAAATGAATATTGATACCGATTTACAATACGCTTTCACCGAAGGTACTCGTGATTATATTTTGAAAAATCAAGCATATTTAGCTAGTCAGATTGGAAATCCTGATGGCGATGATAAACCTAATAAAAAATACTACGACCCTCGTAAATGGCTACGTGAAGGAGAATTAACATTTAAAACTCGTTTGAAAAAAGCTTTCGAAGATTTAAATAATGTAAATACCTTATAATACATCAATCAATATCTTTTTTGAAAAAAAAATCACTCAAACAGATATTGATTACAGTAAATCAAAAAGCATTTAGAACCCTCTAAATGCTTTTTTTAGCGATAAAAAGTAAAGTTCATAAAAAATAATTTACATTTGTCGTCAGCTCATTTCTTAAAATAAACGAGTTAACCCAAAAAACAAACAACAAAATATAAACTAAACTATGGCTTGGTTTAAACGTAAAGACAAGGGGATTCAAACCCCGACCGAAGAAAAAAAAGACACTCCTAAAGGCTTGTGGTATAAAACACCAAGCGGTAAGGTTATTGATACAGACGAATTAAAGAAAAACTTATATGTAAGCCCCGAAGATGGCTATCATGTTCGTATTGGAAGTCATGAATATTTTGAACTTTTTTTTGATGAAAATACCTTTGTTGAATTAGATGCAACATTAACATCAAAAGATCCTTTGAAATTTGAAGATACTAAAAAATATCCCGATCGCTTAAAAGCTGCACAAAGTAAAACAGGCTTAAAAGATGCCGTTCGTACAGCTGTCGGAAAATCTAACGGAAAAAATATTGTAATCGCTTCTATGGATTTTGCATTTATTGGCGGTTCAATGGGATCTGTCGTTGGTGAGAAAATAGCAAGAGCAATTGATTATGCTATCAAAAATGAACTCCCTTTCTTAATGGTATCAAAATCAGGAGGCGCACGTATGATGGAAGCATCCTTATCATTAATGCAAATGGTAAAAACATCCGTGAAATTAGCACAATTAGCAGAAGCTAAACTGCCATATATTTCATTATGTACCGATCCAACAACTGGAGGAATTACCGCTTCTTTTGCAATGCTTGGCGATATTAATATCGCTGAACCAAACGCTTTAATTGCTTTTGCAGGTCCTAGAATTGTAAAAGATACCACAGGAAAAGATTTACCTGAAGGTTTTCAGCGTTCAGAATTTGTACTAGAACACGGTTTCTTGGACGCCATTTACGAACGTAAACAATTAAAAAAACAAGTGAATTTATATATTGATTTGATACAGAATCAACCTATTAGAGCATAAAATTAAAAGTCAGCAACTGCTGGCTTTTTTGTTTTTATCAACATAAAAAACACTTTTAGCATACAATTCAACTAAAATTTTATTTGTATCTTTGTAGCTTCAATGAATAGCTCATTGATGTACATAAAAATCATTTAAATAATATTGGAATGTATTTAACGAAAGAAGTAAAAGAAGGATTATTCGAAAAACACGGTAAAAGTAAAGCTGATACTGGAACTTCGGAAGGACAAATTGCATTGTTCACTTTTAGAATTAACCACTTAACGGAGCACTTAAAGCAAAATCGTAAAGATTTTAATACAGAACGTTCATTAGTGAAAATGGTAGGAAAACGTAGAAGCTTACTTGATTACTTAAAGAAAACTGAAATCAACAGATATCGTGCGATTATCGTAGAATTAGGAATTAGAAAATAATTCTCCCAAAAAGAGGCGCTATAAACGTGCCTCTTTTTTTTATACCTAAAAATTCATTTCTATCTAACTAATAGAAATTTATATAAAAAACTCAAAATTTTTAACAACAATTTTGAATTTCCATTGCAACAAAACAACAACACAACAACAAACAATTTAAAAATTTAGAATTAAAATTTATGATTCCAAAAGTATTTAGAGAGGTCATTGACCTTGGAGATGGAAGAACCATCTCTTTAGAAACGGGTAAATTAGCAAAACAAGCCCATGGTTCGGTTGTTGTGCAAATGGGAAAAGCAATGTTGTTATGTACCGTAGTATCAAGCTACAAAGCAGGAACTGTTGATTTTTTACCTTTAACGGTAGATTATAGAGAAAAATTTGCTGCCGCAGGTCGTTATCCAGGTGGTTTCTTTAAAAGAGAAGCTAGACCTAGTGATGGTGAAATATTAACCATGCGTTTAGTAGATCGTGTTTTACGTCCTTTATTTCCAAAGGATTATCATTCGGAAGTACAGGTAATGATTCAATTAATGTCTCATGATGAAGACGTTATGCCAGATGCATTAGCAGGTTTAGCAGCTTCTGCAGCGATTCAATTATCTGATTTCCCTTTCGAATGTCCTATTTCTGAAGCACGTGTTGCTAGAGTAAATGGTGAATTTGTAATCAACCCAAACAGAGCTCAATTAGCAGAATCTGACATCGATATGATGATTGGAGCTTCAGCTGATTCAGTAATGATGGTTGAAGGTGAAATGGATGAAATTTCTGAAGAAGAAATGGCTGAAGCAATTAAATTTGCTCATGAATCTATTAAAATACAATGTGCTGCTCAAGTTCGTTTAGCGGAAGCTTTCGGAAAGAAAGAAACAAGAGTTTACGAAGGAGAAAGAGAAGACGAAGCATTAGCTAAAAAAATAAATGAACTTGCTTACGATAAGTGTTATGCTATCGCTAAAAAAGGTACATCAAAAGTAGAACGTACAACAGCTTTTGCTGAAGTAAAAGAAGAAGTTAAAGCTTCATTTACTGAAGAAGAATTAGCTGATTATGGTGATTTAGTTGGAAAATATTTCAACAAATCTCAAAAAAGTGCTGTTAGAGAATTAACTTTAGCGGAAGGTTTACGTTTAGACGGTCGTAAGACTGACGAAATTAGACCAATTTGGTGTGAAGTAGATTATTTACCATCAACACATGGTTCATCAATTTTTACTCGTGGAGAAACGCAAGCATTAGCGACCGTTACTTTAGGAACATCTAGAGATGCTAACAAAATAGATATGCCATCTTACGAAGGTGAAGAGAATTTCTATTTACATTATAACTTCCCTCCTTTTTGTACAGGTGAAGCAAGACCATTAAGAGGAACTTCTCGTAGAGAGGTTGGTCATGGTAACTTGGCTCAACGTGGTTTAAAAGGAATGATTCCTGCTGATTGCCCTTATACAGTAAGAGTTGTATCTGAAGTATTAGAATCTAATGGTTCTTCTTCAATGGCTACAGTTTGTGCTGGTACAATGGCTTTAATGGATGCAGGTGTTAAAATGACAAGACCAGTTTCTGGTATTGCTATGGGATTAATTTCTGACGGAGATCGTTACGCAGTTTTATCTGATATTTTAGGGGATGAAGATCATTTAGGTGATATGGACTTTAAAGTAACGGGTACTTCTGAAGGAATTACTGCTTGTCAGATGGATATTAAAGTGAAAGGATTAGGATACGAAATTTTAGTGAATGCACTAAAACAAGCTCGTGCAGGTCGTTTACATATCTTAGGGAAATTAACGGATACTATTTCTCAATCTAACGAAGAAGTTAAGGAACATGCTCCAAAAATGATTAACCGTCGTATCCCTAATGATATGATTGGTGCATTTATCGGACCAGGTGGTAAACATATTCAAGAATTACAGAAAGAAACAGGAACTACAATCGTAATTACTGAAGATGCTGTAACTGAAGAAGGAATTATTGAAATTTTAGGAACTGATCCTGAAGGAATTGAAAAAGTAACTACTCGTATTGAGTCTATGTTATTTAAACCTACCGTTGGTAATTCTTACGAAGTAAAAGTAATTAAAATGTTAGATTTTGGTGCTGTTGTAGAATATGCAGAAGCTCCAGGAAACGAAGTTTTATTACACGTTAGTGAATTAGCTTGGGAACGTACAGAAAATGTTTCTGACGTAGTTAAAATGGGTGATGTATTTGATGTAAAATATTTCGGACTTGACCCTAGAACTCGTAAAGAAAAAGTTTCTCGTAAAGCATTGTTACCAAAACCAGAAGGTTATGTAGCAAGACCACCAAGAGAAAACAAGCCTAGAGATAACAGAAGTCGTGATGACAGAAAACCTAGAGCTCCAAGAGAACCTAGAAAAGAAGATTAATCTTTATTTTTTTTATAATCTTGAAACCGCTAATTTATTTTAGCGGTTTTTTTGGCTTAAAACTTCATCTAAAAAAATGTAACGGCAAAATAGCAAGTCAAGGGGTTGAAACCTCCTTCTTAAAAGGAACTAAAAATCATAAGAAAACTAAAAACTTTCGCAAATGAAGATGAAAAATGAAAATAAAATCCCTTAGATGTGGTTTGATACGTTTTTATTTTTTAAAAACAAGGGGTTTTAACCCCTTGGCATACTCTTTTGATATTATAAAATTTATATTTACAGGTTTAAACAAAAACTTCGTTTTATTTCTCTTTGAAAACTACATGAAAACACAACAAATTGCCTATTTATCAATAGGAACAAATCAAGGAAGTCGGTTGGAAAACCTTCAAAATGCAATTAATTTAATTGCTGCAAATATTGGTGCTATTCAACAAATTGCTTCGGTATACGAAACGCCCTCTTTGGGTTTTGAAGGAGCTGACTTTTACAATACGTGTATTAAAATTACAACCTATTTATCTCCTGAAAAATTAATCAAAAAATTACTTTCTTTAGAAGATGAATTAGGTAGAACTCGAAAAAATAAAAGTGGCTACACCGATAGAATTATCGATTTAGATATTTTATTATATAATGATGAAATTATTTTTTCAGAAAATATAATTGTACCACATCCTAGAATGTTACAACGAAAATTTGTGTTAGTTCCATTGGTTGAAATTACGGAAAATATACTTCATCCAACAGTAAAAAAACCGTTAAGTGATTGTTTAAAAAACTGTACGGATACTTCTGAAATTTCGAAAATTAAAGTGCAATTAATGAACCCGATTTCTATTACCGAAAAATATAAATACATTGCTATTGAAGGAAATATTGGTGCAGGAAAAACATCGTTAGCTTATAAAATAGCCAATCAATTTAACACTAAAGTTGTACTAGAAAACTTTACTGAAAATCCTTTTTTAACTAAATTTTATCAAGATAAAGAACGCTATGCTTTTGCTTTAGAAATGAGTTTTTTAGCCGATAGACATCAGCAATTAACCGATGATTTAGCACAATTTGAATTGCTTGAAAATTGTATTATTTCTGATTATTATTTATTTAAATCGTTGATTTTTGCAGAAATTACCCTGCCGAAAGACGAATATGAAGTATATCAAAAAATGTTCTATTTACTTTATAAAGAAGTTACAAAACCTGATTTATATGTCTATTTATATCAAAATACCGAACGATTATTAGAAAATATAAAAAATCGAGGAAGAATATACGAGCAAAATATTGAAGCCGAGTATCTACAAAAAATACATGATGGTTATCGTAATTTTATAGAAAAAGAGCTTAATTTAAATGTTTTAATGATTGATGTTTCTAATCTAGATTTTGTAAATAATACGGAAGATTATCAAGCTATTATTCAACAAATAAACAATCATATTCGTTAAAAAAAATTATAAATAAATAAAAGCCTAAAAAAGTGATTTAAGAATTACTTTTTTTAGGCTTTTTTTATATTTCAGAAAGCTATTGTCAAAGCATTTTAAATGCTATTTTTTCAATTCTAATTTTTCTGCAAAATAATCACAAAAATCACGCATGGTAGCACCCATTTTTTGATCATCCGTAGCTCTTTCAAACGAACCTGCCATTGATACTAATGTTTGATGATAGAATTGTTTCATTTCATCAACAGGCATATCTTTGGTCCATAAATCCATACGTAAAGTATCTTTTTTCTTAGGATCCCAAACAGATAACATAATTGCTTTTGAAGACTCATTTTCAATGCCTCCATCTTCTGCATTCCATGAAATTTCTTCAGGAATTTTATTTTCGTCTAATCCTACTGTAAATTCGATTTTAGAAGTGTGTTTTATCGCCATTATATTCTTTTATTTCTTTTTAATTAATTTGATTTTTTCGGTTTATATTTTGATTTCTGGAAGATTTCTGCTTCACTTTTTTGTACTAATTCTAGCAAAGATACATCATTCTTTTGCATATACGAACGCACGATTTGCCAACCAATAAACTCCCCTATTCTCCCTGGTGATTCGGCATCTTTATCCATATAAAATTTTGAAAAAGGTGCGATATCTAAAAACCGTTTATCGAGGTCTTTACTGGTACTATACAACAATTCTTTTTCAATAAAATAACGCCAAATTTGTTGTTCATTATTTTTTGCCCACGCCATTTTTTCAGGTAAATATCCTATTTTAAGAGCCTCTGAAGTTGTTGGTAAATAAGCATCTAACAAATACATTTTTTTACCTTTATAAATCATTTTATCAATAAAATTACGTTGCTTTACTGAAAATTTTTGCGTATTTATAATCGTTTTTGCAACATCAACACTAATATTTTCTTTTTGATTATGTTGCTTTATATACGCGGGATAATCATTATAAAAAGGATGTGTTTTCCCAAGATAAGCATCTAAAGAAATCAGCAATAAACTATCGGCATATACGATGCGATTATCATAGTCAATATTGGTAAGCATCGTAATTACCTTAGGCGTTTTAAACTTCGGATGATAATATTTTACGTGCTTAAATAAGGATGTTAAATCGGAACTCAACGTGTCAAGATTCGGGAATATTTTTTGCGTTTCAGCATATAATTCTCGTTCATCTTTATTGTTGATTTTATTAATCCAAACGCTATCAGGTTGTTTTGGAAATAAAAAAGGATACTTATTTTTCGTATTAATTAAAGTCGTTGGCGTTGTTTTATAAAAATCGACATCAAAACGCGCAATAACAACAGGTTTTACCGCTATTTTATCTAAATCAGATGCGTTAATTTTCAAACGAGTATCGGTTTGTGTATCACATGAACTTAAAACCGAAATCAAAATAAAAACTAAAATAAAAAGTGCTAAAAATTTTCTCATGAACTTATAGTATATTTACATTTAAAATAGTCAAAGTATAATTAAATATTAGAACCTCAAAATTACTAAAATAGTTTCTATCATTTTATATAAACTCCTAAAAACATCTCTAATTATGAATACGCCAAAAGTTTCGGAACATATTGTACAATGGTTAAAAAATTACGCAACCAAAGCGGGTGTAAATGGTTTTGTCGTGGGTATTTCTGGCGGAATTGACAGTGCAGTAACTTCCACTTTATGCGCCCAAACTGGCTTAAAAGTTTTATGTGTTGAATTGCCGATTCATCAAGCAGAAAGCCAAGTAAACAGAGCCAATGAACACATCAAACAATTAAAAGAACGCTTTAAAAATGTTAGTGAAGTCGAAGTTGATTTAACCAGTACTTTTGAAGATTTTAAAGCTGTTGTTCCTAAAATTAAACCTTCGGATAAAACTCGTTTAGCGTTGGCAAATACACGCGCTCGTTTACGCATGACTACGCTGTATTATTTTGCAGGTTTACACGGGTTATTAGTGGCAGGAACGGGAAATAAAGTAGAAGATTTTGGCGTTGGTTTTTACACAAAATATGGTGATGGTGGTGTAGATTTGAGCCCTATTGCTGATTTAGTAAAATCGGAAGTATATGCGTTAGCATCACATTTAAAAGTTCCAAGTTCGATACAAAATGCCCAACCTACCGACGGACTTTTTGGCGATAGTAGAACTGATGAAGATCAAATTGGTGCTTCTTATGACGAATTAGAATGGGCAATGAAAATGCTAGATTTAGGAAAAACCGAAACTGATTTTTCAAACAGAGAACTTGAAGTTTTTAAAATTTATACAAGATTGAATCGCATTAATCAACATAAAATGATACCGATTCCTGTTTGTGAAATTCCTGCCGATTTAAAATAAATTGCGATTAAATTCAGCAAATGCTAGCGCAAGCATCTTACTTGTGCCGTCAAACAAAAACATATTATTTATTTTATAAACGGTACGAGCGTGACACTCGCAATAGCAAATTCAAACGCTAGCGCAAGCATCTTGCTTGTGCTGTCAAACAAAAACATATTATTTATTTTATAAACGGTACGAGCAAGATACTCGCACTAGCCAATTCTTATCCTAGCCAAATTCTTATCAGAAAAATAAAAAAATCCTTAAACTACCCGATTTAATTTGTCAAAAAGGCGTTTTTTTAAGTCGGTGTAGTTTGATATTTCTTCTAAATCAAGCACCGCTTTTTGGGCTTGTACTTCGTGTATAATTTCTTTTATTTTTTGTTCGATTAAAATTCTTCGTAAATTTAAAATCGCATCTGATACCAATTTAGGCAATATTTTGATGGTTTGTGTTACAAAAATTTCTTTGCGTTCCCAATCGCTTAACGAATATTTTTCTTCATCCATTAAAATATTAGTAACCAAGCTTGCAATTTCTTGATTTTCGTGCATTATTAATTGGTCTATCGAAATTTTTTCATCTTGATTTAATTGATGTACTAACTGATAATAAGTTTGTTTAAAGAGTTCATTTGCAAACTCAATTTCATCTTCTTGCAGATTTAAATACAACTCATTTGAAACTGTATTTTGATATTCTTCTTTCTCTAAAATAGGACGTCCTTTATCATCAACTCCCGCTACCCAATTGACAAAATCGACAATTTCGTTTCCGTATAATAATAAAATTCTGATAATTTCTTTTTCAAGAATTTCTAATTGATTTATTTTCTGAATCCCCGTCCGATTTGTTTTAACAAGTCCCATCGATGCTTGTTCTGCTCCTGCTAACGATGGCTGATTTCTACTTTGATTTGCACTTTTTTTAGTTGTATTAATCAAATCTTTATTGATTAATTGTGCTAATTCGTTAAATAAAACTTGTTCGGAAATATCCATGATACGCGCACATTCTTGCACATATACTTCTCGTTGAATTCCATCTGGAATTTTAGAAATACTCGTTACAATATCTCGAATTAATCCTGCTTTTTTAACAGGATCATTCTTTGCGTCTTCCATCAACAAAGACACTTTAAATTCAATAAAATCTTGTGATTTTTCTTCTAAAAACTGTTTTAATTCGGCTGTTGAATGCGATTTTGCAAAACTATCAGGATCTTCTCCTTCTGGAAAAGAAACTACTTTTACATTCATTCCTTGTGCTAAAATCAAATCGATTCCTCGAATAGACGCTCTAATTCCTGCGGCATCGCCATCAAATAAAACGGTAATATTTTTAGTTAAACGATTCACCAAACGAATTTGTTCGGGCGTAAGTGCCGTTCCTGAAGATGCCACCACATTTTCAATTCCTGATTGATAAAATGAAATAACATCGGTATATCCTTCAACTAAATAGCAATTATCTTGCTTGGCAATTTCTTTTTTTGCTTGATAAATTCCGTATAAAACTTTACTTTTATGGTAAATATCACTTTCGGGTGAGTTTAAGTATTTTGCTGCTTTTTTATCATTGGTAAGTATTCGTCCTCCGAAACCTAAAATCCGCCCCGACATACTGTGAATCGGAAACATAACACGTCCTTTAAAACGGTCAAATTTTCTATCGGTTGAACCGCCTTCTTTAACAATCGTTAATCCTGTGGATTTTAAATACTTTAAATCGTAGCCTTTTGATAAGGCATTATTCGTGAAATTATCCCATTGATCTTTACAATATCCTAAGTCGAATTTTTCGATAATATCTTCTCGAAAACCTCTTTCTTTAAAGTAGGATAATCCAATGGCACGTCCTTGTTGGCTGTTCATTAATACGTCATGAAAATAATCTTTGGCAAATTTAGAGACCAAAAACATACTTTCGCGTTCATTCATTTGCTCTTTTTGCGCATCTGATTGCTCGGTTTCTTCAACTTCGATATTGTACTTTTTTGCCAACCATTTTATCGCCTCTGGATAGGAATAATGCTCATGTTCCATTAAAAATGATACGGCATTTCCGCCTTTTCCTGTACTAAAATCTTTCCAAATTTGTTTTACTGGCGATACCATAAATGATGGTGTTCGTTCATCAGTAAACGGACTTAATCCTTTAAAACTGCTTCCAGATTTTTTTAATTGTACAAATTCACCAATTACCTCGGCAACTTGAGCGGCTTCAAAAACTTTTTCTATGGTTTCTTTGGTTATCATATTTTTAAAATACAATGGCAAAGATACAAGCTTTTAAATTTGCGTATCAAAAGATACTTATAAAAACGATTTTTAGTTGCTCAATATTTTTAAATATTTACTTTTGCAGAAATCCTAAATCCCCCAATTATGAACATCCGATTTTCTTCTTTTTTACTATTTATAGTATTTTTTAATGTCGCTATAAATGCTCAAGAAACCATTCTAATTCCTGATATCGGACTCGAAGAATGTTTAATTGATTTAGATATTGATTCGAATGGTTTAAATGGAAATATTTTAGTTAGTGATGCAAAATATGTAATTAATTTAAACATCAATAATCCGATAACTAATAAATTATTACCCAACGTACATTCTAAAATTAAAGATTTAACAGGACTTGAAAGTTTTCCAAATTTAAAACGATTGGATTGTTTTAATAATAATCTTACAAAATTAGATTTATCAAAAAGTACGTCTATTACTTTTTTGAATTGTAATGATAATAAAATAACAAAACTTGATCTTAGTAAAAATACCAAATTAGCCTACATAAGTTGTGATAATAATCAATTAAATACGTTACTTCTTGGAGATAATCCGAATCTTGAAAGCCTATATTCAAGCTTTAATACATTGACTTATTTAGATGTTTCTGGCTGTTCAAAGTTAGAGAGTTTGGACACTTCTGGCAATGGTATAAATATGATTCGGGTAAATAATACTCAATTAAATACACCGCCTCAAGGATGGTATAAAGATGAAAAAACAATTTATAGTACGACAAAAACAGCTACAAAACCAACTATAAAATCGGTTACAGAACCAGTTACAAAATTGACAAATTCAACTGTTATTATCGCTAAAGCGGATAAAAAAACAGCTCCAATTATCAAAAATAATACTGAAAAAACAATCGAAATGAAACAACAAATTGTTGCAGAATTTGAAGCCGAAGTTTTAAATGAACTACATCTAAATAAAATCAAAAATAAAGTACTTAAAAAATATTCAATAACATCTGAAGAATTATCAGAATGGCTAAAAAAATATAACAAACGAATTGACTATTCTAAATAAATTATATGATTTACGGGAATAATTCACAAAAAAAAACCAACGATAATCGCTGGTTTTTTTTGTTATTCTTACTTTATAATCAAAAAATTAAGACCCTGCTCTTAATTTCTTTAATGCTGATTTTGTAACCTTCGATTCGGCATATTTTCTGGTAACCTTTAATTCTTTTTCATCAGAACTTGGCATATCAAACATCGCATCTGTTAAAATTGCTTCACATAAAGAACGTAATCCACGAGCGCCTAGTTTGTATTCAATTGCCTTATCTACAATGTATTGCATTGCATCTTCGGTTAAAGAAAAAGCTACATCATCCATCGCAAATAACTTCGTGTATTGCTTTATAATAGAATTTTTAGGTTCTGTTAAAATAGCACGCAATGTTTTTGCATCTAGCGGATTCATGTAACTTAATACAGGTAAACGTCCAATAATTTCAGGAATTAATCCAAAAGATTTTAAATCCGAAGGAATAATATATTGTAATAAATTAGTTTCATCAACTTTATCTTCATCAATAGATGCACTATATCCAACCGCTTGCATATTTAAACGCTTGCTGATAATTCTTTCAATTCCTGAAAAAGCACCTCCTGCGATAAATAAAATTTCTTTGGTATTTACTTCAATAAATTTTTGATCGGGATGTTTTCTTCCACCTTTCGGAGCAACATTTACCACCGAACCTTCTAATAATTTTAGCAATGCTTGTTGCACTCCTTCTCCTGATACATCACGTGTAATTGATGGATTATCACCTTTACGAGCAATTTTATCAATTTCATCAATAAAAACAATTCCTCGTTCTGCTTTTTCTACATCATAATCTGCTGCTTGCAACAGACGACTTAAAATACTTTCAACATCTTCTCCAACATATCCTGCTTGGGTTAAAACCGTGGCATCAACAATAGAAAAAGGGACATTTAACATTCTAGCAATAGTACGTGCCATTAAGGTTTTTCCTGTTCCTGTTTCTCCTACTAAAATGATGTTTGATTTCTCAATTTCTACCTCATCTTCATCATCTTTGGTTTGCAATAATCGTTTATAATGATTATAAACCGCTACCGACATCCCTCTTTTAGTAGCATCTTGTCCGATGATATATTCATCTAAGAATGCTTTAATTTCTTTGGGTTTTTTAAGGGTTAAATCTTTGGGTAAACTTGATGCTATTGCTTCGGATACTTCTTCAGCTACAATTCCGTGCGCTTGTTCTATACATTTATCGCAAATATGTGCGTCCATCCCAGCGATTAATAAATCGGTTTCTGGTTTTTTACGCCCACAAAAGGAACATTGTAAGTTTTCTTCTTTCGACATGCTACTAACTTGTTATTCTTAGTTTTTTACAAAAATATTCTTAGAGATTGTTAAAGATTCTTTTTGTAATCAAGAAAAATTATTTTCTTATTAAAATTTCATCTACCATTCCGTATGCTTTTGCTTCGTCTGCTTTCATCCAATAATCTCTATCAGAATCTTCTTGTACTTTTTCAAAAGTTTGCCCTGAATGATTGGCAATAATATCGTATAATTCTGTTTTTAATTTCCCGATTTCTTTTACGGTAATTTCCATATCAGAAGCTTGTCCTTGTGCGCCTCCCATTGGTTGATGAATCATAATACGAGAGTGTGGCAATGCAGAACGTTTTCCTTTTGCACCTGCACACATTAATACAGCTCCCATCGAGGCTGCCATTCCTGTACAAATTGTAGCAACATCTGGCTTGATAAATTGCATGGTATCGTAAATTCCTAAACCTGCGTACACACCTCCACCTGGAGAATTAATATAAATTGAAATATCTTTATTGGCATCTACGCTTTCTAAGAATAATAATTGAGCCTGAATTACATTGGCAACTTGGTCGTTAACACCCGTACCTAAAAAGATAATTCTGTCCATCATTAAACGAGAAAAAACATCCATTTGGGTAATATTCATTTGACGTTCTTCCATAATATATGGCGTTAAACTACTGGTTATTTTCCCTAAATATGTACTATTTATTCCGTGCTCTTTTGTTGCGTATTTTTCGAATTCTTTTCCGTAATCCATTTTGAAAATGTTTTTTGGGTTATAATGTTGTAAATATAAGAACTATTTTTTTAGTATTTGACTAGTATTTTAGTCGTTTTTGTGGCTAAAAAAACCCGAATTTACATTCAGGTTTTTTGTTGATAACAATTAAAAAACTGTTATTTATATACTTCTTTTACGAAATCTTCATAAGAAAGTTCTTTGCTATCAAACGTTATTTTTTCTTTATAGAAAGCTAATAATTTATGACTAATTAATTGAGCTTGTAACTTTTGAGCTTCTTCTTGATTTTGAAGAACTCTCGCAGCGATATCGTTTAATTCTTTTTCTTCAGGATTCATGTTTCCAAATTGTGCCATTTGCGAACGGATAAATCCTTTTGCGTAATCAACTAATTCGGCATATTCTAATTTGATATCGTTATCTCTCATAATCTTTCCTTCGATTAATTGGTAACGTAATCCTTTTTCTGATTTTTCATATTCTGCGGCTGCTTCTTCAATTGTTAATTGTTTTTGACCAGCAGTTTGTAACCATTTTTGTAAAAATTCTTTTGGTAAATCAAACGTTGTATTTTCGACTAAGTTTTCAGTAATTGCGTTTAACAATTGCTGATCTGCTTGTTGTTCGAATTGTTTTTCAGCATCTTCTTTAATTTTACCTTTTAATTCATCTACTGAAGTTACACTTCCATCAGCAAATAATTTATCGAATAATTCTTTTTCTAAAGGAGCTGGTTCTGTTTTTGTAACGGCATCAATGGTAAAAGATACAGGTACAGCTAAACCATGAACAGCTTCATGAGGTACGCCTAAAGCTTCTTGTAATTTATGTTCATCAGCAAATAATCCTTTTGTTTCTAAAGATAAAACATCACCAACTTTAGCGCCTACAAATTTTTTCAAGTTTTCTTCACCTGAAATTTCTTTTACAGAAATAGTTGCTTTTTTGTTGATTTCTTTTTCTTCATTTACAAAAGTTCCTGTGATGTTAGCATCATCATCAGCAGTTTCTACTGGCAATTGATTTCCAAAACGAGCTTGAATATTTTCTACTTCTTTATCTAATAATTCATCGGTAGCAATAATATTATATTGAACAACTTTTTTAGCAGGAGCTAAATCTACCTCAAATTTAGGTGCTAATCCTATTTCAAATTCGAAAGAAAATTCTTCAGCATCCCAATTTAATTCGTCCTTCATTTTAGGCAACGGATTTCCTAAAAGGTCTAATTTTTGTTGTGCTAAATAGTTATTTAATGAGTTTTGTAACACTTTGTTTACCTCCTCAATCACGATTGCTTTTTCGTGTTGTTTTTTAATCATTCCCATTGGCACTTGCCCTTTTCTGAATCCAGGAATGTCTGTTTTTTTACGTTTTTCTTCTAATTGTCTTGTTACGTTTGCTTGATAATCTTCAGCAACGATATCTATTTTTACAACAGCGTTTAACGCGTCTATGTCTTGTTTTGTTATGTTCATCTTTAAATATATTTCTTTAAAATCGGGTGCAAAATTAGGTTATTTTTACCTTTTTCACAAAGGGTTTAAATGTTTCGTTTTCAGTTATTTTTAGGTTTCTTTTTAGTCTTCTTTTAATACCGAAAATAAGGCAGAACGAAATATTGATAATAGCACACTAAATAAAAGTGCGGTAAAAAATCCGTTTACGGCAAATCCTGTAACTAAATTATCTGCTAATAAAATAACAATTGCGTTAATTACAAACAGAAATAATCCGAGCGTTACAATGGTTGCTGGCAAGGTAAAAAATACCAATAACGGACGTACAAACATATTTAATAATGAAATTACTAATCCTACAATTATCGCGGTGTAATAATCGGTTACCGATACGCCTGGTAAAAATTCGGCTAATAAAAAAACGGCTAAGGCGGTTAATAAAATTTTTAAAAATATATTCATTTTGAGTGATTTTTAAGTGATTCTTTTTTAGATGTTAGTTTTAGGGCGATAATTATACCAATTTTAAAAATACTGTAATTTTGGCAGGTTTTTAGTTTTTTCCTGATTAAAAACTGTTAAAACAGTCAGAAATCATCTTGAATTGTATAAAATATAGTAATATACGCCTAAATTTCAGATTTAATTAAGCTTTTTTATATGTTAGAAACAATCATTTTAAGCCCAGAAAACAAACCTAGTAGCTTTGAAAAATCAGCAATAGTCGATTTTCTATACGATAATCTTGAGCAATATGGCGATTCAAAAAAAGACATCGAAAAAGCGATTGATTATTCTTTAAAAAATTTCAAATCATTTGGTGGTTTTGTAATGATTCTAAAAATCGATACCATTATTAAAGGAATTGCCGTTATAAATCAAACAGGAATGGGAAGTTATATTCCTGAAAATATTTTAGTTTATATTGCTATCAATAAAAATTTTAGAGGTAAAGGTTTGGGTGAAAAATTAATGAAGGAAGTAATTAAACATACAAAAGGGGATATCGCATTACATGTAGCTCCGGAGAATCCTGCAAAATATCTTTATGAAAAAGTAGGTTTTGCAACTCCTTATTTAGAAATGAGATTAAAAAAATAACTCAAATTCTCGATATAATTTTAAGAGCCTGTTTAAATTTCATCTGAAAAAAATATAGTGGCAAAAAATGACGGCAAGGGGTTAAAACCCCTTGTTAAAAGGAGCTGAAAATCACAAAAAAAGCTAAAAAATGTGGCAAATCAGGATGAGAAACTGAAATAAAATCCCTTTGACGCATTTTTATTTTTAAAACAAGGGGTTTTAACCCCTTGTCATGCCTATTTTGACGTCACAAAAATTTTTGGAATAAAATTTAAACTCTTATAAAATCAATAGCTTCTTGATAGAAATCGGTTGGATTTTCGGCATGTAACCAATGTCCAGCATTTGCAATTGTTTTGATAATTGCTTTTGGAAAATGTGCTTCAATAAGTGGCGTTTCATTTTGGGAAATATAGCCAGAATTTTCGCCTTTTAAAAATAACGTATCGCCTTCAAAAACAGTAAATGAAGGCAATGCTTCGCCAACTTCATTATTATTTTCAGTTAATGACGTTAAATTAAAACGAAAGGCAAATTCTTCTTTTGTTTTTCGATAAACGTTTTTCAGTAAAAATTGTCGAATGCCAAGTTCAGGAATTAATATTTTTAATTTCTCATCAATCAAATTTCGAGAATTTTGTACCGTAAAATCAATAGAGTTTAAAGCCTCTAAAATATCGTGATGATGTGGCGGATACATTTTTGGTGAAATATCAGCAACAATTAATTTATGTACCAAATCAGGATATTGAGTAGCAAATAACATGGCTGTTTTTCCACCCATCGAATGCCCTAATAAAACAACATTTTCTAAATGATAATGAGCAATATAATGCTGTAAATCTTCGACCATTAATTCATAATCAAAAGCATCAGAATGAAAACTACGACCATGATTTCGCTGGTCAATTAAATGAACTTCAAAACCATCTTCGGCAAATTTATTGGCGTGACTTTTCCAATTATCGCCCATACCAAAATATCCGTGTAAAATCAACAACGGCTTCCCCGCTCCTAGTATTTTAGAATGTAGAATTTGCATATTATTTTAATTTATCAAGATACATATTCACCACATTTTCCAATCCTAAATATAAAGATTCCGAAATAAGCGCATGACCAATAGAAACTTCCGCTAAATTCGGAATGTTTTCTTTGAAAAATTTGATATTTTCCAAACTTAAATCGTGTCCTGCATTAATTCCTAAACCCAATTTATGCGCTAAAATTGCAGCATCGGTATAAGGTTGTATCGCATTTTTATTTCCCAAAGCATATTGCGTTGCAAATTCTTCGGTATATAATTCAATTCTATCGGCACCTGTTTTTGCGGCCGCCTCAATCAATTTGGCATCAGTATCAATAAAAATAGAGGTTCTTATGCCATTGTTTTTAAATTCCGTAATCACTTCCTGCAAATACGATTGATTTGAAACCGTATCCCAACCCGCATTTGACGTTAAATTATCAATAGCATCAGGCACTAAAGTTACTTGCGTTGGCTTTATTTCCAATACCATTTTCATAAATTTATCAATAGGATTTCCTTCAATATTATATTCCGTGGTAACGATAGCTTTTAAATCATACGCATCTTGATAGCGAATATGACGCTCATCAGGTCTTGGATGAATCGTAATTCCTTGTGCTCCAAAACTTTCAATATCAGTGGCTACTTGCAATAAATTTGGCGTATTTCCTCCTCTAGAATTACGCAATGTTGCAATTTTATTAATATTTACACTTAACTTTGTCATCTCATAAAATTAAGTTACAAAGATAAATCATTAAAACTTTTTAAACTATATTCGTAGTGATGAATATCAACGACTTTATACTAGACGAAATTAAAGCACTTACTTTAAAAAGCACCGTGAAAAAGGCGCAAAAAGTTTGTGCAAAATTACCAATAACACATATTCCGATTGTTGAAAACGGACGGTTACTTGGCTGTTTTCCCGAAAGCGACATTCAAACAATTCAAGATAAAAATCAAGAACTTCGTGAATATTCATATTTATTAGCCCAATTTCATGCAAGAGAAAAAGATACGTTACTCGATTTAATCGTCCTTTTTGCCGATAATGATTGCAATGTAATTCCCGTGTTAAATCAAGAAATGACCTATATCGGATACTACGAATTAAGCGATATTTTAGATGCCTTTGCCGACAGTCCTTTCTTACATAATGAAAGCGAAACTTTAATTGTCAGCAAAAATAAAAGTGATTATTCAATGAGTCAAATTGCTCAAATTGTAGAGGCTAGCGGTGGAAAATTACTCGGACTTTATATTTCTTCACAAGATAATACAAACGATACCGTACAAGTTACCTTAAAAGTAATCACAGAAGATATTAATGAAATTATCCAGACTTTTAGACGCTATGATTATCAAATTATAACCCAACATCAAGATGATTTTTATCTCGAAGAATTAAAAGATAGAGCCTCTTATTTAAGAAAATATTTAGATATGTAATTTTTTATTTTCTAACGTTTATATTTTTAATAAAACCGAATTCCATTTGAAAAAAGTAGCTATTTACGGTCAATCTTATACCATTTCAGCAGAAAAAGAAATTAAAATTTTGCTATCGATATTAGAGAAAAATAATATTGTGGTGTTTTTTGAAAAAGATTTTTATAACTTACTACTAGAGAATAATTCTTTATCAAAAAAATATCCAACGTACGCACATTTTAACGATTTATCGAATACTTTCGATTTGCTATTTTCAATTGGTGGCGATGGAACAATTTTAAGAGCCGTAACCTATGTTCGAGATTTAGACATCCCGATTTTAGGAATTAATACAGGAAGATTAGGCTTCTTAGCAACCGTTCAAAAAGACCAAATTCAAGAAGCGGTCACCTTATTATTAACCAAAGAATATACCATTCAAGAACGGTCATTATTGCAAATAACAACAAGTCCGCAGGCATCAGAATTTATAGAATTAGATTTTGCCTTAAATGAAATCACCATTGCACGAAGAAATACCACGTCGATGATTGGCGTAAAAACCTACTTAAACAACGAATATCTAACCAATTATTGGGCAGATGGTTTAATTATCTCAACACCAACAGGCTCGACAGGCTATTCATTAAGTTGCAACGGCCCTGTAATATTACCAAATTCGAAAAGCTTTGTAATTACGCCTATTGCACCGCATAATTTAAACGCCAGACCCATGGTAATTCCTGATGATACGTTTATCGAATTAGAAGTAAGTTCTCGTGAAAAAGATTATTTAATTTCCTTAGATTCCCGAATTACAACCGTTTGTGAAGGCACTAAAATTAGCATACAAAAAGCCGATTTTACCATTAAAAGTATTTTATTAACAGGACAATCGCATTTAAAAACACTTCGAGGAAAACTTTTATGGGGCGAAGATACTCGCAATGATTCCTTATAATTCAGAATAAATAAGGCTTGTTTACAATAAATGCTTTAAAAAAAAGTTAATCAAAAGCATATTATTAACTTTTTAAAGCAAATTCATTTAACTATATTTGCGAGCCATTTTTATAATGAAAAAAAGATTTTTACTCATATTATTTGCTTTGATAGCAATTACATTACAATCACAAACTCACGAAGTAGGTATTCTCGTTGGGGGTACAAATTATGTGGGCGATATTGGAAATACAACCTATATCAACCCAAATAAAGTTGGGGCGGGATTCATTTATAAATACAATTTAAATCCACGAATTGCCTTGCGGGGAACGTACACCTATCTTCCTGTTGAAGGAAAAGATGAAAAATCAAGCAATTCATTTCGAAAAAATAGAGGCTTTAAATTCTCAAATAACTTGCACGAATTGGCGCTAGGTATCGAATTTAATTTTTTCGATTACAATATCAGCAATTATAAAACACGATTTTCGCCATATATACTCGCCGAAATTGCCGTTTTTAATTACGCAAGCCCTAAAGAAAGAATCTCATCAGAAGAAATTAGTTTAAAAAATAAATCTTCATTCGCCCTACCAGTAGGAATTGGCGTGAAAGGTCGTTTAACTAGAAATTTCGCAATTGCCTTTGAAGCAGGAGTTCGCTTTGCCTTTGTCGATGATATTGATTACTCAACAGATAAAATAAAAAGTTTAAACTTTGGTGGAAACGGAAACGACACCTATATGTTTACAGGTATTTCTATAGTTTATAGCTTTGGAAGACCACCTTGTTATAAAGGATTAGCAGAATAAATATGGGAGAAAAACGACACCGCATTGATTTGCAAAAAGTACCGAATCATATCGCCGTTATTATGGACGGAAATGGGCGATGGGCGAAAGGAAAAGGAATGCAACGTATTTTTGGACACCGAAATGCCTTAACTGCCATCAGAGAAACCGCAGATACTGCCTCTGAAATAGGTGTTAAATTTGTAACACTTTACGCCTTTTCTACCGAAAATTGGAGCAGACCAAAATTAGAAGTCGATGCTTTAATGAGCCTATTAGTGAGTACTTTGAAAAAAGAATTACCCGATTTTCAACGCAAAAATGTACGTGTAAATGCCATCGGAAATATTGATAACTTGCCCAAAAATGCACAAAAAATTTTAGCAACCGTTATCGAAGAAACCAAAAATAATACCAAAATAACACTGACATTCGCATTAAGCTACGGAGCTAGAGAAGAAATTGTTAATGCTATCAAAAATATATCTAAAAAAGTTGTTAATAACCAATTAGATATTGAAAAAATAGACGAAAAAATTATAAATAACCATTTATATACATTTAATTTGCCCAACGTTGATTTATTAATACGCACAAGTGGTGAACAACGAATCAGTAATTTTTTACTTTGGCAAATAGCCTATGCCGAACTATATTTTACCGATATATTATGGCCTGACTTTAGAAGAGAACATCTTTTTGATGCCGTAATAGATTATCAAAATAGAGAAAGAAGATTTGGAAAAACAAGCGAACAGATTGAAATCAATGAATAAATATTCTTATGTAGCCGTATTTTTAATCGCCTTTTTATCGGCGAATATACAAGCACAAAAAATCGTAGATAAAGAAAATAATACACAAAACGCTATTCCTTATAAAAAAGGAACTTCCTACATTCTTGGCGGAATAACCGTTACGGGACTGCAAAAATTTAGCGAACAAACCATTCGTGTATATACAGGATTGGTCGATGGACAATCTGTAAAATTACCTGGCGATAAACTTACAAGTGCTATCAAAAAATTGTACGAAAGCAAACAATTTAGCCAAGTTGATGTCTATCTTTCTAAAAAAGACGGCGAAACAGTATATCTTTTATTTGATGTAACAGAATTGCCTCAAGTAACCAATATTAACATCACAGGAGTTCGAAAAGGTGAAATCAAAGATATTCGAAAAGAAACGGAACTTAAAAAAGGAATGATGGTTACCGAAAATCTAATCGTAACCACACGAAATTATATCCAAAAAAAATATACCGATAAAGGATTTTTAAAAACAAAAGTTTCTTTATCAACCAAAAAAGATACCACAGATGTTAACAGCGTTAGCATGGCTATTTTTGTTGATAAAGGAAAACGTGTTAAAATTAAAAAAATCAGCTTTAACGGAAATAACGCACTCACAGGAAACGCGTTAAGAAGCGCTATGAAAAACACCAAACGTAAAGCTTTTGGACGTTTTTGGAAATCATCAAAATATATTTTAGATGATTATAAAAAAGATTTAGAAAATATTCTTGAAAAATATAGCGAAAAAGGATATCGTGATGCTCGTATTTTATCCGACAACGTAACCTGGAATGATGACAATACCATTAATCTTTCAATCAAATTAGAAGAAGGTCGTCAGTACCGTTTTCAAGACATTAAATTTATCGGAAATAAAAACTATTCCGATGATTTTTTACGTAACTTTTTAAGAATCGATAAAGGTGATGTGTATAACGGAAAAGTGTTAAAAGAACGTATCTCTGGTGATGGAACGCCTAATTCACAAGATATTCAAACACTATATCATAACAACGGATACTTATTTTCTCAAATAAATGCCGTGGAAACAAGCGTTAAAAATGATTCGATTACCGTAGAGGTTCGCATCCGTGAAGACGAACAAGCAACCATTCAAAAAGTAACCGTAACTGGAAATGAAAAAACAAATGACCACGTTATTTATAGAGAATTAAGAGTGAAACCAGGCGATTTATTTAGCCGTGAAAATATTATTCGTTCTATTCGTGAAATCGGTCAATTAGGTTTTTTTGACGCCAACGTAACTCCAGATGTAAAACCAGATTATCAAAATAAAACAGCCAATATTGATTTCGCTGTAGTAGAAAAAGGAGGAAGTCAAATCGAACTACAAGGTGGTTATGGTGGTGGCTCATTTATCGGTACTTTAGGACTGTCGTTTAATAACTTTTCATTACGAAACATCTTTAATAAAGATGCCTATAAACCATTGCCAATGGGAGATGGTCAAAAATTAGCGCTGCGTTTACAAGCTAGTAGAACCTATAATACCTATAGTTTTTCATTTACAGAACCTTGGCTTGGCGGTAAAAAACCACAATCATTATCTTTTTCGGTGTATTTATCGAATCAATATCGATATGACTACAATTCTAATTCAGTAGATAAAGATCAAAGTTTAAGCATTATTGGAGCTTCTATCGGACTTGGAAAACGTTTAAATTGGCCTGATGATTATTTCTCTTTATCACAAAATATTAGTTATCAAAAAATACATTTGAAAAATTATGGATATCGTGTTGGATCTTCTAATGATGTTATTAGTCAAGGTGATTTAAACAACTTAGCCTATACCGTAGCTTTTAGCCGTAATTCTACAGGTCCTAGTTTGATTTATCCTAGTTATGGTTCTGAATTTACCATTAAAGCAAAAGCAACTTTTCCATACTCATTAGTAAACGGAAAAGATTATACAGAACCAGCATATCCTACAAATCAGGAAAGAGAAGCCTATTTAGCCGACAAATATAAATGGCTAGAATATTATAAAATTTCAGCAAAAGGAAAATGGTATACCTCATTATCTCAAAATAATAAATTAGTGTTAATGTCTAATTTTGAAATAGGATATTTAGGATCTTATAATGATGACTTAGGATTAACTCCTGTAGAAAGATACTTTGTTGGTGGTGATGGAATTGCTCAAGGACAATTAGATGGTCGAGAAACTATCGGATTAAGAGGATACGAAAATAACAGAATTTCATCAACCGATGGAGGCGCTATTTATAACAAATTTCAAATGGAAGTACGCTATTCTATAACCGATAAACCATCGGCATCAATTTATACCTTAGGGTTTTTAGAAGCAGGAAATTCATATAACAATTTTAACGAATTTAACCCGTTTAAATTGAAGCGTTCTGCAGGACTAGGAGTTCGTATATTTATGCCAGCTTTTGGTTTGTTAGGAATTGATTTTGCACACGGATTTGACCCTTTACCTGGTCAAACTCAAAAATCAGGATGGCAAACGCATTTTATTATTGGAAGACAATTCTAAAAAAAGAGTACATTTGTAATGTAACTGGCTTTTTGGCATGGTTTTTTCTAAAAACATTATAGCAAGATGAAAAAAAACATTGTATCTATCGTTCTTTTACTTATTACAAGCATTACTGTTGCTCAAAAAAGCCAGCGTTTAGCCTATATTGATATGCAGTATATTCTGGAGAATATTCCCGCATATTTACAAGCTCAAAACGCCTTGGATGCAAAAGTTGAAAAATGGAAAACAAAAATAACCGAACAAAATAACGCTATTCAAGTTTTAAAAACCGACTTAGCAAACGAAAAAGTTATTTTAACAAAAGACTTAATTGTAGAACGAGAAGAAGATATTGTTATCAAAGAAGAAGCCATACGACGATTAGAAACCTTATATTTTGGTCCTAGAGGAGATATGTATAACTTGAGAAAACAATTAATAAAACCGATTCAAGATCAAGTTTATAACGCCATACAAGCTATTGCTTCTCGAAAAAAATATGATTTTGTTTTTGATAAATCAGGCGATTTAGTAATGTTGTATTCCAACAAAAAACACGATATTAGCGACCTTGTTGTAAAAATGATTAATATCGATCAGAAAAAACAACAAAAAAATGATAAAATCGCACAGAAAAAAGAACTTCTAAATAAAGAAAGTTTAAGCGATCATCGAAAAGAAAAATTAAAGAAAAAAGAGCTTTTAAAAACAAAAAAACAAAACGATCGATTAGCTAAAATTAAACTAATCGAAGAAAAAAGAAAAGCAAAACTATTAGAACGAAATCAAAAAAGACAACTTCTAAAAGATAAAAAAGAAGCCCTAAGAAAAAAAATAGAAGACGCTAAGAAAAAAGAATAAGCAAGAAACTATTAAAATTAGGCACAATATCAAAAGTTAAATAAATCAAGAATAAAAAACAATAAATCAAAATTAAATTAAAAAGATGAAACATTTTAAAACCTTATTATTAGTTGCAATTTTTACAATTGGATTCGGTAGTATCGCAAACGCACAAAAAACAGCACATATAAATACTGATAAATTATTATCTGAAATGCCAGCAACAAAATCTATGAAAGCTGAGCTAGAGAAATTAAACAAGACCTACCGTGACGATATTGAGGCAATGTACAAAAGACTTGAAGCTAAAATTAAAAAATACGAAGCAGAAGGGAAAAGCCAAACACAAGAAGTAAATCAGCAAAGAGCTATTGAAGTAAATCAAGATAGACAACGTATTAGTAAAGCTGAACAATCTGCTGGGCAAGAAATGCAAAAAAAATATCAAGAAAAAACACTTCCTATCTTAAAGAAAGCAGAACAAGCGATTAAAGATGTTGCCGCTGCTAAAGGAATTATTTACGTATATGACGCTGCTCCTGGTAAAGGATTAATCGTATATGATAAAGGAAATGATATTTATAGTGCCGTAAAAGCAAAATTAGGTTTCTAAAAAAACCAAAACATAGCTACCAAATACTTCTTAAATATTCCGTAAATATTTACCGAATAACAAGAACTATTCTATAAAAATCCTGCTCTATAAAGCAGGATTTTTATTTTTATAATTTTGTGTTTCTATATTTTTGTAATTTCGTACTTTTAAAGACTATGACACCCCAAAAAAATAAACAAGCTATCGGTATTTTTGATTCTGGAATTGGTGGAACTTCCATCTGGAAAGAAATTAATGCCCTACTCCCTCTTGAAAATACTATTTATTTATCCGATAGTAAAAACGCTCCCTACGGACAAAAATCAACAGAAGAAATTATTCAATTATCGGTTAAAAATACCGAGTTTTTAATCAAAAAAGGATGCAAAATAATCGTAGTTGCCTGTAATACCGCAACCACAAATGCCATCGATTATCTAAGGAAAAATTATACCATTCCAATTATCGGTATTGAACCCGCTATCAAAACTGCTTCTATTCAAACAAAAACAGGAGTTATTGGAATTTTAGCCACCAAAGGAACGCTCAATAGTAGCCTATTTGAAAAAACAACCGCACGTATTGATACCAAAATTAAAATTATCGAACAAGTTGGAAATGGTTTAGTCGAACTTATTGAAAATGGAAATATGGAATCTTTAGAAATGACCGTTTTATTGCAAAAATATGTACAACCAATGATCGATTTAAAATGTGATTGCATCGTTTTAGGATGTACCCACTACCCGTACCTAATTCCACAAATAAAAAAAATTACTGGAAATAATATCAAAATTATTGATGCAGGACAAGCCGTAGCAAAACAAACCAAACATATTTTAATCGAAAATAACTTAATCTCAACATCAGAAAAAAAAGGAAATTCCATTTTTTATAACAATAAAAATAAAAATGTTCTAGATGCTATTTTAAAAGAATATCAAAATACAACAATTCAATTTTTAGATTTTTAAAAGCTTAAAACTCAATAAAAAAAACTTTAAAACCTAAAAACTTAAACGATAACTCGAAGGCGTTTGTCCTTTCAGCTCTTTAAATTTTCTGTTGAAATTTGAAATGTTCTTAAATCCTGATTTTTCTGAAACTTCAATAATCGAATAATCTTTATTTTGTAATAATTTACACGCAGTTTCAATGCGTAATTCATTTAAAAAAGTGAAAAATGTTTTGTTTGTTCGTTGCTTGAAATAACGGCAAAAAGCATTTGAAGTCATATTCGCAACGCCCGCAATATCATCTAATTCTATCTTTTTATTGTAATTTTTTAAGGTATAATCCATAATATCTCGCATACGTTTCCCCTCATTATCCGTATATTTTTTCTCATAAACAAACGACGAAAGAGATTCCGTTTCCGATTTTAAAATAATATCAATCATTTTAAGAAAAATGATGAACTTATACAAATCCCTACTTTCATGTAACTTTAAAAAAAGCTTTTGTAACTTTTTCTGATGCGATTTTACACGAAAACTGTTTTTAGCAACCGTAAAAAAAGTAGCAATCTGTTTAAAATCATCTAACTCAAAAAAAGTTTCTCCAAATGATTTTTGTGTAAAAAAAAGCGAAACCATAAACGATTCCTTAATCCTTGAAGCATCACTCTTAAAAACATGAGGCTGATTTCCTGCAATAACCAAAATATCATTCGATTGATACTCATTAACAGTATCACCAACAATTAAAGTTCCCTCGCCTTTAACAACATAACACAACTGAATTTCTTCATGTTGATGAAACTTATCATAAAATAAAGTACCTTCATCTTGCTGATAAATTAACCCTAAGTTCTTAGTTTTTGGTATTTTAAATGGTAAAACCTTCATAATATGTGTAAAATATTTGTATAAATCTATAAAATATTCCCCTAAAAAAGCACTAAAACTACAAAAAAAGATAAAATAATATACTATACTGTTAAAAAACAAGCATTATGCTTTATAAATCAATTATAAATTTGCCTTAAAAAACACACATGAGCATAAATTGGAAAGGCGTAATGCCAGCAGTTACCACTAAATTTACAGATCAAGACACATTAGATTTAGTTAACTTTGAAGTAAATATTAAAGCACAATTAGAAGCAGGAGTTGTTGGAATTATCTTAGGAGGAACCTTAGGAGAAGCAAGCACACTTACTGATGACGAAAAAAGAGTTATCGTACGAAAAGCAGTGGAAATTGTAGATGGTCAAGTGCCAATTATAATGAACGTTGCTGAACAAACTACTGTAGCTGCAATTGATGCTGCTAGAAAAGCAAAAGAAGATGGAGCATCTGCATTAATGATGTTGCCTCCAATGCGTTATAAAGCAGATGATAGAGAAACTATAACATACTTTAAAAAAGTAGCAAATAGTACTTCTTTACCAATTATGGTATATAATAACCCTGTTGATTACGGTATCGAAGTTACTTTAGATATGTTTGAAGAGTTATTACGTGACTGTCCAAATATCGAAGCTGTAAAAGAATCTACAAGAGATTTATCAAATATTACACGTATCAAAAACCGTTTCGGTGATAGATTACAAATTTTATCAGGAGTTGATACCTTAGCCTTAGAAAGTATCTTTATGGGTGCTGACGGTTGGGTTGCAGGTTTAGTATGTGCTTTCCCAGCAGAAACAGTTGCTATCTTTAACTTAGCAAACGCAGGAAGAGGCGAAGAAGCTAGAGAAATTTACCGTTGGTTCTTACCTTTATTAGAATTAGATATTACAAGTAGATTAGTGCAAAATATTAAATTAGCAGAAGTTGCTACTGGAATCGGAACTGAAAATGTACGTGAACCTCGTTTACCTTTAATCGGTAAAGAAAGAGAAAATGTATTAGCAATTATTGCCGAAGGTTTAAGAACTAGACCAACATTACCAGAATATAAAAGCTTAGCAAAAGCTTAATCATAAAAGAACATCATCATTTTAATATTTTTAATATAAAATTATAAAATGTTAGATAATTATAGTACCCTTTAACAAATCATTGCCTTATTTATAAGGCAATGATTTGTCGTTTTCAATATCTTTTAAAACATCTTTGAAATGTCTTTGAAATATCTTTTTTAACAAAAAAGTAACGACAAATTTATAAATATTTTATGTACCTTTAAATGCTTAAAAGAACATTTTGAGCCATCATAAAAAATAGTAAACCATAAAATGTTACCACACATTTTAAAAAAAACTAAAATAAAATGATTACAGGAAAAAATTATATAGGAAATCAATTAAAAGCATCAGGAACAACGACGCATAAAACCGTAAACCCAAAGTTAAATGTACAAAATCCAACAGATTTTTATCAAGCAACTTTAGAAGAAGTTAATGAAGCTGTTGAATTAGCTGATAAAGCCTTTAAAGTATATCGTAAAGTTTCAGGAGAAAAAAGAGCCGAATTTTTAAACGCAATTGCCGATGAAATTTTAGCCTTAGATACTGAACTTACAGATATGTATATGTTAGAATCTGGTTTGCCAGAAGGAAGAGCACAAGGAGAAAGAGGAAGAACCGTTGGACAATTAAGAGCCTTTGCTGATTTAGTTGCCAAAGATCAATGGAGAAATGTAACCATCGACCAAGCAATTCCTGATAGACAACCATTACCAAAATCAGACCTTAGAAAAACATCAATCCCTTTAGGACCTGTTGTTGTATTTGCAGCAAGTAATTTTCCATTAGCATTTTCTACCGCAGGTGGAGATACCGCTAGTGCCTTAGCTTCAGGATGTCCTGTGATTGTAAAATCGCACGCAATGCACTCTGGAACTGGTGAATTAGTAGCATCGGCAATTATTAAAGCAGCCGAAAAAACAGGAATGCCAAACGGTGTATTTTCAAACATTACAGGTAGTGGAAGAGTTGTCGGAAGCGCCTTAGTAAAACATCCGAAGGTAAAAGCAGTAGGTTTTACAGGAAGTATCGCTGGTGGTAGAGCACTTTACAATTTAGGAACACAAAGAGACGAACCAATTCCAGTATTTGCTGAAATGGGAAGTATCAACCCAGTAGTTGTAATGCCTAATGTTATCAAAAATAAATCGGCAGAAACCGCTACTACATACGCAGGTTCAATAACCGTTGGAACAGGTCAATTCTGTACCAATCCTGGATTATTATTAACCATCGCAGGAGAAGATACCGATGCTTTTGTTAAAGATTTAGCAGAAAAAACAACCGCAATCGCATCACAATGTATGTTGCACCCTAATATTAAAGAAGGATTCGTTTCAAATGCGGAAATCGTAACTTCACAACCTGGTGTAGAAGTTGTTGGTAAAATTGAAGGAGATCTTCAAGCTAACTTTGCTCCATCAACAATATGTGCCGTATCAGGAGCTGAATTTTTAGCAAATCCTAAAATGCATACCGAAGTTTTTGGTCCTTTCTCTTTAGTGGTTAAAGCAAAAGATCAAGAAGAATTATTAGCCGTTATTGACGGTTTAGAAGGACAATTAACAGGTACCGTTTTAGCCGAAAAAGAAGATTTTAACGCTCTACCAGCCGTAACGGACGCATTACAAGCTAAAGTTGGAAGAATTATTTTCAACGGAGTGCCAACTGGTGTAGAAGTTTGTGAATCAATGACCCATGGTGGTCCTTACCCAGCATCTTCAGATTCTAGATTTACAGCCGTAGGTTTAGGAGCTATTAAAAGATGGGTACGTCCTTTTAGTTTTCAAGATTGGCCAACCGAATTATTACCTAGCGAATTAAAATAACATTTAAATTAATATAAATTAACACTTTTTTTAGATGTTAAAACAAGTAAACACTTACTTTTAAACATCTTAAAGAATTGAAAAACATACCAGCTTCGTTTTCTTGATTAAAGAAATTTGAAGGGTTTTTTCTAAGAAAGGAAACAAGCTGGCTATTCAATTTTACTATGAGAAAAACATTTTTTTGCGTTGATGCACATACTTGCGGAAATCCCGTGAGAGTTGTAGCAGGTGGAGGTCCAAATTTAATTGGAGCAAATATGAGCGAAAAACGTCAGCATTTTTTAAAAGAATATGACTGGATTCGCAAAGGTTTAATGTTCGAACCAAGAGGACACGATATGATGAGTGGAAGTATTTTATTTCCACCTCACAATCCTGAAAACGATTTTGGAATCTTATTTATTGAAACCTCTGGATGTTTGCCAATGTGCGGACATGGAACTATCGGTACAATAACCATCGCTATTGAAGAAGGTTTAATTATTCCAAAAATTCCTGGAAAAATTAAAATGGAAGCACCTGCTGGTTTGGTAAATATCGAATACGGTCAAACAGGTAAAAAAGTAGATTGGGTACGTTTAACAAACGTAAAAAGTTATTTAGCAGCCGAAAATTTAACCATCGATTGCCCTGAATTAGGCGAGATTACTTTTGATGTTTCTTACGGAGGAAATTATTACGCTATTGTTGATCCGCAGAAAAATTTCTCTGGAGTACACGATTTTACCGCAAGTAAAATAATCCAATATTCGCAAGTTGTTAGAGACCGAATCAATGAAAAATATCCTGATATGTTTATTCATCCTGAAAATGATACCATCAGAGATGTAACACACATGTTATGGACAGGAAATCCTATTGACCCAACTTCTTCTGGTAGAAATGCCGTATTTTATGGTGATAAAGCCATCGATAGAAGCCCTTGTGGAACAGGAACTTCAGCAAGATTAGCACAATTACACGCCAAAGGAAAACTTCAACTAAAAGAAGAATTTATTCACGAAAGTTTTATCGGAAGTAAATTTATTGGGCGTGTAGAAGAAGAAACAACCTTAAACGGAAAACCAGCAATTATACCAAGTATTCAAGGTTGGGCTAAAGTTTTTGGATACAATAATATTATTATTGATGATCAAGACGATCCGTATGCACACGGATTTCAAGTAATATAAAAAAATAGCTTCAATCTTAAATTTGGAACTTTAAATTTGGAAATAAACAAATATAAAATAGTACTAAAACATTGCTATACCGAGCTTGTTTATCCACGGATAAATAAAAAGCTCGGTACAGCATTTTCTAAATTTGAAATTGAAACACTTATTCAAAAAGTGCTGGAAGATACACCTTTAGAATACTACGAAAAAATAGGTAAAAATTTCTACGTAACCAGCAAAAAACATCTGATTACCATTACAATTAACGCAAGTACTTTTAGAATTATTACCGTAAATAGTATCAGTAAAAAGAGTAAATTTTAAAAATATCTTAAACAATAGATTCAAATAAATGTCAAAAGAAGTAGTAATTATTGGTGGAGGAATTATAGGCTTATGTTCAGCGTATTACCTTCAAAAGGAAGGACATAAAGTTACCGTTATTGATAAATCTGATTTTTCAAGCGGTGCCTCTTATGTAAATGCAGGATATATTACGCCAAGTCATATTATCTCTTTGGCGGCTCCAGGAATGATTAACAAAGGAATTAAATGGATGTTTGATTCAGAAAGTCCTTTTTCTGTAAAACCTCGATTGGATTATGACTTTGTAAAATGGTCATGGCTCTTTAAAAAAGCATCTACCAAAGAAAAGGTAGAAAGTTCTATCAAAACTATAAAAGATATCAACTTATTAAGTAGAGAATTATACGAAGAAATAAAAGCTTCCAATGATTTTGATTTCTTTTATCAGCATAAAGGATTGTTAATGTGTTA
Source organism: Tenacibaculum piscium (assembly GCF_021390755.1). NCBI lineage: Bacteria > Pseudomonadati > Bacteroidota > Flavobacteriia > Flavobacteriales > Flavobacteriaceae > Tenacibaculum > Tenacibaculum piscium. The sequence goes on along the minus strand of NZ_JAJGWR010000001.1, from coordinate 213,484 downwards.
TCAAACCGATAAAACAGGCGAAGAAGAATGGATTACAGGACAACGTGCCATTCAAGAAGGCTTAAATGTTGAGAATTTATCCAAAGAACAAGTACTGAAATTAGAACCAAATGCAGGTTTAAATATTAAAGGTGCCATTTATTATCACACGGATTCACACATGACTCCAAATGAATTTATGCCACAATTAAAACGATATTTAGAGAAAAATGGCGTTACAATTTTAGCCAATGAAGAAGTACTAGACATCAACGTAACTGGCGATAAAGTAACCTCTCTAAAAACAAATAAACAAGAATTTACTCCTGATGAAATAGTTGTTGCAACTGGCTCTTGGTCGCAAATTCTAATGAAAAAATTGAACACTACAATTCCTATTCAAGCTGGAAAAGGATACCGAATTAATGTATCTCAAGAAACAGGAATTACCATTCCTGCCATTTTAATGGAAGCAAAAGTTGCCGTAACACCAATGAACGGTTTTACACGTTTTGCAGGAACTATGGAAGTTGATAAAATTAATACCAACATCAATAAAGTACGTGTAAATGCCATCGCAAAAGCAAGTGAACACTTTTATCAGAATTTAAAAATTAGCCAAAAAGAAATTGACGATGTAGCCTCTGGATTAAGACCGTGTTCGCCTGATGGATTGCCATATATCGGACGTTTATCAAAAGTGAAAAACGTAACCGTAGCAACAGGACACGCAATGATGGGATGGAGTTTAGGACCCGCAACAGGAAAATTAATATCCGAAGTAATTTCTGATAAAAAAACAAGCCTCGATTTAAGCCCGTTTCATACAGAAAGATACGCGTAAAATACGCTACACAATAAATTAACAGCACCTGAATCAATAATACTATGCGTTACGAACAAATTAATAACTCGTTATTTATAGAAAATAGAAAGCGTTTTACAGCCAAAATGCAACCCAACAGCATTGCTATTTTAACATCAAACGATGTGAAACACAACAATGCCGATGATGTAATGGGATTTGCACAAAATAATGACCTTTTTTACCTTTCGGGAATTGACCAAGAAGAAACTATTTTAGTGCTTTATCCTGATGCTTATAAAAAAGAAAATCGCGCGATTTTATTTATAAAAGAAACCAGTGAACTTATCAAAATTTGGGACGGTGAAAAATTAACCCAAGAAAAAGCTACTGAAATTTCAGGGATTTCAAGAGTAATTTGGAACAAAGATTTTGAAAACGTTTTACAAGCAATGGCTTTTGAAGCCGATGCCTTTTACTTAGGACATAACGAACATTATAAACGTGCCACTAGTAATCAACAAACCCAACAGGATAGAATGATTCAATGGTGTAAAGAAAAATATCCATTACACACTTATTATAGAGCAGCAAAAATCACCCGTGATTTACGTCCTGTAAAATCAACAATAGAACACGAATTGACGCAAAAAGCAGCGGATATTAGTGTACAATCTTTTTCTCGTATTTTAAAAGCCTGTAAACCTGGCAAAAATGAATACGAATTAGAAGCAGAATTAACCTATAATTTAGTGAAATCTGGAGCTTCACATCACGCTTTTCAACCGATTGTTGCTTCAGGACAAAACGCTTGCGCTTTACATTATAATACCAATGATTCGGTTTGTAAAGACGGTGAAATGATTTTACTTGACTTTGGCGTTTGCTATGCAAATTACAATAGCGACACCACCCGTTGTTTTCCTGTAAATGGAAAATTTTCAGAAAGACAAGCTGCTGTTTATTCTGCTGTTTTACATTGTTTAAAAGAAGGAAGCAAACTTCTAAAAGCTGGAATTTTACCTGCCGATTATGAGAAAAATATGGCAAGTTTAGTAGAAGCAGAATTGATAAAATTAAACTTATTAAATGCTGATGAAGTAGCAAATCAAGATCCTGAAAAACCTTTATATAAACAATATTTTATGCACGGAACAGCCCATTATTTAGGGTTAGATGTGCATGATGTTGGTTTATATTCTCGTCCTTTTGAAGCAGGAATGATTTTAACCTGCGAGCCTGGAATTTATATCGCCGAAGAAGGAATTGGTTGTCGATTAGAAGATGATTACCTAATTACAGAAAATGGAAACATCAATTTAACTGCTAAAATGCCTATCGAAATTAAGGATATTGAAGCATTAATGAATACTAAAAAAAATTAGAATGAATACATTTGGAATCGGAGGTTCTACCATAGAAGCAGAATTAAATGCAATAACTCCAACGGCTCACTTAGTTGAACCGATTCAAAAAGAAGAATTTCAAGAAAGAATAAACAAAGCTTGCCAATTGATGAAAGATCAAAATAAGCAAGCAATGTATTTACACGCTGGAACAAATTTATTCTATTTCACAGGAATGAAATGGAGTTCAAGCGAACGAATGGTGGGTGCAATTTTATTTCAAAATGGCGATTTGCATTTTATCGCGCCAAAGTTTGAAAAAGGAACAATTTTAGATTTCATGCTGATAAAAGGCGACGTAAATTGTTGGGAAGAACACAAAAGCCCTTATAAATTATTTACTAAAATTCTAATTCAAAATAACGTAACCGAAGGTATTATTTTGATGGATGAAGCAACGCCTTTCTTTATTGTTGATGGTATCAATAAAAGCAATACTTCTTTTACTTTAGAAAGTGCAACGCCAATTACGGCAGGTTGTAGAATGATAAAATCGGATGCTGAAATTGCTATTATGCAACATGCTATGAACATCACTTTAGAGGTTCAAAAAGCAGCAGCACGTATTTTAAGAGTCGGAATTTCAGCTAAAGAAGTAGAAGATTTTATCCACGAAGCACATATTCGTTACGGTGCAACTGCTGGTTCATATTTTTGTATTGTATTATTTGGTGTCGATTCTTCATTTCCTCATGGTGTAAAAACGCCTAAAAATTTAGAATTAAACGAAATTGTATTAGTAGATACAGGTTGTGTATTACACAATTATATTTCTGATATTACAAGAACCTATATTTTTGGAGAAGCGGACGATTTACAAAAATCTATTTGGAATATCGAAAAAGAAACCCAACAAGCGGCTTTTGATGCTGCTCAATTAGGGAATGTTTGTGCTGATATTGATGCTGCTGCCAGAAAAATGTTAGAAAGTCATCAGCTTGGACCAAAATATACTTTACCAGGTTTACCTCACAGAACTGGACATGGAATTGGTTTAAATATTCATGAATGGCCGTATATTGTTAAAAATGACAATACCGTTTTAGTCGAAAGAATGACCTTTAGTAATGAACCAATGATTTGTGTACCTAATAAATTTGGAATCCGCCATGAAGACCATATTTATATGACAAAAAATGGTCCAAAATGGTTTACAGAACCAATGCATACTATTGAAGATCCTTTTGGAATTTCAAAATAAATTTTAAAAAATTACACTAAATTTATAATGATATTTAACTGATTTTATAAAAAAAAACGCAACTCTTTATCTTTAGAAGTTGCGTTTTTTAATTTTATACAGTTTTAAAAATTATTTAAATAAAAACTATCTAAAAAACAAGCAGTAATTTAGTAAATAGACTTAGCCCCGATTGTAGCAATTGTTTGAGCTCCTTTTTTGATTTTTCTTCAAAAAAGAGCGAGTGCGGAAAGCGGGAAATAGCTTCAAATAATTCTTGTTTTTAGAGCATTAAATAGTCTTCATAAAATCTTCTTTTAATATTTTATTCAGATAAAAAAGTACTTCTTCGGCATTTTCTTTAGAAAAAATAATAGGCGGTTTAATTTTTAAAACATTGTAATCAGGACCATCGGTACTCATTAAAATTCCATGATCTTTCATTCTATTTGCGAGATAATCGGTTTGAGAAGCCAACGGATTTAATGCAGAATCTACAAATTCAATTCCTAAGAAAAGCCCCTGCCCTCTTACATCGCCAATAATTGGAAATTCTTTAGAGAGTTCTTTTAATTCCGATTTTAAATATTCGCCTACTTCCAACGCATTTTCTTGTAATTTATCACGCTTTACCGTACGAATTACTTCGGTTGCAATGGCACAAGAAACAGGATTTCCGCCAAAAGTATTAAAATATTCCATGCCGTTTGCAAAAGCATCAGCAACTTTTTGAGTACAAGCAACCGCCGCAATTGGATGCCCATTTCCTAAGGGTTTACCGATCGTTACGATATCAGGAACGACATTATGCAATTGAAAACCCCAAAAAGTTTTCCCCATTCTTCCGCAACCAGTTTGAACTTCATCAGAAATACAAACACCACCAACTTTTCTTATTTTTTGATATGCTTCAGATAAAAAACCTCTTGGTAATTCTACCTGACCGCCACAACTAATAATCGGCTCGATGATAAAAGCACCTACATTTCGTCCTTTTTCTTGAATCGTGTCGATACATTTTTGAACTTCGTCAGCATATTTTTTTGCGGTATTTTCACCTCGATACTTCCCTCTAAAACTATCGGCTAAAGGAAATATTTGCGTGTATTCTGGAGCGCCACTTCCTCCTTTTCCATCAAATTTATACGAAGAAATATCAATACACATATTAGCGTTTCCGTGATAACCGATTTCACTTGCAATAATATCTTTTTCGCCTGTAACAGCTTTTGCCATTCGAATTGCTAATTCATTTGCTTCACTTCCTGAGTTTACAAAATGTAACACATTTAATTCTGGCGGTAAAGTTTCAATCAGTTCTTTAGCTAAATTATTGATATTTTCATGCAAATAACGTGAGTTTGTGTTAATTAAACTCATCTGATTTTGCCCAGCTTTGACAACATTATAATTTTCATGCCCAACGTGCGCAACATTATTTACGGTATCTAAATATTTATTTCCAAATTGGTCGATTAAATATTGCCCCGCTCCACGCACCATTTTTATAGGTGTTTTATATTGCAAACTTAAACTTTTCCCTAAATGTTGTTTTCGATACTTAATTAAATCGTTGTTTGAAATCGTATTATTTTCGGCTAATTCATCAGATTTAAAAAGCAAATTCGGGTTTGGGCAAACACTTTTCCAAACCTCTATTTCTTTTAAATATGCCACGCCTGGAAAATCTGTATTTAAATCAAAAAGTGATAATAATACTTGAAAATGTAAATGAGGAACCCAGTTTCCATTTTCTGTATAATCTCCAAGTTCGGCAATTTTCTCACCTTTTAAAATTCGGTTGCCTACTTGATGTTTTTGCACACTTTCGGGCGTGTTATGTCCGTATAAAGTGTAAAATTCAAAATTATCAGCTTGATGTTTTAACACCAATAATCCACCGTAATTTTTATCGCCTTGATTATCCGAAGAAATAACAACTTCTCCATCTAAAAGAGCGTGAACAGGCGTGTTTTTTGGCAACCAAAAATCGGTTCCTAAATGAATTGTTCGGCTTTCTTTTCCGTTATTTCCTATTTTTTGATACGCATCAGCAGTATAAAAAATACGAGGTTCTAAATAACCACCGCCAATAATTTTTGTAGGATTTTCTTTTTGTAATTCATCAATTTTAAACTGAAAAAGTGATAGATTATTTGCTTCTTTTTCATGCCCAATCCAAGTACTTGAAACACTTAAATCAATTGGAAAAAGATTGTTTTTTTGAACTGTTGGAAATAAATTTCTTAAAGAAAAAGTATGTTGTAAACTCCAATTTTCGAACTTTTTTTCATTCGGATGCGCTGTAAAACCACAAGCAATTCTAAAATTATATTCGGCAAAATCTGGATGAATTTCACGCCATTTTTCAAGCACTTCCCAAGCAGGTTTTTCGCTTATCAGCAGATATTTATTGTTCGGTTCTTCAATTTTATTAATTGCCGATTTTGTAACCGAAATCACCAATCGCATGGCAATCGCATCGTATAAATGCATCAATTCTTTTTCTTGTAAAGGAAAATTTTGATGATAGCCTTTCACAATATCTAACGAAGCTTCCAACGGCTCGTTATGATTCATAATCGTATAGGCACACGCAATGGCAACATCATTAATTATTTGTGTATAAATGGCATCGCCGTAATCAATTGCTGCTTTTACTGTTGGATTTACAAGCTCTTTTGATACAATAACATTGTTATCATTCGCATCATTATGAACCACCGATTTACGTAAAAGATCGTAGCTAGTTTTATTGTTTTCAAACTGATTTTGAAAATAGCTAATAATTTCTTTTTGCTCGTTTTCAAATAAATTGATATGTTTTTTTGTCCAAAGTGATTGTGCAACATCCCACACAAATTCTCGTTTTGCCTGTGGATGTTCAAAACCATGTAAAGCTTTAGTTAACAATCCGCATTGTTCACCTAAACTAAAACGTAAACTATCTAATTGCGGATTTACAGATGACCAAACTCTACCTGAAATCCAACTTAACAAACGAACTTTTCGAGCATTTCCGAAAGCGTCAATTATCGTTGAAATTACGTTTCCTTCAATATCTTTTATAACTTTTGGAGCAATAATTTCAGCATTATTTTCGGCAACATATTGTAATAATTTCTGTTGAAAATCCAAATAATTCTCTTCTTCATTTGGGCGAGAAATTTTTAAAATATATCCTTCTGAATTTGGTGTTTTTATTCGGAAATTAAAATCTAATTCCCCAGGTAATTCTGTAGCGACTCCTTTAATATTATAGGTTTTAAAAAGAATTTCCGCTGCTTGTTCAGTCGATATTTTTATTTGAGTATAGTCCATTTTTTCTTATGATAATAATTTTTCATAACCGAGTCTAGTAGCACCACTATCTAAAGTAATAATACCACAATAACTGTAATTTAATTTTTTTAAAATATATTGCATTCCTAAATTATCTGTATGAGTATCTATTCGCATTGAATTAATCGCTTGATTTTGTAATAATTTTTCACAATAAGTTATAATCATTTCGGCAATTCCTTTACGAGTACAATTTTCTGCCACCGCAACACGATGAATAACGCCATAAGTAGCATCAGTAGTGGTCAACCACGTTCCATCAATTGAATTATAAGTTGATTCTTTAGAGCTTGTAAACATAAAAGTAGCTACAATTTGTTGTTGTTCATTTTCTAATACATAGCTCTCTTTATTTTCGATATCCTTATTGATTTGGGCTTTATCAGGATAACCATCTTGCCATTGATCAATATTTAAAGATGCTAAATATCGTTGAGCATAATGAATGATAGTCATTATATTTTTTAAATCATCAGTAATAGAATGTCTTATTTTCATAAAAATTAATCTTTTTGTAATAACATCATTATATGTGCAGCACTCCAGCTAAAATTTTCAGCATTTAAGCCTTCTCCTGTTAAAGGATGATAATTTTCTCTAATAGATTTTCCTTTTCCAAGTACACCTTCAGCTCCTTTTAAAATTTGAATAGTTGCTTTATCGGCTTCTTTATCAAAACCATAATTACGTAAACCTTTTACACCAAAATAAGCCTGATCTAACCAATTAGGACCACGCCAATATCCTTTTAAAGGATTGAATTTTTCATGATCGGCACTCATAGTTTGAAAAGGTACTTTTGTGAAAAATTTCTTAGGATTCATCATTTTATTTTTAACAGCTTTTGCTTGTTCTTGTGTTGCTGCATTTGCCCAAAGTGCTGTCCATCCTTCACTTCCTTCACCTTTAATAAATGTTTTTCCGTCTAAAGTAGTATCGTAAAACCAACCATCTATTGGGTCGTAAAATTGTGATTGAATTATCAATTTCAACTTTTTAGCTTCTTTTTTAAAATCGTCAGCCTCTTTTTTGTTTTCTAAAATAGTGGCTAATTCTGATAAAAATAATTTCTCAGCATATAAATAAGCATTTAAATCTACTGATTCTTGATTGATTGAATAAGCTCCTTCTCCATTTTTTAAAATTTCAGAATTGTCAAAACGAATGGCATTATCCATTCCGCTCTCCCACTTTGCAGCAATTAAACTTCCATCTGTAGAACCATATTCACATAAACCATCTTTATCATGATCACGCTTATTATACCACCATTGATGATATTTTTTTAACTTCGGATAAAATTCTTTTACAAAAGAAATATCTTTATCTTTTTTATAAATTTTAGTAATTGCCCATGCAGATAATGGTGGTTTTGTATCACGATAATTATGTTTTTCAATTAAAGTATCTCTGTAAATACAATCTACAATAAAACCATCTTCACCTTGAAGATTAAACATTGCTTTGATTTGTTTTTTAGCTAAATCAGTATTGTAATAAGATAAACCAACAGCGTGTTTCCATGAATCCCAAGACCAAAAACCGTGAAACCATTTATAATGATAACTAGGAAATAAACCTTCATCTTTTAATTCTCCAGCAGGAATTCTCCAATTATTTTGTAAAGTTACTTGTGTTTTTGCTAATACTTCAGCGTATTTATGATCATTAAATTGAGTTTTTCTATTTTTTATTAACGACTGTAATTCGGTATTTTTTTCTAATTTTCTATCTTTTAAAACAGTATCAAAATTGATGTTTTGGATATTCTTTCGTTCTTTACCCCAAGAATATTCTTTAAAAATAAATGATTGAGAAATTATAAATTCTTTTGTTTCATTTGGCTTTAATACAATTTCTATTTCATTTGAAGTGTAAATACTGTCTGTTGATGCTGTTAAAAGTATATCTTTAGGAAAAATAATATGACCTACAGCATTTGTTAAAGCTGATTTAATTGTTAAATTATTTTCTTTTACTGATAACTTCAATCCGTCAGCTAATAAGTCTTTATTTTTAAAGCTATAATTAATCGTTTGTACTGAATTGCTTTTATTTTTTAATCTTGATTTTATAATTGCTGTATGTCCAGAAGAAAAAACCAATTGTTGTTTTAGTTCTAATTTTTCTGATAAAAAAGTTTGTTCTAAATGACTGCTGTAACTTTCCGTATCGCTTAATTTCCATGCGGTATTTTTAACAATCAAGTTCGTTAATGAAGCACTACTCCAAACACCATTTTGTTGTGTCATTAAAAAAGGTCCTGAAAAACCTATAATATTTGTAGTTTCAGGAAAACTATATCCAAACCAAGCTCCTTGGTCAGAAAACATTAGGCCCTTTTTGTCAAATTTATGTTTAGGTGTAAAAACATAATTAAGTATATTGCTGTATAAAGTTGTTTCTACTTGTTTTTTATCTTCTTTCTGTTTACAACTTAACAAAATAATAAATAAGCTTACTACTAATATCTGTGTTTGTTTAATCATACTTTGTTTAAATTATTCATTTTATACCAATTTATACCAACGTATTAATTGTTTTATTTTGATGAAAATTTTATTTTTAATTGCTAATTATTGTTTTTTAGTGAAGTAATAAATATACTTCACTTTTTAGGAAAACTATATTATTTTTAAAAAAAAGCACAAAAAAGGTTGTCAATTAATATTGACAACCTTTTTATTTAGAATATATTATCGAAGAATAAACCCATCTTTCATTGGATCATTCGGGTCGATTACAAAAGTTTGCATTCCTGTAATATATGCTGTACCTTCTACTTGCGGAATTACCGCATTAAAAGAGCCGTAATCTTGTTCAGAAACAACAGAACCTATAAATACCGAATCTGTAATACTTTCAATACTCATTGTTTGATTAAAATCAATTTCGTTTCTTTTTTTATGAATCGCCATTCTTCCTGAAACCCCTGAACCTGTTGGACACCTATCAACTTCTCCTTCTGCAAAAATACAGACGTTTCTACTATCATTTCCTGAAGGCTGTTTGGTGTTATCAACAAAAATAGTTCCGTATAAGAAACTTAAATCAAGTTCTAAAGGATGTGTAATTTCAGTATCATTTTGCATAACGGCGTGTTTGATTTTCATTCCGTTAGTAATTAAATCACGATAAGAATCAGTGCTTAAATCAAAATTAAAATTGTTTTTTGCCATATCGACATACGCATAAAAAGCACCTCCGTAGGCTAAATCATAGGTAACAGTTCCTAATCCTTCAACTTCCACTGTTCTATCTAAACCAACCACAAAACTCGGCACACAATGAAAACGAACCCCTATTACTTTGCCATCTCTTACATTCGTAAATGATGTAATTCGTCCGCAAGGAGCATCAATTTTTAAAATATTTTCACCTTCTCTTGCATCAATCCAATTCATTTCAACAGCTAAGGTTGAAATGGCAATAATCGCATGACCGCACATGGTCGAATAACCTTCATTGTGAAGAAATATAATTCCAAAATCTCCTTCATCATCATTGGGAGGCAATAAAATACAACCATACATATCAGGATGTCCACGAGGTTCAAACATTAAAGCGGTTCGTAAATTATCGAAATTATCTTTACAATAACGTCTATAATCTAACACCGAATTCCCTTTTAACTCAGGAAATCCATCAATAATTACACGCAACGGTTCGCCACCAGTATGCATGTCAATTGTTTTGATTTGTAACCAATCTTTATTGGGTTTAAAATCAGTATTTGAAAGTATATTTTGATATGTTTTACTCATTTTGATAACTTATTTTGACAACCTATTTTTACTGATTTTTATGTTTTTTATAGTAATAACTCGCCGCTACTAAATCTTCTAAAGCATGTCCTACCGATTTAAAAACCGTAATTTCTTCTTCATTTTTACGCCCTGTTTTTTCACCAGAACATAATTCAAATAAATCTGCATTAATGTTTTCTTCTTTTAAAACGCCTGTTTGTAACGGAATTAAGATATCGCCACTTTCTTTTAATCCTCCTTGATAGGTATCAATATAAACTGAACCTTTCGTAATTACTTCATTATCAGCTTCACGCATATCTTTTTTATACGCTCCAACTAAATCAACATGTTGCCCTGCCTTTAAATATTTCCCTAAAACTAGCGGTGTTTTTGACAACGTTGCAGATGATATAATATCAACTTCGGATATTTTTTCTTCGATAGTTTTAACAGCAGTAATTGTAAAACTTTCATTTTTAAGCGTTTCACAAATTGCTTGTGCTTTGCTAAAATTACGTCCCCAAATAAATACATTTTTAATTGGACGAACCGAAGCGTGCGCTTTAATTAAGTTGATTGATAAAGATCCTGTTCCTAACATCAATAATGATGATGAATTTTCTCTTGATAAAAAAGAAGATGCCAAAGCAGATGCTGCTGCCGTACGTTTTGCTGTTAAACTTTTTGCTTCTAAAATTGCTTTGATAGTTCCTTTTGTGGCATCTAAATAAATATACGTTCCGTTAATAGAAGGCAAATCAAACTGCTGATTTTCTGGACTTACCGTTACTATTTTTACCCCCGCATCTTTACTCGGATTCCAAGCTGGCATCAATAATAAGGTCGAATCCGCATTTACTTTTGGATTCGCAAAATCATGATGATGACGCATAGGAACCATCGTATCTTTTGATGAAAAAGAAGTTCTTAATTCAGCAACTAATTCTGAAAAATTAGTGTTGTTTTCGATAAAATTACTGTCTATTTGGATAATTGTTTTCATCTTCTAAAAATAGCTATTTTTAAACAATCCACCACATATTAACTACATATATACCAATATAAGCAATATACTTGTTAAAATAATATCAGAGCAAACACCATAAAGCCTGTATTTTTATCAAAAAATATTAATAAAGTGAAAAAACTACAATTATTCCTACTTGTATCTTTAGTCGTTTTTGCATCATGTAAAACAACTACAGAAAAAAAAATCGTATCATTTAAACAACAATTACAAACAACGTTTCCAAAAGCTCAAATAGATTCTATTGAAGCCAAAGATCATTTTACCGAAGCCTACCGAGTTGTTTTGAAACAACATTTAAATCCTAAAAATCCTTCGGAAGGAACTTTTGACCATTACATGTATGTTTCACATGCCGATTACAACAGTCCAACGGTTTTAATTACCGATGGATATGATTCTAGAAATAGAACAACTGAATTAAGTAAAGTATTCAAAGCCAATCAAGTAATTGTAGAATACAGAATGTATGGAAAATCAAGACCCGATTCTATTCCTTGGAAATATTTAACCAACGACAATGCTATTGAAGATTATCATAACATTGTTACCAAATTAAAAAGCGTATATGCTGGTAAATGGTTATCATCAGGAATTAGTAAAGGAGGAGAAACGACCTTAATTTATAAAGCTAAATATCCAAAAGATATTGATGTTGCGGTGCCGTATGTTGCACCGTTAATTAACGGATTAGAAGACCCAAGAACCAATGATTTAATCAATTCAGTTGGTAGCGACGAATGTAGAGCTGATATTAAAACTTTTCAAAGAGCCGTTTTAAATAACAGAAAAGAAGTTTTAGCCTTATTAGCAACACATGCTGAAACTAAAAAAATGAACTTTACGGAACTTTCTCAAGAAGAAGCGTTAGAATATGCTGTTTTAGAATTTCCTTTTTCTTTCTGGCAATGGGGAAGCGGAAAATGTGAAGATCTACCTTCAAAAGATGCTTCAGCAGAAGAATTATTCAACTATTTAAATAAAATTTCTGGTTTTTATGTTTATAATGATGCAGGATTCAATAAACTTTTGCCTTCTTTTTATCAGCATATTAGAGAATTAGGATATTATGGTTTCGATTTAGAACCTGTAAAAGATTTATTAAAAGTTGTTAAAAGTTCTAGTAATAGTAGATTTGCTCCTAAAAATGTAGATTTAACGTATAATCCTGAATACATTAAAGAAATCAGAAATTATATTGAAACAAAAGGAACGAATATCTTATATATTCAGGGAGCTTATGACCCTTGGGGTGCTTGTGGACCAACACCAAAACAAGGTGTTGATGCGTTAAAAATGGTTTTAGAAGGTGGTTCTCATGCGACTAGAATTAAAGATTTTTCAAAAGAAGATCAACAAAAAATTTACGCAAAATTACAAGCTTGGTTAGGAAAGGATGTAAAATTATATCCTTTAAAATAATTAAAATCAGCTTATATATGTGTTTTATTTATATTGATAAATAAAATTAGAACGCAATAGTATTCACAAAAAAACACTTTAGATATATCTAAAGTGTTTTTTATTTTATGCGATGCTACAATAAATTTAGCATGACTTTTTAACGTTAATTTGACTATTTCTTAAAGTTTGAAATTCCTTTTTCTAACCAATTAAAATATTCATTGGCATCTGGTGTGTAAGATGCTGGAGCGATTAAATTTGCTTCATCGTGTCCCATCAATACATAAAAAGGTTGTGAGTTTGCCTTGTATTTTATGGTTTGTAATTCGCTCCATTTTTGCCCGATATATTTTAATTTTTTGTTCGGATTTAATTTAGAAACTACAATTTCATCTTCTTCTAATTTTCTTTTATCATCGACATATAGCGAAATTAGCACTACTTTATTCTTTAAAATATCCAATACTTTAGGTTGTACCCAAACATTTTGTTCCATTTTGCGACAGTTTACACAAGCGTGTCCTGTAAAATCGATCATTATAGGTTTTCCTACTTTTTTAGCATACGCTACACCTGTATCATAATCATGAAATGATATGATATCATGTGGAGGCATTATATGCGCTCCTTCTGGTAAATTAACTAATTTATCAAGTTGAGGATCTGTATTTTTATTTCCAACAATCAAGGCATTTTGTTTGGTATATCCAACGCCATACGGAGATTCACTATAATATTGTGGTGGTGGAAAAGCACTTATTAAATTCAGAGGAGCTCCCCATAAACCAGGCAACATGTATAAGGTAAATGTTCCTACAACCAAACCAAAACACAATCTTCCTACGGATATATGATGCTCTGGGCTATCGTGTGGTAATTTAATTTTACCTAATAAGTATAAGGTTAATGCTCCAAATATAGCAATCCAAATAGCGATAAATACTTCTCTTTCTAAGAAATGTGCTTGTAATACTAAATCGGCATTTGATAAAAATTTAAAAGCTAAGGCTAATTCTAAAAATCCTAAAACAACTTTTATGGTATTTAACCAACCTCCCGATTTTGGCAATGAATTTAACCAACCAGGAAATGCGGCAAATAAAGCAAATGGTAATGCTATTGCTGATGAAAAACCTAACATTCCTACAATTGGTGCTACACCTCCTTTTGATGCCGCTTCAACCAATAATGTTCCCACAATAGGACCTGTGCAAGAAAAAGTAACAATCGCTAAGGCTAATGCCATAAAAAAGATACCTATTAAACCACCTTTATCTGCTTTTGCATCTACTTTGGTTGCCCATGAACTTGGCAAGGTAATTTCAAAAGCACCTAAAAAAGAAATGGCAAAAATCACTAAAATTAAAAAGAAAGCAATATTAAACCAAACATTAGTGGATAATGCATTTAAAGCATCTGCTCCAAAAACCCAAGTAACAACAGTACCTAGCAAAACATATATGGCGATAATTGATACTCCATAAATAATAGCATTTTTAATTCCTTTTGCTTTATTTTTACTTTGTTTGGTAAAAAAACTAACGGTCATTGGAATCATTGGAAAAACACAGGGCGTTAATAAGGCGGCAAATCCTGATAAAAAAGCGATAAAAAATATAGCAATTAGTCCTCTTTTATCTTTCTTAGTTTCCTCTTTATTGACGGACTTTGTTGTTTCGGTAGTATTTTGTTTTTTTAAAACGGCTTTACTGATATCAAAAACTAAATCAATTTCTTTTGGAGGCAAACATTGCTCGTCTGTACAGGCAATAAATTCAACAAAAGCATTTACGGTTTTTATTTTTTGATTGGCATTGTTTATCGTTATTTCTTGTATGAAAACAGCCTTATTAGCGAATGATTTAATATTCATTCCTTGGTCACTAAAGAGTTTTGTAAATTTTACTTTTCCTTTTGGTTCTTTAGTATTTCCTATTATTTTTAAATCGCCACCGTTATCATCGTAGGTAAATGTTGTTGGAATAGGACCTCCTTTGGGTACATCTTGCGAATATAAGCTCCAGCCTTCTTTGATGGTAGCTTGCGTTATTAATTTATAATTTGAATCAGAAATTTTTTCGACTTTGGTACTCCATTGAATCGGGTTAAATATTTGACCTGAAACAGATACGTTAATCAATAACGTTAGAAATATGATATATATATTTTTCATTTAATTTTGAAATAAGTTTTTTGGTTGATTAATTAATTTTAAAAGATAAAGCAACTTCCTCTGGAGGCAAACAGCTTTCTTTTGAGCATACCATATATTCAACGGTACCTTTTATGGTAAATTTTTCATTCGTTTTTAAGCGAACTCTTTGTGTAAAAATGGCTTTATTTTCAAAATATTTAATACGCATTTCAAATATTTCATCATTTGCCACGAGTCCTTTTCCTTCTTTAGTATTTCCTTTTTTCATGTAACGTTTATCTCCTGTAAACGAAAATAAGGTTGGTATCGGTCCTCCTTTATCTATCTTTTGAGAATAAATATACCATTGATTTTCTAGTGTTGCCACGGCTATTAATTCACTTTCTTTATCAGAAATTTTTTCGACTTTGGTACTCCATTTTACAGGATTTTCTATTTGTCCATAACAAGTAACACTTATTATAAAAGTAAATAGTAGTATTAATTTGCTCATTATTATATGATTAATCGTTTTTATTCAATTTTTAGTAAAAATAACATCTTTCTACATCAAATAACGTTACATTAAATAAAATTTACTGTTTTAGACTTTTTTTAACAAAAAAAAGAGTAATCATTTCTGATTACTCTTTGTTTAGTAGCGGGAACTGGACTCGAACCAGTGACCTTCGGGTTATGAGCCCGACGAGCTACCTACTGCTCTATCCCGCGATTTCGAGTGCAAAGATACATCTTTTTATACTTACTAAACAAATAAAAGTTATTTATTTTTTTAGAGACTGTTTAAATTTTATTCAATTCGGTTTTATTGTAGAAAATCGAATCCGTCAACCTGAATTTAGTTCCGTTTTGCATTCTTATTAGCCAAAATTTTTAGTTAGCTTTTTATGATAATTTATATCAGTTTTGAAATAAAGTTTTATTGATGAAATTTTAAGCACAAAAAAACCTCTATCAAAAAGGATAGAGGTTTTGTGGGGAGAGCAGGATTCGAACCTGCGAAGTCGTAAGACAACGGAGTTACAGTCCGTCCCAGTTGGCCGCTTTGGTATCTCCCCAAAGCTATAAAAAGATAAAAGCTTCTCTTATTAATAAGAGAAGCTTTTTAGTGACCGGGCTGGGGCTCGAACCCAGGACCCTCTCCTTAAAAGGGAGATGCTCTACCAACTGAGCTACCAGGTCATTATTTATCTCCTTAGCGGTTGCAAATATAGAAGCTATTTTTATATTTCACAAATTTTTTTAATAAAAAAACACTAAATTTAAAACAAAAAATGGAACAAGCTCATTATCTGTAGGTTAATTAACTATTAATTTTGACATAAATAATAGTTCCTGAAATAAAGACAGTAAAAAACAACTAATTATATAAAAACATTAAAAAGAAATCCTTCTGAAATTTATAGCACTAATTTTAAGAGCTTGTTTAAAAATATATAAACTGTCAGTTCGAGTGATTTTTTCCTTAAAAAAAAACTAAAAATATAGCAAATCAGGATGATAACCTGAAATAAATTCAGGTTGACAGATTCTATTTTTTATTTTTCTGTGATATTTTTTTAGATGAAATTTAAACAGGCTCTAACTTTAGCCAAGTCTTTTTTACTGGAAGAAATTTTAGATTATTTTAATAGTATTGCTACTAAAATAAATTCAGTTCATTTTTATTCAGAAGAAGAGAATATCAATCAGAAGTAGTACAATCAAAAGATTTTTACCCGAAACAAGCATTAAAAATTTCCCTTTACAAAGGAAATTAATTTTACTTCATAAGACGTAGAAAATAGATGCTTTTAGAGTCTAATTTAAGAACACTATTCAATAATATCATACTTGATCCCTAAAATCACTCTTAAAAGATTTTATACTATTCTAAAAAACAATTGTAAAAGAAAAAACGCTTCGATAAATCGAAGCGTTTTTTTTTAAATTTTAAGAAAACTTAAATTCTTATAAAGAAGCTACATGTTTAGCTAATTTTGATTTTAAGTTAGAAGCTTTATTCTTGTGAATAATGTTGTTCTTAGCTAATTTATCTAACATAGATACAACTGTAGAGAACATCCCTTGTGCTTCTGCTTTATCTTCTGAAGCTTTTAATCTCCTAACAGCATTACGTGTTGTTTTATGCTGATATTTGTTTCTTAAACGCTTAGCGTCGTTACTTCTGATTCTTTTTATTGCTGACTTGTGATTTGCCATTATACTAAATTCTTAAAGGTTTATAAAAAACTTTGTAGTCCGTACGGGAATCGAACCCGTGTTACATGGATGAAAACCATGCGTCCTAACCCCTAGACGAACGGACCAAAACAATCTTTCTGATTGAGAATGCAAATATACAATAATTTTACATATCTACAATTAATTTAATTTTAATTTTTGAACTTCTGCTTTAATAAAAAAACAACAATGAATTTTTATAAACTCAGTTTAAAATTGTAGTCCGTACGGGAATCGAACCCGTGTTACATGGATGAAAACCATGCGTCCTAACCCCTAGACGAACGGACCGTGACAAACAATTTATCTGATTGCGGGTGCAAATATACAACTCTTTTTTATTTACACAAGTATTTTTTATTTTTTTATTTATAAATTTCAAAAAACGAACTCAAAAAACATCAAAAAAACCTGATTTAAAACAACTTAAACCCTAAAATAAAAAATACTAAAAAGTTATTTAATTTTTATTCAATATTACTTTACGTATAAAGATTCATGAAAAAACAATTAAAGAACCTGTTAATTCGAATGGTTCTTTACTATAAAAAGGGCGAACCTATGTGTTCGCCCCTACAAAATAAAATTGTCAAAAATTTTATAAAAAAAACGAAACGTAATAACTAAAAATAATCATCGTAAATAAGCTTAGCCCCGATTGAAGCAATTGTTTGAGCTCCTTTTTTTGATTTTTCTTCAAAAAAAGAGCGAGTGCGGAAAGCGGGAAATAGCTCCCAAAAAAAAATCCCGCAAATGCAGGATTTTTTAAAATATTCTTAGAGCCTGTTTAAATTTCATCTAAAAAAAATGACCGCAAGGAGTTAAAACCCCTTGTTAAAAGGCACTAAAAATAACAAAAAAAGCTAAAAACTGTGGCGAATTAGGATGAGAAACTGAAATAAATTCAGTTTGACGCATTTTTATTTTAAAACAAGGAATTTTAACCCCTTGCCATACTATTTTGATGTTACAAAAATTTTATTCAATATTACTTTACGTATAAATATTCACGAAAAAACAATTAAAGAACCTGTTAATTCGAATGGTTCTTTACTATAAAAAGGGCGAACACATAGGTTCACGCCTACAAAATCAAATTGTCAAAAATTTTATAAAAAAAACGAAACCTAATAACTAAAAATAATCATCGTAAATAAGCTTAGCCCCGATTGAAGCAATTGTTTGAGCTCCTTTTTTTGATTTTTCTTCAAAAAAAGAGCGAGTGCGGAAAGCGGGAAATAGCTCCAAAAAAAAAATCCCGCAAATGCAGGATTTTTTAAAATATTCTTACCAAATTAAAAACGTAATTTAATATGCTTTCGCAAAAAGAACCCTTTTTGTAGAAGGATTTCCCGTGAAAATACACGTCCCTATCTCCTCTTTCGAATCATTAGGAATACATCTAATCGTAGCTTTTGTAAGTTCTTTTATCTTATCTTCCGTAGCTTCCGTTCCGTCCCAATGTGCCAAAACAAAACCGCCTTTATGCTCAATAACATCCTTAAATTCTTCAAAAGTTTCAACCTCCGTGGTATGATTTGCTCTATAATCTAAAGCTCTTTTAAATAAATTTTCCTGAATTTCTTCTAATAAATTAGTGATAAAATCAACAACGCCATCAATAGCAACAGTTTGTTTCTCAAAAGTATCACGACGCGCAATTTCAACCGTACCGTTTTCTAAATCACGATTTCCCATTGCTACTCTTACAGGAACTCCTTTTAATTCGTATTCTGCAAATTTAGCACCTGGTCTGTAAGTATCTCTGGTATCAAATTTAACAGAAACTCCCTTTTTACGTAACTCTTTTACAATTACGTCTACTTTTTCAGAAATTGCTTCTAATTGGTCATCTCCTTTATAAATAGGTACAATTACAACCTGAATTGGAGCTAATTTTGGCGGTAAAACTAAACCTGCATCATCGGAATGCGTCATAATTAATCCTCCAATTAAACGCGTAGAAACTCCCCAAGAAGTTGCCCAAACATATTCTTTTTTCCCTTCTTTTGACGTATATTTTACATCAAAAGCTTTGGCGAAATTTTGCCCTAAAAAATGCGATGTTCCCGCTTGTAATGCCTTTCCATCTTGCATTAATGCTTCAATGGTTAACGTATCCTCTGCACCAGCAAAACGTTCACTTTCCGATTTTTTCCCTTTTATGACGGGCATCGCCATAAATTCTTCAGCAAAAGTTGCATATATTTCTTGCATTTGTGTTGCTTCAAAAATAGCTTCGGATTTTGTTGCGTGTGCCGTATGTCCTTCTTGCCATAAAAATTCTGCAGTACGCAAAAATAATCGGGTACGCATTTCCCAACGAACCACATTTGCCCATTGATTTATCAATAAAGGTAAATCTCTATGTGATTGAATCCAACCTTTATAAGTATTCCAAATAATTGCTTCCGATGTTGGACGAATTACTAATTCTTCTTCTAATTTTGCGTTCGGATCAACTCGTAATTTCCCTTTGTTATCAGGATCATTTTCTAAACGATAATGCGTTACAACAGCACATTCTTTCGCAAATCCTTCCGCATTTTTCTCTTCTGCTTCAAATAAACTTTTGGGTACAAGCAACGGAAAATAAGCATTCTGATGTCCTGTTTCTTTAAACATTCTATCTAACTCTTTTTGCATATTTTCCCAAATAGCATATCCGTAGGGTTTAATCACCATACAGCCTCTAACGGCCGAGTTTTCAGCTAAATCAGCTTTTACCACTAATTCGTTATACCATTTCGAGTAATCTTCGTCTCTTTTTGTTAAATGTTTGCTCATAATCAAAAGTTTGGCATAA
This sequence comes from Tenacibaculum piscium, assembly GCF_021390755.1. Lineage (NCBI taxonomy): Bacteria > Pseudomonadati > Bacteroidota > Flavobacteriia > Flavobacteriales > Flavobacteriaceae > Tenacibaculum > Tenacibaculum piscium. The sequence continues at coordinate 193,408 of NZ_JAJGWR010000001.1, read as the reverse complement.
ATATTGTTATTTTTTATGCGTAAATTGTCACTGCAAAATTACGTTAAAAAAGGCGACAAGCCCAACAAACAACTTAAAACTTAAACCATGATGTTATTCCATAAAAAATTTAAACTTCCCATGTATATAGCATCATTATTTATGATAATAACGCTTGTTTCCTGTGGAACAACACAATATGTTAGCAGTAATGATGATGGAATTTATGCCGATGATATTACTTTAAAAGAAGTACGTCAGAAACAACAAAAAGAATATCAACAGAAACAGCTAGAACAAAGCAAAAGAGAAATACTTGCTTCCAAAAATAACAATCAAGAAAATTATTTTACCAAAGAAATAAATCGTTTAGATGACTTAAATAATACCGATATTTTTACAGATATTGAAAATTATAGCTCTAAAAGAAATGATGATAATAATACTCCTGAAGATCGTTATTACGATCATAATCAACAAAATAACAGAAATTACACATCCCATGAACCTTGGGGATATCGCAATCAAGATAATTACGACAATAATATAAATAATGTAATCGTTATAAACACCCGACCACGTTGGGGATACTACAATCATTGGCGATATAATAATTATTATAATAACAGTTTTTACAACGATGTTTATACCAATTTTAATAGTGGAATTTATATTGGAATAAACAATTATTACAATCCTTATTATAATCCATATTACAGCTATTACGGAAATTCTTATTACAGAAATCACTACTATAATAGACCATATTATTATAGAAATAATTACTACAATAACAATTATTCAAGAACTCGTAGTGGCGGAAATCATTACAGAGGTAATAGACTGAAAAATAGCAGAAACAACCGAAATTACAACAATTACAAAACCTACAGAAAAAATAATTCTCGTACTAATAGACAATATTCTCCCTCAAGAAGAAGCACTAGAAATTATAATAACGAAGATTCTAACAGAAATTCATCAACAAGAAGAAACGCTAATTCAAATCGAAATAAATCGACTAGAAATAACAGAAGTACTCCTAGAAGAACATATAATTCTTCTAGAGAATCTAGAAATACCCGAAATTCATCAACAAGAAGTTCATCAACAAGAAATGCTACTAGAAGTTCAAAAACATATACCAGACCCTCTTCTTCTAGGAATCAGCGCAACAATACAAGTTCTAGCAGACGCTAATTAGACGCTAATTTTAAAAAAACAAAATCAAAATGAAACAATTCTTAACTTTAGCAATGCTTATCGCTAGCACTTATACAGGTTTTTCTCAATCTTTAAATTACAATGAATTAGGCGTTTTATTTTCTGAAGATGCCAATTACGGAACAGCTCGTTTTGAAGCCATGAGCGGTGCTTTTGGAGCATTAGGTAGTGATATTTCTTCCGTAGGAATTAATCCTGCAGGAGCATCTGTGAGTACAAAAAGTGTGCTTTCCGCTACTTTAAAAAATCAAAATACCAACTACGCAACCCAATATTATGGGAATAAAAATAACACTAAAAATAATGAATTTAACATCAGCCAAGCAGGCGCAATTTTAACTTTTGATACCGCCTATGATTCTGATTGGAATCGGTTTGCATTAAGCTTTAATTATCGAATTAAAAAAGATTTTAACAGCCTTTATACCGCAAACGGAAACAGCAATAACGCTTATTTTACCGAACACATAAACGATGCTTCTATTATTTTTGATGCGCCACAAGAACAATATATCGAGAATAAAACTAAAGGAAAAAGTAGCGTTTTTAGCGTTGGATTTTCAAGCGTCTATCAACAGAAATTATTTGTGGGAGCTAGCTTAAATTTTCATAATCTTGAATTTGAACAACTTCTAAAAATAAATGAATTTAATAATGATAAAAATGGAAATACACTCGACGCATTTAACGTGCAAGACAGTTATTTTGATGCCAATGGATTTTCATTAAATTTTGGTGTTATTTATAAATTTAATCAGTATATTCGAGCAGGATTAGCCTACGAAACGCCCACTTGGTATTCAGAAGTTTTTGAACAAAGTAACCTAATTCCTTTTGATGAAAATGATGTGATTTATCAAAATTATATCGGTTATTTTGATGTAACAACTCCAGTTATTGAAAATGATTACGAAAGTGATAATCCTTTTACAGAGAATGTATATCGTTTTAAATCGCCCAGCAAAATAACCCTAAGTGGCGCGTATATCTTCGGAAAAAAAGGACTTATCAGTATTGATTACACTTACAAAGATTACACAAATACCAAATTTAATGACGGCGATTTCTCTAAAGAAAATGCCAGTTTTGCAAACGATTATCGAAATACACATACCTTGAATATTGGTACAGAATGGCGTGTCGATAAAATGAGCATTCGTGCAGGATATCATTATGAAAAAAACCCTAATTTAGTTTTAGGTGCAAACACCAATAAAGATAATACAAGCGGTTTTTCAACAGGTTTAGGCTATAATTTTGGCAATATAACCTTTGATATCGCCTATACGAAACGAGAAAAAAAACAGTTTTATACCGCATATCAATTAGGAGATATCAATAGTAATACTAAAACATCTAACGTTTTAGGAACAATTACTTTTAGCCTGTAAATCAACAAAAACGTAACAAATTTTAAACACTAAAATCCTGCTTTTGCAGGATTTTATTATATATACATATCTCAATTTTTTACCGTAATTTTGTACTTCATTTTTACACCCTATTTTATACCTTATTATGAGCGTAATCAAAATAAATATACAAGAAACAAATAACGAAACCATTCTGAAATTTATCAGTAATTCAATTTTAGTGAACGGTGGAAGTTATGAATTTAACAATATAGACGAAGCTAAAAATTCGCCCTTAGCACAACAACTTTTTCACCTTCCATTTGTGAAAAAAATATTAATTACCGCCAATTTCATCGCAATTCAACGCTATGAAATTGTACAGTGGGAAGATGTTGAAGAAGAACTTCGTGAGCAAATTGAAAACTATTTGCAACAAGGAAATAAATTGGTAGAAGAAATAAATACCAAAAAAGAAGCCGTTGAAATATATGCCGAAGTAACACCAAATCCTGCAGTAATGAAATTTGGTTCAAACAAAGCACTTACGCAAACCGATGTCGAATTTAAAAACATTGAAGAAGCAAGCAAATCTTCGCCATTAGCACAAGAATTATTCGGGTTTTCATTCGTAAAAGAAATTTTTATTTCTGAAAATTATGTGTCAATCACAAAATATGATATGATTGAATGGAATGAAGTACATCAAGAAATACGCTCTTTTATCAGAAGCTATATTCAAGATGGAAAAACAATTATCAAAGAACTTCCTAAGCAAAAAACAACGGAAAATGTAGAAATTCCAAAGGAAGATTTAACCGATACCGAAGCTAAAATTGTCGATATTTTAGACGAATATATTAAACCTGCCGTGGCTTCTGATGGAGGAAATATTGCATTTCAATCCTATGATGAAAAAACAAAAAGAGTCAATGTAATTTTGCAAGGAGCATGTAGCGGATGTCCGTCATCAACAGTAACCTTAAAAAATGGTATCGAAACAATGTTGAAAGAAATGTTGCCTAATCAAATTAATGAAGTCGTTGCCATTAACGGATAATTTTTTAAAATAAATAGCAAAAACAACACCTAAAACAACATCAAAAGAATGTCAAAAACAATCAAACCATACAAAGATTCTGACTTAGGAAAAAAAGAACAAGTAGTAAAAATGTTTGACAATATTTCGGAAGATTATGACGGATTAAACCGTGTTATTTCTTTAGGAATTGACGTTAGTTGGCGAAAAAAAGTAGTGAAATTAGTTGGTGAAAATAATCCGCAACAAATTTTAGACATCGCAACAGGTACAGGTGATTTAGCCCTAATGATGGCAAGTTTACATCCTCAAAAAATTGTTGGTTTGGATATTTCAGCAGGAATGCTCGAAGTTGGTAAACAGAAAATATCCAAAGAAAATTTAAGCGACACAATAGAAATGATTGTGGGCGATAGCGAAAATATGCCTTTCGAAAACGAAACTTTTGATGCAATTACCGTTTCTTTCGGAGTTCGAAATTTTGAAAACCTAGACAAAGGATTGACAGAAATACGCCGAGTTTTAAAAACTGGCGGAAAATTAGTCATCTTAGAAACGTCTAATCCTACAAAATTTCCGTTCAAACAAGGCTATAAATTTCATACCAATTTTATACTTCCTATTATTGGAAAATTATTTTCAAACGATAAAGTTGCCTATTCTTATTTATCAGAAAGTGCAAATTCTTTTCCTTTCGGGCAAGCGTTTAACAATATTTTACAAAAAAATGGGTTTAAAGAAGTAACTAATTTACCAGTAACCTTTGGAGTTGCTTCAATTTATACCGCTTTAAAATAATATGTTAAAAAAACTTTTCTTTTTAGGATTTTTCGGATTGATTTCAATTTCGATACAAGCACAAACCGAAAAAATATTAAATCTACCTAGTTTTGATAAACCAATTTTTCATTATGGTTTCTACTTAGGCGTAAATAATAACGGCTATAAAGTAGCTTACAAACCGAGTTATTTTGATAATTCGGAAGTAGAAGTTTCAACTTCTGTTGGATTTAATGTGGGGTTAATTGCCGATATAAAATTACATAATAATTTGAATCTACGCTTTGAACCTGGCTTAATGTCAAACACAAAAACCTTACATTTTAAGCATATTGAAGGCTCCGAAAACCTAAATACCAGAGAAGTTGGTGCTACCTATTTACACTTGCCCTTTATTTTAAAAGCAAGTACCAATAGAATGAATAATATTAGACCCTATGTTTTAGGCGGTATTTCCTATGATTATAATTTTTCGAGTAATGAAAAAAATAAAGATGATAATGCTGTTGGAGAATTTAGAACAACTTCTAATAACTTTATGTATGAACTTGGTATTGGTGTCGATTTTTATTTAAGTTACTTTAAATTTTCACCATCAATAAGAGGCGTTTTCGCCATTAATAATGAATTAGTACCCGACACTAACAGCCCAAGTCAATGGACAGATCCTATCGATTATTTAGGAACAAGAGGTGTCTTTTTGCACTTGTCTTTTGAGTAAAAAAAGATATCTAAAAATTAAAGTATCAAAATAAAAAACATCAACAAAAAAAGCGACTATAATAGTCGCTTTTTTACCTTGAATAGTTCAACTAATTTAAAACCTTTAAACTTACTATTTAATTCTAAAAAATAAAATATCAAAAGTAAAAACAAGTATATAAATTAAAGTAATAGAAAAATGACTTTCATTGAAGAAAGTCATTTTTATAAATATGAAATAGAAGTCCCCCAAAATCTACTTCATACAATTATGACACACTTTTTTATTAAAAGTCACTTATAATAAAAAATGACCACCTTTCGGTGGTCATAATAGTAAAGATAAATCTTTACCTATAAAATAGAAGTCCCCCGAAATCTATCATTTTTTTTAATTATTTTAAATAATTGACGACAAATATAAAATAAAAATTAGATAAACTGCTAATTTTCAATAACTATTTTACCATTTACAATATCATTAATAGGAAAAACAACTTTTCCTTCTGCTGTTGTAACTGTTAAACAAATGTTATCAATTGCTGTAACAACACCTTTCACATCATCAATAATAACTTTTTGACCGATGCCTATATTTTTTCTTGAATAATATCCATATAATAAACGTACTACCACCTCTTTTGCACCAAAACCAAACGCTAACGTAAAGGCTAATAATATAGAACCTATTAAAAGTGTTAAATTACTTTTGATAATCGAAGTATCAACTCCTGCTTGATCTAGCGCGGTTATCGATAAAAAAACGACAATTAAATAAAAAGCAATATTTCCGACTAAATTTCCACCAGATATCTCTAACGATTTAAACATCGTTTGTGTTGATTTTTTAATAACAGTACCTAAATAAACACCTGCTATAAAAATTCCTACGGCTGTTAATAGTTTAGGTAAATACGCAAAAAAAGTTTTTATTCCTTCGGATACCACTTCCAATCCAAAAATATTGGAACCTGCCATCACAAAAGTTAATATTAAAAACCACTTTAAAAGTGTCGTTATTATTGTTGATAAGCAAATTTTTATGGTCGAATTCCCAAAAATTGGTGTTTTACTTATTTTTTTAGATAATTCATCAATCTTGGTTTTAGCCAATCCTTTTCTTACGATATACAAGAAAAATTTAACAATCAACCAAGTTAAAATTACAAAACCAACAAACCCTAAAGCAGTTGGCAACGAATCAATAATATTTTGAAAAACATCTTTAAAAGGTGCTAAAATATCCATTTGTAATACATTCATTTTTCTTTTATTATTAAATTTTACTTAGTTCTTTTCAGTTTCTTTTTTAGATACTCCTCCACTTAATAGGTCTGTAATTGTACTCGGGTACTTTACCATAAATAGATCTGCCAAATCTATTGATAATTTTATCATTGCCACATCTTTAAGTACTTTATTTTTAAGTACCTCTGGCAATTCTTCATTATGTAACATTTTTTTGAATGGATTCTCCATAATTATTACAGTGCGTTGTATGCTTTTATAACTTTTTCTTTTGCTCGTTTTAAACGCATTTTTACGGCGCTATCCCCTAAGCTTAATACGTCTGAGATTTCTTTAATAGTCATATCATCTTGATATTTCATTAATAGAATCATTTTTTCAGGGGCAGATATAATTTCAAGTGCTTTGGCTAATTTATCGGATTTTAATTCAAATAAAGTCGCATCGTCAATTTCATCTTCATCACTATTCTCTCTTATTTGATCGGTTACAATCGTTACTTTTTCTTTCTTTTTTTCTTTATTTCGCTGCACATAATTTACACAGAAATTATAGGTAAAAGAATATAACCACGTCGAAAATTTGGACTTATTTTTAAAAGTTCTTAACTTAACGAATAATCGAATAAAAACATCGTGGGTTAAATCTTGTGCTTCTTCTTTGTTCTTCGAAAAACCATAACATTTATTATACACAACGCTAGCATAACGGTCGTATAAAACAGCGAATAAATGACTATCATTTTTTTCAACTATTTTAGCAACCAGTTCTTCATCGCTAAGTTTTGTAATATCAATACTTTCCAATAGCTAAATTTAGTTGTTAATTTATAATATAGTTAGGTTTACTACTTTTTAGACACTTTTATTTTTAAAAAGTCACATTTTAATACAAACTCTAATTACAATACTACTTCTAAAGTTGAAATTTCAAGTTTAATATCTAATTACTTAAAAAGTATTTAGTATGTCTCAACCAAATTTAACGAAAATTCTTCAAATTTAACGAAAATTGCACTCAAAATAAAAATTTTTGATTTTTTTTGTAACATTTCTCCTACATCGTACGTATACTATAATGTAGGGAATGATTGATGAATTAAAAATACCACTTAATTAAGATGAGACAACTTAAAATTACCAAACAGGTTACCAATAGAGAAACCGCTTCTTTAGATAAATATTTACAAGAAATAGGAAAAGTAGATTTAATTACTGCGGATGAAGAAGTAGAATTAGCTCAAAGAATTAAAGCTGGTGATCAAAGAGCTTTAGAGAAATTAACCAAAGCCAACTTACGTTTCGTTGTTTCGGTAGCAAAGCAGTATCAAAACCAAGGATTAACCTTACCCGATTTAATTAATGAAGGGAATTTAGGACTTATAAAAGCTGCAAAACGTTTTGATGAAACTCGTGGTTTTAAATTCATTTCGTACGCCGTTTGGTGGATTCGTCAATCAATATTACAGGCGTTAGCAGAACAATCTCGTATTGTACGTTTACCGTTGAATAAAATTGGTTCTATCAACAAGATAAATAAAATGTACGCCTTTTTAGAGCAAGAAAATGAAAGACCTCCAAGTCCTGAAGAAATTGCCAAAAAGTTAGACATGACCGTAAATGACGTAAAAGAATCAATGAAAAATTCGGGTCGTCATGTATCGATGGACGCACCTTTAATTGAAGGAGAAGATTCTAATTTATATGATGTTTTAAACTCTGGTGAATCACCAAATCCTGATAAAACATTATTACACGAATCGTTACGCATCGAAATTAGCCGTGCTTTAGAAACCTTAACACCTCGTGAGGCAGATGTTGTAAAATTATACTTCGGATTGGGCGAACAACAACCTATGACTTTAGAGGAAATCGGAGAAACTTTTGATTTAACGCGTGAACGTGTTCGTCAAATTAAAGAAAAAGCAATCCGCAGATTAAAACATACTTCTCGTAGTAAAATTTTAATGACCTATTTAGGATAACAATCACAGATTTTTTTTTAGATAAAATAATAAAACTCTCCAATTAATTTTCGAGAGTTTTTTTTGGAGCTAATTCCTGCTTTCCGCTATATCTTTTTTTCATACTTCAAAAAAGGATGCCGCTGCAATCAGGGCTAAACATTCTAACAAAACAACTTACTAAACAACAGCATTTTTAAAAATTAAATTAAAACTAAATTCTCGTCATGCTGAATTTATTTCAGCATCGCATCAACAGGAGAACTACGGCAAATCAGGATATGAAATTGAACTAAATTCAGTTTAACGGATTCGATTTCTTATTTTTACGTTACAAAACTTTTTTAGATAAAATTTAAACAGGCTCTTAGTAAACAACAGCATTTTTAAAATCAGTAAGAACCGTTTTAAACACGAATTAATTATCTTTGCGACAACAAAACAAACAAAACAACAACAAACTAATGAGTAATTTAATTGCACCTTCCGTTTTAGCCGCAGATTTTGCGAATCTACAAAGAGACATCGAAATGATAAATAATAGTGAAGCTGATTGGTTTCATATTGATATTATGGATGGTGTATTTGTTCCTAATATTTCTTTTGGAATGCCTGTTTTAAAAGCGATTACAAAACACGCTAAAAAAACAATTGATGTACATTTAATGATTGTAAATCCTGACCAATATATTCAAACTTTTGCTGATTTAGGAGCGAATATTTTAACCGTACATTACGAAGCTTGCCCACATTTACACCGAACTATTCAAGCAATAAAAGCCGCAGGAATGAAAGCTGGAGTTGCCTTAAACCCACATACACCAATTTCGGTTTTAGAAGATGTTATTCAAGATTTAGACATGGTTTGTATCATGAGTGTAAATCCTGGTTTTGGAGGACAATCATTTATTGAAAACACCTATAAAAAAGTAAGTCAATTAAGACATTTAATCGAATTTTCAAATTCAGAATGTAAAATTGAAATTGATGGTGGCGTAACCGATAAAAATGCGAATCAACTTATTGAAGTTGGTGCTGATGTTTTAGTTGCTGGTAGTTATATTTTCAAAAGTGAAAATCCTACGGAAACTATCGAAAATTTAAAGAATTTGATTAATTAATCATTTTATGTTCTAAAATTATTGAAATCTTTAAAAAATTAAAAAAACAAGGGGTTGAAACCCCTTGTTGCTTTCTCAAATAATCTCCTTAAAACTGCGCTATCAAGAAATTTATTAAATCGGTAGTGGTAACAATTCCGACTAACTTATTTTTATCAACCACAGGCAAGGCATGAAACTCTCTTTTTGCCAGAACTTCTGCCACCTCTTTTACAGTCGAATCGACATGAACGGTAACCAGATTTTTAGCCATCACTTGCTCGATGCTAAACATATTATAAACTACCGAATCAATCTCATTTTCATCATCATCAATAGCATCTGCAAAACTGATTCTTAATAAATCCGTATAACTTAACATTCCCTTAATTTTTGAACCAGCAACAACAGGAATATGGCGTATTTTCTCCCTTTTAAATAATCGTTCTGCTGTCATTAAATCATCAGTACTTTTTAATGTTATTACATTTTTAGTCATTATCTCTGAAACTCTAGTATCTTTATTCATCTTATTTCTTGTTATTTCTTGTTTTCTATTTTGATTTATCAGTATAAATTTCAGGAATTAAATCAACTTAAAAGCTAATTAAAATCAGCTCTTTTTATTTTATTTTTTTGTAAATTATCGCCTGAAAAAACCTTGAATATTCACACTAAATTACACTAATTCATTAAAAATTGATAGAAGAACTACAACAACATTACGGCTATATATTTGAAGAAAAATTAATCAACGAAATAGCCAACGTAGGCGTATATAAGGAATTTAAAGAAAATACCGTAATTATTGATGCCGATAGCTATATGTTTTCGATTCCGTTAATTTTAAGCGGTGCAATTAAAGTTTTAAGAGAGGATAAAGACGGTGATGAATTGGTGCTATACTACATCGAAAAAGGCGATACCTGTGCCATGACACTTTCCTGCTGCATGGGAGAAACCAAAAGTAAAATTAAAGCCGTTGCCGAAACTGATGTTACCGTACTTATGATTCCTAAAAATAAAATGTCGGAATGGTTAAGCAAATACAAAAGCTGGCAAGAATATATTTTACAAAGCTATCATTCTCGATTAAATGAATTTATTGAAGCTGTCGATTCTATTGCGTTTTTAAACATGAATGAACGATTACTTAAATACCTAAAAGATAAAGCAATGGTCGTTGGAAATGATGTACTAAATGTTACGCATCTCGAAATAGCAAACGATTTACATACTTCAAGAGTCGTGATTTCTAGACTTTTAAAAGCTTTAGAAAAAAAATCAAAAATTGAATTACATCGAAATCAAATAAAAATATTAGAGCTTTAAAATCTTTTTTAGAGCCTGTTTAAAAGTTAAATAAGACTAAATTCTCGTCATGCTGAATTTATTTCAGTATCGCACAAAGTGAAGAACTACGGCAAATCAGGATGTGAAACTGAAATAAAAATCCCTTTGACGGATTCGATACTATTTTTTTCAACAAGGGGTTTCAACCCCTTGCCTGCTTGCCTTACTATTTTGACCTTAAAAAAATTTTAAATGAAAATTTAAAAAAGTTATAATAATTAATAATTTTAATAAACAAAAAAAATCAATAACCTAATAATTAGGTTATTGATTTTTTTGTGACTGCGAAGGGATTCGAACCCCCAACCGTCAGAGCCGAAATCTGATATTCTATCCAGTTGAACTACGCAGCCATTTTATTATTGATAAAATTTACGCCAATGTTTTTTTAACAATTGTTGATATTGTTGCGCCATCGGCTTTTCCTGCTAATTCTTTTGATACGATTCCCATAACTTTGCCCATATCTTTCATTCCTGTTGCGTTTGTTTTGGCGATAACCTCAGCCACTACTTTTGCAATTTCTTCTTCGGATAAAGCTTCTGGTAAGAACTGTTCTAAAACTGTTGCTTCTTCGAGTTCTGGTTTTGCTAAATCATCTCTTTTTTGCTCGGTAAAAACAGCGGCACTATCTTTACGTTGTTTCACTTGTTTTTGAATAATTTTAAGCGCTTCTTCTTCGGATATTTCTGTTGCTGTTCCTGTTTGGGTATTTGCAATCATAAAAGCAGATTTTAAAGCTCTAAGCGCCGTTAACGCAACGGTATCTTTTGCTTTCATAGCTACTTTCATTTGTTCTATCACTTGTTTTTGCAATCCCATTTTTTTTGTTTTTAAGTTAATCTACATTATCGTGTAAAAACGAATTATTAGAGCGTGATAAATTATTATTATCGGTATTTAATATCGTGTTTGATTTACTAATTGATGTATCGGTATTAATATCGACACCTAAGCGTTTATAAGCTGGCTGACGTTCTATTTCATCTATATTTTTAGTGGTGTTACTAAATTTATAGTTGTATCCTTTTAATTTTTCACGTCTTTCTTTGGTTCTCGCTTCTAATTCGGCGATGGTCATATTTGCTGGCGATATTTCCTCACTACTTTCATTTTTTTCAGCAACAGGTTGATGTTTTACTGATGTTTTGAGTTCAAATTGCAGTGCTTCATCGACTTGTTCTTGTCTTACAATTTGTCTTGAATTTTTGTTAGGATTTATATGCGTATCAGTATTTTCTAAAACATGACGTTTTTGAACTTGAGATGCTTCTATGCTTGGTTCTTCGTTTGTTTGTTTCTGTTGATTACTTTGATTGTTTTGAATATTTTGATTTACAGGTTGTTGAGGCTCTTTATTTTGTTCAGAGATATTGGTAATAATAAAATCGTCATCAGCATTTTCATTTGGGCTAACTTGCTCGTATATAACATTGATATTACCAATATTATTTGAATTATTATTATTTACGTTATCATGATGATTTGTCGTATTTTTATTGAGAGTTGGCTCTTGATTTTCCTGATTTAAAGGAGTTATTGTTTTAGAGATAGGTTCATTTACAGCAGATTCTGTTTGTATATTTCTAGCTGTAAAGTTGGTTGTTATTTTATTTTCATCCTCTAGTGTATGAATAATTTTTTGTACTTCGGTGTTGCTAATTGTTCCTTGTTGATCTGCTGTAAAACCAGTAGCAACAATGGTTACGGCAATACCATCTTCTAAAGATTCATCTTCACCAACCCCCATGATAATATTGGCATCATAACCAGCTTCATCTTGAATATAGTCATTAATTTCTCCAATTTCATCTAGTGTTACTTCCTTAACTCCTGAAACGATTAATAATAGTACATTTTTAGCACCTGTAATTTTATTATCGTTTAACAATGGTGAATCTAAGGCTCTTATAATAGCGTTTTTAGCACGATTATCACCTGTTTCTTTTGCGGAACCCATAATAGCTGTTCCACTGTTGGACAGTACTGTTTTGGCATCGTGTAAATCAATATTTTGTTTATAGTGATGTGTTATAACCTCAGCAATACCTTTAGCTGCTGTTGCTAAGACTTCATCAGCTTTGGAGAAACCAGCTTTAAACCCTAAGTTTCCGTAAACCTCTCTTAATTTATTATTATTGATAACAATTAGAGAATCTACATTTCTGCGAAGTTCATCGATTCCATCTTGTGCTTGTTTGCTACGTCTTTTTCCTTCAAACTGAAACGGCATTGTAACGATTCCTACCGTTAGAATGTCCATATCTTTTGCTATTTTAGCAATAATGGGTGCTGCTCCAGTACCTGTTCCTCCCCCCATACCAGCGGTAATAAATACCATTTTAGTATGTGTGCTTAACATTTGCTGAATTTCTTGAATACTTTCGGCAGCAGCTTGCGCACCAACTTCAGGATTTGCACCAGCTCCTAATCCAGAGGTTAAGTGTGCTCCTAGTTGAATTTTATTAGGAATTGGGCTACTTTCAAGTGCTTGTGCATCAGTATTACAAATTACGAAATCAACTCCGTGAATTTGCTTACTAAACATGTGATCTACAGCATTACTTCCTCCCCCACCAACACCGATTACTTTAATGGCATTCGATTGTGTTTTTGGCATGTCGAATGAAATGTTATTGAATTCTGTACTCATAATAACTTTCCTTTTTATAATTTTTATTCAATTACACGACTTATTTATCGGGGGATTAATAGCGGTAATATCTTGTTTTTTTCTTATCTTTTTTATTTTATTCTACGTTGTCTAAAAACTCTTTAAATCTATCTGCAAATTTATCAAAAAAAGATTTTGATTTAGACGGATTCGCTTTTGATACGTGCTCTTTTTTTCTTTCTTGTTCTTTCAGAAACGCTTCTTTTTGGATATCGCTATCAGCTTGAGCTTCTAAAATTATTTTTTCTTCGGATTCTTTAGCAACAACTTTTGGAGCTACAGGAATTGTTTTTACATCTTTGTATAAACCTTCCATTAATAAACCTACAGCGGTTGCATATTCTGGGCTTGCTAAGGCATCTGAAGAATCTCCAGATAAATGTTCATTAGGATACCCTATACGAACGTCCATTCCAGTTATATATTCTACTAATTGTCGTAAATGTTTTAATTGTGCCCCTCCACCTGTTAATACGATTCCTGCAATTAGCTTTCCTTTTTGAGTTTCATGCCCATATTTTTTTATTTCTAAATACACATGATTTACAATTTCTTGTACTCTGGCATGAATTATTTTTGATAAATTTTTAAGGCTAATTTCTTTAGGTTCTCTACCTCTTAATCCGGGGATAGAAACTATTTCAGTTTCTGTATTTTCTCCAGGCCATGCCGATCCGAATTTTACTTTGAGTAATTCCGCTTGTTTTTCGATAATAGAGCATCCTTCTTTGATATCTTCTGTAATAATATTTCCACCAAATGGGATTACGGCTGTATGTCTAATAACGCCGTCTTTAAATATTGCTAAATCGGTTGTACCGCCTCCGATATCAATTAAAGCGACTCCAGCTTCTTTTTCTTCTTGGCTTAATACGGCTAATGCCGAAGATAAGGGTTCTAGGGTGATGCTTGCTAGGTTTAATCCTGCGCTGTTTACACATCTGGTTATATTTCTGATAGAAGAAACTTGTCCAACAACTACGTGAAAATTGGCTTCTAATCTTCCACCATACATTCCGATAGGTTCTTTAATATCGGATTGGCTATCTACTTTATATTCTTGCGGTAAGACGTGAATAATTTCTTCACCGGGTTGCATTCCTAATTTATGTACTTGTCCAACAAGGCTTTCAATATCTTGTTCATTAATTACGATATCTGATTTTTGACGTGTAATATAATCGCTATGATGTAGGCTTCTAATATGTTGTCCTGCAATGCCTACGACTACATTTTCTACGGATTGTCCCGATACACTTTGTGCCTCTTCAATAGCTTGTTGAATGGACATAATTGTTTGGGTAATATTATTTACCACACCCCGTTTTACACCTAAACTTTTAGCTCTACCAATACCCAAAACCTCTAATTTGCCTTGTTCGTTTTCACGTCCGATCATAGCAACAATTTTGGTAGTACCGATATCTAAACCAACTGCAATTTTATTTTTCTTCATCTTGCTTTTGTTTTGTGCACACAACTTGATTGTGGTATTTTACATTTATTGTCTTATAATTTTTAATTGTTTTATCAATTAATGCTTTATTATAAAATGCGATTAATTTTTTAAACTTTACGGATACATTTTCTAGTTTTCCAAAAAGAATTTGATATGTTCCGCTACGAACTGTAAATATATATTGATTTTCAATATTTTTTTGAATTCCTATAATTTCTTTACTAAAAAAATTATATTCTTCAATTTTGTTGATTAAAATTAGTAATTCGTTGATATCTTTTTGGTTTTTAATTCCTGATACAAACGGCACTCTTGCTGAAAAATTTTGTGATAACGGGATTTCTACTCCAAATTTATCAATATAATATGATTCATTTTTATTTACAATTCTGGCAATTGGTGTACGTTGTTTTATCAATGTTTTGAGCACTCCGTTAATGGTTAAATAGACGGTTGCTTTTTCCACATACGGATTTTCGGAAACATTTTTCTCCAGAAAATGTAAATTTACTATTCTTTTTGGTTGATTTTTAACAAATTCATTATTTTGTCTTAACATTTTATCAACCATACTGTGTGTCAAGAAGTTATTATCTCCTTCTTCGAATTCTACGACAGTATTTTCAATGATTTTCGTGCCATTTTTATTGGTTGTAAATCCGTATAAAAAAGCAAAAAAAAGCAACAACAACAAAAAAGACAGATATGTAGTTATTGTTTTCATTTTAACACTGGTATTTTTTATTCAAATCTTCTTTTATTTGAGGCACTAATAGCCCGATATCTCCTGCCCCAATCATTATTACAATATTAGACCCATTTTTCAAGATTTCGTCACTTAAATTCTCCTTAGCAACCAACATTTTATTTTCCATGATTACTTTGTCTAATAGCCAAGTTGAATTGACACCTTTTATGGGCAATTCTCTTGCTGGATAAATGTCTAACAATAACAGCGAATCGAATTTAGAAAGTGCGTTTGCAAAATCATCTACAAAATCTTTTGTTCTGGTAAATAAGTGTGGTTGAAACACGCCTAATACTTTTTTATTCGGATACATTTCTCGTACTGAATTAATCACGGCATTTATTTCTGTTGGATGATGTGCATAATCATCAATCAGGACTATTTTTTCGGTTTTAATTTTGTAGGAAAACCTACGTTGAACGCCTTTAAAAGTTTTGAGTTGATGTTTAATATTTTCTAATGAAATCCCGTAAACATCTGCCATTGCTAATGCAGCTAAGGCATTCATCATGTTGTGTTTTCCGGGTAAATTAAATTCAATATTTTTTATTTCTGATGTTGGCGTTTTCACATCAAATATATAATTTCCTGTACCTATTTTAACATTATATGCCTGATAATCGGCAGTTTCATCAATGGCGTATGTAAGTCCTTTTAAAGGCAATCCTTTGGCGATAATTAGTGTATCGGTAACTTTATTTGCAAATTCGTTAAAAGAGGCTTGTAACATTTCATTTTCACCATAGATGTCTAAATGATCGGCATCCATGGAAGTAATACAGGCGATATTTGGTGATAATTTCAAGAAAGATCTATCAAATTCATCTGCTTCTACGACCGAAATTTTGTCTTCACCTAAAATCAGGTTTGAGTTATAATTTTCAGCGATTCCTCCTAAAAAAGAAGTTGCTTTTACAGGTTGCATAATATGCCCTAAAATTGCAGAAGTCGTTGTTTTTCCGTGCGTTCCTGCCACAGCCAAACATTTGGTATTTTTGGTTATTTCCCCTAAAATTTCGGCTCTTTTTAGCACTTTGAAGCCATTATTAATAAAATAATTTAATTCTTGATGCGTTTTAGGTATTGCGGGAGTGTACACCACGAATGTTTCTTGTTTATTTAAGCAAGAAGTTTCGATATTTTCTACGGCATCTTCAAAGTGAATTTTCACTCCAATATTTTCTAATTTTTGTGTTATTGGGCTTGGTGTTTTATCGTATCCAAATACGTTTTTTCCGTTTACGGCAAAATATTGTGCAATAGCACTCATTCCGATTCCTCCAATTCCTATAAAATAGACGTTATGTATTGCTTTTAAGTTCACTAATTAATTGTGCTATTTCGTTAACGATTTCTTTTGTTGCGTTTGGCAATGCCAATGCTTTTATATTTTTGCTTAAACTTTTTTGTTTTTCGGTGTCTTTGAGTAGTTTTTTTATTACTGTTTGAAAAGTTTCGAGTTCATTTTCTTTGATTAGAATTGCGCCATTTTTTTCAACGATTGCTGTTGCATTTTTTGTTTGATGATCTTCGGATACATTTGGCGATGGTATAAAAATGGTTGGTTTTCCTACGATACACAATTCTGACACAGAACTTGCTCCGGCTCTTGATACTATAAAATCTGCGGATGCGTATGCTAAGTCCATTTTAGTAATAAAGGGATAAACTTGTACGTTTATTTTTTGGTTATATTTTTGATATTCTTCAAAATATAATTTACCGCATTGCCAGATTAATTGAACATTTTCTTGTTCAAAGAGTTCTAGATTTGTTTCAATTAATTGATTTATTTTTCTGGCACCTAAACTTCCGCCTAAAATCAGGATTGTTTTTTTAGTTGTATCTAGTTTAAAAAAGGTTTTTCCTTCGGATATTTTAGTTTGAATATTCAATAAATCTTGGCGAACAGGATTTCCTGTTTTTATAATTTTATCTTTCGGAAAAAAGCGTGTTAAATTATCGTAAGCGACACATATTTTGCTGGCTTTTTTGCTTAATAATTTATTAGTAATTCCAGGATATGAATTTTGTTCTTGTATAAGTGTTGGTATTTTTTTTTGATTAGCGATCATTAAGGTTGGTCCGCTAGCAAACCCACCTGTACCGATTGCGACATCTGGCTTAAAATTTTTAATAATAACGTGTGCTTTGTATAAACTGTGTACTAATTTTATAGGAAACAGCATATTTTTAAGGGTTATTTTTCGTTGGATTCCTGAAATCCACAAACCTTTAATTGGGTATCCTGCTTGCGGAACTTTTTCCATTTCCATTTTATCTTTTGCGCCTACAAACAAGATACTTGCCAATGGATATCTGTTTTTTAGTTCGTTTGCAATAGCGATAGCAGGATAAATATGTCCACCAGTTCCGCCACCACTTATAATTACCTTAATTGTTGGTTTCATCTAGTTTATTTAAGGGGTTTTCTTCTATATCTGTTGGCATTTCGCCTGTCATTTCTCCTGATATTTCGTTTTCTAATTCATCTTCTAATACCGCTAATGTTTTTGATGCTTCATTTGCAGAAGCACTCACACTTAATATAATTCCTAAAGCAAAACAAGTCATCCAAATAGAAGTACCACCACTACTAATTAAGGGAAGTGTTTGCCCAGTTACGGGTAATATATTTACGGCTACTGCCATGTTTATCATGGCTTGAAAGACAATTGGAACTCCAACACCAATGACCAATAAAGTTCCAAAAACAGTAGTTGCTTTCTTGGCTGTAACTAAAATTCTTAATAATAAGAAAAAATAAATAAAGGCAACTAAAACAGCACCTAGAAGACCATATTCTTCAATAATAATGGCATATATAAAATCCGAAGAAGATTGTGGTAAAAAGTTTTTTTGTACACTTTTACCAGGACCTCTTCCTAGCATTCCACCTGTTACAATGGCTATTTTAGCTTTTTCTACTTGATAATTTTCTGTTCCGTTTGATTTTGAAAAACCTTCAATTCGACTTTTCCAAGTACTTACACGGTTGGGCATTAATTCAGGAAAAGCTTTTGTTATCAGTACAAAAAACAAGAGTAAAAAAACACCAATTCCCAGAATATAACTCAGATATTTCACAGGATATCCACCGATAAAAGTAAGTAGTAAAACCATTAAAAAAATAATAGCTGTTGTCGAAAAATTGGCAGGAAGTACCAATAATAATATAATAGAGACTGGCAACCATAATTTCACCAGACTTTGTTTAAAGTTTTTTTTCACATGCTGATTTCTCGCTAAATAACTCGATACAAAAACCATCAAAACTAAACCCGCCAACGTAGATGTCTGAAAACCAATCCCTACAAATGGAATATTAAGCCATCTACTTGCATTTGCACCTCCTATTTCTCTACCTTGTGCTAGAGTAACAACTAACAATATCGCTACGATTGGAAACATAATAATCGTCATACCGCTAAAATATTTATACGGAACTTTATGTACGCCATAAATTACTCCAAAACCAGTTATTAGCAACACCATGTGTTTTATTAAATGTCCAATTGTAGAGCCGTTACCAACTACATATACTAGGTTGGTACTTGCGCTATATATGGGCATAAATGAAAATATTGCCAAAATGGTAACGATAGCCCAAATAGCTTTATCTCCTTTTATATATTGAAAGATAACTTTCATTAATTCGATTATTTTTTATTTATTTTTATAAACTTTATTATAACTCTTGAATTGCTTTTTTAAATTGAATACCTCTATCCTGATAATTTTTAAACAAATCGAAACTAGCACAAGCTGGTGATAACAATACGGTATCTCCTTTTTCGGCGAGTTTATTGGCGATATTTACCGCTTTTTTTGCTGTGTTTGTTGCGACTAAAACAGGTACAACGTTTCCAAAAGTTGCTATAATTTTTTCATTATCGATTCCTAAACAAACAATTGCTTTGACTTTTTCTTTTACCAAAGGCATTAAAACTTGATAGTCATTTCCTTTATCAACACCACCTACTACCCAAATTGTTGGGCTATCCATAGCATCTAAGGCATAAAAAACGGCATCAATATTCGTGGCTTTACTATCGTTAATAAATTGTACACCATTAATTTTTCGCACATATTCCAAGCGATGTTCTACGGGTTTAAAATCCGCTAAACTTTGTGCTATATTTTTTGATGCTATGGCGAATAATTTTGCGGTTATCGCTACTGCCATGGCATTTTTGATATTATGTTTTCCTTTTAGAGCCAGTTCAGAAACAGTCATTAAAACTTCTTCTGAAGTTAGCTTTAAGATAATCTTATTTTCTCTTAAAAAAGCACCATATTTCAATTCTTTTTGAATAGAAAACGGAATTTTTTGAGCCTTTGTAATGTTATTATCCAGCCAATTTTCGATAGCTTTATCATCGGCATCGTATAGTAAAAAATCGGTTGCTGTTTGATTTTTTGTGATGCGAAATTTTGAGTTTATATAATTGTCATAATTATATTGATATCTATCTAAATGATCTGGCGATATGTTGGTAATAACGGCAATATTTGGTTTAAAATCAACAATTCCATCTAATTGAAAACTACTTAATTCCAACACATAATTTTCATGTGATTTTTCGGCAACTAATTGAGCAAAACTATCGCCAATATTTCCACCAATACCGACATCAAAACCTGCTTTTTTCAGTAGATGTCCCATTAATAATGTGGTGGTGGTTTTCCCGTTAGAACCTGTGATTCCTATTATTTTAGCTTTGGTAAATTCACTAGCAAATTCAATTTCAGAAACTATTTTTATTTCTTTTGAAATTAACGCTTGTATTAAGCTTATATTATCGGGGATTCCAGGGCTTTTCATAACAATATCCGCTGAAAAGATAAGAGAATCGGTATGTTTATTTTGCTCAAAATTGATGTTATTTTCGAGCAATATTTTTTGATATTTTGGAGCAATAATTCCTTTATCAGACACAAAAACATCGAAGCCTTTTTGTTTGCCTAACAACGCTGTTCCCACGCCACTTTCTCCACCGCCAAGAATTACCAACCTTTTCATTTTATTTTATTTTTTGACTTATTTTTTGACTTATTTTTTTTGATTTCATTATTGATTTTCTATCTTAATTTTAGCGTTACGATGGTTAAAACGGCGAGTAAAATTCCAACAATCCAAAAGCGGGTAACTATTTTACTTTCGTGATAATTTAATTTTTGATAATGATGATGTAAGGGTGCCATTTTGAAGATTCTTTTTCCTTCTCCGAATCTTTTTTTAGTGTATTTAAAGTAAAAAACTTGCAGTATTACCGATAAATTTTCAACGACAAAAACACCTGCTAAAATTGGCAATAACAATTCTTTACGAATAGCAATGGCGATTACAGCGATAATTCCTCCGATTGTTAAACTTCCTGTATCTCCCATAAATACTTGAGCTGGATACGTATTATACCAAAGAAAACCGATTAAAGCTCCTGCAAAAGCGAATATAAAAACGGTCATTTCTCCAGAATTCGGAATGTACATAACATCTAAATAATCGGCAAAAATAATATTTCCCGAAACCCATGCAAATATTGCCAAGGCGATTACCATAATTGCTGATGTTCCTGCTGCCAATCCATCAATTCCATCGGTTAAATTTGCACCATTTGAAATTCCTGTTACAATAAAAACAACTACAAATATGAAAATTATCCAACCATATTTTTGATAATCATCACCTAAAAAGCGAAATACTTTTGCGTACTCTAATTCATTATTTTTTAAGAAAGGAACGGTTGTTTTTGTTGATTTATGAGCTTCTCCAAATACTTTTATTTTTCCGTTAGCTTGAACAACTTGCTGTGCAATAGGCAATTGCTCTTTAATCGTAACATCAGGATGAAAATAAAGCATTGTTCCTACAATCACGCCCAAACCAACCTGACCTAACACTTTAAACTTTCCTTTTAAACCTGCTTTATCTTTTTTAAATACTTTGATATAATCATCTGTAAAACCAATTAAACCCATCCAAACGGTGGTTATCAGTAAAATAATGATGTAAATATTTTCTAATTTAGCGAACAAAATTACGGGAACTAAGGTTGCTAAAATAATGATAAGTCCTCCCATTGTTGGCGTTCCTGCTTTTTGGACTTGTCCTGCTAATCCTAAATCACGAACGGTTTCCCCAATTTGCTGTTTTCTTAAAAAGCTAATTATTTTTTTACCAAATATTGTTGATATCAATAAAGAAGCTATAAATGCAATAGCGGCACGAAACGTAATAAATTGAAACACACTTGCGCCTGTTAAATTAAATTCGGTTTCTAAATATTGAAATATATAATAGAGCATTATGCTTTTTTTAGTTGATTAAAACAATTCATTACTTCTTCTAAATCATCAAAATGATGTTTAACACCATTAATATCTTGATAATTTTCATGTCCTTTTCCTGCGATTACGATAATATCGCCTGTTATCGCTAATTTACAAGCTGTTTTGATGGCTTGTTTTCTATTTAGAATCGTCAATGTTTTTTTGTAATTTTCAGGCGATACTCCTGCTTCCATTTGGTCAAGAATTACTTGCGGATCTTCAGTTCGAGGATTATCCGAAGTAAAAATTGTTTGCGTACTTAATTGCGAAGCAATCATTGCCATTTTCGGACGTTTTGTGGTATCTCTATCGCCACCACATCCAACGACAGTTAGTACATTTTCGTTTCCTGTACGAATATCATTAATGGTTTCTAGTACATTTTTAAGAGCGTCAGGTGTGTGTGCGTAATCAACAATTGCGGTTACGCCATCGCTTGAAATCGTATATTCAAAACGTCCACTAACACTTTCTAAATCGCTTATCAGCCTTAAAATTTCTATTTTTTCGAGTCCTAATAAATCGGCAACGCCAAAAATAGCCAACAAATTAGAGGCATTAAATTCACCAATTAATTTACTCCAAACCTCAACGCCGTTTATAATTAACAACGTTCCTGAAAAACGTTTTTCTACTACTTTTCCTTTAAAATCAGCACCTGTTTTCAGGGCGTATGTTTTTTGGGTTGCTTTGGTATTTTGAAGCATTATTTTCCCGTTTTTATCATCCATATTAACCAAAGCAAATGCCGATTTTGGTAACGTATCAAAAAACGATTTTTTAACATCACGATATTCTGCAAATGTTTTATGATAATCTAAATGATCGTGTGATAAATTAGTGAAAACACCGCCTACAAAATGCAATCCTTCGGTTCTTTTCTGATGGATTCCATGCGAGCTAACTTCCATAAAACAGTGGGTTACGCCTTGGTCAATCATCAACGATAAATATTTATTAATCGTCAAAGAATCTGGCGTTGTATGACTTGTTTTATGCGTTATTTCGTCGACCATAATTTTCACGGTGGATAACAAACCAACTTTATACCCTGCTTTTTTGAACAATTGATACAATAAAGAAGCGATGGTTGTTTTTCCGTTAGTTCCTGTAACTCCTACTAATTTTATTTTTTTTGATGGGTTATCATAAAAATTAGTTGCCATAATTGCCAATGCTGTATTGGTATTTTCAACCTCAACATAGGTAATTGCTTCTTTTTTATGTTCAGGGATATGTGCTGGAATTTTTTCACACACAACTACGGTTGCTCCTAAATCGATGGCTTTTTCTATAAATTGATGTCCATCAACAGTGCTTCCTTTTTGAGCAATGAAGAGGTCATTTTTTTGTATAAATCGGCTATCAAACTGAATCGTATTGATTAGAATATCAATATTTCCAGCAGTTTTAAGTATTGCTACTTTATATAATATGTCTTTTAATTTTTTCAATTACAGTAATTTTAAATAAACGGTTGCTCCTTTGGATACTTTTGTTCCATAATCAATAGATTGTTCGGTTACTTTTCCTATTCCAGTAAACTCGACTCGTAAGCCCATATTTTCTAATAATGCAACGGCATCCATACCGCTCATACCGACAACTCTAGGCATTATGGTTTTGTATTTTTTTAATTTTTCATAATAATCTTGATATTCTTGCTCAATACTTTCTGAGGAAATTTCATCAGAAACCAACTGATTATTAATAGGTGTTGTGGTATAAATTTTCTGAGCAATTTCTTTAAATATTGGCGCTGCGACTTTAGAACCATAATATCCTTTTTCTTTTTTAGGACTATGAACCACTACAATACAAGAATATTTAGGTTTATCAGCGGGAAAAAAGCCTGTAAACGAGGCAACATATTTTTTCTTTGAATAGTGTCCGTATACTGTATTTCCGTTTTTGTCTTTGTGTTTAGGAATCCATTTTTGTGCGGTTCCTGTTTTTCCTGCCATCGAAAAATTGGAAGAATAGATATTTTGAGCAGTTCCTCTTTTTACGGTATTTTCCATGATAGTTCTTACTTTATCGATGGTACTTTGCGATGCTATTTTTTGTTTTAAAACTTGAGGTTCAAAACGTTTCTCTACGTTTCCTCCAACTCTTAATTCTTTTACAAAAAAGGGTTTTACGAGTTTTCCGTTATTGGCAACGGCATTATAAAAGGTTAATACTTGGAGAGCTGTTAAGTGAACTCCGTATCCCCACGCCATCCATTCTAAGGATATTGGACTCCAATTTTTTTCTGAAGGATTTGGAATATATGGTTCTCCTTCTCCTTTTATTTTAACGCCTGTGAGTTGATCTAGTCCAAAAGATTTAATTCGTTCTACAAATTTCTTTGGATTTTTATCGTAATTTTTTTGAATTGTTTTTACAATTCCAACATTTGATGATACTTCAAAAACACGAGCCAATGATATTTTACCATGTCCGCCGCTTTTACTGTCTTCTACTTTTCTATTATTAATATAAACTGTACCTGTACCGCAATCTACAATGTCAGATGTATGAGCAAGTCTATCTTCCAAAACGGCCATTAAGCTTGCTAGTTTAAAGGTTGAACCAGGTTCATGACTTTCCCAAACGGCATAATTTCTTTTTTCGTAATATTTTCCTTCGGATGTTCTTCCTAAATTGGAGATCGCTTTAATTTCTCCTGTTTCGACTTCCATGACTACGGCACATCCATGATCGGCTTCAAAAGATTCCAATTGTCTAAGCAATGCGTGATGCGTGATATCTTGAATATTCACATCAATAGTTGTAATAACATCGCTACCATCTATGGGTTCTTTTTCGTTTACATCATTGATAGGTTTCCACTGTCCTTTGGCAATTTTTTGTTTTAATCGCCATCCATTTTCACCTTGCATATAATCGGCAAAAGCACCTTCAATACCTGCGCCTCCTTTTTTATTATCGTATCCTATTGTCCTTGCGGCAATTTTGCCAATCGGATGTACTCTAACAGTACTTTGTTCGGCAATAAATCCGCCTCTGTAAAGTCCTTCATTGAAGATTGGAAATTTCCTCATTTTAGCACAATTATTATAGCCTATATTTCGAGCTATCAATAAGTAGCGATTTTTTCGTTTTCGAGCTCTTCTAATTTTTTTTTGATAATAGCTAGCAGGTTCGCCTAGCATTTTGGATAGTGAATCGGAAAGGGAGCGGATATTTTTTTCAAATACTTTCGAATTTATTACAACTGCATCCATCCTAATAGTATATTTTGTGATCGAAGTTGCTAATAAATTTCCATCAGCGGCATATACATTTCCTCTATTTGCAAATATGGTATCATTTTTAACGGTTTTTTCTAGCGAAAGTTTTCGATATTTATCACCATCTAAATACTGAAGTTTAAAAACCCTAAAAACAATGATAACTAAAAAAAGCGTCATTAAAGCTACAACTACATAGAGTCTGTTTAATATACTTTTTTTTACCACCATTATTTTTTTTATTGTTTTTTAGTTGTTACTTTTATTTTCTGAGGAGGCTTCCTTGCGGGAAACAACCCTTTATCTTTTACTTTTGCTCGAATACTGCTTTCGAGTCTCATTTTTGTCAATTCGGTACTAGTATCAAAATCTTCGGCTCTTAACTCGCTCTTTTTTTTATTTAACACTGCGATTTTCACAACTTTAGCATCTAAACTATGTGAACTTGATATCACAATCAATAATAAAACAACTATAAAAACTAGAATCCGCCAGTTTTTAAAGGAATCTTCATCTGTTAAAAATTTACCTCTTAAAACGTCGTAAAGACCTTTTTTCACTTTTAACATTATTTGACTTTTAACATTATTTTCATTTCACTTTTAAGTTACTTTTAAATTGCTTTTAGATTTATTTTAATGTTCCGATTCGTAATTTGGCACTTCTAGCTCTGTTATTGGCTTTAATTTCTTGATATGTTGGTATTATCAACTTCCCAATTTTCTTTAAAGGAACTGAAATATTCCCATAAAAATCTTTTTCTGGTTCTCCCACAAACAATCCTGTTCTTATAAAACGCTTCACCAATCTATCTTCTAAAGAATGATACGAAATAATGCTTAATCGTCCTTCTTCTTGTAATAATCCAGGGATTTGTTCTAAAAACTCTTTTAAAACTTCCAATTCTTGATTTACTTCAATTCGAACGGCTTGAAATATTTGTGCTAATATTTTATGTTCTTTTGCCTCTGGAAGAAATTCTTTTAATACTTCTTTCAATTGAAAGCTGGTTTGAATTTCTTGTTCTTGCCTTGCGGTTACAATTTTTTTTGATAAAGCTCTTGCATTTCGAAGTTCGCCATATAAAAATAGGATATCGGCTAATTTTTCTTCGCTATATTTGTTGATGATTTTTTTGGCTGACAAATCAGATTTTTGATCCATTCTCATATCTAAATCGGCATCAAATCGAGTCGAAAACCCTCTTTCTGCTTCATCAAATTGATGAGAAGAAACGCCTAAATCGGCTAAAATTCCATCTACTTTTCGAATTCCGTAGAATCGTAAAAAACGAGCAATAAACCGAAAATTTTCACCAATCAGCACAAAACGCGGATCGTCAATTGTATTTTCTAAAGCATCTGGATCTTGGTCAAAAGCAAATAATTTTCCATTTTCACCTAACCTACTTAGGATCTCTTTTGAATGACCTCCGCCACCAAAAGTTACATCGACATATACGCCGTCCTCTTTAATATTCAGTGCATCAACACTTTGCTTTAACAAAACTGGATTATGATACTTCATCTTTATCTGTATTACCCATTACCTCTTCTGCTAAATCAGCAAAATCAACAACAGCATCATCAATTACTTGTTCGTACTTATTTTTGTCCCAGATTTCTATGATATCAACAGCAGTACAAAGCACTAATTGCTTTTTAATACCAGCGTATTCACATAAATCTTTGGGTAGTAACAATCTTCCTGAAGCATCTGCTGATACGACTTTAACACCAGCGGTAAATCTTCTAATAAAATCGTTATTTTTCTTTACAAATCGATTTAATGTATGTATTTTTTGCATCACCAAATTCCAAGCTTCCATCGGATATAATTCCAAACAGGGCTGAAATACCGACCGCTTTATAATAAACC
Organism: Tenacibaculum piscium; assembly: GCF_021390755.1. NCBI lineage: Bacteria > Pseudomonadati > Bacteroidota > Flavobacteriia > Flavobacteriales > Flavobacteriaceae > Tenacibaculum > Tenacibaculum piscium. The sequence goes on along the minus strand of NZ_JAJGWR010000001.1, from coordinate 166,340 downwards.
CATCTTTCAGTATATCAGATAATTGCGTTTTTAATGCCACAGGAAGCATACATCTTCCTTTAACATCTGCCGTGCATTGATATGTTCCAATTAAACTGATCAAATTAAACGTTTATAGTTTGCATCAAAAATAAAAAAAAATTACCACTTCTTACCACTTATCACCACTTTGTTCATAAATTTTGATGCTTCTTATAATAAATTGATGCTCAAGATATTTATCAAAAAAAAAAAGCATCAAATAATAAAAATGAAAATTTCGTAAAAAAAGAGTACATTTGTGCTAAAGTCAAACCGAAAAATTAATGACTGATTTTCTAAAGAAAGAAGGTAAATTTACATACGCAGAAGCAGGAGAAGGTAGAGCATTAATCGTATTGCACGGTTTAATGGGCGCTCTTAGTAACTTTGATGAAACTTTTAAATATTTTTCTAAAAAAGGATACCGAGTTTTAATTCCTGAATTACCACTATACACGCTCCCCTTACTAAAAACTAACGTAAAAAATTTAGCCGATTATGTGCACGATTTCATTGAATATAAAGAGCTTAAAAATGTTGTTCTTTTAGGAAATTCTTTAGGTGGGCATATTTCGTTATATTATACAAAGCATTATCCGAAAGATGTTGATGCAATTGTTTTAACAGGTAGCTCTGGATTATATGAAAAATCAATGGGCGATAGTTATCCGAAAAGAGGTAATTACGAATACATTGAAGCCAAAGCAAGAGAAGTTTTTTATGATCCTGAAATTGCCACCAAAGAACTTGTTGATGGTATTTACGACATTGTAAATGACCGAATTAAAGCCTTAAAAACACTCTCGATTGCTAAAAGTGCAATTCGTCATAATATGGCGAACGATTTACCTACAATGCAACAACCAACCTGTCTTATTTGGGGAAAACAAGACGGCGTAACACCGCCTGAAGTTGCCGAAGATTTCCATAAATTATTACCAGATTCTGATTTATTCTGGATTGATAAATGTGGACACGCTGCCATGATGGAAACTCCTCAAGAATTTAATGAAATTTTAGAAAGCTGGCTTTCTAAACGAAATATATAATCGCAAAATAGCGTAACTTATTATTTATGAAAATAAAATCTGCTGATTTTGTAATGAGCAACAGTAATGTTATGAAAGCACCGAAGGATAGAATTCCTGAATATGCTTTTATAGGTCGCTCGAATGTTGGTAAATCTTCGTTAATCAATATGTTGATGCAACGTAAAGATTTAGCTAAAACATCTGGAAAACCAGGAAAAACACAACTTATCAATCATTTTAAAATAAATGAAGAATGGTTTTTAGTCGATTTACCTGGATACGGATACGCACAAATATCTAAAAAGAAACGAACTATTTTTCAGTTTTTTATTGAAAATTATTTCAAAGAAAGAGAACAACTTGTTTTTACCTTTGTTTTAATTGATTCTCGCCACGATCCGCAAAAAATAGATTTAGAATTTATGCAGTTTTTAGGAGAAAATCAAATTCCTTTTGGCATCGTTTTTACAAAAGCCGATAAATTAGGAACTTCTAAAATAAACAATCAAATAGCAAACTATAAAAAGAAATTATTAAAACACTGGGAAATACTTCCAACCTCTTTTCTTACCTCATCAGAAACAGGTTTAGGACGTGAAGAGTTTTTAACATTTATTGAGCAAACAAATCAAGATATCCTTAAAGATTTTCAATAATTCCTTTCCTTTAATATCCAAATTACTCCATTTTTAAGAGCTATTAAAAAAATGCATTCTACAAAAAACAATTTACACGTTTTACATGAAGACAATCATTTAATGATTATCAATAAAAGAGCTGGTGATATTGTTCAGGGTGATAAAACAGGGGACAAACCACTCTCTGAGGTTGTTAAAGAATACATTAAAGACAAATACAACAAACCTGGCGCTGTTTATTTAGGAACTGTTCATCGGTTAGATAGACCAACTTCAGGCGTTGTTATTTACGCAAAAACTTCAAAAGCATTAGAGCGATTGAATAAAATGTTGCGCGATAAAGTAATCAAAAAAACCTATTGGGCGGTTGTGAAAGATCAACCTAAGAAATCCGAAGATACACTTATCAATTTCTTAAAGAAAAATCCGAAGAATAATAAATCAACGGCATATTCGAAAGAAATTGACGGTAGTAAAAAAGCAATTCTTCATTACAAAACACTTAAAAATTTAGATAATTATTCGTTATTAGAAATTGATTTAGAAACAGGGCGTCATCATCAAATTCGAGTGCAATTATCCAATATTGGTGCTATCATAAAAGGCGATTTAAAATACGGAGCAAGACGAAGTAACAAAGATGGAAGCATTCATTTACACGCTCGTAACATTGATTTTATACATCCTGTAAGTAAAGAACGTATCAAAATTACAGCTCCAACGCCTAAAGATCCTATTTGGGATGCTTGCTTATAATTATCCTGATAAAACAGCAATAATTAACATCAAAAGAAACGGTTAAATTTGTATCTTTAAACAAATTTTAACCATGAGTATTCCTGATATAGTACAAACTCAAAAAAACTTTTTCACAACACAGCAAACTAAAGATATTTCTTTTAGAATAACTGCTTTAAAAAAGCTTCAAAAAGAACTTATCAGAAGAGAAGACGATATTATAAAAGCCTTATATAATGATTTTAAAAAATCAGCATACGAAGCTGTATTAACAGAAACTTCTATCGTATTAAGTGAATTGAAAATGGCGATTAAAAACTGTCATTCCTGGAGCAAACCAACACGAGTTTTACCAACACTTTTAAACTTTCCTTCATCAGCTAAAATATATAATGAACCCTACGGAGCTGTTTTAATTATCGCCCCTTGGAATTATCCATATCAACTAGCATTTGCACCGCTTATAGGTGCTATTTCAGCTGGAAATACCGTGATTTTAAAACCCTCTGAACTAACACCAAACGTCAGTAAAATAACTCAAGAAATTATAACTGCCGTATTTGACAAAAATCATGTTGTTGTTCTAGAAGGTGGCGTGGCTACATCACAAGAATTATTAAAACAACGTTGGGATTATATTTTTTTTACAGGAAGTGTTCCCGTAGGAAAAATTATCGCCAAAGCAGCCGCCGAACATCTTACTCCAACAACCCTAGAATTAGGCGGAAAAAGTCCTTGTATTATTGATGAAACTGCCAATATAAAACTAGCTGCAAAACGCTTAGTTTGGGGAAAATTTGTCAATGCTGGACAAACTTGTATCGCTCCTGATTATTTGTTGATTCATCACTCTGTGAAAGAAAAATTTATTATTCATTTTAAAGAAGAAATAATAAATGCCTACGGAGAAAATCCTCAAAATTCAGCCGATTTTCCAAGAATTGTAAATACCAAAAATTTTGACCGATTAGCACTACTTTTAAAAAATGAAAATTGCCTAATTGGAGGAAAAATAGATAAAAAAGAATGCTATATTTCGCCAACACTTATCAACGAACCAAACCTAGATAGCCAGGTAATGAAAGAAGAAATATTTGGTCCTATATTTCCGTTAATTTCATATCAACAAGAAAAAGAACTGGATACCATTATTACGAAATATGATAAACCATTGGCATTTTATATTTTTACCACACGCCAACATTTTGCTAAAAAATTGATTGCAAAATATGCCTTCGGAGGTGGTACTGTTAATGATACCATGGTTCATTTTGTAAATCATCGCTTGCCTTTTGGAGGCGTTGGACAAAGTGGTATCGGGAGTTATCATGGTAAAAAAACTTTTGATACTTTTTCTCATAAAAAAAGTGTCGTTACCAGAGGAAATTGGTTAGATATTTCTATTCGATACGCCCCATACAAAGGGAAATTAGCATCATTAAAAAGACTCTTGAAAATAAGTTCATAATTTTAATTTTTTGATTAAATCAACCTAAAATGATAGAAAAAACAGTATCACAAGCCATTAACTTTAGGCGTTCTGTTAGAGTTTTTGACGCCGAAAAATCAATTGAAAGTAGCATTGTAAAAAAATGTATCGAACAAGCAACACTCGCTCCAAATAGTAGCAATATGCAATTGTGGGAATTTTATCATATTACCTCAAAAGATACAATTGCTAAAATGGCGCCACTATGTTTTAATCAAAATGCTGCTAAAACAGCACAACAATTGGTCGTTTTTGTAACTCGAAAAGATGTCTGGAAAAAACGTGTAAAAGCAAATTTAGCCGTTTTAGATGCTACTTTTGGAAAAGATACGCCCAAAGAAAAGCAAACTAGTCGAGAGAAAATGGCACGAACTTATTACGGAAAAATTATTCCGTTTACCTATTTTGATTTCTTGGGAATTTTTGGTTGGTTAAAATATCTAATTATTTTAATCACAGGATTATTTCGTCCAATATATCGAGAGGTTCGCAATAGCGATATGCGAATTGTAGCACATAAATCAACAGGATTGGCAGCACAAAATTTTATGCTTTCAATGGCAGCAGAAGGCTACGATACTTGCCCGATGGAAGGTGCCGATACTTGGCGTGTAAAACGGTTACTAAACATCCCACGAAGTGCAGAAATTAACATGATTGTAAGCTGTGGAATCCGAACCGAAAAAGGCGTATATGGCGAACGTTTTAGAATCCCTTTTAATGAAGTTTATAAAGAAATATAAGCATCTATAAAAAATTATATCAATAAAAAAAAGCCTTAAATACGCTTATTTATCAACTCTTTTCTTCAAAGATAAGAGAAATTTAATTCGTATTTTTGATGCTTAACAAATTCATTTTTCTGATGAAAAAAATTCAAATGGTTGACCTACAAGGTCAATATGCAAAAATAAAACCGCAAGTAAACAAAGCTTTTGAAAGTGTTTTAGACACTGCCTACTATATTGGAGGTCCTGAAGTTAAAGGATTTGCTTCCGATTTAGAAAAATATTTAGACGTAAAACACGTAATTCCATGTGCTAACGGAACTGATGCGTTGCAAATCGCCATGATGGGGTTGGGTTTAGAACAAGGTGATGAAGTAATTACTGCCGATTTTACCTTCGCTGCAACCGTAGAAGTTATTGCATTATTAAAGTTAACGCCTGTTTTAGTTGATGTAGATTTAGATACTTTCAACATCAATATTGAGGCTTTAAAAAAGGCGATTACACCAAAGACAAAAGCTATTGTACCTGTTCATTTATTTGGGCAATGTGCCAATATGGAAGCCGTAATGGAAATAGCGAAAGAACATAATTTGTTTGTAATCGAAGATAACGCCCAAGCAATTGGTGCCGATTATACATTTTCTGACGGAACAAAAAAGAAATCTGGAACTATTGGAAACGTAGGAACGACTTCTTTTTTCCCTTCTAAAAACTTAGGTTGTTATGGTGATGGTGGCGCAATTTTCACCAATGATGATGATTTAGCACACACCATTCGAGGAATTGTAAATCACGGAATGTACAAACGTTATTATCATGATGTGGTTGGTGTAAATTCTCGTTTAGACAGTTTACAAGCCGCAGTTTTACAAATAAAATTACCATTATTAGATAGTTTTTGTGATGCTCGTAGAAAAGCTGCCGCTTATTATTCTGATGCTTTTGCTACTAATTTAAACATTATAACACCAACAATTAGCGATTTCTCAACACATGTTTTTCATCAATATACCTTGAGAATTACCAACGGAAAACGCAACGAATTACATCAGCATTTATTAGACAATAATATTCCAAATGCGATTTATTATCCCGTGCCTTTACACGCCCAAAAAGCCTATAAAGACGAACGCTACAATGAAGATGATTTTAAAGTAACTAATCAATTAATTGAACAAGTTATTTCATTGCCGATGCATACCGAATTAGACGAAGAACAATTAACTTTCATCACCAAAACAATTTTAGATTTTATAGGAGAATAATGCTATAATTTTTTATCTAAAACAGTCATTAAAAAGCATGAATCAAAAAATAAAAACACTTAAAATAATTCATTTAGCACTAGTTGCAGGAGTAACTTTGGCATATTTTTTAATCGGTGATTTTAAAAATATCTTAAATTTAGAAATCGATAACGCCTCCTTAATTTATTCTTTTATTCCCGCAACAGCTTATGTAATCAGTAATTTTGTGTTTAAAAATATTTTAAAAAACATACAAAAAGAAACTACTGATACACAAAAATTTGATATTTATCAACGTGCTTCTATTTTTAAGTGGGCGATATTAGAAATCGCTTGTTTTTTGATACTGCTTTTAAAACCCGATTTTATTCTTTTTGGTGTTATCCTTTTATTTTATATGATTTTACTAGCTCCAAAAGATGAAAAGATATTCGAACTTTTAAATATTAAAAAGCCTAATCTTTAAAAAATAAGAACAATAAAATAACAAAAATCATGAAAAAGATATTAGTTACTGGCGGTTTAGGATTTATCGGTTCTCATACCGTTGTCGAGTTGCAAAACAAAGGTTTTAAAGTTATTATTATTGATGATTTATCTAATTCCAACATTGCGGTTTTAGATAAAATTACCGAAATAACAGGCGTAAAACCTGATTTTCATCAATTTGATTTGCGTGTAAAACAAAACGTTACTACTTTTTTTGAAAACAATACTGTTGATGGAATTATTCATTTTGCCGCTTTTAAAGCCGTTGGTGAAAGTGTTCAAAATCCGTTAGATTATTATGAAAATAACATCAATAGCTTAATTTATTTATTGCAAGAAATCCGAAATAGAAAACTAGATAATTTTATTTTTAGTTCCTCTTGTATGGCTTATGGAACACCTGAAAAATTACCTATCACTGAAAATACTCCTTCTAATAAAGCCGCTTCAACATACGCAAACACCAAACAAATTGGTGAAGAAATCATTCAAGAAAGTTGTAAAGCTTATGATTTTAATGCCATTACATTGCGTTATTTTAATCCGATAGGCGCACATGAAAGTGCAAAAATTGGTGAACTCCCTAACGGCGTTCCTCAAAATTTAATTCCGTACGTAACCCAAACTGCCGCAGGAATCAGAAAAGAATTAGCCGTTTTTGGCGATGATTACGATACACCTGACGGAACCGCAATTCGGGATTATATTCATGTAGTCGATTTAGCAAAAGCTCATATTATCGCTTTAGAACGCTTATTAAATAAAAAAAATAAACAACAATTCGAACTTTTTAATATTGGAACAGGAACAGGAAGTTCTGTTTTAGAAATTATTAATGCTTTTGAAAAAGCTACCCAAAAAAAACTAAATTATAAAATTGTAAAAAGAAGAGCTGGAGATATAAAAGCAATTTATGCCGATACCACCATCGCTAATAAAGAACTGAATTGGAAAACCGAAAAAACCTTAGAAGAAGCCTTATTATCTTCTTGGAAATGGCAAGAAAATCAGTAAAAAAATTTATATAATTTATTTTTCAACCTTATAATTTTTTCTAAAATACGATGCGATATAAAAATATTGTATCGTATTTTTTATACAACTTAATATCTTGTAATTAATATCAAATTGACTATTAATTACTGTTTTCATAACATTGATATCAAAGAAATACATCAGTTTTGTAGCAATAAAAACGACTTAAAAACAATTTTAAAAACTACCTAAAAATTACTGATGAAAACATTTCAAAAAATTATTTTAAGCACTTTAAGTGTTTTGGCAATCGGCTGTCAAAATGATGACGAATCTGTAAAAAAATCAATAAATACAGACGTAAATTTTAGTTATAAAACAAGTATCAAAATTGGTGGTGAAGGCGCTTCAGAAATTTCAGCTTTCGATAAAATATCGAAAAAATTATTTACAGTTAATGTGGAAGCTAATCAAATAGCAATAAACGATATTTCAGACATCAATAATCCAAAAAAAAGTAACATAAATCTTACGAGTTATGGTTCGCCAAACAGTGTTGCCGTTCTTGACGGAAAATTAGCCGTTGCTGTAGAAGCAACTATCAAACAAAATAACGGAAAAATTTTATTGTACAATACTTCGGATAATTCCTTAATTAGTGAATTTACCGTAGGAGCATTACCTGATATGGTAGCTTTTTCTCCTGATGGAAAAACAATTATTTCAGCAAATGAAGGCGAACCAAACGATGACTATACCAATGATCCTGAAGGAACAATTAGTATTATCAATATTAAAAGTAAAGCAGTAACAACCTTAAATTTTGATGCTTTCGAAGCTCAAAAAAAGGATTTAACATCAAAAGGATTTCGAGTTTTTGGACCAAATGCTTCTTTATCGCAAGATGTTGAACCAGAATATATTGCTATTTCTGATGATTCAAAAACAGCTTGGGTTTCTCTGCAAGAAAATAACGGAATCGCAAAAATAAATTTAGCCTCAAAAACGATTGAAGCAATTTATCCATTAGGTTTTAAAGATTATAATCTTGCTAAAAATAGCATGGATGCCAGTGATAAAGATGATAAAAAAGAATTAAAAAACTGGCCAGTAAAAGGAATCTATCAACCAGATGCTATTAAATATGCAAATATTAACGGAATCGATTATATTTTCTCTGCAAATGAAGGAGATGCTAGAGATTATAAAGGTTTTAGCGAAGAAGTTCGAATGGAAGATTTAACGTTAGATGAAACCGTTTTTGATGCCTCTTTAAATTATTTAGACAAAGCTAATTTAGGACGTTTAAAAACAACAACTACTTTAGGCGATGCCAATAATGACGGGAAATTTGAAGAACTTTATAGTTATGGAGCACGTTCGTTTAGTGTGTGGTCGGGTGATAATGGTACACTTTTATACGATAGTGGAAACAGCATTGCAACAGAAACATTAAAAGCTACACAAAGCCGTTTTAATGATAACGATAAAAGAAGTGATGACAAAGGTGCTGAACCTGAAAGTGTTGAGATTTTAAATATCGGAAATGAGCGTTATATTTTATTTGTTGGTTTAGAAAGAAACGATCAAGTTTTAATGTATGATGTTACTAACCCAACTTCACCCCTATTTTTAAACATTTTATCGCACGATGGCGATGAAGGTCCTGAAGGTTTATTGGCAATATCTGCCGAAGACAGCCCAACAGGAAAAGCTTTATTAGTAGTTTCTAATGAAGATAGCGGAACCGTTACTTTTTACGAAAATAACTAATATTTTATTTTCTTGAAATAGCTAGAAATATAATATTAGCACAAAATAAAACCTCAAACTATTTAGTTTGAGGTTTTTTATTGGTATAAATTCACTTAAAATTTAATTGAAATAATCTTAAATTTCAGTTGATTCTACAGGTAAAACTGCTGCACTTGCAGTAACACTTCTATCAATTTTACGCATCAAACCTTGTAATACTTTCCCAGGTCCAACTTCAATAAATTCAGTTCCACCATCAGCAATCATCGCTTGAATAGACTGCGTCCATCTTACTGGAGCGGTTAATTGTGCTATTAAATTTTCTTTAATTTCATCAGGATTTAAAACTGCTTTCGCTACTACATTTTGATACACAGGACAAGTCGGTGTATTAAAAGTAGTTTCTTGAATTGCTTTTGCTAATTCCTCACGAGCAGGTTCCATCATTGGTGAATGAAATGCCCCACCAACAGGTAACATAATCGCTCTTTTTGCACCTTTTTCTGTTAATACTTCACAGGCTTTTTCAACAGCTGTTACTTCTCCTGAAATCACTAATTGACCAGGACAATTATAGTTTGCCGCTACTACCACACCATCAATTTCGGCACAAATATCTTCCACTATTTTATCTTCTAAACCTAAAACAGCTGCCATGGTTGACGGCTTTATTTCACAGGCTTTTTGCATCGCCAAAGCTCGTTTTGAAACTAAAGTTAAGCCATCTTCAAAAGATAAAACACCATTTGCAACCAATGCCGATAATTCTCCTAACGAATGTCCTGCGACCATTTCTGGCTGAAAAGTATCACCTAAAACCTTTGCTAAAATTACCGAATGTAAAAAAATAGCGGGTTGCGTTACTTTTGTTTGTTTCAAAGATTCTGCAGAACCTTCAAACATTACATCAGTAATACTAAAATCGAGTATATCATTGGCTTTTTCAAAAAGTTCTTGAGCTATCGGATATTTCTCATATAAATCCAATCCCATTCCTGTAAACTGCGCTCCCTGACCAGGAAAAATATATGCTTTCATTTTTTATTAATTTTTTATATTGTATGTATCTACTCTTTATTTTTTACATTACAAACATACACATTTTTAAAATCATTCTTAATTTGTTGCTTTTTAAAAGGATTAAGAATACTAAAAAATCAGTTTAAAAGTTGCCTAATAAATACCTACTTTTGATGTTCAATTTTGAGATTCAAATAAAACTATGATAACTAAATCTTTTTATCGACTATTCAAGAATCATTTTTCAATATCAGAAACATTAGCAATCAACTTAAATTTGATCGCTAATTTACTTGTTGTCGGAATTTTAGGCTATATATTTTTTAAATTATTTCGTCATTACGGAACACGATTTATAAAAAAATTAGTTGTCAAAACAAAAAATAATTTTGATGATTTTCTACTGGAGAATCGAGTATTTTTAAATATTTCACGAATTTTTGCGTTTATATTTTTGTACTCATTACTTTCTGCTATTTTAGTTGATTTTCCAAATTCGTTAAACTACGGACAGCGATTTATTAATTTAGCTATTTTATTTTCGATTATTTGGTTTATCCGAAGTGTTTTATTGACCATTAAAGATTTTTTACGCACTTTAATTGCCTTTAAAGACAAGCCTTTGGAGAGTTATGTTCAAATTTTCATGATTATTTTATGGATTATTGGTTTTATCATTTCATTTTCGATAATTACAGGCAAACCACTGATTCGTTTTTTAACCGCTTTGGGAGCTTTTTCGGCAGTATTATTACTTATTTTTAAGGATACCATTTTAGGTTTTGTAGCGAGTATTCAGATAACAGTAAACGACACCGTGCGTTTAAATGATTGGATTACGATTGACAAATACAATGCCGATGGAAACGTAACGGCGATTAATTTAGCCTCAGTAATTGTTCAAAATTTCGACAATACTGTAACGAGTATTCCTACCTATTCATTGATTTCTGAATCCTTTAAAAACTGGCGTGCGATGGATAATTCTGGCGGACGTAGAATAAAACGTTCAGTATTTATTAAAATAAATAGCGTTCACTTTTTAACGGATGAAGAAGTTGCCGATTATAAAAAAATAGCCTTGTTGAAAGAGTATGTAACAACAGCTTATAATGATGTAAAAACCTATAATTCAGCAAATAACATTGATAAATCTATTTTGATTAACGGTAGGAATTTGACAAATTTCGGAATGTTTCGTAAATATTTAGACGAATATTTAAAACTACATCCGAAGATAAATCAAGAATTATTATTTATGTCGCGTCAATTGCAACCTACCGAAAATGGGATTCCGCTGGAAATTTATGCGTTTTGTAAAAACAAATCGTGGATTGCTTATGAACGAGATATGGCTGATATTTTTGACCATATTTTAGCGAGTGTTCCTTATTTTAACTTAGAAATTTTTGAAAGTCCAACAGGAACAGATATTTCAACACTTAAACAATAATCATTTATTTTGATGCTGAATTCTAAAAAAAATGGTTCTTTATGGCAATTAGCAATGCAAAAATTTATCCGAAGTAAAACGGGTATTTTTAGCTTTTTGTTTATACTTTTCTGCGGATGTATGGCTGTTTTTTGTTACGTAATTGCTCCTGACAATAGTAATTCAGCAAATCAAATGCATTTAGAAATTCATTCAAAACCGCCTTTGTTTTCAGTATTGATGCTTCAAATCCCATCAAAATCAACAGAAAAAGAATCGTGGTTTTCCGTTTTTATGGATGGAAAAAAAAATATTCCTACCGAAATTCCTATAAAATCGTATCAAATAAAAGAAAATCAATTAGAAATTGTAAAATATTCCGATAATTTATCAAAAATAATTCCGATTTCTTTATTTCAAAAAGAATTTAAAAAGCATCCTGAAAAATATATTCAACAAAAAACATTTTGGTTTGGAACTGATAAATATGGACGCGATTTATTAAGCAGATTATTAATCGGGGCAAGAATTTCATTTTTTATCGGATTTATCGCTGTTTTCATCTCGCTTTTAATCGGAATTCCGATGGGAGCAATTGCAGGATATTTTGGCGGAAAAATAGATGCTTTTATCATGTGGATTATCAATATAACATGGTCGATTCCAACCTTATTATTAGTGATTGCCATCACTTTAGCCTTGGGAAAAGGATTTTGGCAAGTGTTTATCGCCGTGGGATTAACCATGTGGGTCGAAGTCGCACGAGTCGTGCGTGGACAAGTAATTACCACCAAACAACAACAATATGTAGAAGCCGCTAAAGCCTTAGGTTTTTCTGATTTTAGAATTATTTTCAAGCATATTTTACCTAATATTTTAGCCCCGATTATTGTAATATCTGCCGCCAATTTTGCAGGTGCAATTTTAATTGAAAGTGGCTTGAGTTTCTTAGGAATTGGCGCACAACCGCCAACGCCATCTTGGGGAGCGATGATTAAAAATCATTATAATTATATCATTTTAGGAAAACCTTTTTTAGCCTTAATTCCTGGATTCGCAATTATGAGTTTGGTCATGGCTTTTATGCTTATCGGAAATACACTTCGGGATGCCTTGGATGTGAAAGGATAAAATAAATATAAAATATAATTATTTTTATTTACTCTAAATAAGAATAATTCATATTTTTGCATCCAAAAATAACCAAAATGAAAGTATATAAAATTTTATTTATAACATTATTCTCAATACTCAGTGCCTACTCACAAAATGTATTAACAGGAACGATTACCGATAAACATGGAGAACCAATTGTAGGAAGCTCTATTTTTATAAAAAAAATAGAAAAAGGAACAACAACAAATCTTGATGGAAAATACGAATTAAAAAACTTAGAAAAAACACCATATTTAATTACATTTCAATCTTTAGGATACAAAACAGAAGTTAAAAATATCATTATCAATAAAAATACGACAATCCTAAACATAACTTTAGAAGAAGATTCTAGTAAATTAGATGAAGTTGTTATTTCTGCAGGAAGAACTTCAGAAAAAATATCAGAAATACCCGCTTCTATAACAATTATAGGAACAAAAGAGTTAGAAAAATTAAATACCACAACTAGTAATATTAATGATATTTTAGAATTTTCGGTTCCTGGTTTAGCATCTAGTACTGGAAGCTATTCTAACTGGGGACAAACACTTCGAGGAAGACAATTACTTGTAATGGTCGATGGAATACCACAATCTACTCCTCTTAGAAATGCGAAAGTAGGATTGAAATCATTAAACCCAAATGATATTGCTAAAGTTGAAGTTATAAAAGGAGCTACTGCTATTTACGGTAACGGTGGAGATGGTGGTATTGTAAACTATATTACTAAAAAACCACATAAATATAAAAAATTAAGCGGTACAACAAACTTGTGGCAAACGGCAAATCTAACTAAAACTAAAGATGCGTTAGGATGGGGAGCGTATCAATCTTTATCTGGAAATATTAATAAATTTTCATATTTTGCCTCTGGAAGTTTCGAACAAACGGGTAATAAATATGATGCAAATGCTGATGTATTACTGCCTACTTATGGTTTAGATAACACCAAAACATTTAGCGGATTGTTAAAAGTAGGATACCAACTTAATGACAACCAAAAATTAAGTTTAATGACGAATCATTATCAAACTCGTCAAAAATCTCCTTTTGTTGCTACATTAGGATCAATAACCGTATTCAATAAAGAAGGAGATTACAAAATAACTCCAGGAAAAGGAATATTACCAACATCAACAAATCCAATACTAGGAAGTGAAACAGGAGTTACCACTACAAATGCACAATTAAAACATGAATTATCTGATATTTTTAACGGTACAACAAATTTAGATACCGATATATTTTATCAAAAAAGTAAAAATATATTTTTTTACTCTCAATCATTTGTTGGAGGCGGACAATCTGTTGTAAACTCAGAAAAAATAGGCTTTAGACCCAATTTTCATACTGTTTTAAATACTAATTCAGCTATAAACACCTCTTTTACTTATGGTGTCGATGTTTTAAAAGATAAAACAAATCAAGGATTATTAGATGGACGCTTATGGGTTCCTAATTTAGATTTATTTAGCTACGCTCCATATTTACAAGCTAAATTTAAATATCATCAAGATTGGGTATTAAAAACAGGTATTCGTTATGATGCAATGAAATTGAGTATTAAAGATTTTACAACACTTCCGTATTCATCTAAATTTGATGGCAATTTTACAAATCCTATTAATGTTATTGGTGGTGATTTAGATTTTAAAAATACTGCTATAAACATCGGAATTAGATATATTAAAAATGATGAATTTATACCTTATGCAAGTTATTCTCAAGGATTTTCTTTACCTGATTTAGGTAGAACATTAAGAACAGCAAAAGCTGATAATGTAAATATTTTAGATATTAACGCAATTAAAACAAATAATTACGAATTTGGATTTTTATCAAAATTTAAACATATTCGTTTTGAAGCAGTAGGTTTTTACAGCAATTCAAACTTCGGATTAGGACTTATTTTTAATGATGATATTAATCGATTTGAACAATCTAAAAATCCACAAAAAATATATGGAGCTGAAGTAGCTACCGATTTTACTTTCTTAAATGATAAATTACAATTTGGTGGTTCTTACTCTTTTGTTGAAGGATTAAAACATACTCCTGAAAATCCAAATGATTTAAGTTATATCGGAGGAGATGTTATTTCTGCACCTAAAACAACTGCTTACATTACTATTGAACCAATAAAAAAGCTAACATCATCAATACGTTTAATTTATACAGGAAATCGCAATCGATTTAATCCGAAGGAAAAAGCAGGAATATATTCGTATACTTACAGAGAAGTACCTGTAAAAGGATACACAATGCTTAATTTTTCAAGTACATACACGATAAAAAATAATATAAAATTATCCGTTGCCGTAAACAATCTATTAAATAAATTCTTTTTACCTGCAAGAGCACAATGGGCAGCACCATTAAAAAATCAAACTACCGCAGGAGAAGGAATAAATGCCAAATTAGGCGTAGTTTATGAATTTTAACTCGTGAAGAATTCAAATAAGTAACTTTATCAAAATAAAAAGCGAATGATTTTCATTCGCTTTTTCTAATAAATAGTGTAACATAATACCTAGCAAATGAAACCTTATAAAATAATTAAAACACTTCATTTATGGCTTGGTTTAACCGTTGGAGCTATTGTCTCTTTTTCAGGAATTACAGGTGCTTTATATGTCTGGCAACCTGAAATATCTTCTTATTTAACAGCTAAAGAATTACATATTGATACTTTTGATAAAACAAAAATATCTTATCAAAAAAATATTCAGACAGTCGCTAAACTAACAGAAATACATGGTGATTCTATAAAAAAGATACAACTTCCTTATCGAAAAAATAATTACATTATTTTAACTTTTTTAAACGGAACAACTTCTTATTATCATCCTGAAAAGGGTGTTTATTTAGGAAGTAATTTAAAAACAAACTCCTTTTTTAAAACACTGTTACAACTTCATAGAAATTTATGTTTTAAACCTTATGGAAGTTATATTATAGGAATATCATCTCTTATTTTTTGCTTTTTGATATTAATTTCAGGGTTTTTATTGTGGCACAGAAGTTATAAGAGAAGATGGAAAAAAGGGTTTACGATAAATTGGTATTCTTCTAAAAAGAAATTTAATTATAATTTGCATAAAGTAGCAGGAATTTATTTTATAATTCCATTAATAACGCTTTCTTTTTCAGGAGCATATTTTACTTTTTATAAAGAATATAGAACATTATTATCGGTATTGCCAGCCTATAAAATAGCAGAAAATTCTAGTATTCATAAAACCAACATCGGTGATTTTTTCGATATTGAAAAGCAAACAAAAAGATTATTTCCTGATGATAAACTTTGGTCAATATATTATCCTTCAAAAAAAAAGGAACAGTATCGATTTAGGTTTATAAATACGCTTAAAATTGAAAGTGGACTTAGAAAATCAACAGATATTTTTACAGATAAAAATTTAACAATAGTTAAAATAAATTCTTTTTATAAAAATCCATTATCTTTGAGAATAACAGCACAAATGTATCCAATTCATATTGGCGAATCATTCGGCTTTTTTCATCGTATTTTAGTTTTTATTACAGGGTTTATTCCACTAATTCTTTACATAACAGGAATTCGTTTTTATTTATATAAAAAACGTAGATAATCCATTATTAAAAATGATTTTTGAAAACAGTTTGACTGAATTTTAATATTATAAATTATGATGTACTTTTGTTATCAAAAAATAACAGATGAGTTTTAGCGTACAATTCAAAACACGATGGGCAGATTTTGATGCCAATATTCATATGCGACACACTGCATACAACGATTATGCAGCCGAAGTTCGATTGCGTTTTTTTAAAGAACATAATATTACCATTCAAGATTTTACCAAAGAAAAAACAGGTCCTATTTTATTTGAAGAAAATACCAAATTTTTACGTGAAGTTCACATGGGAACTGATATTTCGGTAAATTTAAAAATTATTGGATTATCAAACAAAGGCGAACGTTGGAAAATTCAACATGAAGTTTTTAATGAAAAAGGCGATTTATCCGCAGTAATTACCGTGTATGGAGCTTGGTTAGATTTAGTAAAAAGAAAATTATCAGTACCTCCTGTAAAATTTCAAACAATTTTTAACCAAGTTGAAAAAACAGCTGATTTTCAAGAAATTATCTTAAAAAACAACTAAAATAATAGTAAAGAATATTTAATGAGTATCTCTAAAAAAATAAAATTATTCGTAGCAATTATTGTCCTTATTTCTGGATGCTTATTAAAACCAAATCCTGATGATACTGCTATCGATATTACACAAACAACCCGTAATCCTAGTGGTTTTAATTATTTACCAACCTCTACAACGGGCGTTGTTGTAAAGCATGATGGATATCAATTATCGTACAACGAAAAACATGAACAAGCCGAATGGGTAGCGTATTCTTTAAGTAAAAACGATATTCATACCACTAAAATTAAGCGTCCTTATTTTATTAATGATCCCAAAGTAAAAACAAGATCTGCAAATTATAAAAGCTATAAAAAATCAGGATACGATAAAGGTCATTTATGTCCTGCTGCCGATAAAAAATATTCTGTAGAAGCATATAATGAAACTTTTTACACCTCTAATGTTACACCACAAAGACATAGTTTTAATGCTGGAATTTGGCTAAGATTAGAAGAAAAAACACGCTATTGGGCAAAGAAACATGATAATATATACGTAATTACAGGTGGTATTCTAAATAATAAATTAAGAACCATTGGAAAAGAAAAAGTATCGATTCCCAAAGAATTTTATAAAATAATTTTAGATTATACAAAACCTGAAATCAAAGCCATCGCTTTTTTAATGCCTCATAAAAAAAGTAAAAGACCACTATACGAATTTGTAGTTTCTATTGATGAATTAGAAGCAAAAACAGGTATCGATTTTTTCCCTGAATTACCTGACAATATTGAAGATAAATTAGAACGCTCATCAAATTATAAAGCATGGAGTTTTAGATAAAAACAAAAAACCCTTAATTCAAAAGAATTAAGGGTTTTAATAATTTAAGTACGGGAGAAGAGACTCGAACTCTCACACCTTTCGGCACTAGATCCTAAGTTCAAAAGTAAATGATATACAAAAAAATACAACTGATAATCAATACTTTAAAAAGTAACAAAAACTACTTTTTTAATTGTTTATAGGCTCTTTTAAAGGTGCTTATTTTCTTTTCTTAGTTAAGAATATAATCATTTTCTCCTCCACACGTAGTTTTAATAAAAGAACTACTTATTTCTTCATTTGTATTAGCATTAAATAATTTCAAACCATTATATGAACCAGCGTATAAATTAAGATACACATCGTCATATTCATCAACATTAACAGCTTTAAGAATACCAATCTCTACATTATCCAATAAAACTAAAACGCCAAATTCATTTCCATTTACTAATTTTACAACTCCAGTTTCATCTATTGAAATTGTAGCTAACTGTGAAACATCTGTGGTTCTTTCAGATTTATAATTACTCTCTTTACCTGTAAAAAGACTTATAAAATTATTTTGACAATCTTTTTCAACAGTAACAAAATAATTAACTCCTTTTACTATATTTTTTGATGTTTCAAATTGTCCTTTTTCATTTGTTAAACCTTGCGTAACTAAATTTTCTTCATCAGCTGCATCTTGCAAAGATTTATAAACTAATACTTTTGCTCCAGATACCTCGCTCATGGTTGTTCCATTATTGAAAGAAAAAACATTAACAGTTAATGTATCATCAAATACCGTAGGTTCTCCTCCGTCATCACAAGAAGCAAACATTAAAACTATTGCAACTAAACTTACTTTAAAAAAATTCTTCATAACTAAGATTTATTAAATTTACTATTAAATTCTCTTTTTCAGCACAGAGGGACAAATACGCCCCTTTGTATTTTAATTTTTCACTTTTTAAAAACAACTTTCATAAAACTATTACTTATTAGCCTACTCTTTTAGATTTCCCAGTAGTAAGTTCTATAATTTCATTATTCAGGTTTCTTATTTCTGTATTAAGTTCTCTATTTTCTCTATTTAATTCTCGAACTTCTTTATTTAACTCTTTATTTTCTGCTTTTAACTCTTTATTTTCTATTTCAATTTCGCTTTTTTCGGCTTTTTCGCTTTTTTCGGAAACCAACATTTCGCCCTCATCAAATAATAACCAACTTATATTTAAGTCAGGAAATATATTTCTAATAACTTTTATTTTATCTGACATAATCGTTCCGTCCGTAGCTAAAAAACGATTAGACACACCTATTTCTCTTGAGAACTTACTCATACTAATCCCTTTAAAAACAAGGTATTGCCGTATTTTTTCTTTCGCTGTCATAAATTAATAGAAATATATTACTTGTATATAGAAACATATTACTATATTTGTACCGAACGAAGCCCCAAGTTTGGTTCGATACATAAATACAAATACATTTTAACTATGAAAACAAATATAGTACCAAATTTTACTCTAAAGCAAGAAGTTTTAGAAAAATTAAAAGATACCGTAACAATTGCCTTAGTATCAAGAGATTCAGGTGTTGCCGTTAGAGCGTTGGAACGCCAAATTTCTACCAATCATAAATTCTTAACACACTATAACGTATTGTTTGCTATTTCTGAACATTTAGGAACTCCTATAAACGAACTTGTAGAAAGAGTAGCATAATGGCACAGGATAACAACATAGAAAACGCAATGCTTCATTTCGGAAATCTTAATGAAGAAGAAAGAGCTTTGTTTTTAAAAGTTGTTGCCCCTACCACTACTCCAACTCCAACTGCAAAGAAAAAGAGGTTTGTAAAACCGCTTCCTGTTAATTTAACAGAAGAATATTTTTATAATGATTTAGTTGAAAATCATAATGAAAAAGTAAGAAATCGCCTTGCAAAGGCAAAATACAAATAAGAACTTTTAAATATTTTTTGCTTTTAGTGAAGCTTTTTAAGAATTGCTTTTAGTGAAAATTACAGATTTATAAATAAAAGTTCTAAAATCAATTAAAATGGCAAGACCTGAAAAAACAGGTTTGGATTATTTTAATGTAGATACAAATATTTTTCAAAATAGAAAAATTAGACGTTTAATAAGTAGTTATGGTTCTTCGGGATTCACAATTTACTTGTTTGTTTTGACAGAGATTTACAGGGATAAAGGACATTTTTTAGCGTGGGATTCCGATTCTGCCTTTGACGTAGCCGATAGCCTAAAAGTAAAAGAGAATCTTGTAAAAGATGTAATTAATTTTTGCTGTTCAGTGAAGCTTTTTAATAAAGAATTGCTATCGAGTGAAAATGTAATTACAAACTTAAAAGTACAAGAGTTCTGGACTAGAGTTGTTAAAAGCGCTGGTAGAAAACAAACACGTATAAATCCCGCTATAAATCTTATTAATTCAGTAGAAACTACATTAAATACACCTAAACCCGAATTAAGTACACCTAAACCCCAATTAAGTACACAAAGTAAAGTAAAGGAAAGTAAAGTAAAAGAAAATATAGTAGAGAGAGAGGGAAATTTCAAAAAAGAAATTTTCACCCACACCAATTTTCCTGAAAGTATTTTAAAAAACTTTTTTAACTATTGGGCTGAAAAAGATACAAGCGGTTTAAAAATGCGTTTTGAAGAACAAAAGTTTTTTAATTTAAAAAATCGCTTGGAAAAATGGCAGGAAAATGAAAAACAGTGGGCAAATGATAAAAAAAGTAGTTTTAAAAGTAAAAGTAAACAAGGGCAAAGTAAACAAGGGCAAAATTTAGAACCTAGCAACGATTTAAAAGAAAAATTTTCAAATTATGATAACTAACGGCGTTTTAAAAAAGATAATGGCTAAAAAAGCCATAGAAACGATTCCTGAAAAAATGTTTTGGCAGGAATTTTTAAAAGTTTCAGAAGAAATTTTAGACGGTAAAAAGTTTGTTATAAATGCTGAAAATAAAAAAATAGTCGCTACAATCTTTAGGTATTTCGCAGGTTCTGAACATTTTAACGAGTTTGGTTTGATTAAAAATAATCCTGATTTAAACAAAGGTTTATTAATTTCTGGAAATATTGGTGTTGGAAAAACATTACTGATGGAAATTTTTCAAAAAACAGGTATTCAAATTTACAAAAAATACGGAATCAAAAGAACACTTTTTACTCGTGGTATCAGTTGCGGGAATTTTGTTTCCGATTTTATGAACTCAACTAAAATTAGTACTGATTTTAATTTAAAATCATACGAAAAAGGCACTTTATTTATAGATGATTTAGGCGTTGAAACCTTGGCATTTAATCAATATGAATTACTCGAAAAAGTACTTTTTGAACGTTACAGAAATGAAGCAAAATCATTTATAACCACCAATTTAACAATGCTTGAAATATTGGAACGATACGGAGTTCGAGTTGCAGACCGTTTGCCTGAAATGTGCAATATTATCAATTGGCGTGGCACTTCTTTTAGAACAAATTTATAAGCATGGAAAATACAATAGAAACATCAAATCAAATACCAAAAGAAATACTTTGGGAAGAGTTTCAAGAAGCTTCAAAAATAATTTTAGCAGGACGAAAGTTTGACGAAACTATCCAGTACGAAAAGATTTTAAAAACTGTTTTAAGATATTTTTCTGGAGATGAAAATTTTAATGAAGAAGGAATTATCCAAAAAGCTAATTTAAACAAAGGTTTACTAATTATCGGAAATAGTAAATGCGTAGCAAAAACAGTTTTATTACAAATTATCCAAAAAGCTGGTTATGAAATATATCAAAAATATGGATTTGAGAGAGCCTTTTTTTCGATGAGCTATGCAAGTGTTTTCGTAAATGCTTATGAATTTTCAAAAAATAGTTTAAGGCATGATTTTGATTTAACAAAAGCAAAATTAAACCCTTTTTTAATTACTGATTTTGGATCTGAAGATTTAGCTTTTAATGATTATGAATTGATAGGCGAAATTTTAGAAAGCAGGTATTTAAGCAAGGCTAAAACTTTTATTACAACAGATTTATCAATGTTAGAAATATCAAAGCGATACGGACGAAAATTAGCCGAAAACATACAAGAAATGTGCAATATTATTAATTGGAATTAAAAAATTAAACTTGAAAAATAAAAATACAATGGAAAATACAAGCAAATTATTCTCGGACAGCGAAACGTTTCAAAAAGAACGCCCGTTAAGAATTACAGCACAGCAATATGCTGAAGTAATTGATGAAATTGCAAAGCGTATTATATGCTTTGGCAATTCGGATTCTGATAAATCTGATATAATTTCAGACTTAACTGGTGTTTGCTTTCAAGATAGTGGATATGAAATAGCAAAATATTTAGAATGTTACGGTGCTGCTGAATATGAAATTGATGCTGATTTCATAGAATTGTTAGAATGGATAGAAATTTCATTTAGTAAAAAGCAAGACGATAATGTTAGATGTTGGGTTATTGCAAATGAAATTAAACCTAAATTAAACAAAGGCGCCAAAGTGATTTTAACCAAATCGACTATTTATGATTTTAGCATAGGAACTACTGTTTTTGTTAATAGTATTGATTTAGAAAGGGCAAGATACAGTATCGCTTTAGAAAAAGATAGCAATACTAATAGGGTTGTGAAGTTTGAAACGTTAGAAGCAATTATTTAATTTAATAAAAAATAAGATGAAAAAATCAGAAGAGTTCAAAATCTATTTAGAAGACCTTTTATATAAATACAACTTAACTATTATAAAAGAGAATAAAAGCCTTATTCAATTGCTTCCAAAGGGTTATCGAAAAAACTTACTTAAATTCTATTCACATATTTTATTATCTGATTTTTTAAAACTTTGTGAAGAGTATCCAAGATATATTATCTGTGTATTTCTTAATGAAAAATCAGAAATGATTTTAGAAATACAAGATTTACATAGAGATAGAGAATAAAATAAAACAGAGCCTTTAAAACCGCCCTATTTATTAAAAAATTAAAGCTGAAAAAAATGGATTTAGATAATCAAGATTATATCATAAAAAATAGATTAAAAGAATCAATGATAACAATGTCCCGCAAGACAGGTGTTTCTTACTTAAAAATAAGAAAATATATGACTGATAATAATATACTTACGACAAAAGAAGAAAGAAGTATTATTAAGGTTGCATCTTATTACAAAACTAGATACGCTAATAAATCAATGCGTATTCATAAAGGAGAAAAGGAAATTAAAGATGTATTTATCGCTCCTCCAAAAGTAGTTAAAACAGAATTTAGTAAATGGAACTATGATGCGTTGCCATAAAATTAAAATAGGGCGTTTAAAATCGCCCTGTTTATTAAAAAATTAAAGCTGAAAAAATATGTTAAATCAAATAAAAATATTCCGAGAAAATCAGGCAAAAATACCGCTTTATAAATCGCTGACTTCTATGCGTTCGTTAGCCGTATCTATTCAAAGTTATAATCTTTTTTATGGCATAAAACAGGCATCTTTTTTTTATATCCTGTTTGAATATTTAATTCCAAACGATTATTTACGTGTAATTCCGTCATTGTTTTTTGGATATTTCGTAGCAAAAGCAATGCTAAATATTGCTGTTAATATTCCAGAAAAAAAAGAGTGGGTAATTGTATCCATTGCGTTTTTTGATTTTCTGATGCTTTGCGTAATCTTAGATATTATGCACAAAACTGATTGGATTGAAATTATTAATTTACTGATATTTTGCGGTTTTGTTACTTATATCGGTTACTGGTTAAATCAAGTTTTTGTTCTTAAAGTAGAAAAAACCGAAAAAGCAGAATTGGAGCAGAACGGAACAGATGCCGAACAGATTATAACAGAACTAGAACAGGTTCAAACAGAAAAAACAGAATCGGAACAGAACAGAACAGATACCGAACAGATTATAACAGAACTAAAACAGGTTCAAACAGAAAAAACAGAATCGGAACAGAACAGAACAGATGCCGAACAGATTATAACAGAACTAAAACAGGTTCAAACAGAAAAAACAGAATCGGAACAGAACAGAACAGAACAGATTAGAACAGGAAATCAAATCAGTTTATTAGATAGTATTGACACAACCTGCCCCTATTGTAGTTCTGTATGGAAAAATAAAAAAGGTAGAGATAGACACAAAGGATCATGTGAAATGAATCCTAAAAACATTAAGAAATAACAAAAATTCAACGCTATGGATTACAACTATTTTATCACAAACTTATTATTAGTACTAATAATAATTGCATTAATCGTAAGCTTTTTATTGCTTTTAATGATAAAAAAATCAAAATCAAATTAACCAAAAATCAATAGAAAATATGAGTAATGACAACATTCAAGGTAACATCGTTTATTTTTTAACAACCACTAAAATAACCGAAAATAACGAAACAAGAATCGTTTATAAAATAGTCGATGGAACGGAACGATTAAAAACGGCTCACGAATTTTACAAAGGGACGGTAAAAGAAGCATCTGAAAAAGAAATGTTAAAAGAAATGGATCAAGGTTATTGCGATTGGTACGCTGAAAATCGTGCTGATATATTGAAGTTTTACCGAGGGAAAAAACAAACAAAATAAAAATTATAATTTATGTTTAGAAAATTAATAGTGAAGCATTTTGCTTTAGGTTATTTAACCAAAATATTCGGAAAAGAAATTTATATGTTAAGAGGTGCTACACCTCTTTGCATCTTTTATAGTTTATCAGCCATTGGTGGAATTTTGGAAATAGACTACCTACTTTATATCGGATTATTCTTCTTTGGATTATCGGTATATTTTGGATTTATTTATTTCAGAAATTCGAAAAATTCGGTAAAATGGAATGAATTAGATGATGTTCAAAAAAGGATATACTATAATATAGGTGCTGGCTTTATGAATTACAGTAAAAGACATGAAGCATCTATTTTAAATGCAAAAAAAGTATGTAGTTCACCAATTTATTTAATTATAAATTTCATTTGCTGGATAGCACCGCCAATAATTATAATGATAGTTTAAAGCAAAAAAAACCACCCTTTTAGAGTGGTTAAAAAATTGCTATTAAAAGTAAAAATTCAGTCGGAAAATACAAAAATCCTACCTACTACAAATATAAGAAATTTATTTAAAATAGGTATTTAAAAATGACAAAATCAATGCTTTCTGCTAAATTAAGATTCGTGCCGTATAATCGTTTTAAAAAAGTTGTTTGGCACGTTGTATCGAAGCACCGAAATAGACCAATAGATGATATTAAAAGGATAAAGAACCTAGATGATAGTGAGGTCGAAGCTGTGTTAAATTACTTTAACAGAGAGCTAATTGATTTTGATGAGATTAATATATAAAGGAACGCATTGTGTATGAATAGTTAAAATACGGATAAAATGACAGAACAAAATATAGTAAAAGGACATAGATATTTGGTGCAACTAAGTATTAAACAAGATAGTTTTATGTTAAATATGTGGGACTATGTAGAAAGTGTAAAAACTTTAAAAGAAGCAGAAGTATTGTGTGATGGACTGCATGATAAAACGGTGCATAAATTACAAATATCTGATTTAGCAAAAAATAACATTGTAAGAACGTGGGTGTAGTATTTTAATTATTTATACATGTTGTTGTGAAATCGTTTTAATGTTTTACAACTAACATTTAACTGTAATACGAATATCTTTTTTTAAACCGAACTATCAAGTAATTCTTGACAGTTCGGTTTTTTTTGTGAAAAAACAAATAATTTAAACATTGCTAAAGCTCGCTAAAGCTCGCTAAACCTCGCTAGACCTCGCTTAACCTCGCTAGACCTCGCTAGACCAAAATGATGTTTTTTTCTTGATTTATTATTGCAGTATCAAACCGATATAAAAGTGAGCAACGCAATGTCAAAATCAATAAACGCAACCTTATACCGCCCTATTAAAAGCGGTGTAAAATATGACGCATTGATGCCATTTAGCGATTGTTCAAGTACCAAATTAGCCGAGGGAGATACCAAAGTAGCTATTAATAATATGGCGATTTGGTCAAGAAAATATAAACATCATACTAAAAAGATAGCTGGAACTTTTGCGGATAAACGACTATCTGAAACTTGTAAGGAAATTCACGGTTTTTTGTTTCATCATTTTCAATATAAAATTGATGGAAGTAATCAAAACTTACGTTCTCCTGCCTGTTCGTGGTCAAGTCGCCAAAGCGGTATAGACTGTAAAAGTTACAGCATTTTTGCAAGTACAACGTTATTAAATCTTGGAATTAACCATTATTTAAGACGAATAAAACAAAGTGCTACTGCTGGATTTTCACACGTTTACGTAATTGTACCGAAAAATCAGAAAAACCCGAAAAACCTAAAACACGGCTATTTTATAATAGACGGAACGCTCCCAACAATAGAAGAACCAGAATTTTACGAAAAATCAGATATTTATATGGAGGCGGAATTACCAATTTACGGTTTAGCAGGAACTCAACCACCAGTACAAAATCCAAAAGGACAAAATCCGCAAGGGGATAATTATAAAACAGAAATTGTAAAACAAATATTTATAGCTGCAAAGCCAATTATTGATGAAGTTGTAATGACTTTATACTCTATATTAATTGATTGCGTTGTTCCTGAATATCAATTGCCACTAATTAAAGTGAATATTGACAAAAAATTAAAAGCTCCTTTAACACATAAACTTGAATTATTAGATGAAGCTATTTTATTTAATAATAAGCCACGAATCCAACATATTTTAAATGATATTTTTAAAGAATTAGATTTAGGAATTGCCCATTTAAGAAATGAAGCAGCGTATTTAGCAAGCGATAAATGTGTAGGAAAAACCCTTGCTACATCATTAAAGTATTTAGAGCAAATTAAAAAAGCTGTTGATACTATTTATGCAAATTTCATTAAATCATACAGTAAATATGATTTTGAAATGTTCACAAAAACAGCCACAACAAGTGAGCGAACGTTATATTTTGTTGTACCGAATATGCAGTCGCCAGTAACTGCTGAATATCGTTTTATTGTTCTTAGAAAAAATAAAAGTAAATACGGAATTGAACCAATTTTGCCGTATGGCGAAGGCGATGAAACTTTTGAAGGAACTTCTAACAAATGGTTAAACACCAATTTAAGACATCTTAGAAGTAAATATACCGATGGACGTGATAATCGTTACGAAAGTGAAATAAAACCATACATAGAAAAAGTACAAAATTTAAGAAAAAGCGCACATTTAGGAGGAGAGTTCTTGTATTTAGCAGAACAACCTTTACAGCGTGATATGTATAAAATCTGGCTTAAATACGATACACAATATACCGATTTTCTAAAAAAAGAAACCCAAAGTTTACGTACCGCAAATGAACTTGCAATGCGTGATTTTGAAATAAGATTAACCTCCGAAGTTGCCAAAGATAAATCTATTAAACAATCAAAATCATTTAAAAAAATGTTTGGAGTTGGGATTTTGGCTTGTGCAAGTGTATTAATAATAAAAAAATAAATATGAAATATATTGAATTTGATACAGGAGGTAGTGATACAGGATTAAATGGTTGGACGCTTTGCACTTCTAAAAAGCAAGCAGAAAGTCTTGAGAGTCAAACAAGAGATGTTTTAGCTCAAAAAGATGAATGGAATCGTAAATATTCTGCTTTAGAAAACGGAAAACAAGCGAGCGAATGGGCAGGTTTGAAAATTGAATTAGCCAATTTAGAAAAAACAATAAAAGCCGAAACTTTAAAATTAAAACAAGAACAATCTATTGCAGATTCATTAGGCTTGGCTGGTGCTTGTAGTAAACATATTAACAGGCGAAAACGTGCCGAAAACTCTTTAAGAGATGCTAGTAATTCATTAGGCGATGTTAAGGGGCGTTATACTTTATTAGGGAAGCAACAAACCGAAGGAATACGCAGGTCAAGTGAAGTTATTGTAACAAATAAAAAAACAATTGCACAATTAAAAAATCAATTACAAGCGGTAAAAACAAAAATAGCCAACTATAAAATTGAAAGAGATAACATCAAAAGAGCCGAAGCTCAAACACAGGCACAAGCTCAAGCAAATGCAAGTGTAACAGCTCCTAAAGTTAATTCAGCAGGTATTTTATCAAAAAAGAATTTGCCAATACTTGCAGGTGTTATATTTCTTGGCGGTGTTGTTTATTTTTCGAAAAATGGCAAAAAAACAACAACCATCAAAAAGAAAAAAGTAATTAAAAAAGTATCAGCATAATGAAAAATATACAATTTGATACAGGTTTAGCTGGTGGTTTGGGAGAGTATCAGTCTTTGAGTCAGAAATTTAACATTCATCCAAATCAGATAGCGCAAGCACAAGCACAAGCACAAGTGAAAGGGATATCATTATTGGATATGCTAAAGATAAAATATGGTCAAAGTGAAGCGAAAGTAAAAGGAGAGTTAATTGTAGCTAAATCAAAAGCTAATAAAACTAATTCTAATATTGATAAATTAAAAGTATTAGAAACAGAGGTAAAATTATCAAAAATAAAAGAAACTTCAAAAGCATTAGAAACTCGTAATCCTAGCACAAGCAGACCAAAAGGAGGTAAATATGTTCCTACCGATAATGGATATACAGCTCCAGTTAGAACATTAGTTCCAACACCAACGCAAAGAGTAGTTACAACAGCAGTTTCAACAACAACGCAAACAAAAGCAACCGTAAATACTGGTTTTGTTTTAAAAGATAATCTACCAATGATAATTGGCGGTGTAGCATTAATTGGCGGTATTATTTATTTAAAAAAGAACGGGAAAATATGAAAAATTATATACAATTTGATACAGGATTAGCTGGTAAAACAGGTGCTATCTCTTTTGAAGAATCTAAAAGATTAGAACAACGAGATCCCTCTCAAATAGCTGAAGAAGCACGTATTGCCGAAGCTGAACGCCAACGAAAAGAACGTATTCTTTTAGCAAAATTAAGAGATGACCGAAATAATGACCGAACTATTCCAGCACATAGATTACAAATTGATGTTTTAGGACTCGATAAATGGTTGGAATTAAGAACGCCAGATGCAAGAAAAAAAGCAGTTCAAATAAAGTTAGCAGAAGCTGAACGATTAGAGAGAGCGCACGCAGAAGCTTTACGTCATGCAGCAGCAAACGCACTTAAACTTGCTCAAGAAAAACAACTAGAGGTTGCACGTCAAGAAGCTATAAAAGTTGCTTGGGATAAAAATCAAGCTAAAATACTTGCTGAAAAAAATGCAAAAGCCAAAGCAAATGCAAGGTTATTAGCCTTGGCAGAAGCAGAAAAAACAAGATTAGCCCTGTTAGCTAAACAAAATAAAGCAAGATTATTAGCCTTAGCATCAGCAAAAGCAAAAGAAGCTGAAAAAGCAAGATTAGCATTAATCGCAAAGCAAAAAGCCGAAGCAGAAAAAAATAGAATAGCATTTCTAAAAAAGCAAGCATCAGAAAAAGCAAGATTAGCATTAATCGCAAAGCAAAAAGCAGATGCTATGAAATTAGCTCCTCGACAAACATTAATCAATAAGCAAAAAGCAGCAGCAGCAGAAAAAGCAAGATTAGCATTAATCGCAAAGCAAAAAGCCGAAGCAGAAAGAAATAGATTAGCATTAATCGCAAAGCAAAAAGCAGAAAAAGTAGCATTAGATAATGCATTAAATGAATCAAATAACACTAACGAATCTAATTCGAGTTCATTTTTTTATAAAGAAAAAACAAAAGTCTTTTTGGGCTTAGCTGTATTGGCTGGGGCTATTATTTACGCTAATAAAGATGATGAAAAAAAGCGTAAAAAAACAGTTACAAAAACTGTTAAAAAAACTAAGAAAACTATATAAAATAATAATCTATGAACATAATGAAATTAGGTAAGCTAGGGCTTTTGAAGGATAGAGCTGGTTTAGGATATTTAGATAACGCTTCTTGGGACTCAATGGGTTCTGATAATTTTTCGACACCACAAGATGCACCTAGCGGTGGTGGTAGCGCATTTATGCAGGGAGCTAATTTAATGGGCATTTTGCAAACTATCGGTGGTACTTGGGCGCAAATCGAACAAGCAAAACACGGAAAACAGGTTATTGTTGGCGGAAAAGATATTGCACCGCAATTACGTAATAATTTGGATCAACAAGCAAAAGCCAACAATACATCATCAGATAATTTAATGCAAATGATGATGATGCAGATGATGCAACAAAATAAGCCAGCTCCGAAAAAAGATAATACCACTTTATACATCGGTTTAGGAGTTGGAGCATTGGTAATATTAGGTGCTATCGCAATGATGACTAAAAATAAAAATTAATTATAAATAGATAAAAATGGATACAAAAAAAATAAGCAGTACGCTAGTTTCCGCAATTGGAAATACCGCAGGAATCGGTATTAAAAATGTAGTAGCCGATGTCGTGCCGATTGAAAATGGAAAAATTAAACACGGTGTTTTATTAGCTACTGGTGTTTTAGGAGCTGTTTTTTTGAACAGAAAAAACAAAACAACTGCATTCGCTCAAGATGTTAGTATCGGTGTAGCAGGTTCTTCTTTAATTTCTTTAGCCAAAGAATTTATTACCGAGCCAAAAGGTGTTTTAAAAACTGCCTTAGGAAATCCTGAAAGTGAAATTAATTTTTTATCAGGATATGATGATTATGATCTAATAGATGATAATGAAGATTATAGTGAAGATGCTATTTATCAAAGTGTAACACCTGAAATTACTTTCGGATAAAAAGAATTACAAAAAATAAAACAACCACAATTAAATTAAACTAAAAAAACAATTACAATGTCAGAATTTTTAAAAAATAACGAAGCTCATTTACGTACAATCAGCTTTTTAAAAAGTGAAATCATCAAAAAAGGGTACGATTGGAACACGGCAAAAAGCAAACCAATAGACGCTGCACTTTACGCAAATACTCAGGTACAGGTGGGAGGTTCAGTTGATTTATTAGATGGAGCAACTACGGAAGTTCGTGGAACTACCAATTTTAATGGTAATAAATTAGTTAAAGGTCGCCCTGCGGTTATTAACTCAATTGCGTTAGGTTTTGCTATTGGTACTCCTGGTCAATTACCACACGCTTTGGATTTTGATTATTCAAAAACTCATCACGATTTACAATTTGCGAATTTAGTAATGAAGCAAAAAGATGAAGTTTTAATCAAATTGCCAATTACATCAATTGTTGATAGTTTAAAAGACGGAAGTAAATACCGTGAATTATCATCTTTAGTGCTTGTTGAAGACGAATCAATTATTGATTTAACTGTTGAGTTTCCACCGCAATTAGCATCAAAAGTACCAGCAGGAAAGGTATTGTTTGTATCTGCAATGTTCCAAGGACACGAGGTTTATTTGAAAAGATAATTCATTTTACCTTAATTTTTTAACATAAAAAAACGCAACGCATTGCGTTGCGTTTTTTATTAAATCCAAAAAAATGGAAGCTCAAAACATAGAAGTAAAAAACATCAAAACAATATACCATCGGTTTAAAATTAACAAAGAGTTGTTAAATAAAGATAAAGCAACTCTTCAAAATACTATCGCTAATTACCTAAGAGGGGAACAAAATGATACGTTGCCAAAAGGTAAATTAATAGGTATCCATTTCAATTCTTACGTTAAAACGTTAGATACTTGGACTGCTATTGATTACCAAGATGGAACAGATCCGCAAGCAACGCCATTATTAGCAACAGGAACGAATGTGCCTGATTTAAACGCATTTATTTGTTCGCATACTGATATTAGGATTGAAGATACACATGGTCGTTTAATGAGCGAACCTACTGATTTAAAAGATTATAACCGTGCTAATTGGGGTAACGCTGGCAAGAGAATAACACCGTTTAATTTAGTTCACAATGAACAAATTACGATTAAATGGGATGTTTTAGGAAATGATTTCCCTCCATGTGGCGAATTTATTTTTACAATTGAACAAGAAATTTCTTGCGAAATATAATGGAAACATTATTAAAAGAAAAAATTGAGATAGGCAGTTTTGAAATAGATATTTCAGAGCTAAATGGATGCAAAGGCGTTGTTTTTATTGAAGTAAAACCAATTAAAAACAATGATGCTTTGCGATTAAACAATATAGAAACGGATACGATTACAGGCGAAAATCCGTATAAATTAGAAAGCGCCATTCCAATAATTAACGGACATCTAAGATTTGCACCAACAAACAATTCTGATGCAAATATGAAATCAGTAGTTAGATATTTATTAGTACAATAATTATGAATTTATCCAAAGAAATAACACTTCATTTAAACAAACCTAACCACGCTGTTAGTGTATCTGATAATGAAAACAGAACCGTGCAACGTACTGGATTGTCTATGAATAAAAAGTGGTTTTCTTTAGGTGATGTTCAAAAATTACACGGTTCTGTTGATGCCTTTTTGAAGCATTTGAAGCAAAAAGGCTTTTCGGAAACTACTTTTAGTTTCCGAAGAACTTACGGCAAAGAAGCCAGAAAAGTAGGTATTGATGATATCATTATAAACTTACAGGAATTTTCCGAAAAATCCGAAAAATCCGAATTTTCCGAAAAATCCGAATTTTCCGAAAAATCAGAAAATCAAAACAATCAGCAAAGCGTTATGAAATCCCCTAAAAAAAACAAAAAAGAACAACAACAACAACAACAACAACAAAATTCAAATATTAATTTTTTGGCTGGTAATAATATGGATAATCAAAATATGCAGTTTTTAGGCGCAATGGTCGAAAGCCAGCGTGCTGGAGATTATAAAAGACAAGCCGAAGAATTACGAGAAGAAAACAAAGATAATCGCTCAAAAATTAGACGCTTAGAGGAAGAAAATCATAAGCTAAAATTAAAAGTTGAAACATCTGAAGAACGTGCCGAATTAAAAATTCAGCAAAAAATACTAGAGAAACAGAGCGTATTTGAGAGTGCGGGTTTTCAAAAAGTAGCGGAAAGCTTGGGGGGGCTACTTCCGTTACTTCCCTCACTTTTAAACAAAGGAGCTACTGTTCCTGCTCAATTAGGAGGCGATACTAATTTATCAGCAATGCAAAATCAAGCAATTGAAATGATTAAAGTGAATAATGATAAAACAGCATCATTAGTACTTTATATCGCTCAAAATAATTCTCCTAAATTGATGCAGTTAATAGAAAATCAAATCAATAATAAAAGCTAAAAAAAAACGATGGCAAAAATAAAATCAAAAAAAGAAGCATTAGATAAATTAAATAATTTATCTGATAATGTAGTTATTAGAATTGCTGAATTGTCAGAAAATAAAACCGCTTTGGGGTATTTTGAAAATGCGTTTCAGTTTGCAATTTTAAAAGGTTTTTTAAAATAAAAAATAAAATTTGCTATGAAAAATACAAAACAAAACATCAAAAAAACAGGTGCTTTTTTAGCCGATAATACAAAAGAAGTGCTGTATATAAGTGGCGGTATTGTGCTTTTATTAGTTGGCTATAAAATTTATAAATCATTCAATAAAAATATTGGTAGTGCTTTAGATGATAAGGTCGAAAACGTAAAAATCAATGTACAAGTTGATTTAAGCAAAGTAACCATTACAAAAGAGGACGCTCAAAAATATGCACAACAATTGTTAAATGCGTGTAATGGAGCTTTTCCTTTTTATGGAACGGATGAAGATTTAATAAAAAAAGTATTTGAAAAATTAAATAATTCAGATGATTTTAAGCTCGTTTATAAAGCTTTTGGATTAAAAGAATATAACGGTTATGGCTCTCCTCCTACTGGCGTTTCTAGGCATTTGGATAATTATTCCCCTAAAGATTTAGTCTATTGGTTACGAGCTGAATTATCGCCAAAAGATGGGCAAGTATATCGCATCGTGAAAAATAGAATTGAATCAGCAAATTGGACTTTTTAAAATCAATTAAATAAATAAAAAGATGAATAACTTAATGAAATTAGCAGGATATAATACAGAAGTAGTCGTTTTTGACACAGAAAAAGCAGGTTGTAAAACCAAAAAGCCGTGTAGCTGTAATCATGGAGCAAAAGGAGCAGCTAATTTTACAGGAAAAGTAGTCAGTAATTATGATAATGAAATATTAGTCGGTGCTACGATCTACAATAAAAATTCACAAGTTGGCGTAATGACGGATTTTGACGGGAATTTTAAAGCAATCGGAAGCCCTGATGATATTGTACAGGTATCATTTGTTGGTCATAAAGCAATTACACTTCCTTTGTCTATGCTGCCAAAAGTAGTGAAACTGCAAAATGATGGAATGTTAGATGCAGTAGATATCACTCCGATAAAAACAAACGTTAAAGCTGGATTAATTGTAGCAGGTGTTGCACTTGCTTTTTGGGGCTATTCTAAATATAACGAAACAGGAACAACAACTAAAAGAACGACTAAAACAGTAAAAAAGAAAGTAACCGCATAATGAAAACATCATTTTTTTTAGATAACTATCAAAATATAGTGGTGCTTTTATTCGGAACTGGTGGCGGTGGATTTTTAGGCTGGTTTTTTTCAATGAAATCGAAAAAATTAGAATTTCACGAAAAAGCATTCCAGATTAATTCAGAAATGATTGACGCTATAAAAGCTGACTTCATGGGACGCATCAAATTTTTATCAGAAATGATTGAAGAATCAGATAAAATAATTAAAGAACAAAGTTTAGTTTTAAAAGAGCATAAAGAGTATATAAAGCAATTACACATCGAGCTTGAAAGCTATAAATTAAGAAAACCATAAATTATGCTTAAAAAGATACTATTAATAATAACCTTATTTGTTGTTTTTTCGTGTGCTGTGAAAAAGACAAAAACCACTTCAACTTCAAAAATTGAAGTGGTTAAAAAAACAGAAAAAGTTGTTGAAAACAAGCAAACAAAAATTAAATCATTGCCAATTAATGATACATTTTTTATCAGCCTAAACACCAATGATAAAAAATTAGATAGTATCGTAAAAGCAAAATTTAAACATTTTGAAACGTCCAAAAAAAGCGGTAAAAATAGTTACATCGCTGTTTTTGATACGGTAAAAAACGGCATCAAAATCAATACCATTATTGATAGTACGGCAAATATTACAAGCGATAAAACGATTAAAGAAATTGTCAATAATTCATCAAAATCAGCAATTAAAAAAGAAACAAGCGTAAAAAAATACGGTATTCGCTGGTATTGGTGGCTATTTCTTTTGTTGGCTGGAAGTACTTTTTTATACATCAAATTTTTTAATCCGTTCAAATTCTTTTAAATCTTCAAAATGAATAAAAAAACAATTTTAGCGGTTTCAGTAGTTTCAGGAATTGGCGTTTTTGCGTTGGTTAAAAAAAATCAATTTGATAAAATATCAGATAATTTAACTTTTGCAATTAGAGATGTTCGGAATTTTAAAATTCGTTCTGGTCGTTTGTTTGTCGATTTGTATTTAACAATCGGAAACCCGACAAATGAAGCTCTAAATATTAATACAGGAGCGTTAAAAATGGAAACATTGCGAGTGTACGAAAAAGACACCAAAAAACAATTAGCAGGAAGTAATTTGAAGCTAAACAAAATAAATTTAGATGCTTTCGGAGCGTATAATTTACCAGCTATAAATTTCGGTATTCCATTAATGACTGGCGCAATGTTAATGCTAAATCAGTTGCAAAATAACAAAGTTGAGTTTATGGAACGCCTTTATTTTGAAGTTGATTTGAAATTTTTGAGCTTCAAAAAAACAATTACAATTTAATTTTAAAAATATATAATGAGAAACTTAAAAACATCGCATTTACAGATAAAACCATTAAAAAACGCTTCAAGTTTGGCAACTGATGCCAAAGGAAATGTAATTGCTGGAGGAGGTAGAAATGTACAGAAAATTACATTACAAAATCAAAAATTGGAGCTTAACAATAATCAAGTTAATGATGTTTTATATGTTAATGCTTCACCTCTATTGATTGTTATTAATTTAGATTCTATAAAAAAAATAGGCGACTCAATAACAGTTGTAAATACACGAAAAAATATGAAGTTTATATTTACAGGGGGAGCAGATACAGTGTACGATACTATTAGTTCTATGGATAGAAAAGGGACTATATATGGTTTTACAGGCGGTGATAGAGCAAGAGGACTTAATTATCACTGTTTAAGTAAGGTTATTACAAAAATATCTGAAACAGATTATCTAATAAATTAATGTAATGGGCAGAAAAGTAACAACAACACAATTACAAATAAAAGGCTTAAAAAATGCGAAAGTATTAGCTACTGATGGGCGAGGTTTTGTTTTTGAACGAGATTCGGAAAAAGGCGATAAAGGAGAAAAAGGAGATACTGGCGATAAAGGAGAAAAAGGAGATACAGGTATTCAAGGTATAAAAGGAGAAAAAGGAGATACAGGAATCCAAGGAATAAAAGGAGAAAAAGGAATCCAAGGTATTCAAGGAGAAAAAGGAGATACAGGTATTCAAGGTATAAAAGGAGAAAAAGGAGATACAGGAATCCAAGGAATAAAAGGAGAAAAAGGAATCCAAGGTATTCAAGGCGACCGTGGTTTTACTGGTTATCCTGGACAAAATGGACGAAATGGAAAACAAGGTTTAATGGGTTTACCTGGACCTAAAGGCTCTCCCGCAAAATCTTTACATACGCTTTGGCTCGAACTTGGTAATTCGGGAACAGTGCAAGATATGTTCGATTCTTTTAAAGGCGATAAAGGCGATAAAGGCGATAAAGGAGCAGATGGCGATTGTGGTTGCGATGAAACAGATACAGGCGGTGGCGTGGTAGTGCCTGACCCTGATGAACCTACTTATGATTATTATACACTACTTTCTACCTTAGAGAGAAGTACAGATTTTAACGTAACTGCACTTCGTACAGATGGCTTGGTAAAATATGAATTGCGTGATGGAACTACTCATGTAGGTAATATGCCACCACTAGATGTAAGTAACGGTACAAATGCAAATGATATAAAAATAAAAACGACTCTAGGAATAAAGCATTTAGATATTACGGATAAAAATATTAAGTCAATTGATATTTCTAATGAACCAAAGAATATTAGTCTAAGAGCTTTAAATAATCCTAATTTATCAGAAATATATCTATCACAAGAACAATATGATGGTAATGCAAGACAAGCTTGGAGTATTGATTCAAGCATCTTATTAGTAGTCGTTTAAAAAATAAAAATCAATGGCAAGCTACCCAACATTTCAAAAGAAAATACAACGAGCAGAAGGAGGTTATCAAATATTAAAAACTGATAGCGGAAATTACAATTCCTTAAAACAATTAGTCGGTACAAATTTTGGTGTTTCGGCTAAAGTTTATGAACGAAATATCGGCAGACCGCCAAGCATTGCGGATATGAAAAATATTACGCAACAAGTAGCACATACAATTTTCAAAAATCAATTTTGGGACAGTATCAATGCTGATAAAATAACATCGCAAGCAATTGCTGAAACATTTGCAGATCACGCAATAAACGCAAGCCCTAAAAGAGCTACAATAATAATGCAACGTACACTAAACAACGCATTTAATAAAAAGCTTTTAGTTGATGGAATTGCAGGAGGTAAAACAATTTCAGCAATTAACAGCGTAGATGCTAAAGAGTTATTTAATGCCTATTCACAAGCTCGTAAAAGTTATTACAGCAGTTTACGAGATTGCAAGCATTTTTGCCCTGTTTGGCATCGGCGAGTAGATGAATTAGCAACCGACCATAATATAAGTATCAATAAACCATTACACGGTTTATCAAAAAAAAAAGCCTAATATTTTTTGGTTTGATAGTCATTGCTGGAGCAACGTATTTGGGAGTGAAAAATCAGGAAATAATCAATAAAAAATTTAAAACATTACAATTATAATGACCATACAACAGCAATTTAAAAATTTAAACGGATCAGAAGTAACACGTAAACAGTTAGAACGAATTATCGCAAATGCAAAAAGAGCAAACGAAACTGAAATTGTTTACAGATTATCAAAAATTTTATTAGATAATAAAGGCGTAGATGCTTTTGATATTTCTTTACGAAATTACCCAACAGCCTTGGCAGGCTCAAGGCATAAAGGAGCGTACAAAGAAGCGTTAACCGAGTGCGGACGTTTGCGTAAAGGTTGGAAATTTAGCAAAGGTGGTGTGTTCAAAGTAGCTACTTTGGATAAAAAAACAAAGCAATTCTCAATGGGATTGAATGGTAAAAAGCCGTGCGGTTGTGGTGGTACTAAAACAACTTGTGGTTGTAAAAAAAAAAATCTAACAACGAACGAGGACTATTTACAAATTTCTGATTTAGAAGGTTTGGGATTGCCTTTTATCGCTAATCCTGAAACGGTTGAAGATCCAACGGCACTTGGAAAACCCTTTACAAATGATGACATTTATCAAATGATTACCGATAAAATGATTTCATTAGTTGAAAAATCAACTGGTAAAGGGTATGTTAAAAAATGGGGGCAAAAAGAATATTACGAAAAAGACGGATTTTTGATTCCAATTAATTTTGTATCAAAAAACGCCTATCGTGGCGTTAATCCGTGGATGTTAAAAGATGACTTTTTAGCAGTTATGGATAATCCTTATTTTATGACCTTTAAACAAATTAAAGAGAAAAAAGGAAAGTTAAAAAAAGGCTCAAAAGGTACGCCAATTGTATATTTTACATTGCTTTATAAGTTCGAAAATCCGAAGACAAAAAAAGAATTTGGAACATACGACAAAGATCGTATGATGAAATATATCAAAAATTTCGGGCATCAAGCAAAAGATTTTGATGATGTAGTAAATAGTATTGCAATTTTGAAATATTACAATGTTTTTAATGGTTCGGATATTGAAGAGATTGATTTCAAATTAGATGAATTACAATTAGGTAGAGTTGTAAAATCTGACGAAAGTTTAGCAAACGAAAAAAACGAAATTGCCGAATTAATCGTAACTAACTATCCAAAACCAGCACCAACTATTAAGCATGGAGGTAATAAGGCATACCATCAAGAAGCTAATGATTTAGTTCAAATGCCAAGATTTCAGAGTTTTGATACTCCGAATGATTATTACCGTACATTATTTCACGAATTAACACATTCGA
The DNA here is from genome assembly GCF_021390755.1 of Tenacibaculum piscium. Lineage (NCBI taxonomy): Bacteria > Pseudomonadati > Bacteroidota > Flavobacteriia > Flavobacteriales > Flavobacteriaceae > Tenacibaculum > Tenacibaculum piscium. The sequence continues at coordinate 127,536 of NZ_JAJGWR010000001.1, read as the reverse complement.
CAGGAAATAAAAAGCGATTAGCTAGAAAGTTAGGTAATAAATTCGGTTCAAAAGAATACGCAAAAGAAGAGCTTATCGCTGAATTTGGAGCGGTTTTTTTATCTGCACAAGCGGGAATTATTTGGCATACAAATAAAAATCATGCTGAATATCTGAAAGGCTGGAGTGGTATGTTGAAAATCGCAAAAGAAGATAATAAATTCCTGATGCGTGGAGCAAGTGCAGCACAAAAAGCATCTGATTTTGTGTTAAATTTAGATGCTAACAATGTACCAGCTTTTCACAAAGAATTAGGTAAAATAGTATCTACAAAAAAAACGGCTACTAAAAAAACCGCTTCAATTTCTGACGGTTCAGCGTATCCAGTAGCAATTCCTGAAACTAAAAAAACCATAACAGCAAATGCCCCTTTTGATAGTTGCGGACGTTTACGCAAAGGTTGGCATTACAAAAACGGTAAATTAACACAAGTTGCATCAAAAGTAAAAGCTACCAAAAAAGCCGAAATTAAAAAGATTGATAAACCTGCGGTTACTCCTACAAAATCTACGAAAAAAGGTATTGTTTTTGCATTAGAATCTGGTTTAGGTATTGGCTGTAAAAATCCTAAAACTGACAAAATACAACTTTTATTTTTCAGAGGTGAATATCCTCAAATGCTTACTAATTCATCAAAAACTAATTGGGTTGAAAAAAATGGTATTTTAGAAACAAACCTAACTAAATATATTAAAAGCAGGAATCATTATGTAGCATCTAAATGGGTAGATGATGATGATTTCGTTAATTTAATAGATAGTAAAGTACCTAAGATACATATAGATGCAAATCTAAGTTTAGACGATTATATTTATATCAAAAAAGATTATTTAGAATCGAGAATAGAAGAGGTTAAGAGCGATAACAAGAACGATATTAAAAAATGGAATAAAGTATATCTACCGAAATTAAGAAAGGAGTTAAGGGTGGTAAGTGGAAATATTGAGATGTATCTTGAAAGAAAATCTACACCAAAACCAAAACCAACCAAAAAAGATACTGATACTTTAATTACTTTTAAAAATGGTGGGTTGGCTTTTTCTAGTGTGAAATTAGATAAAATTCAATTTTATTTTCCAAAAACAACGCCTGTAAAACTCGCTAGATTATTTGCTATAAAAAAATATGGCTGGAAAAAAACGGATGGTATTTGGGAAACTACTGTATCTGAATTATACAGAGATGCAATGGATATTATCAATGAACATACCAATAAAAATCAAGTAAAATATCAAAAATTAACCGCAAATGATATTACTGAATTTATTGATAAACCTGCGGTTAAAAAAAAAGCTAAAACATCACCCAAAGATGAACTTTTTTCAAAAGAAGATATACCGTATCAATTAGCTTATGACGCTCATAGAGGCACAAGCTTTGACCCTGAAAAAAGAGCCGTATCTCATCAAAATGAATATTATAATACGCTAAAAGATACCTACGAAGTAAACTATAAAAAAGCAATAAAATTAAGTGTAGAAGATGATTTTGAAGCTAAATTCATACGTTTTAAAAATGGGTATCTAAACAGATACTTAGCTTATTTAAGGTCTAAAAACGGAATGATGTCCACTATGATAACAGGTGCTTCAAATTTCCCAGTTGCTAGAATGCGTAAAAAATCAGATGCAATTGATAAAAAGCTAAATGAATTAGTTGAATTTGTAGATAAATACGATAATTTCTTTAAAGCTAAAGCTCCTTCAAAAATAAAAACAGGTTCGGCAGATGCTTTGGAAAAATTAAATAAAAAATTAATTGATTTAGAAGAACAGCATTCTTTGATGAAAAAAGGAAATGCTGTTATAAATAAAGTATTGCGAAAAAAAGGACTAAGCCGAGATGCTCAAATTAAAGAAATTACCATAGGATTTGAAGACTTTTTTAAGCAAAAAACAATTGAAGCATGGGTTAAATTAAATAAAGATGGTAGCAGTATTAAATCGAATAGCTTTTATTTAACAAATTTAACAGCGAATATAAGAGAGGTGAAAAAACAGATTGTTCTTGAAAAACGATTAAAAGAATCTTCTGATGAAAAAGGAAATACGGAAATTGAATTTGAAAACGGTACAATTATAATTAATAGAGAAATTAATAAATTTCAGATTTTATTTGATGGTAAACCTGATGCAGATGTTAGAGCTTTTTTAAAAAAAGCAGGACACGCTTTTAAATGGTCGCCTACAAATGGTGTTTGGCAACGTCAATTAAATACTTATTACCGTGGTAATATTGACGATTTGTATGCTTTTTTAGGTGTTGAAGTAAATAATCCTCCAACAAAAAAAGCTAAAACCGTTGAAAAACCTGCGGTTAAAGAGGTGGAGAAAGATGTTTTTGTTTTAGATAATATTAGAGATGTTTTATCAATAAATAAGCTAATACCATTGATATTTACAAAAGATAAAAATCAATTAAAACCTAAAAGAAAATCAAAAAATAATAATGATATAGCTCAAAATAATATGTTTCATTTGTTAAATGACAATCATTTTAAACATCAATATTTCAAGGAAAGTTATTACACAATGATTGACGGCTTGAATCATTATAATATACCTGTTTATGTTGATAAGAAAATCACTGAAAAAGATTTTAAAACCCTTAACAATAAACAATTAATATTCTTAATTGAAGAATTGAGATTTTATGTTGGACGTGCTGGAAATTACAATAACGAAACAGGAACAAAACATCGTAAGCAAAAAGAAATAATAAGATATAACATTAACCAAATTAACAAAAAAATAAAGCTCCCTAAATATTCATTAGATGATACCTACGGAGTAGAAATGAGTAAAATGCAATCTTTTAAATTTGTGAATCACAAAAATAAAGATAAAAATCATAATCCTAATTTTGAATGGGACTATAAAGATGAAGAAACATACGCTAGAAACTGGTTAGATAATTATTTAACTATCAGAAGTAAACCGACAGAGGAATTTGGCGTATTAATGCCTGATTTAGATAGAATGCGTTATGGTAGATATTTAGATGAAAATAAAGATTTAGAATCTGCAAATACCATATCAATAGAAAAAAACAAAGAAAGAACACAAAATTGGTTAAACAAAGCAAATAAGCAACGAGGACTTGCAAAACCAAGAACCAGCCTTAGCGGTAATTCTTTAGCATCAAAATTAGCGAATAGACAAAATAAAGTAGCTGAATTTTATAAAATTCAAGATGAAAATATCAGTGAATTTTTAGGTAAAATTGAGGTAAAACAAAAAGAATCCGTAGTAATTACGCTTACAGGTGGTCAAGGCTCTATGAAAACTCGTTGTGCTTTTAGATTTATTAATGCTTTTGCTCAAAATTACAAAGTCGGACACGCCAGTATTGAGGAACACCCTGAAAGCACTTTATATTGGAATAAGGTACACGAATATATTTTAGACAAAGCAATGGCAAACATCTCGAATCCTGAAATAAAATCTATTGCTGATTTGGATCAATTAATTAAAGCAAATGATGTTATCGTAATTGATAGTTTTGCAAAACTTCAAGAAATTGAAAAAGGTTTCGAGGTCGATAAAGACTTACGTAAAAAATACGATGGTAAAATATTTATTGTAATTTTCCAACAAACTACGGACGGAAAAATGCGAGGCGGTTCAAAAAGTCAATTTGATGGCGATGTGATTTTGTTCACTCAAAAATTTGACGATTATCAGGAAAATTATATTTATGCCGATAAAAATAGGTATCAAAATAAAAATTTATCCGATTTAAAATACAATATTTTTGAAGGAATTTTAACAGTTACGGAATAAAATAAGGCACAAAAAAAGTGCTTACAGCTTCCCAGCTAATAAACACTTTTGTAGTAATATTGTATTTCTGACGTACATTTAATTACTGCAAAAGTATGAAATTAAAGGGAAATTAAAAAAATAGTTGTTGTTTGATTGTTTTGCCCAAGTTGTGAATGACTTGGGCATTTTTTTTAAAAGAAAATCTAACAATTCCCTTTATTTTTAACATATAAAACAACATCTTTTACAACCGTTTTTTGAATTGCAGAAATCAACGTTTCCATAATTTCATAATCTGGTTTTTTTGATTTTATTGGAAGTGAAACATTTAATACATCAGCATGTTTTGGATAAAAATTTCTACCATAATTAAATTGTCCGTTATAAGATGATTTATGAATTGCCGATGTTACAAAAATTGATGCTTTTTTAGGTAATTTATCAGTATGAACAACCGCAATATGGTCATCTCCTCCATATTTATAATTTCGATATTTTGCCGAACCAAACATATCAATTGTTGTTGTATTTTCTGAAAATTCTATTATATTATTTCCGATAAATGCAGAAACTCCTTCGTTAGCTTCTCCTGCCGTTACAAATGGTAAATCTCCAGAAATTCTATCAGCACTTTTTAATCTTCTACCACGAGTAGCTTTACCAAACAAATTTTCTAATTTAAATTCACTCCATTGAAATTTATCATTTTCAAAATCTAATAAAACTTGTTTTTCTTTTGCTGATAATTCATAATCATGTAAACCATTTTCTACCAAATACGCATCTAATTTTGCGATGCGTTCGGTTTCTAAATTGTTTATGAAATTTTCCATAAAATCAAAATCTATTTTCCCGTTTTTCGTTGGTAGTTGGATTTTAAAATTTAATTCTCTTAATTTAGAACTTGATAGTTGATTACCATATCCAAATCCTGTTAATGAATTTTTTAATGTGCTAATTATAAATTTAGCAATTTTATCGTTTAATTCTTTATTTGGGATTTTAAGAGTATGAACTTTCATTTCTACACTTGTTTTTTCCTTATGATAAAAAATACCACCATTCGTACCAAAAAAATTAACAGATATAAAATTTTTAAAATGTCTTGAATTTGTATTATTAGCGGTATCATAATAACCTAAAATACCATTATTATCAGATTTAGCAGAAATTCTAGGAATTTTACCTTTTATTAATTCTTCTCCTGATAATAATGAACCTGTACCTATTTCAAACAAATCACCAACTCTAAACTCGCCCCACTTAACGTTATTTAATTTTTTGTTAAGTGGGGAAATTACTTTCCCGAATTTTCATTTTGGTTATTTTGTTTTTTTAAGATTGTTGATATTTCCCACGCTAAGTAATCGCTAACGGTTTTTTTAAAATCGTTTAATGTTGGTTTGGTGTCTATCGGTGCTGTTTGATTCCAGTCAGCTCCATTTTTTGGGTCAATGGTGTTTTCGTAATATTCTTTATCAGTAAAAAGTTTTAGTTTGCTTTTACCAAAACGCACTAAATCTACAATTTCTTGATAACGTTCTTTTGCTTGGTCGGTATCTTTTAAATTGTTACTTGCTTTTTTACGGTTGCTTCGTGTGTATCCATCATTAGAAAAGTCAATAAACTTTACCATTTCATCTTTATGATGTTTTTCGTTTACTTTAAACACATAAATATTAGTTTGCACACTTGCTTTTCCGATAAAAATATCAACAGGCATTTTAATACTTGCTAAAAGCGTGTGTTTTTCTAAAATTCGTAGGTTAAAATCTTTTGCTTTTCCGCTTCCTGCTGAATTTTGTATAATAATAGATGCGTATCCTTTGTGCATCATATTTAAGGCAGTTTCAACAAAAACCATTCCGTTACCTTCAGCAGAATATGGAGGATTTAAAATAAAAGCACTTGCAGGAAATTCTTTATCTGTATCACCAAAACCATATTTTCCATCAAAATCGGTTAAGGAATCTTTATTTAAGATGTTAGAGCTACCATCACCCATCATAATCATATTTAAGATGGCTAACATATAAACGCTTGGTAATAATTCAATCCCTAATAATTGTTTGGCTTTAATGTGTACTTGTTTTTCAGCTAATTCACTTGGCGAAGTAATATTTTCTTTAGCATCAATCAACATTTCATTCATTGCCGAAACCAACAAACCAGCCGAACCAGTTGCAAAATCCCATACATAAGAATCTTTATTTACTCGTGCTAATTTTACCAATAAGTTTGAAATATAAGCAGGAGTTAAAACAACATCGTTTAATTTATCTAGCGAAAAACCAAGCCAACCGTACATTTCGTTAAATAACTTTCCTGTAAAATCGGTAGTTAAATCAATTTTGTAATAAATACCTAAATCATCAATAATTTTAGTAAAAATTCGACTTAATTGCGTTTTACCATTTTCAATTTTATTTAGATTAGAAGCTAAAAGTGTATTTTTAAGACTTCTAATAATAAGGTCTTTTTTATCGGTAGGAATATTGTTTTCTCTTAAAAACGATTCAATTTTACGAACCATTATTTCGCCATCGGTATTTCCGTGTTCTTGAGAAGATTTTAAATCTTCTTTTTTTAGAGTAGGAACTTTTCCCGCCACCCCAAGTGTTGCAATAATAGAAGCGGCAATAAGATAAACACGGTCATTTTCGCCAACTCCTTTTTCATTGTCAAAAATATGCTGATTTAGGTTTTTTAAAACTTTATCAATTTCTTTTTCTCTTCTTTCTTTTAGTTTTTCAAGTTCTTCATCAGTAAGACTTAATAATTTTACTTTTTCGATAAAGGCATCAAAATTTTCAGGAGCTAAGAAAGAAAAATCAGAATATTCACCTACTTTTTGCCCAACTCCTAAATTATCTTTAGATACAAAATATACACCTATTTCGTGATGAATATTACCTTTAGCATCTTTATATCCTGTCATACCAATAGCAATAATATCGGTGTAACTGGTGTGATGTAGTAAGGCATTTGCATAATGAATTGCTCCATTTACAGCAAAAGAACTTATATTTTTGTAGTTAGGTTCGTTTTTTATAGTGATATTTTCAACTTGATTTTCTTTATCTAGTTTTACTAATTTCCCTTTTTCACCTTTGTATTCAATTAATATAGGGTAGTAGTTTAAATTTTTATCTTGTAATAAAACTTTTGCATCTGGTCTATTTCCACCTTTACCGCCACCTTTAGATTCGTAATCTTTTAAAGCGTTATCAATTTCACTATTTATATTTTCTTGTTCTAATTTATACGGTAATTTATATGATTTCATCCAGCCATTAGCTAGGTCTGCAATATTTGGTTCTATTGATTGTGCCATTTTTTATAGTTTAGTTATGTATCATCTTTTTTCTGATTGTAAATAGATGATGGCATTGATACAGAAGTAGTTTTTAGATTAATTCATAATCATAATTCTTAGACCAGTCTTTTGGCAACTGCCCTCCTATTTCTCGTAAATATTTTCTTGTTGTATTTTCGTCAGTATGGCGCATTATTTCCTGAACTTTTAAAACAGATTGATACTCATTAAATCCTTGTTTATTTAAAAAATGATAGTATAAACTTAATGCGCTCGTATGCCTAAAAGAATAGATTCCATAGTCATCAGATAAATTAAACTTGGTTTTAATGATTTTAAATCTTCTAGTAAACCAATTTTCTTTTGATTTTTCTTTTTTAGTTTCCCAAAAAGCGGGTTTTTTATCTTTAGTAAAAATTGATTTTGTTTTATCAAAAGTATCTAAATTTAGTGTTTTCAGATACTCTTTATTAGCAGAAACTAATCTAACATAATCACGTTCTTTTGTTTTGGTTTGAATTTCGATTGAATTATTATCAAAATCAATATTTTCAATTTTCAAACGTATTATTTCAATTGGACGCAAAAAAGAATACCACATAAATTTAATGTAGTCATATAAATAAGGATCGTTTTCTTTTGTGTATTTTAGAATTTCATCTAATTGCGTTGCATTAAATGGTTTATTTTTTTTGGCGGTACTTTTTAAGAAACTTATTTTTCCGATAAAGTTTAACGGTATAATTTCGCTTTCTTCTAATTGCGTAAATAAAGAAGAAAGTAATCGTTTATGATTATTTCTACTTGTATTTGAGATACTTTTTACTTCGATTAAATAAGATAAATAAAAAGAAATATGCTTTCTAGTTATTTCAGAAATAGGACTATCTTTTAGGTTATTGGCAGATAACCATCTTGTAAATGAATTAAGATATACTTTATTTACATCAATTGTTGATTCTTTCCAAGTTGGTTCTTTTTGATTAAAAGCTAAATTCAAGGCTTCCGAACTTGTGTAAATTTTAGTATTTACATCAACTTTTATTTCTTTTTCAGCAAATGGATTAAATCCATCTTGCAAATATCTTTTTAATGCTTTTTGTAAATTTTTACTTGCTAAATTTCGACTGGCAATAGTCTTTAATCTGTTAATTCCTTTTCTTTCCGTAAACTTAACCATTTTACCATTTTTCGGATTTCGATAATAGTAGTAAACGTGCCATTGTTTGTTTATACTAATTTGCTTTTTGCCGTTAATGAGTTCTTTATATCGGTAAATTTTCGGTTCTGAATACAAGTTTTTTAAGATATTAAAGCGTAAACTTAGCGTTTTTAACTGCTCGTTTACAGGTTCTTTTGTAGGTTCTTTTAACTTATTTATAGTCATAAAAAAAATGCTTTAAAAGTTTTTACACTTTTAAAGCATTGATTTCATTGAATTTAAAATTCTGTACGGGAGAAGAGACTCGAACTCTCACACCTTTCGGCACTAGATCCTAAGTCTAGCGTGTCTACCAATTCCACCACTCCCGCGTACTAGGTAATTGTGGGTGCAAATATAAACAATACTTCGAAACTACAAAGCAGAAGCACAAAATTTTTATTATTTTTGTTAAATCAAATAACAACAGATGGAAAACGTACAAAAATACATTGCTCAACATAAAGATAGATTTATAAATGAACTTATCGATTTATTAAAAATTCCTTCTATAAGTGCCGACCCTGCCTACAAAAAAGACGTATTAAATACTGCCGATTTTGTTAAAAATAGTTTGGAAAAAGCAGGTTGTGATACCGTAGAAATTTGTGAAACACCAGGCTACCCTATTATTTATGCCGAAAAAATTATCGACCCAAAGTTACCAACAATTTTAATTTACGGTCATTATGATGTACAACCTGCTGACCCTATCGAATTATGGACTTCGCCTCCGTTTGAACCTGTCATCAAAAAAACAGCAATTCATCCTGAAGGAGCAATTTTTGCTCGTGGGGCTTGTGATGATAAAGGACAAATGTATATGCACGTAAAAGCATTAGAATACATGACAAACACAGGAAATTTACCTTGTAATGTCAAATTTATGATTGAAGGTGAAGAAGAAGTTGGTTCTGAAAGTTTAGCTTGGTTTGTTCCTCGAAATAAAGAAAAATTAGCCAACGATGTCATTTTAATTTCTGATACAGGAATGATTGCCAATGATATTCCATCAATAACTACAGGATTACGTGGTTTAAGTTATGTAGAAGTAGAAGTTACAGGACCAAATAGAGATTTACATTCAGGTTTATACGGAGGAGCTGTGGCAAATCCTATTAATATTTTAACCAAAATGATTGCCTCTTTACAAGATGAAAATAATCATATTACTATCCCTGGTTTTTACGATACTGTAGAGGAATTATCCGCAGAAGAACGTGCTGAAATGGCAAAAGCTCCCTTTTCTTTAGATGCGTATAAAAAAGCCCTAGACATCGAAGATGTTCACGGGGAAAAAGGCTACACAACGAATGAACGCAACGCAATCCGCCCTACTTTAGATGTAAACGGAATTTGGGGAGGCTACACAGGCGAAGGTGCAAAAACTGTTATCGCATCAAAAGCATACGCCAAAATATCAATGCGTTTAGTGCCAAATCAAGATTGGAAAGAAATTACCGAATTGTTTAAAAATCATTTCGAAAGTATTGCTCCAAAATCAGTAAAAATAAAAGTTACACCGCATCACGGAGGACAAGGGTATGTTACGCCAATCGATAATATCGGTTATAAATCGGCAAGTAAAGCCTATACCAAAACCTTTGGAAAAACACCAATTCCACAACGTAGCGGAGGAAGTATTCCTATCGTTTCGTTATTTGAACAAGAATTAAATAGTAAAAGTATTTTAATGGGATTCGGTTTAAATTCTGATGCCATTCACTCGCCAAACGAACATTTTGGCGTTTGGAATTACTTAAAAGGAATTGAAACAATTCCTTATTTTTATCAATATTTTACCGAATTATCAGAATAAAATAGCTTTTTTAAAAACCTATTAATACTATAAAAATAGCCTTGAAATTTAAAATTTCAAGGCTATTTTTTTGATATAATTCAATAATTATCTTCTGATAAAAATTCATCAAAATAAACAAATTAGTGTAATTTATCTATCGATAATGTTGTAAACGGATTCTATTTGTGTAATTCTTAGTAAAATCGTAACATTACATATCTAAAAATACTATAAATGCACGAAGACAAAAACATCAGTGAAATTAAAATTCAAGACCAAAAAATTATTGAAAATAAAGAGCTAAATATATGGGAAGCCTTAATTCCTGTATTGGCTTTAATCATAATGTTGGCGTATAATGTTTTTGTATATGGTGATGATGCGTTAAGTGGAAGTAATCAATTTATATTATTATTAGGAGGAGCTGTCGCGGCAATTGTTGGTTTTAAAAATAAGGTTTCTTACGAAAGAATGATGGAAGAAGTTGCGGAAAATATCAAATCGACCGCAGGCGCTATTTTAATTTTACTGATGGTTGGTTCTTTAGCTGGAACTTGGCTAATTAGTGGTATTATTCCTTCGATGATTTATTACGGATTACAAGTTTTAAATCCGACGATATTTTTAGTGGCATGTTTAATAATCAGTGCAATAATTTCGATTGCCACAGGAAGTTCTTGGACAACTTCAGCAACCGTTGGTATCGCCTTAATTGGTATTGGTGATGCTTTAGGAATTTCATTAGGAATGACCGCTGGAGCTGTTTTATCGGGTGCTTATTTTGGTGATAAAATGTCACCAATGTCCGATACCACAAATTTAGCACCGGCAATGGCAGGAACGGATTTATTTACACATATCCGTTATATGACGTACACAACAATCCCTACTTTTATAGTTACAATGATATTTTTTATCATCTTAGGATTTACCCAAACAGCAACAGGTGAGGCCGACACTCAAAATATGCTTGCCGATATTGACAAAGCGTTTAATATCACTCCGTGGTTATTTTTAGTTCCAGCCTTTGTAATTTTACTGATTGTTAAAAAAACACCGCCTTTAATTGCCTTATTAGGAGGTACTGTTTTAGGAGGAATTTTCGCTTTAATTTTTCAACCAGATGTAGTCGCGCAAATTGCTGGCGTACAGAATTTAGATTTTAAATCGGCATATAAAGGCGTGATGCAAGCAATTACTGTAGAAACTTCTGTGGCTACGGATAATGAAGTTTTAAAAGATTTATTTACCGCAGGTGGGATGAAAAAAATGCTAGGAACGGTTTGGTTGATTCTTTTAGCGATGGTTTTCGGTGGAATTATGGACGCCATTGGTGCATTGGCAAGAATAAGTAGTTTTATGCTCGGTTTATTTGATTCTGTTTTTGGATTATTTGCCAGTACGGTTGCTACCTGTATCGGATTGAATTTTACGGCTTCTGACCAATATTTAGCGATTGTAGTTCCAGGAAAAATGTATGCAAAAGCGTATCGAGATAAAGGATTAGCTCCTGAAAATTTAAGTAGAACTTTAGAAGATTCAGGAACGGTAACTTCGGTTTTAATTCCTTGGAATACTTGTGGAGCGTATCATTCGGGCGTGTTAGGTGTACCTGTGGTTGATTATGCTTTCTTTGCAATGTTCAACTGGTTAAGCCCATTTATGACCTTACTTTTTGCCGCCTTCAGAATTAAAATTAGAGAACTTGCCAAAACATCAAAGTAAGAGCCTGTTTAAAAATTAAATAAAACTAAATTCTCGTCATGCTGAATTTATTTTTTCAACAAGGGGTTTTAACCCCTTGCCTTGCTATTTTCACATTACTTTTTTTAGATAAAATTTAAACAGGCTCTAAATAAACCAATTCCAAACCACCCCAAAACGAATTACAAAATCTCGATACGGATGATTCGGTGCTGATAAATAATTTTTATCCAACACAAAAGAACTAATATTATCTGCTTTAAAATAAATTCGAGTTCTACGAACTCTTGCATTTACAAATAAATCAACTGTTGGAAAACCGATTTCCGTATCATTTTGCAACGTAAATTCGGCTAATAATGGGTTATACGCATTCATTTTATACTTCGAAAAGTATTTAAACGTCGCTCCTATTTGTACAAATAACGGCTTTCCTTTAAACCAATTATCGGAATAATAAAACGTGTTTCGTGTTACAAAATCTGGCACTCTGAAAACCTCATTTCCATTGGCTACTTTTTGATACATCAAGGTATTATCCAACGCAAATTTCCCGAAAGTAAACTCTTTTGAAACTTTTGCTTTTAGATAATTAACACTTCCTGAAAATTGTTTTGGCAAATTATTTTCATCAAAATAGGTATAGTTATCAATATTTGTAATATCCAAAGAACCATTTATCCATTTCGATGTTAAAGTTCCACCTAAATTTCTAGTACCTACCGATTCAAAATTATGTTCCCAATTATAGTCGTTATAACTACTTTGATGCAATAAAAAATTAAAATTCGGTAATTTATTACTGATTTCTAGATGCGCTTTTAAAGTGATAAGACTATCTTTTTTGTAAAAAGCTTCGGCTTTTAAATTATTTCCAGAAAGCCTTCCGCTACCTGGCGTTAGGTTTGCAATCGCATTTACATGAAAGTTCTTAATTTTTCCATTCCAACTCGCTCCAAAAGAAACTGCCTTTCCTATTAATTTATTTTTAGTGATGCCTACCAAATTATTTTGTAAATTTTCGTAGCCATAATTATACGTTGTGTAGCCTGTTTTTACGCTAAATTTCCCTAAAATATATTTCGAATTAAAATCTAAAAAAACAGTATTATTATAACGTAAATAATCGGTTTTATCATTGATATTATTAGCTAAAATAGTATTTCCGAAAACAATAGGCGTTGCTGTAATTTGCGTAAATGTGTAATGTTTTGATTCTCTAGTAAAAGAATGTCCGATTTTTAAATTTGAAAAATCTTGTTGTCGTACACTATCTTTTGAAGCTAATAATTTGAACGTATGTTCAAAATATAAACGCTTTGCATCTAATTTATTTTCGGCATCATTTAAGGCAACATCTAGCCTACCTCTATTTTCACTAAAAGTAGGATCATCATCTAAAAAAGCTTGTAAAGCATCGCTGGTTAAACCGCCGTTTTCCTGATTTAAAATATCTTGATTCACCGCCTGCCCTCTGATTGCATAATTTCCTTTAGGACTTTCGTATCTGAAACTTAATCGAAAATTTCCAGAACTCACTAAGGAACGTCTATAATTTCCTAAGGAACGAAGTCCTTTATAAGCAACTCCGACATTGAATCGTTTTGAAAAATTAGTGGTAAATAACATATCTAACACCTGCCCTTGCTCCAAACCTGTTCTGTACATTGCTTCGGTGGTGGGCGTTGGAACGTGATAATAATTAACATCTTCTTTTTCGAAAAAATTGAAATGCTTAGCACGAAAACCAATATCAGGAAATTGAGAAATATCCGTAAAATTATAGCCTAAATTCGTGAATGTTTGTCCTTGATTATGAAATTCTAACAATTCAAAATTATCTTTTCTTAAAAGATTGAATTTATAATGTTTTTTTAAAGTTAAAGTAGTATCAACAATAGTAGTATCATTTTTAAATGATAGTATTTTATAGTCGGTATATTTGGTTTTTCCGTTGAGTTGTACGCTGATTTCAGCATCAGAAATAGAATCTAAATTTTGATTAAAACCTGTTTGATTTCTTTGATTTCCTTGATTTTGCTGATTAAAATCTCCCAAACCATTACTTAGTTGTCTTATTTGAGCATAAAACAATTGAGTTCCTAATAAACAAAAAAATACTACAAAAATTCTTTTCATAAGGGCAAAAGTAAAATAATTAAACGACAAAAATCACGAATAATTTCTTTGAAAACTGTTAATTTGTATCATGTTACAATTAAAATATAGCCAACACCTTTTAGAAACAGGTACAGATGAAGCTGGTAGAGGTTGCCTTAGTGGTCCTGTGGTCGCTGCAGCCGTTATTTTGCCTGAAAATTTCAAACACGATTTTTTAAACGATTCCAAGCAACTTTCCGAAAAAAAACGTGAAGAATTACGTCCTTATATTGAAAAATATGCGATTTCCTATGCCGTAGCTTTTGTAAATCATCAAGAAGTTGATGAAATAAATGTCTTGCAAGCCTCAATAACAGCGATGCACCGTGCGATTGCACAACTTTCTCCACAACCCGAATTTATTATTGTTGATGGAAATAAATTTAATCCATATCAAGAAATCCCGCATGAAACTATCGTAAAAGGCGATGCCAAATTTATGAGTATTGCTGCCGCCTCTATTTTAGCAAAAACATATCGAGATGAATATATGGCGAAAATTCATCAAGAATATCCGCAGTACAATTGGCAGAAAAACAAAGGATATCCAACCAAAGAACATCGAGAAGCGATTCGGGAATTTGGCATTACGCCTTTTCACCGCAAGACTTTTAAATTACTTCCCGAACAACTAAAATTAAACCTTTAGATTCTTTATTTTTGTACTTCAATAATCTACAATTACTTAGAAAATGATTAAAAGAACTCGTGCCGAAATTAGTAAATGTATCATTCATAAAGTTGCGAATAAATACAATAGTGGAAAAAATGAATTTTCAGAAAGTTTAGTTCGTTTCGATGAAGAAAGTTACGAATTACTGATGCCATTTTTATTAAAAAACTTTGGAACGGTAACACAAAGTTATCGTTTTAAACATCATGCAGATGTTCGTTTAAACGAAATCAACAAATATACTTCTGATATTTTTGATGATACTGAATCATTTATCGAGCATTCGAAAAACATTGTGAATCATTTATATGAGCAATCAAATTCTGCCAATATAAAAACGGGCGATGTATTAGTTGTTTATTTTGAAAACATTGAATATAAAGATATTTTAACCAATGCGGTTGGGGTTTTCAAAATTGAAAGTAAGGTTGATTTTCTACAAACCTATTTAGATGATGATAGTTTTGATGTGGTTGTTCAGAAAGGAATTTCAACAAAAAAATTAGACAAAGGTTGTTTAATTGTCAATTCTACGGATGCTGAGGGAACGGTTATTTTATCGGTGGACAACAACAATTACGATGCTCAATATTGGATTAAAAATTTCTTAAACGCTAAATTTGCTGATGACAGAAACTTACATACACAGCATTATTTAGAGATGTGTAAAGATTTTTCAGAAGAAATCATCAAACCAGAATTTGGAAAAAAAGAGCAGAGTAATTTTTTAGCGAGTACGGTTGATTATTTCAAAGAGAATGAATCTGTTGATTACCAAGGCTTTAAAGAGGAGGTTTTTGAAGATGAAAAGCATCAAGGAATGTTTGAGGATTACAAAAAACATTTTGAAAAATTGAATGATGTTTTAATCCGCAATAATTTTGAAGTTTCAGATGTTGTTTTAAAGAAAGAGAAAAGCAAGTTTAAAACGGAAATAAAGTTGGATACAAATATTCAAATTAAAATTGATATTGATGCGCCTGATGCTTCTTCAGATTATTTAGAGCAAGGCTACGATGAAGACAAAAAGATGAAATATTACAAAGTATTTTACAATACTGAAAAGTAATCAGCAAGTAATAAAATAGTTATATAAACAAAAAAGCTGAAGTTTTAAAACTTCAGCTTTTTTGTATTTTAAAAAGTAAAACATGTTCAAAAAGTGTTTAAAACTACTCTTTTTCAGCCATTTTCTTTACATAATCGGTAATAATTACAATTTGCGTAGGCCCTACTTTTCCTTCGATATAGTTTGCATTTTCATGATCTAAAGAAATTCTACGAACGGCAGTTCCTTGTTTAGCGACCATGCTAGAACCCTTTACTTTTAAATCTTTGATTAAAACAACAGAATCTCCTGCTTGTAAAATAGCACCGTTTGCATCTCTGTGAATAATTTTTTCACTTTCGTCTAAGTGGTCTCCAGTTTCTTTTGCAAAGCGCAAATCTTCTTCTTCTAAATATAACATATCTAGTAAATCTTGTGGCCAACCTTCCTTTCGAAGTCTTGATAACATTCTCCAAGCAACTACTTTTACGGCTCTAAATTCGCTCCACATGCTGTCATTTAGGCATCGCCAGTGATTTGCGTCTATTTTTTCAGGGTTTTCAATTTGTTCGATACAGGTTTCGCATGCTAACAGGCTTCCGTCAATTCCTCCGACTGACATTGGTGGCACTTCATAAATTGATAAATTTTCTTTTGAGGCACAAAGTTCACATTGATTTGCGCTTCTATCTTGTAATTCTTGTAATAAGCTCATTTTGCTATAAATTAAGGATTGTAAAAGTACATTTTTATTTTATGAAAACGAATATTCTAGAAATTATAAAGTATTGTTTTTAGAAATTGAGGTGGGATTATTTGTAGCTATTTCCCGCTTTCCGCACTCGCTTTTTTTGAAGAAAAATCAAAAAAGAGCTCAAACAATTGCTTCAATCGGGGCTAAGTTTATTTATGAAGTTTTGTATTTATTTCTAAAATTCTTTTAAGTTACTTTATTCCTTTTAGGATATAGTTTAACAAAAAATATTCAGACTAAGAATTTAATTTTGTTAAACTAATTAGAAAAAGTGTTAAAAGTTGGTTCGGAATCGTCCAAATTGTATGATTTAGGACTTTGAGTCTATTTAACCTAGATATATTTGTGGCATCCCCCGATAAAAACCTTGCTTTTTCTTAATGAAACTAGCAAGGTTTGTTTTTTATTAAGCTTCCAAATAGAGTTCAATTAATCCTTTGGGAGTTTCTACTTCAATAATTTTATTAACTTTATCGACATTTTTAATAAAGTCATCAATCATTGGAATAAAAATTTCGGTATCTCCATTTTCAATTTCGAAAAGCGGTTGTGCGGCTTTATCGTTAATATAAACGAGTGTTCCTACTTCTCCAAAATTTTTATCGACAATAGTAAAGCCGATAACTTCGTGATAATAAAACTTATTTCCTGATAATTTTGGCAATAAATTTAAGGGTAAATAAATTCCTGCTCTCATAATTGCATCTGCATCAGCTTCGGAATCTACATCTTCAAATTTTACGCGAAACATAGTGCTTCTTGTTAAGGAAGATTTTTCAATAAAAAAAGGAACCAGATTATTGCCTAAATCGACAAAAACTGATTCCAAATTTTCGTAAAGATGGGGTTCATCGGTATCTAATTTGATAACGACTTCTCCCTTAAAACTATGTTTTTTAACGATTTTGCCAAGATAAAAGCAATCTTCTTTTTGCATCATCATTATAGTACCGTTTTTTTATTCTTCGCTATCTGCATTTTCAGCAACAACTTCTTCGCTATCAGCAACAGGATTGTTTGCAGCGATACGTGCATCGTTTACAGCTTTTTCAGCTTCTAAAGCTTTTGCTTTTGCATCTGCTTCAGCTTTTGCTAAACCATCAACTTTAGTAGCAATTACTCCAGTTTTTTCTTCTAACCAAGCAGCAAATTTAGCATCTGCTTGTTCTTGTGTTAAAGCGCCTTTTTTAACTCCACCAGCTAAATGCTTTTTTAATAAAACTCCTTTATCAGATAAAATAGTTCTAGCAGTATCAGTTGGTTGTGCTCCTTTTTCTAACCATGCTACAGCTACATCAACGTTTAAGTCAGTAGTTGCAGGATTTGTATTAGGATTATACGTTCCAATTTTCTCTAAGTAACGACCATCTCTTTTAGCTCTTGAATCAGCAGCTACTACCCAATAAAAAGGTTTTCCTTTCTTTCCGTGTCTTTGTAATCTAATTTTTACAGGCATAATTTTAATTTTTAAGGTTCTCGACCTTTATATTAATAAATCTTATCATCTCGTGATAAGTGGCGACAAATTTATAATTTATTTTTGACTAAATTGCAAAAATTTAACTTTATTGCAATAAAAAAGAGCCTGAAAAACAAGCTCTTAAGAAAATAAGTTGCGATTAAATATTATAAAACTCTAACATCAACAGCATTTAATCCTTTTTTTCCTTCTTTAAGATCAAACTCTACCGTATCACCTTCTCTAACCTCATCGATTAAACCTGATACGTGTACGAAATATTCAGTGTTTGTTCCTGTTTCAGTAACAAATCCAAAACCTTTAGACTCGTTAAAAAACTTAATTGTTCCTTCTTTCATTGTAAAAAATATTATATTTAAATATATCGGCAAATATACTTTTAAAAAGTGTTTATAAATCAACTATAAATTGCTTTTTTTTATCAAAAAAAAAACTTAACACCTAGTTAACAATAAGTTATTAATTTAATTTAATCAAAAAAAATGTTACTTATATAAAATCTACTTAAAGAGTTATTCAAGGGAATGATTCAAACCTCGACTATGAACATGATAATTTCTTTGTATTTTTACACTTTATTTTTATTAAAAACTTCAACCCAACACGCTAGATGTATTTAATTTTTGATACCGAAACCACCGGATTACCTAAAAATTGGAAAGCTCCTTTTACAGATACTGACAATTGGCCAAGAGCTACTCAAATTGCGTGGCAATTACATGATGAATTAGGAAATTTACTCGAGCATAACGATTTTCTTATCAAACCTGATGGATTTAATATTCCGTATGATGCCGAGCAAATTCATGGTATTTCTACCGATTTAGCTCAGGAACAAGGAATTGAATTATCAAAAGGACTGACGTTATTTAATGAAGCTTTACGCAAAACCAAATTTATTGTTGGGCAAAATCTTGGGTTTGATGTAAATATTATGGCGTGTGAATTTCATCGTTTAGGCGTTGAAACAACCCTAACAAATTTACCTGTTTTAGATACCTGTACCGAACAAACTGCGACCATGTGTCAAATTCCAGGTGGTCGTGGCGGTAAGTTTAAATTACCAACATTAACTGAATTACATCAACATTTATTCGGTGTTGGTTTTGGTGATGCTCACAACGCAACTGCCGATGTAGAAGCAACAACCCGTTGTTTTTTAGAATTGATTCGTTTGCGTCAATTTACCAAAGAACAATTACAAGTTTCTGATGATTTTTTTGATGCGTATGCCAAAAATAATCCAAGTACAATTCAAGTAATCGGATTAAATCACTTAAATCTAAAAAAAGAAAGTGATAAAATTCGAGCAAGAATTGAAAAAGAAAAAGGTAGTACAACAACCATCAGTACTGATGAAGGCTTAGCAAAATTAGAAAATGCCACCTTTGCACATCTTCATAATCACACACAATATTCGGTTTTACAATCTACGATTCAGATTGGAAATCTGGTAAATGCCGCCGCAAAAGATAACATGTCAGCAGTAGCAATGACCGATACAGGAAATATGATGGCCGCTTTTCATTTTGTACAAGCCATTATAAATCATAATAAATCCGTAGAAATAGCCAATATTGAAGCCATTGAAAAAGGTGAAAAACCAACCCAAAAACCCTTAAAACCAATTGTTGGTTGCGAATTTAATATTTGCACCGATCATACCAATAAAAGTCAAAAAGATAACGGATATCAAGTTGTTTTGTTAGCAAAAAATAAAAATGGCTATCACAATTTAGCAAAAATGTCGTCTATCGCTTTTGTTGATGGATTTTATTATATCCCAAGAATTGACAAAAAAGTAATTGAACAATACAAAGAAGATATTATTGTACTTACAGGAAATTTATATGGGGAAGTTCCTAGTAAAATATTAAATATTGGTGAAGCACAAGCCGAGGAAGCATTACTTTGGTGGAAGGCACAATTTGGTGATGATTTATACATCGAATTAATGCGTCATCATCAACAAGATGAAAGTGTTGTCAACGAAACACTCTTAAAATTCTCGAAAAAACATCACGTAAAAACCGTTGCCTCTAACAATACGTTTTATTTATCTAAAGAAGATGCCAATGCACACGATATTTTATTATGTGTAAAAGATGGCGAAAAACAAGCAACGCCCATCGGTCGAGGACGAGGCTATCGCTACGGTTTACCAAACGATGAGTATTATTTTAAGTCATCCGAGGAAATGAAAAAATTGTTTGCAGATATTCCTGAAGCAATTATCAATATTCAAGAAATTGTTGATAAAGTAACCCCCTACACCCTAGCTCGTGATGTTTTATTACCTGCCTTTGATATTCCTGAAGAATTTAAAGATGAAGAAGATAACAAAGACAAAGGAAAACGAGGTGAAAATAATTTTTTACGTCATTTAACGTATGTTGGAGCAAAAAAACGATACGGAGAAATTACCGAAAGTATTCAAGAACGCTTAGATTTTGAATTATCTGTTATTGAAAAAACAGGCTATCCTGGGTATTTTTTAATTGTGGAAGATTTTATTCGAGAAGCAAGAAATATGGATGTTGCTGTAGGTCCTGGTCGTGGTTCTGCGGCAGGTTCGGTAGTTGCTTTTTGCTTGTGGATTACTAATATTGATCCCATTAAATACGATTTACTTTTTGAGCGTTTCTTAAATCCTGAACGTGTATCAATGCCCGATATTGATATTGATTTTGATGATGAAGGACGTGGTCGAGTTATGGATTATGTAATTGATAAATATGGTGCAAATCAAGTTGCACAAATTATTACTTACGGAACTATGGCGGCAAAATCTTCTATTAGAGATACCGCTCGCGTGTTAGATTTACCGCTTTTTGAAGCCGATAGAATTGCCAAGTTAATCCCGGGAATGAAGCTAAAGAAAATATTTTCTTTGGATGATAAACAACTCAAAGAGAAACTTAGAACCGAAGAAATTGAATTAGTTAACGAGCTTAAAAGGCTTTCTAACGGTTCGGATTTAATGGCGGAAACCATTAACAAAGCCCGAATTTTAGAAGGTTCTGTTCGAAATACTGGTATTCATGCCTGTGGTGTTATTATTACACCCGATGATATTACCAAGTTTGTACCCGTTGCTTTGGCAAAAGATTCTGACATGTATGTAACACAGTTTGATAACTCGGTTGTAGAAGATGCTGGTTTATTAAAAATGGATTTCTTAGGATTAAAAACGCTAACTTTAATTAAGGATACCGTTAAAATTGTAAAAGCACGTCATGATGTACTTTTAGATCCTGAAACTTTTCCGTTAGATGATGTAAAAACCTACGAGCTTTTCCAAAGAGGAGAAACTGTTGGTATTTTTCAATATGAATCTCCAGGAATGCAAAAACACATGCGCTCTTTAAAACCCACTGTTTTTGAAGATTTAATTGCCATGAATGCCTTGTATCGACCTGGACCGATGGAATATATTCCTTCTTTTATCCGAAGAAAACACGGAGATGAAGAAATTGAATATGATTTACCTGCCATGGAAGAATATTTATCAGAAACCTATGGAATTACGGTATATCAAGAGCAAGTAATGTTATTGTCGCAAAAATTAGCCGATTTTACCAAAGGTGAAGCCGATGTTTTGAGAAAAGCAATGGGTAAAAAACAAATTGCGGTACTCGATAAAATGAAGCCTAAATTTGTAAAACAAGCCATTGCAAACGGACATAATGAGAAAAAATTAGAAAAAATTTGGACGGATTGGGAAGCCTTCGCGTCCTACGCATTTAACAAATCTCACTCTACTTGTTATGCTTGGATTGCGTATCAAACAGCTTATTTAAAAGCACATTATCCTGCCGAATATATGGCAGCCGTACTTTCAAATAATATGAATGATATTAAATCGGTTTCCTTTTTTATGGAAGAATGTAAACGCGCTGGAATTACCGTTTTAGGACCTGATGTAAATGAATCATTTTCTAAATTTTCAGTTAATAAAGAAGGTGCTGTTCGTTTCGGAATGGCAGCAATTAAAGGCGTTGGAGCTGGTGCCGTAAAAGCAATTATTAGTGAACGTGAAAAAAATGGTCATTTTTCATCTGTTTTTGATCTCGCAAAACGGGTAGATTTAAGAGTCGCAAATAAAAAAGCTTTTGAAGGACTGATTTTAGCAGGTGGCTTCGATTCTTTTACAAACACACACAGAGCTCAATATTTTGTAGAAGATGAAAAAAATCAAAAATTTATAGAAAAAGCATTGCGCTTTGGAAATAAATATCAAGAAAATCAAAATTCAGCACAAGTATCGTTATTTGGTGGAGGATCTGAAGAAGAAATGCCCGAACCAATGATTCCTTTTTGCGAACATTGGGGAACCATGGAATTATTAGGAAAAGAAAAAGAAGTCGTAGGAATTTATATTTCTGCACATCCGCTTGATGATTTTAAAAATGAATTGACTTTTTGCAATGCCAATCTTTCGTATTATAACGATTTGACAAAACAAGAAGGAAAAGCACTCACTTTTGCAGGAATTATTACCGATGTACAACATCGAATTTCGAAAGCTGGTAAAGGCTGGGCATCGTTTTTTATTGAAGATTATAACGAAAATTTTGAATTTAGAATTTTTGGAGAAGAATATTTAAGATTCAAACATTTCCTCGTTGTAAATTCCTTTTTATACATCAAAACAATGATAAAACCAGGCTGGACAAGTAGAGAAGGCATCAAAGGAGAACCAAGAATTACCTTTACTGATTTTCTATTATTACACGACATTATGGATAAAATGTGTAAAAAAATAACCCTAAAAATGCCTTTAAAAGAAGTAAACGAATCTCGAATTAAAAATTTACAGCATTTATGTACCCTCAATAAAGGAACTCAAAATTTACATTTTACCATTTTAGATATGGAAGAAAAAATAGAACTCAACCTTCCAAGCAGAAATACAAAAATTAAAATAACAAATGACTTTTTAGAAAGCTTAAAAGATCAACATATTAGTTATAAATTAAATTAAATTAAAATGCTAGAAAAGACGCCAAAAAAACATCAAAACAGCCACGATTTATTAGCGGATAGCACTAAAAACAACCTTTATTTTAAATTGATTTTACAACTTAATAAAGATTTTAAGCTAGCTAATTTTGATTGTGAAATACCTGTAGAAAGTACGCCTTCGGATTTGAAAAAAATACTATATCATGCTATTAAAAACGTCATTATTGATGATTTTAGCACTTACAAAAATATTTTATATATCGCTGATGTATCCGAGGAAATGATACGCAAAATAGACAATTCAAATATGGATATTTATGTTGAAAATGTTGTTTTTTTACTCTTAAAAAGAGTTTGGAAAAAAGTATGGTTCAGTGCGAATTATACTAATTTGTAAGCTCTCGAAATAAGCTTTCTAAATTTTTATTTTCGGTATTTAAACCTAGTATTTTTAAACCATTTTCTTGAGCGAAATCAAAAATTACAGGACGCATATCTTCGGATGTTTCAAAAGTAAGTATCCAATTATTTTCAACGGTATTTTTATAGTGAACAATATTCGGTAAACGCTGTATAAACTGCTCTTCTAGCTTATAATCAAAGGTTACTTTTATAACTTGTTCTTTACTTGTTTTAAGTTCTAAAATTGGTTTATCAATAACGATTTCGCCTTTATTGATAATAATTACGCGGTTACAAACTGCCTCTACTTCTTGCATAATGTGCGTAGAAAATAATACCGTTTTGTCTTTTCCGAGTTCTTTGATTAATTCTCGAATTTCAACCAATTGATTTGGGTCTAAACCTGTGGTGGGTTCGTCTAAAATTAACACTTCAGGATCGTGTAAAATAGCCGCTGCCAAGCCAACTCGTTGGCGATATCCTTTTGATAATTCTCCTATTTTTTTATGTGCTTCGGATGTTAAACCTACTTTTTTAATAACTTCGGCTATTTTATTTTTTGAAACCTTATAAATAGCTGCTTGAAATTGTAAATATTCACGCACATACATTTCCAAATACAACGGATTATGCTCCGGCAAATAGCCAATATTTTTTTGCGCTTCTATAGGGTTTTTAAGTACATCGATTCCGTTTACAAAAACCATTCCTTCACTTGGAGGAATAAAACCTGTTAAAATTTTCATGGTCGTTGATTTCCCTGCACCATTAGGCCCTAAAAAACCAACGATTTCTCCTTTTTTAGCTTCAAAAGAAATATCATTTACGGCTTTTTGTGTTCCGTAAGTTTTAATTATTGATGTAAGTTGTATTGACATATTTTTATCAGATGCTATTATCAAAAAAACTAAATTATCGTCATGCTGAATTTATTTCAGCATCGCATAAAATTAAAAACTCTAGCAAATCAGGATGCGAAACTGAAATAAATTCAGTTTGACGGATTCGATTTTATATTTTTCTGCTATAAAACTTTTTTAAATGAAATTTAAACAGACTCTAAATTATTTTTTCTTTAGATACGAAACGAAACTATAATCGTACTTATTTTTTTCATCGGCTTTAAAATCTTCTTTGGATATTTGTTCCCAAATATTCAAATCAATTTCTGGAAAAAACACATCGGCTTCAAAATCATGATGTACCAAACAAATATCGAGCTTATCTACTAAATTATTTTCAAGTGCTTGCTTGTAAATTTGTGCGCCTCCAATAATAAAAATATCGGTTTCTTCTTTTGATAAATCAATAGCTTTTTCAATAGAATCAGCAATTAAACAGCCTTCTTTAACGTAGTCTTTATTTCTGGTGATAATAACAGTAGTACGGTTTGGCAACGGCTTACCGATACTTTCAAAGGTATTTCTGCCCATTAAAATATAATGCCCAGTTGTAATTTTTTTAAAGCGTTTTAAATCAGCAGGTAAATGCCAAATTAAATCGTTATCTATTCCTAAAGCATTATTTTTTGATATTGCTGCTATTATTGTAATCATAAATTTTAATTTAATAAACGGCTAATTTATTACTTTTTTTAGGAGTTTTAGTCCTTTTTTATTTCCGAAGATATAAAAAATTACACCGCTACAACCCCTTTTATATGCGGATGCGAATCATAATTAATCAATTCAAAATCTTCAAAGGTAAAATCTTCAATATTTTTGATTGCTGGATTTATTTTCATCGTTGGAAGTGGCTTTGGAGTACGAGATACTTGTAAAGCTAATTGTTCTTGATGATTATTATAAATATGCGCATCACCAAAAGTATGGATAAATTCGCCTGCTTCATAGCCACAAACCTGTGCAATCATCATGGTAAACAAAGCGTAAGAAGCAATATTAAAAGGAACTCCTAAAAATATATCGGCACTTCGTTGGTACAATTGACATGATAATTTTCCATCGGCTACATAAAACTGAAAAAACGCATGACACGGTGGTAATGCTGCTTTTCCGTTGGCTACATTTTCAGAAAATGATTTTGAAGTATCGGTCATTACAGACGGATTCCAAGCAGAAACTAACATTCTACGGCTGTTCGGGTTGTTCTTTAAGGTTTCAATTACTTCTTTTAGTTGATCAATTTCATCGCTATTCCAATTGCGCCATTGATGTCCGTAAATAGGGCCTAAATCGCCATTTTCATCTGCCCAAGAATTCCAGATTTTAACACCATTTTCTTGTAAATATTTAATATTTGTATCGCCTTTTATGAACCAAAGTAATTCATAAATAATCGATTTTAAGTGCAATTTTTTGGTCGTTACCATTGGGAAACCTTTACTTAAATCGAATCGCATCTGATGCCCAAAAACACTTTTTGTTCCTGTTCCTGTTCTATCTCCTTTTTCGTTTCCGTTGTCTAAAACGTGTTTTACTAAGTCTAAATATTGTTGCATTTGTTGTTCTAATTTTGATGAAATTATCCAATAATCATACCAGCAATCGTTGCTGACATTAAAGAAGCAACTGTTCCTCCAATTAAGGCTTTCATTCCAAATTCGGATAATGTTTTTCGTTGCCCTGGCGCTAAAGAGCCAATTCCACCAATCTGAATCCCGATAGAAGCAAAATTTGCAAAACCACATAACATATAGGTTGCCATAATAATCGATTTATTATAGGTTAAATGTGTTGTATTTGCGACATCTTTTAATTCTGATAATTGAATATATCCTACAAATTCACTTGCGGCTAATTTAATTCCTAAAAGCTGTCCCATTAATGCCATATCTTCTCGAGCGACTCCAATTAACCACATTAAAGGAGCGAAAATATATCCTAAAATAAACTCTAAAGAAAGTGCTGTATAGGCTGTTGATTTTTCAATAATCGTATTTAAAGAGGTAAATTCCCAACCTAAATAACTGATTCCATTAAAATCTCCTAAACCACCTAAAACACCGTTTATCAAAGCGATAAAAGCCACAAAAACCAATAACATTGCGCCAACATTCATGGCTAATTGTAAGCCTTCGGTGGTTCCGTTGGCAATAGCATCTAATATATTTGCTCCAATTTTATCTTGAGAAACTTTTATATCGGTAACAATTTCTTCGGTTTGCGGATACAAAATTTTAGAAATAACAATTGCGCCTGGCGCTGCCATTACAGATGCCGCTAATAAATGTTTTGCATAAAATAATTTTAAAGTTTCATCATCACCGCCTAAAAACCCGATATAGGCTGCCAAAACTGCTCCAGCAACGGTTGCCATTCCGCCAATCATCACCAATAACATTTCAGATTTATTCATTTTTTCCAAATATGCCTTAATCAATAAAGGTGCTTCGGTTTGTCCTAAAAAAATATTTCCAGCAACTGATAAACTCTCTGCGCCCGATATTTTCAAAACTTTACTTAACGACCACGCCAAGGCTTTTACCACTTTTTGTATCACGCCTAAATAAAATAATAAAGATGTTAATGCCGAAAAGAAAATAATCGTTGGTAATATTTGAAACGCAAAAATAAACCCGAAAGTATCCATATCAGAAATTAAACCCTGAAATAAAAATTCACTTCCCGCTTGGGTAAACCCTAAAATACTTACAAATCCTTTTCCGATAAATTCAAAAATAGCTTGTACAAAAGGAACTTTTAAAACACCAATCGCAATTATTAATTGAAAAGCCAATCCTAGCCCGACTATTTTCCAATCAATTCCTTTTCTATTTGCGGAAAATAAAAAGGCAATCAATACTAAAGAAATCATTCCTAAAAGACCACGCCATAAACTCTGCATTGAAAATCCTTGACTAGGTTTTATTTTCGCTGTATTTATGGTATCAGTTTCATTGTCTTGGTTGCCTTGGTTGTCTTCGGATACTTTTAAAACTGCAACTTCAGCTATAATTTCTTGAAGAGTTTCTTGAGAAGTTTCTTGAGGATTTGAAGTGAAATTATATAAAATATTTTGTTCTGATATTGTTAAAACACTATCGGTCAATTGGATAATATTATAATAACGAACGGTATCTTTTGGTTCTTTATACTTAAAAATCAATAAATTATTTTGATGAATATAATTTCCTGAAGCTTGTAAATTATCTTTATTGATTATTAAATAATTGAATTCACCTTTTGATAAATTTAAAACATCTTTGGTATCGGCAGGTGATGCTAAAGATGTTCCTTTTATGGTTGTTGTTGATGAGAAGTTCCAATTTTTCTCTATACTTTGACCAAAAGTTAGTACTGATGCACAAAGCATTAGAAGCGTAAATAATCTCTTCATTTTAGGTGTTTTATATTTTATTAGGAATTTATTAAGAACGTTTACTAATTTCATCACGAATTTGTGCAGCTGATTCATAATCTTCGTTTGCAACTGCTTCATTAAGTTTTTCGTGTAATTCTGCTATTGTTATTTTCGCTGTTTCTTCTTCGATTTCATCTTCTAAGGAAAACGCTATTTCATCAGTTTCTAAATCTTCTTCAATAATTAATTCTTCGTCTAATTTTAGATATACACCTGCTTTGTCTAAAATATTTTCGTAGGTAAAAATCGGTGCATTAAAACGAACAGCTAATGCGATTGCATCGGAAGTTCGTGCATCGATAATTTCTTCTACGTTATCTCTTTCACAAATTAAGCTCGAATAAAAAACACCATCTACCAATTTATGAATCACAACCTGTGTTACTTTGATAGAAAATCGATCAGAAAAGGTTTTAAATAAATCGTGTGTTAGCGGGCGTGGCGGACGAATCTCTTTCTCTAAAGCAATCGCTATAGATTGTGCTTCAAAAGCGCCAATAATAATAGGTAATGTTCTTTCGCCGTATATTTCACTTAGCACTAACGCATACGCGCCACTTTGAGTTTGACTATACGAAATACCTTTAATAGTTAGTTTTATTAAACTCATATATAAATTTCATAAAATAAATAACAACAAATAACAAAAAAGCTGTCTAATTTTTGGCGATATGCTTCAAATTATTAGACAGCCTTTTAAATGGGGGCAATTTAGTAAAATTTTTACTTAAATAAAAATTCTGGTATTTTTATTACGCTTGTTTAAACGCTTTTAATTTTTCTATTAATTGTGGTACTACTTCAAAAGCATCACCAACAATTCCATAATCTGCTGCTTTAAAGAAAGGTGCATCAGGATCAGTATTGATAACTACTTTTACTTTTGATGCGTTAATTCCTGCTAAATGCTGAATTGCTCCAGAAATACCAATCGCAATATATAAATTAGAGGCTACAGGTTTTCCTGTTTGTCCAACGTGTTCACTGTGAGGACGCCATCCTAAATCAGAAACTGGCTTAGAACAAGCGGTTGCTGCTCCTAAAACTGATGCTAATTCTTCAATCATTCCCCAGTTTTCAGGACCTTTTAATCCTCTACCTGCTGAAACTACAATATCAGCATCGGCAATAGTTACTGTTCCGCTAGCTTTGCTTATACTTTCTGATTTTACACCTAATTCAGGTAAAGAAGCTTCAAAACTTTCTACCGAACCACTTACTGGATTTTCGTGTGCTCCATAAGAATTTTTAGCAACGCCAATTACTTTTTTATCCGTAGAAATCTCCGTATTATTAAATCCTTTGTTCGAAAAAGCAATTCTTTTTACGACAAAAGGACTCGTGCTACTTGGCAAAGCAACAACATTTGAAGCATATCCTGCTTCTAAGGCTACCGCTACTAAAGGCGCTACGGTAAAACCGTCAATACTTGAATCGATAATTACGGTATCGGCATTTTTTGCTTGGGCAACTTGCGTTATTATTGATGCGTATGCTTTGGCATTGAATGATGCTACATCATTTTTTACCTCCACAACTTTTTGAGCTCCGTAGGTATATAATTCAGAAGCATCACCTGCGTTTATTGTTAAAACAACCAAATCGCTTGCTAATTGTTCGGCTACTTTTTTTCCGTATGAAACTACTTCAAAAGCAGTTTTTTTAAATTTCCCTTCCGATGAATCGGCAAAAACTAATACAGACATATTTTTATGTTTTTTAGATTATCACAAAAATAATTTTGCAACAATATGGTTTTAAATCTTGATTTTTAAAATGACTCTTTACTTCAAAAGATACTTAAATTGCCTTTGCTTCGTTGTGTAATAAATCAATTAAAGCATCTACAGTATCTACTAATTTTACAGCGCCTTTTGCTACTGGTTTTTCAAAGTTTTTGGTTGAAGTACTTGCTGTAACGCCTGTTGCTTCGACTACTGATAATGGTTTTTTACGCGCCATCATAATTCCACGCATATTAGGGATACGTAAATCTTTTTCTTCTACCATTCCTTTTTGACCTGCAATAACCATTGGCAAAACTGAAGATACTTTTTCTTCTCCACCATCAATTTCTCGTTCTAAAGTTACGTTTGTTCCATCAATTTCGACACCTACACAAGCGTTTACAAAGTTAAAATCTACTAAAGAAGCTAACATTCCTGGTACCATTTGCCCGTTATAATCAGCAGATTCTTTTCCTGCTAATACCAAATCATACCCACCATTTTTAACGACTTCAGCTAATTCTTTAGCCACCATAAAACCATCGGTAGGATTAATATTTATACGAATTGCATCATCAGCACCAATTGCTAATGCTTTACGTAAAGTTGGCTCTGTTGAAGCCTCTCCAACGTTTACAACCGTTACACTTGCGCCTTGTTTTTCTTTAAACCACATGGCACGAGTTAAACTAAATTCATCGTACGGATTTATAACATATTGAACGCCGTTTGTATCAAACTTTGTATCGTTATCAGTAAAGTTAATTTTCGAGGTAGTATCAGGTACATGGCTAATACAAACTAATATTTTCATATATCGTTGTTTTTAAGAAACTTAATTTTGAGCCCACAAGTTACGTTTTTTTTTTAAAATTTACTATGCGTGCATAATAAATTATCGTTTACCTTACATTTTAACAACAGTAGCCTATACTATAAGTGATGATTTGTTTATCTTAAAAACCTATTTCTTATCTGTATTTTTATTATTTTTGCTATCTTGATAAACAACAACGACTAATATAAGGTATGAAAACTATACAATTTAGAGAGGCTATTTGCGAGGCCATGAGTGAAGAAATGCGAAGAGATGAAAGCATTTACTTAATGGGCGAAGAAGTAGCTGAATATAACGGAGCTTACAAGGCTTCCAAAGGAATGTTAGATGAATTTGGAGCAAAAAGAGTTATTGATACTCCTATTGCCGAGTTAGGTTTTGGAGGTATTGCAGTTGGATCGGCAATGAATGGAAATCGCCCAATTGTTGAATACATGACTTTTAATTTCTCTTTAGTTGGTATTGATCAAATTATCAATAACGCAGCGAAGATTCGTCAAATGTCAGGTGGTCAATTTAATTGTCCGATTGTTTTTCGTGGACCAACAGGTGCTGCGGGTCAATTAGGAGCAACACATTCACAAGCTTTTGAAAACTGGTTTGCAAACACTCCTGGTTTAAAAGTAATTGTTCCTTCGAATCCTTACGATGCAAAAGGCTTATTAAAAGCAGCAATTCGTGATGATGATCCCGTAATTTTTATGGAATCAGAACAAATGTATGGCGATAAAATGGAAGTTCCTGAAGGAGAATATATCATTCCTATTGGAGTTGCTGACATTAAAAGAGCAGGTACCGATGTTACTGTTGTTTCTTTTGGAAAAATCATCAAAGAAGCTTACAAAGCTGCGGATGAATTAGCCAAAGAAGGTATTTCTATTGAAGTTATTGATTTACGTACCGTTCGTCCGATGGATCATAAAACGATTTTAGAATCGGTAAAGAAAACTAACAGATTAGTTATTTTAGAAGAAGCATGGCCTTTTGGAAGTGTCTCTTCAGAAATTACGTTTAGAATACAAGATGAAGCATTTGATTATTTAGATGCTCCTATCAAAAGAATTACAACGGCTGATACGCCAGCGCCATATTCACCTGTTTTATTAGCAGAATGGATGCCAAACGCAAACGATGTTATTAAAGCAGTAAAAGACGTATTATATATTAACAAATAATTGTTTGTAAATTAATTCAGATATTAAATTTTAAACATATATTTTTTTGATATATTTTAGTATTTTTTGAATAAAAATAAAAATCCTTTTGGCGACTGTCAAAAGGATTTTACAGTCATAAAAAGATGAAAAATAAGCTATTAATACTTCTATTACTCATTACCAACATCTTATACGCACAACTTACGCTAGAAGGAACAATTGTTGATGAATTTAACAATCCGATGCCTTTTGTTAGTGTTTATTTAAAAAATACGGTTCACGGAACAACGACCAATAATAATGGTGAATTTTATCTAAAGACAAAGGCAAAATCTGGGATCTTAGAAATTTCTTTTGTCGGATTTCAAACTCAAACTCTCCCCGTAAATCAGCAAACAAAAAACTTAAAGATTATCATCAAAGAAGACGCAAACGAACTTGATGAAATTATTATTGTTACCAAACCGAAAAAACGGTTAAAGAAAAAAGAAAATCCTGCCTATCGTATTTTAAAAGAAATCTGGAAACGAAAACGAAAAAATGGACTTGATTTAGTCGATTATTATCAATACAAAAAACACAGTACCACCGAAATTGGACTGAATAATTTAGATACCACTTTTTTAAAAAGAATCTTTAAATCGGAATATCAAGAAACCAAAAACAATGTCAAATACGACAGCGATGGCGTTAATTACTACATTCCTATTTATATCAAAGAACAAATTTCGAACGTTTATGCTGACAATAAAAACAAAACTCTTAGAGAAGATATTGAAGCCGAAAAAATAGAAGGATTAGGCGCAGAAGGCTTTGTTTTTAATCGAATTGCCAATACTTTTGAAGAAATTGACATCTTTAAAAACAACATTACCTTGTTAGAAAAATCATTTGTAAGTCCGTTATCTACGGATGGTTTTGCCACCTACGATTACGTTTTATACGATAGTATCGTTCAAAATAAGAAAAAATTATACAATATTTATTTCTTTCCTATTAGAGATGGCGATTTAGCTTTTCAAGGAAATTTTTGGGTTACCGATACCGCTTTTTCTATCAACAAAATAAAAATGAAAGTACATGAAAGCATCAACCTAAATTTTGTCAGAAGTTTATCTTTTGAAAAAGAATTTAAAGTAAAAAATGATAGCATTTATATTTCCACTAAAAACGGATACGAAGGTGATTTTACGGTCATCGATAAAAGTGATAAAAATAAAGGTTTAACGGTTAAAAAAAATACGATTTTCGATAAACATATATTAAATAAGCCGTTGGCGAAAAATTTTTATACGCAAAAACGCGTAAAAATAAAGCCAAATCAATATAAAAAAGAAGCACGTTATTGGGAAGAAAAACAAGATGATGATAAAAAATCAACCTATAAACTGATTCAAGAAGTTAAAGAAAAAAAGCAAATAAAAAATATTACAGGACTTATCAATATGCTCGCAAGTGGGTATGTTGATACAAAATATGGTATTCAATTCGGTTCGTTATGGAATGTTATTGGAAACAATCAAGTGGAAGGATATCGGGTTAAATTCGGCTTCAGAACCTATAAATCAAGAGAGGATAGGTTTCGTTTAAAAGCACATCTAGCCTACGGATTTAAAGATAAAAAAATAAAATATGGCGCAGAAGCACGCTATCTTTTATCGTACACACCAAGAATTTCCGTGGGTATGGCGTATCAAAAAGATATTGAACAATTAGGAAGCGTTTTATTAAATACTTCGCAACTTTTAGGAGGAAGCATCGGTACGGGTGGCTTACTTTCGAGAGGTGATAATTTCTTTTTATCTAAAGTTGAAAAAATAGCCACTAATTTTGATTATCAGCTACAAAAAAACCTGCATATCGGTATTAATTTTGCACATTCGCAAATACAATCGGCAGCGCCTGTTGATTTTTCAATCAATTATAGGGATGAAAATAACAACATACAATCTAAAATAACCGACGTAACCTCAAGCACTTATATTTCTTTCACTCCTGGAAGATATGTGTATGGACTTGGTGTTGAAAGAAGTTTTGGAGGAAGCATCTACCCTACTTTTTTAGTAAATTATCGCCGAGGATATAAAGATTTTTTCAACGGTTCGCATAATTATGATAAACTACAATTCAAATATAATCAGCCTGTATTATTGGGGAAATTTGGTATTTTTGATGCGACTTTTGAAGCTGGAAAAACATTCGGAACTGTGCCGATAGCCTTGTTAAATATAATTCCTGCCAATCAAACATTTACGTTGGTTGAAAACACGTTTGCCTTGCTAAATTACTACGATTTTGTAACGGATAAATATGTAGCATCGCATTTTGAGCACAATTTTAACGGTTTTATTTTAAATAGAATTCCGTTATTAAACAAATTAAAACTGCGAAGTTTGCTAACATTTAGAGCTGCTTACGGAACTATTTCTGATAAAAATATTGCGATTAATAAATCGAATATTAATTACAACGCTCCTAATAAAGTGTATTATGAATACGGCGTTGGATTGGATAATATTGGATACGGAAACTTACGTTTTTTACGAATTGATGCGATTTGGAGAAGTAATTATACGCCTCCAGCGGGTTCAATAATAGCGCCTACGCCGAAATTTTCAATACGTTTGGCGATAAAACCAAGTCTTTAATTAGCTTGTAAAATAGGTTTTAGAAATTGAATTAATAATAAGATAACGTTATTTTTTAATTAAAAATGACAATAAAT
This sequence comes from Tenacibaculum piscium, assembly GCF_021390755.1. NCBI lineage: Bacteria > Pseudomonadati > Bacteroidota > Flavobacteriia > Flavobacteriales > Flavobacteriaceae > Tenacibaculum > Tenacibaculum piscium. The sequence goes on along the minus strand of NZ_JAJGWR010000001.1, from coordinate 93,459 downwards.
TAGTATTTTTGCAATCCGATTTTAGATAACGAAGAAAAGAAATATATATATGACTTCAAAAGAGAAAAAGACAGTAGATGTCTTAATAGAAATTCCTAAAGGAAGCAGAAATAAATACGAATACGATTTTGATTTAGGAAAAATCCGTTTCGACAGAATGTTGTTTTCATCAATGATGTATCCTGGTGATTACGGTTTCATTCCAGAAACATTAGCCTTAGATAATGATCCGTTAGACGTATTAGTTTTAAGTGCAGAACCAACATTTCCAATGTGTGTTATGGAGGTAAAACCGATTGGAGTTTTCCACATGTCGGACGAAAAAGGACCAGATGAAAAGATTATTTGTGTACCTATTTCAGATCCTATTTGGAATAAATACAATGATTTATCGGACTTAAATCCTCATTTACAAGACGAAATTACGCATTTCTTTAAAGTTTATAAAGACTTAGAAAAGAAGGAAGTAATTATCGGAGCTTGGGGAAATGCTGATGAAGCGTACGAGATTTTAGATACGTGTATCAAGCGTTATGAAGATAGCGAGCACAAAGCAAAAGGAGATTTTAAGATATAAGAAATAAATTCTTACGTATCAGAATAAAAAAAACCATGTAGTTTACGCTAGATGGTTTTTTTTGGTTTTAAAATTATTTGAAGCTATTTCCCGCTTTCCGCACTCGCTTTTTTTGAAGAAAAATCAAAAAAGAGCTCAAACAATTGCTTCAATCGGGGCTAAGCCTATTTATGATATTTCGTTTTTATTTTCTAGAATTGTTTATTTTTATAGTATTTCTGAGAAAACAAAAAAGATAAAAAGAAAGAGATAAGAAAGAGTCAAAAAACCAATTATTTTTGCAAAATGACTAAAAGAACCCAATTTAATTTTGAAATAACAACACCAACAGTTTTTAAGGAACAATTATTTGCTTGGTCTGCACAATTTGATACGGCTATTTGGTTAGATTCCAACAATTATGAGCAACGTTATTCTTCTTTTGACGCTTGTTTGGCTGTCGAAGAATTTACGGCTATCAAAACAGATACTCACAATGCTTTTGAAAAATTAAAAGAATATCAATCGTACACGAAAGATTATCTTTTTGGATATATTTCTTATGATGTAAAAAATGATGTTGAAAACCTTACTTCTACTAATTTTGACGGTTTACATTTTCCTGATTTGTATTTTTTTCAACCTCAGAAATTAATTTTCATCAAAGGAAATACGGTTGAGTTTCATTATTTACAAATGATTGATGACGAAATTCAGCAAGATTTTGAACAAATAAAAAATAGCAATAGCCATAAAATAAGGGTTGCGAATACATCAGAAAAGTATCCGAAGAAAGAAAAAATAACCATAAAATCTCGCATTCAAAAAGAAGAATACCTACAAAAAGTAAGTACTATTTTAACGCATATTCATCGAGGTGATATTTATGAAGCTAATTTTTGTCAAGAATTTTATGCCGAAAACACAAGTATCAATCCGTATGAAATTTACAAGAATTTAAACGAAATATCAACACCACCTTTTGCTACTTTTTTTAAACATGAACATTTTTATCTGCTATCGGCAACGCCTGAAAGATATTTGAAAAAAGAAGGGCTTAAAATAATTTCGCAACCCATAAAAGGAACTGCAAAACGCTTAGAAAATAGTACAGAAGATGATAAAATTGCCTTCGATTTAGCTAGAGATGAAAAAGAACGTGCCGAAAATATTATGATTGTCGATTTGGTACGCAATGATTTATCGAAAACAGCCAAAAAAGGAAGCGTTCAAGTGGAAGAACTTTGTAAAATATATCCTTTTAAACAAGTGCATCAAATGATTTCAACAGTAGTATCCGAAGTTGAAAAAAATACGCATATCATTGATATTCTAAAAGATACTTTTCCAATGGGAAGCATGACAGGTGCGCCAAAAGTATCGGCAATGAAAATTATTGAACAACAAGAAAAAACCAAGCGTGGTTTATATTCTGGAACAGTTGGTTATTTTACACCTGATGAAGATTTCGACTTTAATGTTATTATCCGAAGTATTTTATACAATTCAGACAGCAAATATGTGTCTTTTTCGGTGGGTGGTGCAATTACCGCAAAATCTGTTCCTGAAAAAGAATATGAAGAATGTTTGCTAAAAGCAAAGGCAATGAAATATGTGTTACTTCATTCAAAATAGTTACCTATACTTCAATAAATAAGAAGAAAACCCTTACATAAACGCACCTAAAACAATAGAATTAATGATTATTGACCAAGAAGAAAAATTTAAAGCAGTACTTCCAACTATAGAAGGAAACGTGAATGAACAAAGTTTTTTTAATGCTTTTTTAGACTTATATCCTGAGGCTTGGAAACAACATAAAATTACTTTTTCTAAGTTTAAGAGAAGTAAACAATTTGGAAAAACAATACCTTTACCAAAACCTGAAGTTTCTTTACGTAAAGATATCAGACAGTGGTTGCAAAAACAATAAAATAATCAAAAATGACGCATCAAGAATTTAATTTCGATTTTTATGATACTAATTTTTACGGGCAGTTTTGGAAACCCGAAAATGAAAAATCTATAAAAGCCGTCGTGATAATTGTTCATGGAATGGGAGAACATTCGGGGCGTTATCAAGATGTTGCCCAAAAATTAACCGATGCCAATTTTGGTGTGATTTCTTTTGATCATTTTGGACACGGAAAAACTACGGGAAAAAGAGGACACAATCCTGGTTTTGATGTCGTTCTGGAAAGTATTTCGAAAGTAATCGAAAAAGCATCTGAAGTTTTTGGCGATAAACCACAGTTTTTATACGGACATTCGATGGGTGGAAATGCCGTTGTAAATTATGCGCTTCGAAAAAAAAATCTTCCAAAAAATATTCTGAAAAATAAAAATTTAATAGGCGTTGTTGCGACAAGCCCAATGCTGAAATTAGCCTTTACTCCGCCCGCTTGGAAACTTACATTAGGACGTATTTTACAGAAAATCGCCCCGTCTTTAACGCTAAGTAATGAGCTAAATCCAGCGGATATGTCTCGAGATATATTCGAAGTTCAAAAATATTTGGATGACCCTTTAGTTCACAATAAAATCAGCCCAAATTTTTCGTTGTCATTTATTGATTCAGGAAAATGGGCGATTGAAAATGCAAAATCCTTAGAAATTCCAATGCTCGTTGTACACGGAACTGCCGATAAAATTATCGATTATAAAGGTTCAGAAGCTTTTGCAAATGCTACCAATAACGCCACTTTAAAACTTTATAAAGGCGGATATCACGAATTACAACACGATTTATGCAAAAACCAAATGCTACAAGATGTCGTTTATTGGCTAGAAAATCAACTGAAAAATCAACTAAAAATTAAAAAAGCTTCGAAATAAAAATGCTACAAGAATTAGCAAAACATATTAACACTGATTTTCCTTTTTTAAAAGATAAAAAACTTTTAATCGCTATTTCTGGCGGTTTAGATAGCGTGGTTTTAACCCATTTATTAGCACAATTAAAATACGATATTTCACTAGCACATTGCAATTTTCAATTGAGAAATGAAGCAAGTAATTTAGATGAAGTTTTTGTTGAAAATTTAGGTAAAAAATTAAAAACCCCAGTGTTTTCAATTCAATTTGATACGCTTGAATATGCTAAAAAACAACAATTATCAACCCAATTATCCGCACGGAAATTACGCTACGATTGGTTCGAAAAATTAAGTGAAAATCATGCGTTTGATTATGTTTTAACAGCACATCATGCCGATGATAATTTAGAAACTTTTTTAATCAATTTAACAAGAGGAACAGGCTTGGACGGTTTAACAGGAATCCCTGCGGTAAACGGAAATATCGTGCGTCCATTATTGAAATTTTCAAGAGCCGAAATTCAAAAATATGCCCTAGAAAATAATATAAAATGGCGAGAAGATGCCAGCAATGCCGAAACAAAATACGTGCGAAATAAAATAAGACATCAAATTATACCCGTTCTCAAAGAGCTAAACCCAAGCTTGTTAAAAACGCATCAAAAAACAACCGATTTCTTACAACAATCACAAGAAATTGTTACTGATAAAATACAAGAAATAACCGCTGAAATTATCACTAAAGAAACAAAGCACGGAAATGATTTTATCAAAATTAATATCGCAAAATTAGTAAAACTATCCAACCCAAAAATATATTTATATCAACTTCTAAAAAATTATAAATTTACCGCTTGGAACGATGTTTATAACTTGATGTATGCACAATCAGGTAAAAAAATAATAACAAAAACACATACACTACTAAAAAACAGAAACTTTTTAATACTTTCATCAACAAATAAAACAGAAAACACTACTAATCAAAATATTAGCATCAACAAAAACATCAGAAAAATTACAAATCCAATCCAATTAGTATTTGAAAATATTTCTGAAAAAATAATTAGTACCGAAAATAGTATTATAGTTGCTGAAAATTTATTAAATTACCCCCTTTACATTAGAACTTGGAAAACTGGTGATTACTTTTATCCAAAAGGAATGACTGGCAAAAAAAAAGTTAGTAAATATTTTAAAGATGAAAAATTATCTGTTTTTGATAAAAATAATACCTGGTTGCTCTGTACAGCTGATAATCAGATTATTTGGATTATTGGGAAACGACAAGACAGACGCTTTTTATCCAATGAAAAAACAACCAAATTAGTAAGAATAACAAATTAAGAATAACCCTTTAAATAAAAACAACCCCTTATAAACTAACTCGAATGAAAAAATTATGTACGCTATTTTTATTATTCTTAGGTTTAACGGTCTTTTCCCAATCCGATGACAATCCAATTGTTATAACACCTACCGTTGAAAAAGTTTCGGAGACAGAATATGACTTGATTTTTGATATTGAAATCGCAGAAGACTGGCACTTATACTCACAATATAATCCTGAAGATGCCTCTTTACCAATGACTATTTCACCTGCCGAAGGACAAAGTGGATACGTTGTAAAAGGAAAAGCAATAGAAGGAGAAACTGAAACAGAATTTAGTGAAATTTGGGGAAAAGAAGAAATTTTCTTTGTCGATCAGGGGAAATTAGTTCAAAGAATTAATGTTTCCGACAGCACTTTAACACAAGTAACGCTGAATTTAGACGCGCAAGTTTGTAAAGAATATTGTTTACCTTTTGATGAAGATTTTACATTTTCGTTAACTGGTCAAAAAGTTTTACAAACCGTGACAGAAGTTGATGATAAAAGTAAAGCAATGTCGCAATCTTTAAACTTAAATTTAAAGAACACTGCTTTATTAAAAAGTACATCAAAAAAATCTAGCGAAAATGGAAAAGAAGGTGAAGAAGCTAGCTTATTTAATATATTTTTACTAGGATTTGTTGGTGGTTTATTAGCTTTCTTAACACCTTGTGTATTTCCAATGGTACCTTTAACTGTATCATTTTTCACAAAACATACCGAGAAAAGAGGAAAAGGAATTGGAAGTGCTATCTTATATGGTTCTTTTATCATCTTAATTTATGGTTTATTAAGTTTGCCTTTTCACTATTTAGATACCTTAGATCCAGAGATTTTAAATAGTATTTCAACCAATATGTGGTTGAACTTATTTTTCTTTACCATATTAGTATTTTTCGCAGGTTCTTTCTTTGGATTTTACGAATTAACATTACCTAGCTCTTGGAGTAATAAAGCGGATAGCGCCTCAAATATTGGAGGTATTATTGGTATTTTCTTTATGGCTTTAACCTTAGCAATTGTATCTTTTTCATGTACAGGTCCTATTTTAGGTTCTTTATTAGCGGGGTCTTTAGGAACTAACGGTGGCGCTATGCAATTATCGGCAGGGATGATTGGTTTCGGACTTGCTCTAGCGATGCCTTTTGCTTTATTTGCCATGTTCCCAGGTTGGTTAACTTCTTTACCAAAATCGGGTGGTTGGTTAAATACCGTTAAAGTTGTTTTAGGATTCCTAGAATTAGCATTCGCTTTTAAATTCTTATCAAATGCCGATTTAGTAGGACATTGGAATTTCTTCAAAAGAGAAATTTTTATCGGAATATGGGCGATAATTGCTTTACTAATGTCACTCTATCTACTAGGGCTTATGGGGAAAAAATATGGTAAAATATCTTTTTTCAGACTTTTATTAGGAGGAAGTTGTTTAGCCTTATCAATATATTTAGCACCTGGTGTTTTAAAAAATCCTACATGGAATCAGAATAAATTATTAAGTGGTTTTGCGCCACCTAAATTCCATAGTATTTATGTAAAAGATAACAAATGTCCGTTAGGATTAAATTGTTTTAAAGATTTTGAAGAAGGAATTGCCTACGCAAAATCGGTGAACAAACCCGTTTTATTAGATTTTACAGGTTGGGCATGTGTAAACTGTCGTAAAATGGAAGAAAATATTTGGGTAAAACCAGAAATTTATTCATTAATAAATGATGATTATGTCTTAATTTCATTATATGTTGATGATCATGAAAGACATTTACCTAAAGAAGAACAATTCGATTTTATCAAACCAAACGGTAAAGTAAAAAGAATTAGAACCTATGGTGATAAATGGGCAACCCTACAAGTTGCAAACTTTAAAACAGCTTCGCAACCATTTTATGTATTAATGAGTCCTGAATTAGAATTATTAAATTCACCACAACAATATAGCAGTCATTCTGAATATTATGACTGGTTGAAAACAGGATTGGATAATTTCAATAAAAAATAATCATAAAAATTATTGAAAATTATCGAATAACAAAAAAAGCCTCTTTATAAATATATTTATAAAGAGGCTTTTTTTATGTTTTTTTCATGAATTTTCTTGAATAAAAAATAAAAAAATATGCTTACAAAAACGTATGGATCGGCTGTTTTTGGTATTGAAGCCACCACAATTACTGTAGAAGTAAATATTGATAAAGGAATCGGATATCATTTGGTTGGTTTACCCGATAATGCAGTTCGAGAAAGTTCGTATCGAATTTCGGCTGCCTTAAACAACAACGGATTTAAACTTCCTGGGAAAAAAATAATTATCAATATGGCTCCTGCCGATATTCGAAAAGAAGGTGCTGTGTATGATTTAACCTTAGCCGTTGGAATTCTTGCTGCCTCCAATCAAATTGACGCTAAAAATATTGACGACTATATTATTATGGGCGAGCTATCTTTAGATGGAAGCGTACATCCTATTAAAGGAGCGTTACTTATCGCCATAAAAGCCCGTGAGGAAGGTTTTAAAAATTTCATATTACCAATTGCAAATGCAAAAGAAGCCGCTATTGTTAACGATATAAATATATTAGGTGTTGAAAATCTTTCACAAGTACTTCAGCATTTGGAAGGCACAAAATTAATTGAGCCAACCATTGTTGATACCCGAGCTGAATTTTATAAACACATCGATTTTCCTGAATTTGATTTCTCTGATGTAAAAGGTCAAGAAAGTATCAAACGCTGTATGGAAATTGCCGCAGCTGGCGGACATAATATTATTTTAATCGGTCCTCCTGGAGCAGGGAAAACAATGTTAGCCAAAAGATTGCCCTCAATATTACCACCGATGACACTACAAGAAGCCTTAGAAACGACCAAAATACACTCGGTTGTCGGAAAAGTGAAAAATACAGGATTGCAATATTCTCGCCCTTTTAGAGCACCACACCATAGTTGTTCGGATATCGCTTTAATTGGCGGCGGAAATAACCTGCCACAACCTGGTGAAATTTCATTAGCTCATAATGGCGTACTTTTTTTAGATGAATTACCAGAATTTAAACGCGGTGTTTTAGAAGTGATGAGACAACCTCTCGAAGATAGAGAAGTTACCATTTCAAGAGCAAAATTTACCGTAAATTATCCTAGTAGTTTTATGTTAGTGGCAAGTATGAATCCTAGTCCATCTGGTTTTTTTAATGATCCTGATTCACCAATGACCTCATCTCCTGCCGAAATGCAACGCTATTTAAGTAAAGTTTCAGGACCTTTATTAGATAGAATCGATATTCATATTGAAGTAACTCCCGTTCCTTTTGATAAATTATCCGAAGAAAGAAAAGGAGAATCAAGTGTCGAAATTAGAAAACGAGTAACAAAAGCACGTGAAATTCAAACAACTCGATTTAATAACTCTGAAACCGTTCATTATAACGCACAAATGAACGTGAAACAACAACGTACATACTGTAAACTCTCAGAACAAAGCAATCAATTACTCAAAATTGCCATGGAGAAATTAAACCTATCCGCAAGAGCATACGACAGAATCTTAAAAGTAGCAAGAACTATCGCCGATTTAGCATCCGAAGAAAATATAAATTCCGATCACTTAACAGAAGCAATACAATATCGAAGCTTAGACCGTGAAGGTTGGCTTGGCTAAAAAAAAATTAGTAATTTAGTAAATTCTTTTAAAATCAATTAAATTACCAAAAAATAATCAAAATGAAAAAAATAATCTATTTAATGGCAATTGCCATCACCATGATTTCTTGTAAAAAAGAACCTAATAATTTTGTTACTTTTTCAGGAAAAATAAACAATAAAAATGCCGAATCTGTTGTAATTTCGAATCCACAATTAGAATTTGAAAAAATCATTAAACTTGACGAAAATGGCGCTTTTAAAGATACATTAAACGTAAAAAGTGATTTTTATCGACTTTCTAACGGACAAAAAGCAACAACCTTATATTTAAAAAATGGCGATGATATCACCCTAAATATTGATGCCAAAGATTTTAAAAATACCGCCAAATTTGCAGGAAAAGGTGCTAATGAAAATAATTTCTTAGCAAAAGTAATCCTATTACAAGAAGATTTTTTTAAAGATAAAGATTTATATAACTTATCTAAAGATAAATTTGACGCCAAAGTAAACAGCTTTGTGGATGATTTTAATACTAATATGAAAAATACGACATTAGATTCTGCATTTGTTGCTTTTCAAGAAAAAAATATCACAGGATTAACAAATTATTTAAACAAAACCTATGCTGATAAATCATATTCAGCAACGAAATTAATAAAAGGAGCAGTATCTCCTAAATTTGTTAATTATGAAAATTATAAAGGCGGAACCACTTCTTTAGATGACCTAAAAGGAAAATATGTATATATTGATATGTGGGCAACTTGGTGCAATCCATGTAAACAAGAAATCCCTTTTTTACAGAAAGTTGAAAAAAAATATCATGGTAAAAAAATTGAATTTGTAAGTATTTCTGTTGATAGTGAAAGAGATTATGAAAAATGGAAAGAAATGGTTGCCGATAAAAACCTATCTGGAGTTCAATTGTATTCTAAAAGAGATCAAACTTTTTCTGGAGCGTATAAAGTAAATAGTATTCCTCGTTTTATTTTAATTGATCCGCAAGGAAATATCGTAGATGCGAATGCACCTAGACCTTCTAGTCCTAAATTAATTGAATTATTTGAGTCTTTGAATATTTAATTCGAAACTGAAAATTTCATCTAAAAAAAATCCTGTAACTAAGTTGCAGGATTTTTTGCATTAAATTTTATAAAATAAATCATTCTTCTTTAGATTGATTAAAAATAAGTATCTTTGTAGGGTGAATTGTACCGTTAAACATACCTCCTCTCAAATTTTAGTATCTAAAGCTAGAAATAGCTATCGGTTAAACTTGGGCTATAAAGTAATTGATTTTACTTTTTGTCAACTATTAGCCTTTCGAAAAAAAATACTAGACAATTCTTCTTGCCTAGCACTAGAGAATATCATAGCAACAGATAATTTTATACTAATTTTTGTTGCAGATAATAACCATGTATTATTACTTGATATTCCTCAAATATTAGCACTAAAAGAAGCTTTATTAACTACTTTTAAATAATTCTTTTCCCTAGGAACACCTTTACTAAGATTACTTTTAAATTACATCCTCAATGCTTTTGAAGCGCTTTATTGAGTATCTTTATAGTACCTAATAAATAAAAAAAACCACTATGGAAATTTCAGTAAGAAGAGATATAATTTTAAATCTAGAAGTTGTCGATTTACTAAATAATCAAGTAATGATGGAGCAACAAGCTTCTTCAAAATATTTAGCTATGGCATCATGGTGCGATCAAAGAGAACTTAGAAATAGTGCTACTTATTTTTACAATCAGGCAGAAGAAGAAAGAACTCATATGATGAAAATATTTAAGTTTATTAATGATAACGGAGGAAACGCACAGTCTCCTAGGGTATCAGAAATTACACATGAATATGAAAGTTTACGTGCTGTTTTTGAAGCTTCTTTAGATGCAGAAATTGAAGTAACCAAAGCGATTCATCACACATTTAAAACCGCTAGAAAAGTTAGTGATTTTACTTCAGAAATATTTTTACAATGGTTTATCACCGAACAAGCTGAAGAAGAAGAAAAAGTAAGAGATATTTTAGACATGATTAGTTTAATGGGAGATATGCCTTTAAAAATGATTGACGAGCGTATTCCTACTGCTTAAAAGTAATATCAGAAAAACATATTACATAAAAAAAAGGTTCATATTTTCATACGAACCTTTTTTATTTTTAAACTATTAAATACTATTTATTAGTATCTGTAATGCTCTGGCTTAAATGGACCTTGAACAGTTACACCAATATAAGATGCTTGGTCTTCACGTAATTCAGTAAGCTCTACGCCTATTTTAGCTAAGTGTAAGTTTGCTACTTTTTCATCTAAATGCTTTGGTAACATATAAACTTCATTTTGGTAAGCATCTCTGTTTGTCCAAAGTTCGATTTGTGCTAACGTTTGGTTTGTAAATGAATTACTCATTACAAAACTTGGGTGACCTGTTGCACATCCTAAATTTACTAAACGTCCTTCTGCTAAAACAATAATATCGTTTCCTGCAATGTTGTATTTATCAACCTGAGGTTTGATAGTATCTTTAGTATTTCCATGGTTTTTGTTTAACCAAGCCATGTCAATTTCGTTATCGAAGTGACCAATATTACAAACAATAACCTTGTCTTTCATAGCCTCAAAATGACGCCCTTGAATAATATCTTTGTTTCCAGTAGTTGTAATAATAATATCAGAATTACCAACAACAGTTTCTAAACGCTTTACTTCAAAACCGTCCATCGCTGCTTGTAACGCACAAATAGGGTCGATTTCAGTAACCGTAACGATAGAACCTGCACCTTTAAAAGAAGCAGCTGTACCTTTACCTACATCACCATAACCACAAACAGTTACACGTTTCCCTGCTAACATAATATCGGTTGCACGACGAATTGCATCAACTGCAGATTCTTTACATCCGTATTTGTTATCAAATTTAGATTTTGTTACAGAATCGTTTACGTTAATTGCTGGCATTGGTAAAGTTCCTGCTTTTACTCTATCGTATAAACGGTGAACTCCTGTAGTAGTTTCTTCAGATAATCCGTTAATTCCAGCAGCTAATTCTGGGTAACGATCTAAAACCATGTTTGTTAAATCTCCACCATCATCTAAAATTAAATTTAATGGTTTTTTATCTTCTCCAAAAAATAAAGTTTGCTCAATACACCAGTCAAATTCTTCTTCGGTCATATCTTTCCAAGCATACACAGGTGTTCCTGTTGCAGCAATTGCAGCAGCAGCCTGATCTTGTGTAGAGAAAATATTACAAGAACTCCAAGTAACCTCAGCACCTAACGCTTGTAAAGTTTCAATTAAAACCGCAGTTTGAATAGTCATGTGTAAACATCCTGCAATTCTTGCACCTTTTAATGGTTGTTCGTTTTTATATTCTTCACGTAAACTCATTAATCCTGGCATTTCAGCTTCTGCCAATCTAATTTCTTTTCTTCCCCAATCAGCTAAAGAAATATCTTTCACTTTAAAAGGGACGTATGTAGCGGTTTTTTTGCTCATATTTATGTATATTTATGTGTCTAAATTTTTATACTGCAAAATTACGAAATAACTTTCTAAAATATGCCTGTTCACAAAACAATAACAGTAAACCAAAACACTAACGTATTGATTTGGAAGATTGAAGAATCTTTTGAAGAATTATCGGAAAATATTACACTTAACCAACGAAGTATTGATAGGCTTAACAGCATGAAATCGGACTTGCATCGTAGGGGGTTTTTAAGCGTTCGTCAGTTATTAAAACAAGCAGGATATACGGATGACGATTTAATATATGATGAATTTGGAAAGCCACATTTAAACGATGGAAAATTTATTTCAATCACACATTCCTTTACTTTTTCGGGGATTATTATTTCTGATGATAAGCCTGTTGGAATTGATATTGAAAAACAGCGGGATAAAATTGTAAAAATTGCCCATAAATTTACGCCTATTGAAGCCTATAAATCTATAGCAAATCATGATGCTTTGGTTAGTAAATTAACCGTTGTTTGGGGTGCGAAAGAAAGTTTATATAAAATTTACGGAAAGAAGAAATTACACTTTTTAAAAAATATTTATATTGATGATTTCTCTTTTGAAACCAATAAAAGTTTAGGAAGAATTTTATACGAAGGAATTACTGATGAATATAGAATCCACTTTTTAGAAACCGAAGGCTTTACTTGTGTGTATGCTATTTAAAGTATCTTTGTTGTTTTAAATTTTTATTATAAAATATATCAAAAACACATAAAAAATATCAAAAAACACATGAAAATATCCGTAGAACTTACTTTAATGCCACTTCAAAATGAATTTGAAGCACCGATTATCAATTTTATCAAAAAACTAAGAACTTCAGGTTTAACAGTTCTTGAAAACCCATTAAGCACACAAGTTTATGGCGATTATGATGCTGTAATGCAATTGTTAACTTCGGAAATAAAAGACGCTTTCGAATTAATAGACAGCGGAATAATTTTATTAAAAATTGTAAAATCTGACCGTAGCAAATATGAGCCAAGTTTTTAATTTTAATACTGTTTTTGATTTTCTTTTTAGTCAATATCAAAGTTATGAATCTTTAGATATTTGGCTTGAAATTATCGCCGTTATTTTCGGATTTCTATCGGTTTGGTATTCTAAAAAGAATAAAATTTGGGTATTTCCAACAGGAATGATTAGCACAATTATTTTCGTCTATTTATTGTACAAATGGCAATTATTAGGCGATATGATGATTAACGCCTACTATTTTATAATGAGCATTTACGGCTGGTATCTTTGGACGAGAACTGTGGATAATTCACAAGCAAATCCAATTTCAAAAACAACATCAAAAGAAAAGAAAACCAGTGTTTTTATCTTTTTAGGAACGTTAGTTTTTGTCTATGCAGTTTATACTTATTTTGATAAATGGAACAATTGGACAGCTTACGTTGATACTTTTACCACCGCAATTTTCTTTGTAGGAATGTGGCTGATGGCAAAGCGAAAAATCGAAAATTGGATTTATTGGATTATTGGCGATATTATTTCCGTTCCGCTTTATTTTTACAAAGGATTTACCTTTACCTCTTTTCAATATTTAATATTTACTTTTATTGCCGTTAGCGGTTATTTAGCATGGAAAAAAGACTTAAACAACAAAAAAGCAATCTTATAAAAGTTGTTTTATTCGGACCTGAATCAACTGGAAAAACAACTCTTTCTGGGCAATTAGCACGACATTACAATACTGTTTGGGCTCCAGAATTTGCCCGTGAATATTTGCAAGATAAATGGAATAACGAGCGTAAAATTTGCGAACAAAAAGATATTATTCCCATTGCCGAAGGACAAATAAAACTAGAAAATGAATTATCAAAAAAAGCCGATAAGGTATTAATTTGCGATACTGATTTACTAGAAACAAAAGTATATTCCGAAGAATACTATGGTGGTTTTGTTGATGAAAATTTAGATAGAGCCGCTATTGAAAATACGTACGATATTTATTTTTTAACGTATATTGATACGCCTTGGGAAGCCGATGATTTACGTGACAAACCAGGCGAACGCTTAGAAATGTTTCAAGCTTTTGAAAATACGTTGATAAAATATAAGCGTCCGTACGTTTTATTAAAAGGCGATAAAGAAACTCGTCTTAAAAAAGCTGTTGCCATTATTGATGAATTACTTGCTAATAAAAAAGATTTATATTCTTTTTCTACTCTTTTAAACGATGAATATTCCCGAACTACTTAAAGAATTACATTTTAAAGCCACTAGAAGTTCTGGCGCAGGCGGACAGCATGTTAATAAAGTATCTTCTAAAATTGAACTTTCTTTTGATATTTTAAATTCAAAGGAATTATCAGAGAATCAAAAAGAAATACTTTACACAAAACTCGCTTCTCGCCTAACAAAAGAGCAGATTTTAATACTTTTTTCTGATGAAACTCGCTCGCAACACAGAAATAAAGAATTAGCGATTAAACGTTTTTTATGTATCATTAAAGAAGGTTTGAAAAAACCAAAAATAAGACGTGCAACAAAACCTAGTAGAAATTCAGTGCTAAGAAAACATGAAAATAAAAAACGGCAAGCATTCAAAAAATCACTGCGAAAAAAACCTGATTTAGAATCATAATTCACTTAATTATATCTTCAAAAAATAAATAGCAAAAAATTACGCCGTTCTTTTTATGCCATTCAAAAATTGAATGATACCTTTGCAATGTTCTCTTTAAGGGGTGCCAAATATCGGCTGAGATCACACCCAATGAACCTAGAACAGGTAATGCTGTTTAGGGAGGCGATAATCGCCATTTTGTAAAACAAGTCATTAAAGATTTTCATCTGTTAAATCTTTGTGATGACCTAAATTATTCACTATTAATTACAAGAATAATTGCCTCTTTTTATTCGATTTTTATTTATAAAAAAATGAGACAAATGTCTTTTATTCAACAACTTAAAAGCATCGCTTTTATAATCGTATTATGTAGCAGTTTTGCCGTAAATGCGCAAAGTTTTATTTTATCTGGTAAAATAATTAACAATAATCAAGAACCTTTAAATGGCGCTTCTATTGTTCTTAAAAACTCAAAAAAAGGAGTTTCTTCGGATAAAAAAGGAAACTTCAAACTGAATTTATCCAAAGGAACACATCTTTTAGAGGTTTCTTATATCGGATTTAAAACCACAACAAAAGAAGTCGAAATCAATAAAAACAAAGAAGTTATTATTCAATTATCCGAAGAAAAAAAAGTATTAGATGCTGTTTTAGTAAATGCGGTTCGTGTACAAGCAAATGCTCCTGTAACACACTCTAATGTATCAAAAAAACAACTTGAAAAACGTAATTTAGGGCAGGATATTCCTGTTTTATTAAACTATTTGCCAAACGTCGTTTCTTCTTCGGATGCTGGAGCTGGCGTTGGTTATACGTACATGAGCGTTCGTGGTTCAGATGCTACTCGAGTAAATGTAACGATTAACGGAATCCCGTATAACGACAGTGAAAGTCAAGGAACTTTTTGGGTTAATTTAGGCGATTTTGCATCCTCAACCCAAAGTTTACAATTGCAACGTGGCGTAGGAACTTCTACAAACGGTGCAGGTGCTTTTGGAGCAAGTTTGAACATTTTAACTGATGCTATTTCTGATAAAGCTGGCGGAGAAATCTCGAATGCTTTTGGGTCGTACGGAACAAGAAAACATACCGTAAAATTTACCACAGGAAAAATAAACGAGCATTTTGAATTAGCTGGACGTTTATCAAATATTTATTCTGATGGATATATTGACAGGGCTTCTACCGATTTAAAATCGTACTTTTTACAAGCAAGTTACACCAATAAAAATACTTTAATAAAAGCCATTGCCTTTGGCGGAAAAGAAGAAACCTATCAAGCTTGGGACGGAATTTCTGCAAAACAATTAAAAGAAGACAGAAGACAAAATCCATTAACATACGATAATGAAATTGATAATTTTCAGCAAGACCATTATCAATTGCATTGGAACGAAAAAGTAAGCCAAAACTGGACAACAAATCTTGGTTTAAATTACACCAAAGGAAAAGGATATTTTGAGCAATTTAAAGGAGAAAGTGCTGTTTCAAAATATAATAATTTGGTAAAAGCCACAGCAACCGATTGGTACGGAACTCCTGCCACCGATTTAATTGTTCGCCGTTGGTTAGACAATGATTTTTATGTAGCTAATTTTAACGCCACTTATAATAATGATCAACTAGAAATTATTTCTGGTGGTTCTTACAGTTACTACGAAAATGATCATTTTGGAGAAGTTATTTGGACGAAAGAATTTGCTCATAATGCAAACATCAGAGATCGTTATTACGATGGAACATCTACTAAAAAAGATGCGAATATTTTTACGAAAATATCATTTAATATTACCGATGATTTAAGAGCTTTTGTTGATTTACAAGGACGATTTATCAGCTATAAAACAAACGGTTTAACCTCTAAAAGAAAAGATTTAAACGTTGATAAAAACTTTAATTTCTTTAATCCGAAGTTAGGATTTACCTATACTTTAAACAATCAAAATAGTTTTTACACTTCTTTTGCCAGAGCAAATAGAGAGCCAAACCGAAGCGACTTTAAAGGCGGAGTAACTACCCACGAAAGTTTAAATGATTATGAATTAGGATGGCGTTTAAAAACCAATACGATCAAATTAAACACCAATATTTACTTTATGGATTATCAAAATCAGTTAGTTTTAACAGGTGAAATTGATGATACTGGCGATGCGTTGCGTAGTGCAAGTGGTAAAAGTTACCGAGTTGGTGTAGAAATGGATGCTACTATTGTTGTAAATGATAAATTTTCGATTGGTCAAAATGTTTCGGTAAGTCAAAATAAAAATATTGATTTCGTTACTAACAGAAATGATAAATTACAAGAATTAGGAAATACCAATATTGCAAATTCTCCCAATATTGTTACAGGAAATTCATTGACTTATCAAGCATCAGAAAACTTTCAACTAGCATTTTTATCGAAATTTGTAGGCGAACAATATTTGAGTAATACCGATACCGAGGCATCAAAATTGAGCAGTTATTTTACAAGTGATTTTAATATCATGTATGAATTAAAAACAAAATCAATTTTTAAATCGATTGTATTTACAGGGGTTGTAAACAATGTTTTTGATAAACAATATGTCGATAGAGGGTATATTTATTTAGATGATTGGTCAAAAGCTGGAACAACTACAGAAATTCAAGGATATTATCCACAAGCTACGATTAACTTTTTAGCAGGAGTTACTTTTAAGTTTTAAATTCCTTAAAAAATATAAATTTTAATGATTTATAAAAAAATCCCAAGCCTTAAAAACTTGGGATTTTCTATTTTTTATTAATCGATTATTTATTAATTTTACCAACAGCACAACTTACAAACGATTTTGCTTTGTGTAATACTGTATTTTCACTTCCAACTTCAGGATAGCCTAATTTTGCTAATTTTTCTTTGGATAAAATCAAACTTTCTTCGGTTGTGTTTAAAGTAACCAATGATTTTTCTACATCAACTTTTACCTCATTAACGCCTTTAATTGCTGTTAATCCGTTGATAATTGTATTGGCACAACCGCCACATTTTAAGTTTTCTATATAAATTTCTTGTGTCATGCTTTCTTAATTGATTTCTTTTTAATTTCTTGTTTATTAATTTTTTATTGCTGTCAATTTTTGATATGCTCTATATCCTCCCAACACATTATAGGTATTAAAACCTTCTTTTTGTAACTTTTCTGAAGCCACTAAACTTCTTCTTCCTGAGCGACAATAAATATAAACAGGCATTGTTTTGTCTAATTTTCTTAACGCTATATATTCAAAATCATCAGCAAAAACATTTATCATAATAGCATTATCGAGAATACCTTGTGAACATTCTTCAGGGGTTCGAACATCAAGCAATTGAATCTTTTTTTCAGTTTTTAAAAGTAACTGTAAATCAGAAACTGTAGTATTTTTGATATTATTTTCTTGAGATTTACATGATATCAAAACCATAAAAATCAATGCGATGAATACTAAATATTTTTTCATTTTAATTGTTATTTAAAACAGTTCCTCTAAAAAAAATTATTTTAAAGTTGATGGACAAACAGCAGCTGTTCTCTCAATACTTGTTTTTCGTATCGCTGCAAAACCTCCTGATACATCAATTACATTATGATATCCTCTTGCTTTTAATATTGATGCTGCAATTACCGAGCGATATCCGCCTGCACAATGCACATAGAAATCGGCTTTTTTAGGAAATTCTTCGATATGTTCATTTAGAAAATCTAACGGTGTATTTGGCACATTTACAATATGTTCGCTCGCATATTCACCAGGTTTTCGCACATCAAAAACAAGTGCTTTTTGAGCAATTGATTCTTCTAAAGCATCCGCAGAAACAGAACGTAAGCTGTCAATTTCTTTTCCTGATGTTTTCCAAGCTTCAAAACTTCCTTCTAAATACCCTAAAACATTATCAAAACCGACACGTGATAAACGAGTAATCGTTGTTTCTTCTTCTCCTTGGGGCGTTACCAATAGAATTGGTTGTTTAACATCTTTAATTAAAGCACCGACCCACGGAGCAAAAGTTCCGCCCAAGCCAATAAATATTGATTGTGGAATAAATCCTTTTATAAATTCTGATTGATGACGCACATCTAAAATAATAGCATCGGTATTGTTGGCTGTTTTTTCAAAATCGGCTACGGATAAACTAATCGCACCTTTTTTGATAACTTCATCAATAGATTCATATCCTTCTTTATTCATTTTCACATTTAAAGGAAAATAGGCTGGCGGCGGCAATAATCCGTCAGTTACTTCTTTTATAAATTCTTGTTTTGTCATGTTTTCACGCAACGCATAATTGGTTTTCTTTTGATTTCCAATTGTTCCGATGGTTTCTTTGCTTAGGTTTTTACCACAAGCCGAACCTGCTCCATGTGCAGGATATACAATTACATCATCTTCTAAAACCATTATTTTAGTACGCAAACTATCGTACAAAAAACCTGCTAAATCATCTTGTGTAAGCGTTCCTTTTTGTGCTAAATCAGGACGACCAACATCACCTAAAAATAAGGTATCGCCACTAAAAAGAGCATGATTTTTTCCGTTTTCATCTTTCAATAAATACGACGTACTTTCCATAGTATGCCCTGGTGTATGCAATGCGGTAATGGTAATTTTACCGATTTTAAAAACCTCGCCATCAGTAGCAATATGCGATTTATAAGTAGTTTGAGCCGTTGGTCCGTAAACGATTGTCGCACCTGTTTTTTCGGCTAAGGTTACGTGTCCGCTTACAAAATCGGCATGAAAATGAGTTTCAAAAATATAGTTGATTTTTGCAGTATCTTGTGTTGCTTTTTTGATATACGATTCCACTTCTCGCAATGGATCAATAATCGCAACTTCGCCTTCACTTTCAATATAATAAGCACCTTGTGCTAAACAACCTGTATAAATTTGCTCTATTTTCATATCTATATTTTCTTATTTTTTTCTGAATTATCTCTAAATTATTCTCTGACTAAATTATTTTTTGATTTATTTTTCAACTTCTTTTCTGAATTATTCATACGCTTGATGAATATATTGTGCGTATTTTTTTTGATTTTGATTATCGCCTGTTTTAAAAAAATTTACAGCACCATTATCACGCATAAAAAAGTGGTCTAAACTGCTCACTTCTAAAATCCCTCCTTTAAAAAAAGCATCTCTAACAGGTCCTTTTACACCTGCAAAATAGAAGGCAATATTTCTTTTATGATAATATCGAATACGTTCTTTTAGCATTTCGATTCCTGTACTATCAACTCGATTGATACTTTCAGCATCCAATACAATTAGTTTTAGCGAAGTCCCTTTTTCGTGTGCCATTTCGTCTAATTTATCTCGAAAATAATTGGCATTTGCATAAAATAATTGGGCATCAAAACGAAAAATTAATATTTCTTTATCGATAATAACTTCTTTAAACCTATTTTTATTTCGATAAAAATCTGAATTTGGTACTTTTCCTAATTCGGCAACGTAAGGTCTTGAGGTTCTATAAATCAAAATAATTAATGATAAACTTGCTCCAATTAATATCCCATATTCAATTCCGAAGAAAATAGTGGCTAAAAAAGTAGCAATTAACAACCAAAAATCTAGCTGATTTGCCTTCCAAAGTTTTTTAGCTTCGGATACATTTATCAAATTAAAAACCGCCACAATAATAATTGCTGATAATATCGTTCTTGGTAAATGATAAAATAAAGGTGTTAAAAAAAGCAACGTTAAAACAACAATTATAACCGATACAAATGCTGAAATTCCTGTTTTCCCGCCTGCTTCTTCATTAATTGCAGATCTCGAAAAACTAGAAGTTGTTGGATATGATTGAAATAATGAGCCTACAATATTACTAAAACCCAAGGCGACTAATTCTTGATTTGGGTCTATTCGGTATTCATCTTGCTTGGCTTCGAGCGTTTTTCCTATGGAAATAATTTCTAAATATCCAACAAGTACCAATGTTGATGCTATTGGAAATAATTCTTTTATCAAAGCGATATCAATAATAGGAATGTTAAATTTAGGCAATCCTGATGGAATATTTTTTACAATTGCGATGTCGGTTAATTTTAGATAATCGCCAAAAAAACGAATAACAACAATTCCTAAAATAACGACAATGAGTGCATTTGGTATTTTTTTATTGATTTTTCTAAAAATTATAATCAGCAAACAAGCGATGAATCCAACAATTGTGGTATTTGTATTAAAAGAGGAAATTCTATGAATAATATCTTCTAATAAAATATGTACTTGGTCGCTTTGCAGAAAATCAACACCTAATAAATTCCGAAATTGATTGAGTCCAATAATAAGTGCAACTGCGGATGTAAAGCCAATAATTACAGGTCTTGACAAAAAATTAACAATAAATCCTAAGCGAAATACGCCTAATAAAAGCTGCATTGTTCCGACCATTAATGCCAATAAAATAGCAATAGCAATGTAACTTTCAGAGCCAATTAACGCCAAAGTAGAAACGCCTGTTGCTACGATTAAAGAATCCATCGCCACAGGACCGATTGCCACTTGGCGTGATGATCCAAAAACCGCATATATTAATTGCGGAATTAAAGCGGCATATAAACCATAAATTGGTGGTAACCCTGCAATTAGAGCATAGGCAATTCCTTGCGGAATTAAGACCGTTGCGACGGTAATTCCTGCTATGACATCACCTCTAATTTGCGTTTTTTTGTAGTTGGGTAACCAGTCAAGTATCGGTATGATTTTTTTTAATTTCATTTTAAAAAAGTTCGCCTTTCGTTGAATTTCTCGTTGAATTTTTTATTGAATTTTCAGTTATTTCTCTTGTTCTTCCTAAATGTTTGTATGCTAAATCGGTAACTTCTCGTCCTCTTGGCGTACGCATTATAAAACCTTGCTGAATTAAAAAAGGCTCATAAACCTCTTCAATTGTTTCGGTATTTTCACTAACTGCCGTTGCAATGGTACTCAACCCAACAGGTCCTCCTTTAAATTTATCGATAATTGTATTTAAAATTTTAGTATCCATTTCATCCAAACCATTGGCATCAACATGTAATGCTTTTAGGGCGTAGGTTGCTATTTCAATAGTGATACTTCCGTTTCCTTTTATTTGAGCAAAATCTCGAACTCTTCGTAATAAAGCGTTTGCAATACGAGGTGTTCCTCTACTTCTGCCTGCAATTTCGATCGCCGCTTCCATGGATATTGGCACGCCTAAAATATAGGCACTTCGCTCAATAATGGTGGTTAATAATTCGGTTGAATAATATTGTAAACGACTGCTGATACCAAAACGAGCTCTCATCGGAGCGGTTAATAACCCTGAACGTGTGGTTGCGCCTATTAACGTAAACGGTTCTAAATGAATTTGAACAGTCCGCGCGTTTGGTCCTGATTCAATCATGATATCGATTTTATAATCTTCCATTGCTGAGTATAAATACTCTTCAACAATAGGACTTAATCGATGGATTTCATCAATAAATAACACATCGCGTTCATCAAGATTTGTTAACAATCCTGCTAAATCTCCTGGTTTATCTAAAACAGGACCTGAGGTTACTTTGATTCCAACGCCTAATTCATTAGCTAAAATATGAGCTAACGTTGTTTTTCCTAATCCTGGAGGTCCGTGAAATAAGGTATGATCTAAAGCTTCATCACGTTGATTGGCTGCTTCAACAAATATTTTTAAATTATCAATCGCTTGATCTTGACCTGCAAAATCATCAAAAGAAAGTGGACGTAATTGTTTTTCAACATCTAATTCCTCATTTGATAAATTCGTGTTTTCAGGATTTAAGTTCTCGTTCATATTGGCACAAATATACTTGATATAAAATGGTTGTTTTGTAATAATTGTTACGCTTTACTTAACTATTGCGATAACTATTGCTAAGATACATATTCGTACGTAAAAATTAGAAATACTATATAAAACAGTTCTAAAACAAAAAGCCTTCCAATATTTGGAAGGCTTTTAAACTTTTATAATAGTTTTTATCTATTAAATTTTATATTCTTAAGAAGGTTCTTCGCCTTCTAATAATGGTGTTGTTTGTAACACGAAATCTTTTCCATGAACATACTCATCATTTTCATCAACTTTACTATAATCATATGCCCAACGGTGAACTTCAGGAATAGCACCTGGCCAGTTTCCGTGAATATGTTCTACTGGTGTAGTCCACTCTAAAGTATTCGATTTCCAAGGATTTTGTGTTGCTTTTTGACCTCTGTACATTGAAATAAAGAAGTTTGCTAAGAATATTAACTGAGCCGCTCCTCCTAAAAATGCCATTAAAGTCATAAATACGTTAATATCAGCTAAATCATCAAACATTGGAAAGTTTGAATTGGTGTAATAACGACGTGGTAAACCTGCTAATCCAACAAAATGCATCGGGAAAAATACTCCATAAGCAGAAATTATTGTTAACCAAAAGTGCCAGTAACCTAATGTTTTATTCATCATTTTACCATACATTTTAGGGAACCAATGATATACTCCTGCAAACATCCCTAATAAAGCAGATACTCCCATTACTAAGTGAAAGTGAGCTACTACGAAATAGGTATCGTGTACGTTAATATCTAATGCAGAATCTCCTAAAACCAATCCTGTTAAACCTCCTGTTACGAAGGTAGAAACTAATCCGATAGAAAATAACATCGCTGGATTTAATTGTAAGTTACCTTTCCAAAGCGTGGTTACATAATTAAATGCTTTTACTGCCGAAGGAATCGCAATTAATACCGTTGTAAAAGTAAATACCGATCCTAAGAAAGGGTTCATTCCTGATACAAACATATGATGTCCCCAAACAATTGTTGATAAAAATGCAATTGCCATAATAGATCCAATCATTGCACGGTATCCAAAAATTGGCTTACGTGCGTTTGTTGAAATTACTTCTGATGTTAATCCTAATGCTGGTAATAAAATAATATATACTTCTGGATGTCCTAAGAACCAGAATAAATGTTCAAATAATACTGGCGATCCTCCCTGATAGTGTAACACTTCTCCTGAGATAAAAATATCTGATAAGAAGAATGATGTTCCAAAACTTCTATCAAAAATTAATAATAACGCCGCTGATAATAATACTGGAAATGAAACAACTCCAATAATTGCTGTTACAAAAAACGCCCACATTGTTAATGGTAATCTGGTCATTTTCATTCCTTTTGTACGTAAGTTCAAAATGGTAACGATGTAATTTAACGATCCGATTAATGAAGAAGCAATAAATATTGCCATCGATACTAACCATAATGTCATCCCTGTACCTGAACCTGGAATTGCTTGTGGCAATGCTGATAATGGTGGATAAATTGTCCATCCTGCAGATGCGGGTCCTGCCTCTACAAACAATGAAATAATCATTATTACTGATGATAAGAAAAACAACCAGTATGAAACCATGTTTAAGAAACCGGAAGCCATATCACGAGCTCCAATTTGCAATGGAATTAATAGATTCGAAAAAGTACCACTTAAACCAGCAGTTAATACGAAAAATACCATTATTGTACCGTGAATTGTTACCAATGCTAAGTACATATCTGGATCCATAATTCCATCAGTTTGATGGTTCCCTAAAAATGCTTCTATAATTGAAAAAGAAGTATCTGGCCATGCTATTTGTAAACGAAATAACATAGACATAAAGCCTCCTATAACCCCCATAAATATACCCGTAACAAGATATTGTTTCGAGATCATTTTATGATCTTGACTAAAGATGTATTTAGTTACAAATGTTTCTTTGTGATGATGATCTGACATAATCTATATATACTTTTAAAAAATATCTTATTTAATAACTTGCGCTAATGTTTTTTGTTCTGATAACCACTTGTCGTAATCTGCTTGTTCAACAACAGTGATTTTCATTTGCATATTGTAGTGAGATGCACCACAAATTTTATTACATAACAGTAAAAAATCAAACTCATAAGGATCTTCTCCTTTTGCTTTTCTTATTTTATTAATTCCGTCAGTTTTTGCAATAACTTCAGAGTTTAAACGCATTTCAGCTGTGGTATACTTTGGTGTAAATGCAAATTGAGTAACCATCCCTGGAACACAGTTCATCTGTGCACTAAAGTGAGGCATGTAAGCAGAATGTAATACATCTTGAGAGCGGAATTTAAAAACAACCTTTTTACCTTTTGGTAAAACCATTTCAGTAACTTTTTTGTCATCTTGTGATTTTGGATCAGACATATCAACTCCCATAGAGTTAATACCTTTTATAAAGTTAACATTTCCTAAACCTAATTCATTGTCTTCTCCTGCATAACGTGCTTGCCAATCAAATTGTCTAGAATAAACTTCAATTACAATTGGGTTTTCGTCATCTCCAACATACATTATATTATTCCAAGCCCACAAACCATACCCTATTAATAGTACAATTGTTACTGCAGGAATAACCGTCCAAATCATTTCTAACTTATGACTATCGGCATAAAACAATGCCTTGTTCTCTTTTTTACCTCTATATTTATAAGTAAAAAAGAAGATTAAAAATTGCATTCCAAATTGAACAATACCTAATAACCAAAATGTAATGTCAAATAAGTTATCATGATGTTCCCCTTCAATAGAAGCAGACTCTGGTAGCATAATTACATTCATTGCTATTAAGCAATAAACCATCATTGCATATAAGAATATTAAAAAACCTATGGCTAATTTACCTTGTGTTTCGTTGTCTTTATCTGTAGCTATAACAGAACGAAGATTCATGATACGTGTAATTTGCCAGAAACTAACTCCTATTGCAATTGCTATGAAAATATAAAATAAAGCGAGCATATTATCTAAACTATTTGTTTATTAATTATTATTAATGTTCATTACTATCTTCACCTCTGTGTTCGATATTATAGTAATGGTGTGTTTCACTTTCGTGTAAAAATGGATTTCCTTTTGCCAATGGATTCGCTTTTGAAAATGCATTAAAAGTTGCAAATATAAACAATCCTAAGAAAAATAAAATACCGCTTATTTCTCCAATTCCAAATCCGTATTGAGCACCAACTGTTCCTGGCATAATCATTATAAATACATCTAAATAATGACCCGCTAAAATTACAACTCCTCCGATAGTTACAAACCAAGGAATACTTTTAAAATCACTATTGATTAATAATAATATTGGGAAAATAAAATTCATCACTACCATTGCTAAAAATGGTACTTGATATTCATTCATTCTTAGTAAATAATACGTAGTTTCTTCAGGAATATCAGCATACCAAATTAACATGAATTGAGAGAACCATAAGTATGTCCAAAATACAGAGAAACCAAACATATACTTCGCTAAATCATGAATATGACTATCATTTACAAATGGTAAGTGTCCTTTTGCTCTCAAATAAATAGTTACAAAAGCAATTACTGTTAATGCTGATACTAAGAAAGTAGCTAAGACATACCATCCAAATAAAGTTGAGAACCAGTGAGGATCTATTCCCATAATCCAATCCCAAGACATCATTGATTCGGTAATCATAAAAAGAAATAAGAAAATTACAGAAATATTATAATTTCTCATATGTAATTTTAAATCTCCATTTTCTTGTTTGATAGATCCTTTTCTAATTACAAAACGATATACATTCCATACCGTTAAATAGAAAATGCTTCTAATTAACCACCCTGGCGTATTTAAAAACCATTTTTTTCCATCTACAACAGCATCATAGTTTGGACTTTGAGGATCAAAAACTCCCTCTGCCATCCATGGAAATAAGTGATTCATATGCATAAAAGTAGCAATTAAAAACACTAACATTATAACACTAACGTAGTGTAAATTTGCTGTAATAGCTTCCATTACTCTAAATAATACTACAGACCAACCTGCTTGCGCGACTCTTTGAATTGCATAAAAAGCTAACACTAATAATGTAACTCCTAAAAAGAACATTAAAGCTACGAAAAATGCTGCCCAAGGACGATTTTGCATTTGATGAAAAGCATGTTCAGCATGTGCGTCATGATTTTCAGTATGTGCTTGACTAGTAATCGTATGTGTTACTTTAGCCTCCTTATGATTTTCTACTACTGATTCTATATGAGTCGTATCTACAACAGCATGTGCTGATGTGCTATCATTTACGTGATGACTTTTAACTTCTTCAGCCTGTTTTACAACATCAGCATGTGCTGTTGTATGAACATCTTCTTTAGGTGCTGTTTCTTTTTTATGAGCATCAACGGTAGCATGGTTGCTACTATGAGCAGCATGCTGTTTGGCTATAATCTCTTTTGCTTCTTCTAATGTTTTAGGTGCCGACATAAAACTGATGGCAGTACCTAAAGCTCCTAAAATCATAAGAGCAATAGCAAGTATTTTTAATTTTCCTGTAAACTGGTACATATCTTAACTATCTATTATAGACTTATTATAATTCGGTTCTTAATTTCTCAACATACTGTACAACTTGCCAACGCTCTTTGTACTGTAATTGTGCTGCATGAGATCCCATTAAATTTTTTCCATACATAATAACATGGTAAATATTTCCTGGATTTAAATCTCTCTCTTTATAATTTGGTATTCCATTAAATTTATCTCTTTGAGATAAAACTCCGTTACCATCACCTTTTGATCCATGACAAGTAGCACAATAAATCCCGTATAATTCTTTACCTTTTGCTAAATTTTTTTCAGTAGTAGCTAAAGGATTCTTTAACTCTAACTTTGCTTTTTCATATCCTTCATTCGTATCCGGAATATCATAAGCTACAATACCTTTTCTACTTACGGTACCAGCAACGGGTAATCTATCTACCATTTCTCCATTTAAACCTACTGCTCCATTTGCATCATAAGGTATAGAAACATACATATCTGGCATATATTGTAATTGTGGTGTACGTTTGTCTCCACATGAAATAACACTTGTTATTACAACTAAAGCGACGATTATTTTCACAAAACTCTTCATATCTCTCTATTAGTGCTTTTCTACTATGTTAATTTCTACTGCACCTGTTGTTGCTAATAAAGCCTTTAACTCTTCTTCATTATCATGAACAGGAATTTCCATTAAAAAATGATCATCAGTAGTTCTTGGATCTGGGTTTTCTGCTTCTTTAAACGGCCATATTCTACTTCTCATGTAAAAAGTAATAACCATTAAATGCGCTGCAAAAAACACAGTTAATTCAAACATAATTGGTACAAATGCTGGCATATTTGTAAACCAACTAAAGTTAGGCTTACCTCCAATATCTTGTGGCCAATCTTGAATCATCATGTAATTAGTCATCCAAATAGCAAAGCACAAACCTGTAATTCCGTAAAAGAATGCAGTAATTGCTAAACGTGTTGGAGCTAATCCTAAAGCTTTGTCTAATCCATGAACTGGAAATGGACAAAATACTTCTTCAATGTGATGATGTTCTCCTTTGATTTTCTTAACGGCATCCATTAAGATATCATCATCATTATAAAATGCGTGAATTACTTTACTAGTGCTCATTGTTCTCTTCTCTTAATTTTTTAAAATTCTCTCCTGAAGATTTCAAGATTGTCTTAACTTCTGCTTGTGCAATTACAGGAAATGTTCTTGCATATAATAAGAATAATACAAAGAAAAATCCAATAGTTCCTACAAAAATACCTACATCTACAAATGTTGGTTCAAAACGCCACCATGTTGATGGTAAGTGTCCTTTACTCAATACAATTGCGATAATATCAAAACGCTCAAACCACATTCCTATGTTAATAATGATCGAGATAATGAAAGAAAAAATAAAACTTCTTCTTAATTTCTTAATCCATAAAAACTGTGGCATTATAATATTACATATTAATAATGACCAAAATGCCCATCCATATGCACCTGCTTCTGCTCCAAATGATAAATACGTATAATTTTCATAAGGTGAGCCTGTATACCATGCTATAAAAAACTCTGTTGCATACGCTACAGCCACAATTCCTCCTGTTAAAAGAATTACAATATTCATATACTCAACATGTAAACGTGTAATATACGCTTCCATATTAGTAACTTTACGCATAACACCTAATAAAGTTTGTACCATTGCAAACCCTGAAAATATTGCTCCAGCTACGAAATAAGGTGGAAATATTGTTGAATGCCATCCTGGGTTAATAGAAGTAGCAAAATCCATCGATACAATTGTATGTACTGAAAGTACTAATGGTGTCGCTAAACCAGCTAACACTAATGATACTTCTTCAAAACGTTGCCAATCTTTAGCTCTACCTGACCATCCGAAAGATAATAAAGCATATATTTTCTTTTGAAAAGGCTTTACTGCTCTATCACGAATCATTGCAAAATCTGGTAATAAACCTGTCCACCAGAAAACTAATGATACCGATAAATAAGTTGAAATTGCGAATACATCCCATAATAATGGTGAGTTAAAATTCACCCATAATGATCCAAATTGGTTCGGCATTGGTAATACCCAATATCCGTTCCACGGACGTCCCATGTGAATAATCGGAAATAATCCTGCTTGGAATACCGCAAAAATAGTCATCGCTTCTGCGGAACGGTTAATTGCCATTCGCCATTTTTGACGAAAGAGTAATAGTACAGCCGAAATTAAGGTTCCTGCATGACCGATACCTACCCACCATACGAAGTTGGTTATATCCCATGCCCAACCGATGTTTTTACTTAATCCCCACACACCGATACCTGTACCGACGGTGTAGAAAATACATCCAAATCCCCAGAGCATTGCTGCCAAAGAAATATAAAATGCGATATACCAATTTTGATTTGCTTTACCCTCTATAGGTCTTGCAATGTCTTCAGTGATATCGTGATAACTTTTGTTACCCAACACTAAAGGTTCTCTATAAGATGATTCGTAATGAGACGACATAAATCTATATACTTGTTAATTTTATTATTAAGCTTCGTTTGTATTTCTTACTTTCACTTGATATACTACGTTTGGTTTTGTACCAATATAGTCTAACACATGGAATGCTCTGTCATCCTCTTTTAAAGAGGCTACTTTA
Organism: Tenacibaculum piscium; assembly: GCF_021390755.1. Lineage (NCBI taxonomy): Bacteria > Pseudomonadati > Bacteroidota > Flavobacteriia > Flavobacteriales > Flavobacteriaceae > Tenacibaculum > Tenacibaculum piscium. The sequence continues at coordinate 63,949 of NZ_JAJGWR010000001.1, read as the reverse complement.
TCTTCAGAATTATTTATATCTCCAAACACCATTGCTCCTGTAGAACATGCTGATGAACAAGCTGTTTCAAATTCGTCTTTATGTACTGCTCTACCTTCCTTTTTGGCTTTTAAAATTGTTGCCTGTGTCATTTGAATACACATAGAACATTTTTCCATTACCCCTCTTGAACGAACTACTACGTCTGGATTTAACACCATTTTTCCGTATTCGTTATTCATATTGAAGTCAAACTCATTGTTTTCTGAATAATTAAACCAGTTAAAACGACGAACTCTATAAGGACAGTTATTTGCACAATATCTTGTACCTACACATCTGTTATAAGCCATTTGGTTTTGACCTTGACGACCGTGTGATGTTGCTGCTACTGGACATACTGTTTCACAAGGAGCATGATTACAGTGCTGACACATCATTGGTTGAAAGGCTACTTCAGGATTTTCTGCTGAATTTTCTAAAGCATCAAATAAATCTCCTCTACTTAATTCTAAAACTTTTTCCGTATACTTTCGTTCAACATCTTTATTTGCTAAACTAGGGTTTTGAGCTTTAAACTCTTCAATAGTCATAGAAGCTTCATGTTGCTTATCAACAACAGTAGAAGAATAATAACGGTCAATACGTAACCAGTGCATATCTCTACCCACTCGTACTTCATCTTTTCCTACAACTGGTACATTATTTTCTGCATGACACGCTACTACACATGCCCCACATCCTGTACAAGAAGTTAAATCAATAGATAAATTAAAGTGATGCCCTACCTCTCTATTATGATCATCCCATAAGTCGATGCTTTTAGCTTCTACTTCTTGATGGTCATAAGAAACCATTGCTGGCTTATTCCAAGTATGTTTTGGATCTAAGTTTTTATTATTTACCTGTTGTAAAGTTGCTTCTTTTAAAATATCATGACGACCAGCAAGTGTACTCTGTACTTGTGTACAAGCAAACTTATGCCATCCTGAAGTTTTCTCAATAGAAACATTATATTGAACAGCATTTGAGTTTTTATATAAAGGATATGCATTTATTCCTACTTGCATTTCCTCTTTTAAACCTTGTGTTCTACCATATCCTAAAGCTAAACCTACAGAACCTTTTGCTTGACCTGGCTGAATAATTACAGGAACTTTTTCAATAGAAACACCATTTACTGTAATAGTGGCGTAATTACCATCAATAGCACCGTTATCTTTTACAGGATTTTCAAAACCTAATTCTTTAGCATCAGCCATTGAAACGGTTAAGTAATTATCCCAGGCAGCACGTGTAATAGGATCTGGCAATTCTTGTAACCAAGGATTGTTCGCTTGTTTACCATCCCCTAAAGCAGTTGATGAAAACAAGTTTAACTCAAAACCTGAAGCAGTACTTGTTGCTTTTAATAACTGAGATACTGTAGTACTAATAACTACTGTAGATTCAAAAGCTTCTTCTTCTGAAATTATTGCTGATTTGAAAAAACCATCATGCAATGCTTGATTCCATGAAGCTCCTGCTAAAACAGTCGTGCTCCAAAAATTCTTTAAAGTATCGTAATAATTTATAGTGCTACCTGACCATTTTAATAACACATCTTGTAACTGACGTGTATTAAATAATGGTGAAATCGTTGGCTGCATTAAACTATACGTTCCTTTGGTTGCCATTACATCTCCCCAACTCTCTAAGTTATGAGGCGCAGGCAATGTATATTGTGTAGCGTTTGCTGTTGCATCATTTTGAGTAGCTATTGCAACAGATAATTTTAATTTTTTAATTCCTTCTGCTAAATCAGTAGCATTTGATAGTGTATATAAAGGATTCGTATTATAGGTTACTATTCCTTTTACTTTTCCTGATTTAATATCTGCAACTAACTGACTTACTTGTGTATCGTTACCTTGACGTGTTAAATTAACAGCTTTGGTATCGAATATTTCACTTTGTAACTTCTCATTAATTGCAAAAGCGATTAACTGAGCGTTTTTATCATTTAATCCTGTAATTACAACCCCTTTAGAACCTGCTTTCTTTAAATCGCTAGCTAGCTTTTTAATTTCAGCATCTAATTTTGTTGCTTTTGAAGGAAGAGATTCTCCTGTTACAGCATTATATAAATTAACCAAAGCATATACCTGATCAGAAGGTTTTACAACCATTCTTTTATCAGCATTTGCTCCTGCTAACGACATATTGCTTTCTATCTGAACATGGTAAGACATTTTACCAGAATCAGCTCTACGACCATCAGCATATGATTTTTCATAACCACCTTGCCAATCACCAATAAAATCTGCTCCAATAGAAACGATTACCTCTGCTTTACTAAAATCATAATTAGGTAAAGCACGTGTACCGTACATTGCTTCAAAAGCATCAGCGGTAGCACTTTCTGAAATAGCATCATAAACAACGTGCTTTACGTTTGGATATACTGCGATAAAATCAGCAATAACTTTTTCAGTAGAAGGACTTGCTAACGTTCCTGTTAATAACACTACTGATTCGTTTGCTTCTTTTAATTCATTAAGCGTTGCGATGATTTCTTTATCTGCAGCTTCCCAAGAAATTTCAGCACCTTGTTTTTTAGGTTCTTTTAAACGTAATTGAGCATCATATAATGATAAAACCGATGCTTGCGTACGTGCGTTTGTTTCACCTCCTGCTTGCTTATTAGGCATTACAAGAATAGGGCGTCCTTCGCGTGTTTTCACTAATACGTTTGCAAAATCAAAACCGTCAGCTATTGTAGTTGCATACCAATCAGCAACACCTACAACAATATCATTTGGTTGTACTACATAAGGGATTGATTTTCTTACGGGACCCTCACATGCTGCTAAAGAAGCGGCTGCTGTGGTAAATCCAACATATTTCAAGAAATCTCTACGTGAGGTTGATGATGTTTCTAATGTATCTTTATCACCTAAAAACTCATCTGTAGGAATATCTTGTACAAACTCATTATTACGTAGCGTTTCAACAACAGAACTATCTTTTAGTTCTTCAACACTTTGCCAGTATTTTTTGTTTAAAGCCATTTATATACGTGTTTTTCTACTTTCTAATTGATTAATAGTGGCACTTACCACACTCTTTTCCTCCTAATTGAGCAATTGTAACTTGATCAACGCCATACTTTGCTGCTAATTGCTTATGAATTTTAGCATAGTATTCGTTTCCTTTTAAGTCAACCTTTGTTTCTTTATGACAATCAATACACCAGCCCATTGTTAATGGCGAATATTGATATACTTCTTCCATTTCCTCTACAGGACCATGACATTTCTGGCATTTTAAACCAGCAACTGTAACATGTTGTGAGTGATTAAAATATGCGAAATCTGGTAAATTATGAACTCTAACCCACTTAACAGGTTTTGTTACTCCTGTATATTCTAAGTTATCAGCGTCCCAACCAGCAGCTTCGTATATCTTAGCGATTTCTTTATCTAAATCTGTTTTAGTTAATGTATGATCATCCATAACAACCTTAGTATCATCTGCTACTTCTGAAATATTCTTATGACAGTTCATACAAACATTTACTGAAGGAATACCTGATGTTTTACTATGTTTTGCTGATGAGTGACAATATTGACAATCAATTTTATTATCACCTGCGTGAATTTTATGAGAAAAAGCGATTGGCTGTATTGGCTGATATCCTTCATCTACCCCTACTTTAAATAGAGTTCCAAATAGGAAATAAGCAGCAACTAACGCTAAAAAGATTACGATTAAAATCTGTAAGAATGTATTTTTCTTAAGTCCTTCCCATAAATCGGCTGTTTGACCAACTGCTCCTGGAGTTTTAGGCGCTCCTTTTAACTCACTAATTGTTTTCAATAAACTAGCGATAATTAAAAAAGCAACAATAATCGCAGCACCTAATATATAGATTAACCACCCTGGAGCTTCTCCTTTCTCAGTACTAACACCATCAGCAGCTACAGCCACATCAGTTGCTTTCTTAATTTCACCTACAGTTGTATAATAAAGAATATCATCGATATTTTTATCAGTTAACTGAGGAAAAGCAGACATTCCAGCCTTGTTATACTCTTCAAAAACCTCTATTGCGTCTTTATCACCAGAAGCTCTAAACGCAGCATTGTCTTTAATCCAAGACTTTAACCAAGCGTTTTCTCTTCGGTTTTCTATGTCGCCTAACTTAGGCCCTACAAGCTTTTTATCTAGCTTGTGACACGAAGCACATAAAGATTTAAATAATTTTTTCCCTTCTTTTTGACGAGCCTCATCAACATCTTGTGAAAAAGCTGAAAAGCTTACTAATAAAACTAAAAAGAAAGCTAAACTCCTTACGAGTGTTTGGGTTAATCCGCTGTGATGTTTCACACTTTTCATACTTTTAAATATAAGTTTTGTATCTGTTTTGGTACAGTTTTTTCTAAGTTGTTATTTTTAAGATAACAAATAGAACCTTATGCAAAAGTACTACTTCTATATAAATTGTGAAATGTTAAGAGATTGGTAATTTATAATTTATATTTGTTCTAAATAAGTAACGCGAACAATCTATTAAATTACAAGTTGTTACTTTTGTATAAAGTTTTAATAAAATGAAAAAAAGAAGAATTTTACTAACCTTAGCACTATCTCTTTCGATAGGTATTTCTATTGCTAAAGCACAAGAAAAACAGCCAGAAAATAATGACATTACTTCTCTTCTAAAAAAGAAAAGAATGTACAATCAAAACAACGGAACTGGCTTTCGAATTCAATTATATAATGGATTAGAAACCAAAGCAAAAAGTTTACAAAGCCGATTTCGTGGTGAATTTCCTACCATTTACACAAAAATTAAATACGATCAGCCTGATTGGAAAATACAAGTTGGCGATTACAGAACAAAACTAGAAGCCGATAGAGCTTTAAATAAAATTAGAGAAAAATTTAACGGTTCTATTGTTGTTCCGCTATAAAAATAAAAAACTCAATACTATAAGTATTGAGTTTTTTATTTAATAATATTCACTTATTACTTCTCTAATTCACTATTAGATTCGTCAATAGTATCTATGTTTTCGGCTCGTTTTTTCCAATTTTTTCTTGCCAAACTCTGTAAGTCAGCAACGCTATCACTTTCGTCCATAATTTCAAAACCTAATAAGGTTTCAATAACATCTTCTTGAGTTACAAGACCACTAACAGAACCATATTCATCAACAACTAAGGCTAAGTGTTCCCGTTTTTCTACTAATTTATTGAATAATCCAGGAATTGATAAATCTCTATCAGCAATTATAATATCTCTCTTAATTGTCTTTAAAGGTTCATTTCCTTTTTGATCAATTAATGCTAAAAAAAGTTGATCTTTTAAAATATAACCTGTTATTGTATCGGGATTCTGATTAAAAACAGGAATCCTAGAAAAATGTAACGACTTATTAGCATCAAAAAAAGATTGAATTGTTTGATTCTCATCCGCAGTTTTAATAACTGTTCGAGGCGTCATAATATCTTTTACCTGAATATCTTTAAAATTTAACATATTTCGAATCACATTACTTTCATTTTCATGAAAAACACCTTCTTGTTCGGCAATATCAGTCATTACAGAAAAATCTTCTCTACTTAAAACGCTTCCATGTCCACCTTTTGCGCCAATCAATTTGGTTGTCAATTGTAAAATCCATAAAATACCCGTCCATTTTAATGGAAAAATCATAATTTTTAATGCTGTTGTTGTCAATTTTGCAAGCTGTTTCCAATAGGTTGCACCAACTGTTTTTGGTATTATTTCCGAAGCGACTAAAATTAAAATAGTCATCAGTGCAGAAACAATAAAAACACCATAACCATCATCATTAAACACCTTCTTAGCCTCTGTTCCTACTAAAATTGCACCAACCGTATGCGCAAGCGTATTTAATGTAAGAATTGCAATTAAAGGCTTATCGACATCTTTTTTTAAGGTTTCTAATTGTGTTGCAAAAGCTTCGCCTTCTTTCTTTTTGACATTTACAAAAGTAGGAGTTACACTTAGTAATACTGCCTCTAAAATAGAACATATAAAAGAGAAAAAAATAGAAACTGTAGCGTAAATAATTAATAGTGTCATTTAATTTAATTTTATTTTTAGCTAAAATACGTAAAAAAGAAAACCTCAAACATTACTGCTTGAGGTTTCTTATAATTATATTATAATAATACTCTTTTTATTTAGAAACTGTAACTTAAACCAGCCAACCAGTATGATTGAATTTTACCAGGAGTTGCTGACAAAGAAGGATAATTTGTTAAATCTGAATTAAAAGCTTCTTGTTTATTCGCTCTTAATCCTGATTCTAATCCAATTCCAATTCCTTTCCACACGTTAAAACCAATTGAGTTTATCCAAGTTGCGTTCGATAAATCTGATGATTTATAACTTTGAAAAGTAGATAAATTAGATCTGAATTTAAAATCACCTATTTGCTTATTGTATTCCGCTACAATTTTTGCCCCTAAAGAAGATTCATAATCAGAACCTGATTTACTAAACACAAAGTTGTAGTTTAAAGGATGTGCTACCACTATTAATTCTGGAATAGGTGTCCAAGTAATACCAACGCCAACATCTAAATATCCTGGGTCATTAAAGTTTTTAATAAAAGACGTTCTGTATTCTGCTAAAGTAGAAACAGCTATTTTTTTAGTTAATTTATAACCATATAAAGAAGTGATGGTAAAAACATCAGTAGTTCCTTTAAATTTAGTATCGTCGTTAGCGTTATCTTTATCATCTAACTTAATCCATCCTAAATTTAAATTTCCAGAGTTTCTCCAAAAATACTTTTCACTATCTAAATTAGCGAAACCATTTACCGTTACACCAATATTTCCTGTTGATGAATTAGGAACAGCATTCGAATACCATCTGTCAAATCCAGAGAAATTAGCTCCAATAGTACCAAATGCTCCGAATTTCCATCCTGGAAAAGCATCAATTTTAGATTGTAAAGCACTTGCTTCACCTTCTAATTTACTTATTTCACCTTTTTTAGCTGTAAGATCTTTTTTTAATTCTTCAACTGTTTGAGCTTGCAAAGAAATAATTGAACATACAAATGCTAATGTTAAAACTATTTTTTTCATTTTATTATTTTTTAAGAGCGCAAAACTACGCTTTTTATTAGACAACATTATTTTATAGAAGTCACTTTTTTTCAAAAAAAAATATTATTATTTTTTGATTACTTTTTTAAACAAAGGCACTGTTGAACACGCCTCCCCAAACATGATGCTTTTACAAACAGGTTGAATTTTGCTAACCAACAATGTATAAGCACTTTGCGGAATTGGTTTATCAGAACAGCCTTTTATGATGAGTCGTTTATCTTGATATTCTGTGATATTTAAATTCGTAATAATATCATTAAAAAGTACGGTTTCTAGCAATTCTAAATCGCCAACCACTACTTTTTTAGCGAAATCGGTCAATTTTGTCGTTAATAATAAATATGCCCAAGATGGAATAATAGCATCATCAGAACACTTTAAAGCGACATAATTACCGTCATATTGTTGCCAATTATGATTTTTCACGTGTTCTCGAAAGTCTTTTTCTCGAAGGATGATTCCTTGATATAGCCAATCTTTAATATCAAAAACAACCCGATTTCCTTTCGGATAAAAGTCTTCTAAATCAATAGTTGTTAATTGACTGTTTGCTATTTTATTTATAATTTCTTCTGACATTTTATAACATTCCTAGTTCTAACTTTGCCTCTTCGCTCATCATTTCTTGCGTCCAAGTAGGGTCAAAAGTTATTTCAACTTCGCAATTATTAATCTCTTCTAATGATTTTACTTTATTTTCAATATCCACAGGCAAACTTTCTGCAACTGGGCAATTTGGTGAAGTTAAGGTCATTAAAATTTTAGCGTCCTTCTCCTCGGATACAAATACATCATAAATCAATCCTAACTCATAGATATCTACTGGAATTTCTGGATCGTAAATTGTTTTTAAAACGCCTACTATTTTATCGCCTAATTCGTCTAATTCTTTATCGGTCATCTTTCTACTTCTTTAGATTTTTAATTTGATTTTTTTATTTCGCTATTTAATTTAGCTTGATAATTTTGATTGTTGTGCAATCGCATACATTTTAATTTGTTTAATCATCGATACTAAACCGTTTGCACGTGTTGGGCTTAAATGTTCTTTCAAGCCAATTTCATCGATAAATTTGGTATCGGCATTTAAAATTTCTTGTGGTGTTTGATTCGAATATACTCTTAACAATAAGGCTACAATTCCTTTGGTTAAAATAGCATCGCTATCGGCGGTAAAATGAATAGTATCATTTTTAAGCTCGGAATATAACCAAACTTTTGACTGACATCCTTTAATTAAATTTTCATCTAACTTATAGGTTTCGTTGATGATAGGTAATGATTTTCCTAAGTCAATGATATATTCATAACGCTCCATCCAGTCATCAAACATAGAAAACTCGTCAATAATTTCTTCTTGTATTTCTTTGATAGTCATTTTTTAAAACTATTTTTGCACTGTGTAAAAGACACGTTATTAAAAGTGCAAAATTACAGTAAAAAAACAAGAAATGAGCAAATTATTAGCAGTTGGTACCGTAGCTTTTGATGCTATTGAAACACCTTTTGGCAAAACAGATAAAATATTAGGAGGTTCAGGAACTTATGTCGGATTGGCAGCGTCTCAATTTGGCGTAAAAACAGGCGTAGTTTCTGTGGTTGGTGGCGATTTTTCGCAATCATATTTAGATATGATGAACGACAAAGGCATTAATACCGATGGAATTGAAGTTGTAAAAGAAGGAAAAACATTCTTTTGGAGCGGAAAATATCATAACGACATGAATTCTCGTGATACTTTAATTACAGAATTAAATGTGTTAGAACATTTTACCCCTGTCGTTCCTGAGGAATTTAAAGATGCTGGGATTGTAATGTTAGGAAATTTACATCCTTTAACACAGGCGTCAGTTTTAGACCAAATGAGCAAACGCCCAAAATTAGTGGTTTTAGACACCATGAATTTTTGGATGGATATTGCTTTAGATGATTTACATACTGTTTTAAAACGTGTCGATGTTGTTACTATTAATGATGAAGAAGCACGTCAATTAAGTGGAGAATACTCGTTAGTGAATGCTGCGAAAAAAATCCATGAAATGGGACCGAAATATGTGGTTATCAAAAAAGGAGAACACGGCGCTTTATTATTTAGTGAAGGAAAAATGTTTTTCGCACCAGCATTACCGTTAGCCGAAGTCTTTGATCCAACAGGAGCTGGAGACACCTTTGCAGGAGGTTTTTGTGGATATTTAGCAAAAACGGAAGATATCTCGTTTGATAACATGAAAAATGGAATTATTTACGGATCTAATTTAGCCTCCTTCTGTGTTGAAAAATTTGGAACACAACGAATGGAAGAACTTACAAAGGACGAAGTGCTAACACGTCTGCAGTCTTTTAAAGAATTAACACAGTTTGATATTGAATTATCATAAATAAAAATCCGCGCTTTTTGCTGCGGATTTTTTAGTCAAAAAAAGTAGAATAAACACAATACCCTTTTAAATATTTTTTTCAAATGAGTGATGCTATTAAACATGAGTGCGGTATTGCAATGGTTCGATTATTAAAACCATTACAATATTATAAAGATAAATACGGAACCGCTTTTTACGGTGTAAATAAAATGTATTTATTAATGGAAAAGCAACACAATCGTGGGCAAGATGGTGCAGGATTGGCAAGTATAAAATTCAATGTAGCACAAGGAACACGCTATATTAGTAGAATACGTTCGAACCAACCACAACCAATTAAAGATATTTTTGGTAAAATAAACGATAGAATTAACAATGTTCTTCAAGAAAATCCAGAAAAAACAGACGACATAAAATGGCAAGAAGATAATGTTCCTTATTTAGGAAACCTATTTTTAGGACACGTTCGTTACGGTACTTTTGGTGGAAATTCTATCGAAAATGTACATCCTTTTTTACGTCAACGTAATTGGAAACATCAAAATTTACTTGTTGCAGGTAATTTTAATATGACCAACTCAAAACAACTTTTAAATGACCTAATCGAATTAGGACAACACCCAAAAGAAGCAACCGATACCGTTACGGTAATGGAAAAAATTGGTCATTTCTTAGAAGATGAAGTTTCTAAATTATATGTCAAAGCAAAAGAAATTGGTTTTAGTAAAAAAGATGCTTCTGGTTATATCGAAGAACATTTAGATATTCAACGAATTTTACAGCGTTCTGCAAAAAATTGGGACGGTGGATATGCCATGGCTGGTTTATTAGGACACGGTGATGCCTTTGTATTAAGAGATCCATCGGCAATTCGTCCTGCATTTTATTATCAAGATGATGAAGTTGTAGTCGTTGCCTCGGAACGTCCTGCGATTCAAACCGTATTTAATGTTCCTATTGATGAAATTAAAGAAATTGATAGAGGTCATGCGTTAATCATCAAAAAAAGTGGCGAAACTTCTATGAAACCAGTTCTGGAACAACGTCCTAAAAAAGCCTGTTCTTTTGAAAGAATTTATTTCTCTAGAGGAAGCGATGCCGATATTTATACAGAACGTAAAAATTTAGGAAAATACGTATTTCCTGAAGTTTTAAAATCAATTGATGATGATATCGAAAATGCAGTATTTTCATACATTCCGAACACCGCAGAAACCTCATTTTTTGGAATGATGGAAGCTGCTGAAGATGTGTTAAATCAGCAAAAAACAGCCGCTATTTTAGCAGGTGGAACAAAATTATCCAAAGAAAAAGTAACCGATATTCTTTCAAAAAGACCTCGTTTTGAAAAAATTGCCATTAAAGATGCAAAATTAAGAACCTTTATTACTGATGATAGTAGTCGAGATGACTTAGTAGCACACGTTTACGATGTTACTTACGGCGTGGTAAAACCAACCGATAATCTGGTAATTATTGATGATAGTATTGTTCGTGGTACGACTTTAAAGAAAAGTATTATCAAAATATTAGATAGATTAAATCCGAAGAAAATTGTCGTGGTTTCTTCTGCTCCTCAAATTCGTTATCCTGATTGTTATGGTATCGATATGGCGAAAATTAATGATTTTATCGCTTTTAAAGCCGCTTTAGCATTATTAAAAGAAACCAATCAATATGATATTATTAATACCGTATATGAAAAATGTAAACAACAACAAGTTAGCGAAGATAAAGATGTTGTAAATTATGTGAAAGAAGTATATGCTCCTTTTACTGATGAACAAATTTCTACTAAAATTGCCGCCTTATTAAAAACTTCAGATATTAAAACTGATGTTGAAGTAATTTTTCAAAATGTTACTAATTTACACAAAGCCTGTCCTGATAATTTAGGTGATTGGTATTTCACAGGAGATTATCCTACTGATGGAGGAAATCGTGTTGTAAATCAAGCATTTATTAACTTCTACGAAAAGAATGATGAAAGAGCATATTAAATTTTTATAAGCTTAAAAAAAGAGTTTGATTAAAATATCAAACTCTTTTTTGCTTACTTTTCTCTTAGACTTTCTCTTAGTTTTTACTTCAAAATAAAGAGTATAAAATAAAAAAACCTGAACAATATTTTGTTCAGGTTTTTTATTTAAAATCTTAAAAATTAAAAGTAATCTTGAAATAATTTAATTATTAATAATCCAAGAAATATAATATAATTGTCCTACTTGACCAGAACCTGGTGCTACGAAGTACTCTTTTCCAAATAAATTGGTTCCTCCAATTTTAAATTTAGATTTCATAGAGGGAATACGATAATTTAATTGTGCATCAAGTACAGTTCTTGCTGACACATCTCCTTTTACAAAAGTCGAAACCCATTTATATTCATCTTGCCATCTCGCATTAATATTGAAACCGAAATTTCGATACAGTTTAGTATTACCAAACTGTAATTTTACACTATGCTTAGGCGTATTAAAATTAGGATCAAATTGACCATGATCTTTATCTTCAAATTGATAATCATTAAAACTATAGTTTACTCCGAAATCAAAATTCTTAAATAATTTGGTATGCATTCCTAAAGCAAAACCATACGATTCTATTTGAGATTTACTATTCGTTACAATATTAAACTCATTAACATCACCATAGGTAAAAGCCCTATACGCTACTTCGTCAAAGACTAAAACTCCAGCATCATTAGTGTATCCAAACTCATTTTTAGGTTCTAATAACTCGGCAGCTGTTAATTTTCTATTTCCATAAGGATATACTTTTCCTGCGTTAACAACAACAACATCTTGTATAAAAACAAAATCATCATGCTGACTGTAATACGCATTAATATCTAAATCAAAATTAGTGCTATTATTGATGCGAAACATACTTCGATATCCTAATTCTATTGTTTTAACAAGCTCTGGCATTACTTCTTTATAATCCGATTTTTCAAAAGTAATATTATCTCCGTATGAAGTTTTAGTAAGCAATGAATTGTTTAAAATCTCTTGTCCAGAAATTGGTCGATACTTACCGATATAAGATTTTGAAGCATCATCCCAAGCTTCATAATAATTATTACCATAAGAAATTCGGTTTAAGTTCTCAGCTACTGTTCCTATATTTTTTTTTCTGGCTGATTCTAAAAATTGATATTGCTCCTGAACTGTTGGATTTCTAAAACCTGTTTGAAATGACGTTCGGAATACATGATTTCTTTCTTTACCAAAAGCATAATTTAAAGCTAATTTAGGAGAATAATTTCCATCAAAATTAGTCGCTTTATCATAACGAAGTGAAGCTGTTATTTTTAATTTCTCTTCCAATAATTTTTTCTGAATTTGAGAATAGAAACCATATTCTTCTATTGCTATTTTCTGAGAATAATCATTAAAAAGTGTTCCTCTAGAATTTGGATTATATTTTCTATAAGAAGCACCTGCTTGTACATCAGCCCAATTATTTAAAAGAGATTTAAAATTATAATTACCATCAATATGTTTATAATTACTTTTTTCATACAAAGCACTTCCGCCTTCCGATATTAATGTAGACGTAATTTTACTAAACTCTTTATTAAAAGCACCTGTATTAGGTTTTAACCTATTTGCATCTGCTAATTTTCTGGCCTCATTAATTGATTTTCCATTAAGATATCTTTGATTAACATATTGAGTTGTCCAATCATAGTTATTAATAGTATTCTCTTCAATTAGCATTCCTGTTTTTGTTAAGTCATATGAATTACCAGAATTATTTCCAGTATAATACCCTCTAAGATAAAAGTTATGTCCTTTCAGTTCTAATTTGTGCTGTTCTGTTTGGTAGTTACGTTGCACGAATCTGTTTGCTCCTTGAAAAAGGTTATTTCGTGACGATAATCTAGAAGATAATTGAATTTCTAAGCGTTCATCTTTAAAAGGTCTAACATATAACGACCCTGAAAATCGTGCATTATTGGTTTTAAAATCATTTCTCAATAATTCAGCTTCGGTATATCCTGTTCTACTTAAATGTGTTCCAAATGGAATTTCTTTTATGCCCGATTTTTCTTCTTTTAAATAATCATTATAGTCTGATAAGTCACTAAAAACTTCATCTCCATAAATATTTACTCCATCATAATCTAAGGTTTCTTGTCGAGTACCTTTTATTAACTTATTTGTATCAATTTCTTTATTTCTTAAATCATTTGCATGCCATTCTTCAGCCTGATAGTATGAAAAATTAACTTTAGCGGCAAAATAGTCGTTAAATTTATAGGCCATTCTTATAGATGTATCATAAAAAGGATTATTTCCTCCTTCTTTCTGACTCATATAACCACTTTTAAAGATGCTACTAATACCTGTATGATCGAATGGATTTTTGGTATTCATAAGCATCAATCCGTTATAAGCGTTGGCTCCATATAATGCTGATGATGCTCCTGGTAAAATTTCAACACTAAGAATATCTAATTCTGAAACTCCTGAGAAATTTCCAGTACTAAAACTTAAAGCCTGTGAAGCGGTATCCATACCGTCAATCATTTGTACAAAACGAGAGTTACTAAAATCAGAAAAGCCTCTAGTATTTATGGATTTAAATCCATAACTTCCTTCTCTTGATTGTATTCCTTTTAGATTTACTAAACCATCATAAAAAGAATTAGAAGAAGTATTTTTAATATCAGTTAGTCCAAATCGTTCAATAGTTACTGGAGATTCAATGATTTTTTCAGAAACTCTCGAAGCAGATATTACTATTTGGTCTAGTAATAAATTTTCTTTTAAAATAATATTAATTGATTTTTTATATTCTTGAATAATCAATTCTTCTGTTTGATACCCAAAAGCACTTACTTTTAAAGTTACAGGAAATTTATCATTATACGTAAATGTAAATTCACCAACATCATTTGAGGTACTTGTTTGATTTGCTAATCGAATCTTAGCGTTATAAAAAGGCTCTAGATATTCATCATAAACAGCACCTTTTATTTCTATCTGCGCATAAGAAATGATGCTAGACAATGCTAAAACAATAATTATGAAGTGTTTTTTTAACATTTTTTTTAAAATTTTATTTAAGTATAAATATATAAATTTTTATTCTTCTAAAGAAAAATTAATAGGAAAACCATACTTAACAGAAACTCTTTTTCCTTGTTTTTCTGCTGGCTTAAATCTTGGTAATAATGAAACGACACGAATTGCTTCGTTGTTCAATATTTCAGCATCATCAGGTCCTAATGTTTTAATGTTTTTGACATATCCATTTTTATCAATAATAAAACGAACCCAAACCTCTCCTTGTAAACTCTGTCTAACAGCTTCCCCAGGATAATTAAAATGATCAGAAATATGCTTCATCATTTCGTTATTAAAACAATCCGATACTTCTTCTTTTGTTATTTCATTACATGCACTAAACGAAGGAATTTCATCAACTGTTGGAAATGTTAATGCTTCTTTAATTTCTTCTTTTGATAATTTATTTTTAAGTTCTTCAATATTTTGTTTAAGGTCAATTTTCTGACGTGTCTTTATAATTTCTGAATTAATCCCCGAGCTAACTCCTGAACTAATCCCTGAAGTACTCAAATTATTCGTGTTTAACATTTTTTTTCTTGCAGATACTTTAACCCTTATTTTTCGAGATCGTTTATTATCAGATTTTTCTAAGGTACTAACAGCACATTTTGTAATTGTATTTAGGTCAATATCAGCACTCTCGTCTGGAGATTCACAAACTTTTTGAGCAACTGCCACTAAATTTACAATAAGCAACAAGGCTAGGAATAGTAATTTTTTCATAATAAAAAAATTAAATTATTTAAATTATTTTTAGTTTTGGGGGGTAATTTGAGGGGGTACAAAGATACATAAAATTAAGCTATCTTGATAAAAAAACATAAAATAGATTAATTTTACGTTAAAAAAACCTAAACAAATTAATTGTTTAGGTTTTTTTATTAAATAAGGATATTTTAATTCTTTACTAATTAATAGTCCAAGAAATATAATACATTGATCCAATAAGACCTGAACCAGGTGCTACAACATATTCCTTTCCGGTTAAATTAGTAGCTCCAAGTTTAAATGTTGATTTAAAAGAAGGAATTCTATAATTTACTTGGGCATCTAGAATTGTTCTTGCGCTAACATTTGCATTTATAAAATTAGATTCCCATAAAAATTTATCTTGCCATCTTGCATTTATATTAAAACCAAAATTTTTAAATAAATTTGACTTACCAAACATCAATTTAAACTGGTGTTCTGGTGTATTAAAACCTGATTGAAAATCGAAATCATCTTCTTGGTTAAATAATAATTTT
Source organism: Tenacibaculum piscium (assembly GCF_021390755.1). Taxonomy (NCBI): domain Bacteria; kingdom Pseudomonadati; phylum Bacteroidota; class Flavobacteriia; order Flavobacteriales; family Flavobacteriaceae; genus Tenacibaculum; species Tenacibaculum piscium. The sequence continues at coordinate 48,151 of NZ_JAJGWR010000001.1, read as the reverse complement.
GTTAATGTATAATTCGCACCAAAATTAAACGATTTAAAAACTTTTGTGTTTAAACCAATTCCAATTCCATATGAATCTATATCTGCACTAGTATTGGTGTTTAATAAAACGGTTGTAACATCATTATTAGAAAAAGCTTTTAAAGCTGCATCACTTGGCACTCCTTTTCTTACCGATCCGTAATTGGGAATTAACACGGTTTTGTTAGCTACAAAATTTTCATATTGATTGTAATATCCATTAACATCTAATTCCATGACGTTGGTGTCACTTAGTTTTATAATACTTCTGTACCCTACTTCATACGAAGTTACTTTTTCTGATTCGATAGGAGTTGGATTAATATGAACAGGTACTTTATTATTTAACATAAATGATTTCTCAAAAACATCTTTTCCTGTAATAACATTTTTAGTATTATTTTTATTAATAACTTCTGTCGAAAAACGGTTAATATTTTCCTTTGACGTTCCCAAAAGAAACGTATTTGGTCCTGTTTTTAAACCGATATATTGTTCCAAAGTACTTGGCGTTCTAAAACCTGTTTGATATGAAACTCTTATTATTCTATTTTCGTGTATTGCGTAATTTAAAGCTATCCTTGGTGAAAAGTTGGCTTTAAAATTTTTTGATTTATCATAACGAATAGATCCTGTAAACTTTAATCGATCATCTAAAAATTTCTTTTGTAATTGAGAATATGCTCCAATCATATCAAAATCAATAGAATTATTTTTATCTGTAAATAAAGTACCTTGTGAATTAATCTTATAAGTACGATAAGAAGCACCTACTTGAATTTCTCCCCAAGTAATTAGGTCCCTAAAATTATAATTAGCATCAATATTAAGAAGTTTTGTTTTATCTTTTACCCCAGCTCCACCTTCATTAATAGATATTTGTTGCACTTCATCTAATGCTTGATTAAAAGCTGGAGTACCTGGCTGTAGCCTATTTCTATCGGCAAAAGCTCTAGCGTCTTTATCATTTCCTGCTGAAAAACCAGGCACCTTTCCTGAAAATGCAGTTGCATATTCTCCGAACCACTTTTTACTAGGATTATATTTTTCATTTAAAGCAATTCCCACAAAACGTAAATCAGAGCTATTATCAATAGAGTTACCTGTATAAGAACCACGAACAAAGAAGTTTTTCCCTAAAAATTCTAATTTATGCTGTTCTATTAAAAAATCTTTTTGAGAAAATCTATTAGCACCTTGATATAAATTATTTCCTAATGAAAATCGAGAATTTAAAATAACCTCTAATTTATCATTTCCAAAAGGTCTTACATGAAATGACCCGTCAAATTTTACACCATCTCCATTATAATCATAAAGTTGGGTCTCGGCATATCCTGTTCTACTAACATTTCCAATTACGGGTAACTCATAAGAAACCTCATCCCCGTAAAAGTTTACACCATCATAATCAGGCGTATCTTCTCTCGTTCCTTTTTTAAAAACACCTCCAACCCCTGTTGTATTAGTTGCATCATTTGCATGCCACTCTTCAGCCTTATAAACAGTAAGATTCACTTTTGCAGCAAAGTAATTACTAAATTTATATGCCATTCTTATACCTACATCATAAAATTGTTCTGAACCAGCAGTAGCTTCTTGATTTATAAAACCTGTTTTTAAATAAGTACTTATTCCTGCATAATCAAATGGATTTTTACTTCTCATCAATAAAATACCGTTAAAAGCATTTGCTCCATATAAAGCTGATGAAGCTCCTGGAAGTATCTCAACATCTTTCACATCTAACTCCGATAAACCAACAATATTACCTGCCGAAAAATTTAATGCAGGAATAGAAGTTTCAACACCATCGACTAATTGTACAAATCGGGTATTATCGAACGTAGAAAAACCACGTGAATTGATTGATTTAAAACCATAACTAGCTTCCCGAGAATCGATTCCTTTTAAGTTCGTCAATCCATCATAAAAAGAAACAGAAGTATTATTTTTAATATCAACAACTCCCATTCGTTCAATAGTTACTGGTGATTCAAGAACTCGTTCAGGTGATCTTGAGGCAGAAATTACTACTTCATCTAACGCAGTATTTTCTTTTAAAACAATATTTAATTCTTGCTCTAAATCAGTAATTTCAACAACTTCTTTTCGATAACCAAAAGCTGAAATTTGAATTGTAAAAGGAAGTTTATCTGTTGCGATTAGCGTAAAATCACCATTAATATCTGAAGTTGTAATACCACCATCTAATGAATTGATAATTGCACTAGGAAAGGGCTCTAAGTATTCATCATATACCTTTCCTTTTAAAGTAACTTGTGCTGATAAAGCAATACTAAAGATTACAAAAAAAAATAGTACTATTTTTTTTAACATGTTCTTTGAATTAAATTAGTTGAGATAATTTGGTTCTGACTATAGTTAAGAGCCTAAAATTTTAAATTATTGTTCTAAAGCAAATGAGATCGGAAAGCCATATTTTACAGAAACACGTCCGCCATCTTTTTTCGCAGGGATAAATTGAGGTAATTTAGAAACAACTCTAATAGCTTCTTTACTTAATAAATCACCATTTTTAGGAGCTAATGTTTTAATGTTTTTTACCTCTCCGTTTTTATCGATAATAAAACGAACCCAAACCTCTCCTTGTATTGATTCTTGAATAGCACCACTTGGATACTGAAAATGTTTAGAAATATGATGTATCATATTTTCATTAAAGCAATCGGCACGTTTATTTTTATTTACTTTTTTACAAGCATTAAATAAAGGAATTTTATCAACAGAAGTAAATTTCGCTGCTTTTTTTAATTCTTCTACAGATAGTTTACTGTTAATTTCTGCAATATTTATTTTTGAAGAAACCGTTTTTTCAAGAGCTAATTCCTGTATTTTATTTTTAGAAGCATGCTGAACTTCAGCAATACCAACTCCTACTCCTTTGAACTTCGTAACTTCTTTTTTTCTAGAAATTTCTCTTTTCTTAAGGTGTCTTCTATTAGCCGATACGGTAACTGAAATTTGTCTTGATTTTTTATTTCTCTTATTTTTAGATTCTTTAATAGTACATTTAGTAACACTAATACTATTTAAATCCTGATCAATTTCATCTGGTGATTCACATACTTCTTGTGCTACCATGTTGATTGACAAAAATAAAGTTAAAATCAATACGAATATGTTTCTCATAATATGGGGGTATTATACACTAAATTTTAAACTAATCAAATAACACGAATAGAGTTAATTAAGGCAAAGATATTTATTTTTTAGCCTTAAAAAAAATAAACATGCAAGAAAAGCAATAAAAACACTTTAAATATTCTTTAATTTAAGGTGAAATTCATGGGGAATTTATATAATACAGGCACCGTAACTCCTTTTTGTTTCCCTGGTGTAAATTTAGGCAATAATAAAACAATTCTCATCGCTTCTTTTTTAAGAATATCATTATTTTTATTATCCTCTTTATTATCGCTTTTTATTTTGATATTATTTACTTTTCCATGTTTATCAATAACAAAACGAACTTCTAAATTTGCTTCAACACCTTTTTTCAAAGCTTCTCTTGGATACTCAAAATTATCGATAATATGTTTTTCCATTTGATTATTAAAGCACTCCATTCTATCTAATGAACTTTGATTACAAGAAGCAAATAATGGTATATTTTCTACCACATCGAACGCAATATATTCTTTTGCTGATGCTTCTTTTAAAACAAGTAATAAGTCGGTATCTATTTTGTTGCTTGTTTTGATAGTTGCAAGGCTATTTTTTTCAAGATTACTTGCTAAATGAACGACTTTATTTAAGTAAACTCGTTTTTTTAAGTATCGTTTGGTTGGGCTTGTTATTTTTTTGGTTGTTTTTACCGCTTTATGAATTTTACATTTATTAGGGGCAAGCGCATGAACATCGACAACAGTTTCTTTTTTAGCGACACAAACTTTTTGGGAAAAAATCTGTGTAATGCTAAAAACAGTAATTAGTATGATTAGTATATTTTTCATCACAATATATTTTAATTTTAAACAAATAATTCATTTTTTTTCTTTGAGAAAAAAGATTGAACGCCTTTAAGCGATTTGACTTATAAATAAAATGTTATTGGAATCTTGCGTTGAAAAGCCATATCAAAAATTGATTTTGATAGGCTAAAACTGGAATATATTGTTACTTTATTTTTCATTTTTAGGGGGAATAAAATGGTTAAAATAGTTATTATAAATATGATACTAAATATACTAAAAAAAAGCACATAAAAAAATTTTTCTAGGTGCTTTTTTGTTTAATAAAATGTTATTTTATTGTAAATCATCTTGATATAAGAAATTATTGTAAGGGAATCGTTGAATATGGATTCTTTTAACTTCTTCATAAACTCGTTCTTTAAACGCTTCTAAATTGTCTTTATTTAGTGCTGATATAAAAAGACTTTTTTCACCTAAATCGTTCATCCAAGTTTTGTTCCAATCCTCTAAAGTGTAGTGATTTTTTGATTTTTCAGTGATTAAATCATCCTCTTCAATTGTATCATGAGTGTAAGCATCAATTTTATTAAACACCATTAGAGTAGGTTTGTTGGCACTTCCTATTTCGTCTAAAATTTTATTTACTGATGCAATATGATCTTCAAAATTAGGATGTGAAATATCCACAATATGTAATAATAAATCGGCTTCACGAACTTCGTCTAAGGTCGATTTGAAAGATTCAATTAATTGCGTTGGCAGTTTTCTGATAAATCCAACGGTATCGGTCATTAAAAAAGGAATGTTTTTGATAACGACTTTTCGAACCGTGGTATCAAGGGTTGCGAATAATTTATTTTCTGCAAACACATCACTTTTACTGATGACATTCATTAAGGTTGATTTCCCAACATTGGTATATCCAACTAATGCGACCCGCACCATTTTACCTCTATTTTTACGTTGAACTGCCATTTGACGGTCAATCGTATCGAGTTTTTTCTTCAATAAAGTGATTTTTTCTCGAATAATACGACGGTCAGTTTCAATTTCTGTTTCCCCAGGACCACGCATTCCGATTCCTCCTTTTTGCTTATCAAGGTGTGTCCATAATCGGGTTAATCGAGGCAATAAATATTGACATTGTGCCAATTCTACCTGTGCTTTTGCAGAACTTGTTTGTGCTCTTCCTGCAAAAATATCTAATATTAAATTGGTTCTATCTAATACTTTACATCCTAATTCATTTTCAATATTACGCAATTGCGCAGGCGATAATTCGTCATCAAAAATAGCGATACTTATGCCATGTGATGCGATATACATTCTTACTTCTTCTAATTTACCAGTTCCTAAAAAAGTTTTAGGATTTGGTTTTTCCATTTTCTGAACAAAGCGTTTTACAGCAACTCCTCCTGCTGTTAAAGTCAAAAACTCCAACTCATCTAAATATTCTTCAGATTGTTTTTCGTTTTGTTTTTGAGTTATAATACCAATTAAAACTGCTTTTTCAACTATTTCTTCACGTGTTTCTTCCATATAGATGCAAAAATACAAATTTATCAATTGAACAACTCTTTTTAATTTGTTGTTTGTAATATTTAAAATATATCGAGAAGCTTGTTTAGATTTTAGTCCAGAAATTACTAGCACTGATAAAAAATGTAGCAAATCAGAATACGTAACTTATGTCAATGAAAAATAATAAAAAAAGAAAAACAACACAAAATAAATAGACTTAGCCCCGATTGAAGCAATTGTTTGAGCTCCTTTTTTTGATTTTTCTTCAAAAAAAGAGCGAGTGCGGAAAGCGGGAAATAGCTTCCCATAATTTTAAAATTAAAACATGAAAAAACACTCACTTTTCAAAAAAATGAGTGTTTTTAAAATATTTTAAATCTTGCTAAAATTATATTTTGATAAAATCATCAAAAGCGATATAATACGGTTGGTCTTTAAAAACAGGCAATTCCACACTTTCTGAATTTGCAATACCAATGCCTGCAAACCAAATTTTTGCATTTTGTTTTTTGGCGTGTGCCTTAAAAGTTTCCATCCATAAAACATCGTAATCTTGAGGCGATTGAATATTATTGGTGGTTTTTACTAATACAAAAATGGTTGGTTCGCCTTTTTTAAACAACACAAACTGCGGATGTTTTTTCAGTTCGCTATTGATAGCAACAAACTCATACCCCATTTTTTGCAGTTTTTTACCGACAATATTCATTCCTAAATTATGAATTTCTTGTTTGGTAAGTACTTTCATTATTTTTTCTTATTACGCATATTATAGTTTTTATCGCCTCGAGTTTTAGGTTTTTTATACTTTTTCGCAATTTCTCTACGATACGAACCTCCTTGATTTGTTTTACTATTTTTCTCGCTTTTTTCATGGAAAGCAGGTCCAGGAACATACTCTAAAGAAGTTCTGTTCTTATCTCTTTCTCCATCTTCTTTCGGGCGTTCTTCTTCGGTTAATTGTGTAGAAATCTCAACATGTTCAGGAATTTCCAACATTGGAATTTCATAATTCATCAATTCTTCAATTCGCTCTTTAGCTTCTTGTTCTGCTTTTGTTGAAAAAAGAATCGCTGTTCCTTCATGTTCTGCACGTCCTGTTCGTCCGATTCTGTGCATATAATTTTCAGGGAAATAAGGCGTATTAAAGTTGATAACGTGTGTTACTTCCGCTAAATCCAATCCACGAGCAATTACATCAGTAGCAATTAAAATACGTTTTTCACCTTTATTGAATTGTTCGATAGAACGCAAACGATAATTTTGTGTTTTATTCGAGTGAATTACACACGATTCAGTTGGAAACTCTTCTTTTACACATTCAAATAATCGGTCGGCATTTCTTTTATTTGGCGTAAAGATTAACACTTTACTATATTCCATTTTATTATAAAGTAACTCATGTAATACGTTTACTTTGGTATAAAAATTAGGAATATCGTAGCTAATTTGTTTGATATTATCAAGTGGCGTTCCACTTACGGCGATAAAAATCTTTTTCGGAGCGATAAAGAAATCATCAATTAACGCTTCTACGTCTTGTGTCATTGTTGCCGAGAACATAATGTTTTGACGGCGTACAGGTAATAATTCAAAAATATTTAATAATTGAAATCTGAAGCCTAAATCAAGCATTACATCTACCTCATCAATCACTAATTTTTGGATTGATTTTAACTTTAAAGTATTACTTAAAGCCAAATCATATAAACGACCAGGAGTTGCGACAATAACATCTGCACCTTGTGCCACCGCTTGTTTATGACGATTTAAAGGAATACCTCCAAATACACCAATAGTGCGTAAGCTCATAAACTCTGAAAGCTTTTCAATTTCACTAACCACCTGAACTACTAATTCACGGGTTGGCACTACTACAAGCACTCGTGGGTGTTGTTGTTTTGAAAATTTCAAATCACGAAGTATTGGCAACATATAAGCAAAGGTTTTCCCCGTACCTGTTTGTGCAATACCAACCACGTCTTTACCAGAACGTATTATTGGAAAGGCTTCTTCTTGAATTGGTGTTGGATTTACAAAACCTAATTCTTCAATGGCGTTTTGTAATGGATTTGATAAATCTAAATCTTGAAAAGTAATCATTTACAGTAATTTGGCGCAAAGGTACGTTTTCTAAGCCCAAATACCATAAATATATTTCTTTGGATAAAATGCCTGTATTTTTAAGCACAAAAAAAACCGATACATTACTGTATCGGTTTTATATAATTTTTGATTTTTTTTAGTTGATAAAGATTTATCCTCCAAAATCATCAAATCGAATATTTTCATCAGAAAGTCCGAAATCTTCTCCCATTTTTTGAACAGCATTGTTCATTAATGGTGGACCACAGAAATATAATTCTAAATCTTCTGGTGCTTCATGTTTCGATAAATATTCATTAATTACCACTTGGTGAATAAATCCTGTAAAACCGTCTCCAGCTTCATCATGTATGTCTGTTTTAACTTTCCAGTTATCCGCTTCTGTTGGATCTGATAATGCTATAAAGAATTTAAAATTCGGAAAATCTTTTTCTAAAGCTCTAAAATGATCTACATAGAACAATTCGGCTTTAGAACGACCACCGTACCAATACGTTACAGTTCTTCCTGTTTTTAAGGTTCTGAATAATTGATATAAGTGCGAACGCATTGGTGCCATACCTGCTCCACCACCTACATATAACATTTCAGCATCAGATTCATTAATAAAGAACTCACCATAAGGACCAGAAATTGTTACTTTATCTCCTTTTTTACAGTTGAAAATATAAGAAGAAGCAACTCCTGGGTTTACATCCATCCATCCACCTTTTACTCTATCAAAAGGAGGTGTTGCAATACGTACATTTAACATAATTTCTCTTCCTTCGGCAGGATAAGAAGCCATTGAATACGCACGTTCTACGGTTTCTTCATTTTTCATAACGAGTGGCCATAAACCGAATTTTTCCCAATCTCCTTTAAACTTATCAGGTTCTCCTGGATGTTCTTTTGGATGTGCTGTAACGTCCATATCGGCATATTTTACAACAGTGTTTGGAATTTCAATTTGAATATATCCACCTGCTTTGTAGCCCATTTCTTCTGGAATTTCAACTACAAATTCTTTAATAAATGTTGCTACGTTATAATTTCTTACCACGGTTGCTTGCCATTTCTTAATTCCAAAAATTTCTTCTGGAATAGAAATATCCATATCTTGTTTTACTTTTACTTGACATGCTAAACGGATACCATCTTGTAATTCTTTACGAGTAAAGTGTGGTGTTTCGGTTGGTAAAGCTTCCCCTCCACCAGAATTTACATGACATTCACATTGCACACAAGATCCACCACCACCACAAGCGGATGGTAAGAAAATCTTTTCAGCTCCTAAGGTTGATAATAACGTTCCTCCTGAGGCAACTTCCACTACTTTATCGCCGTTAATTGTAATTTTTACGGGTCCTGATGGCGCTAATTTTTGCTTTACAAATAATAATAATCCTACTAAAATTAATACAATTATTAAAAATGATATAACTGTTACAGCTACCGTACCTCCTGTACTTACTTCTAAAAATACCATTATTCTGTAATTTTTTTAGGGTTATCAGCTAATTTTTCAGCTTTCTCTTTTACGTTTCCTATCTTCGTTTTAGTATCAATTACATTCGAAGTAACCGTCGTTGTTTTTGGGGCTTCTTTGCTTTTTGGTGTATCTCCACCTGTTAGCATTCCTCCAAAACTCATAAACCCGATTGCCATTAATCCCGTAATAATAAAAGTAATTCCTAAGCCTCTTAACGGTGCAGGAACGCTTGAATATCTAATTTTTTCACGAATAGCAGCAATGGCTAAAATCGCTAAAAACCATCCAATTCCTGAACCAATTCCGTAAGTTAATGATAAACCTAAGGTTGGTATTTCACGCGATTGCATAAATAATGATCCTCCTAAAATTGCACAGTTTACGGCAATTAATGGTAAGAAAATACCTAAAGAGTTATACAATGCTGGTGCAAATTTCTCTACAATAATTTCTACCAATTGTACCATCGTTGCAATGGTTGCAATAAACATGATAAATGATAAGAAACTTAAATCGTAATCAGCATATTCAGCTCCTAACCATTTTAATGCTCCTGGTTGCAATAAATATTGGTCTAATAACCAGTTGATAGGTACTGTTACAGCAAGTACAAAAATAACGGCAGCTCCTAAACCTACGGCTGTAGTTACTTTTTTTGATACTGCTAGATACGAACACATTCCCAAGAATGTAGCGAATACCATGTTATCAATAAATATCGACTTGAAAAATAATTCTAAATGTTCCATGTTTTTATATTTTTCCCTCTTTATTCTTTTTTTTGATTCAAAACACTCTTATTTATTAACATATTATAAACTTGTTAATGAATATTTTTGATCAAAATTTTCTAAAGATTTTTAAAAGGATTTAATCCTCGATTAATGCTTTGTTTCTACTACGTTGCACCCAAATAATAATCCCTACCACGATTAATGCCATTGGTGATAATAACATAAATCCGTTATTTTCGTATCCTAAGGCGTATAATCCTGTTTGTTCTATTGGGTCTCCTAACACTTTAAATCCTAATAAAGTACCAGAACCTAACAACTCTCTAAAGAAACCTACGGCTATTAGAATAGCACCGTATCCTAAGGCATTTCCAATTCCATCTAAGAAAGCTCTCCAAGGACCGTTTCCTAAAGCAAATGCTTCAAAACGTCCCATAATAATACAGTTGGTAATAATTAATCCTACAAATACGGATAATGTTTTACTCAATTCGTATGCAAAGGCTTTTAATACCTGATCAACAACAATTACTAAAGAAGCAACTACGATCAACTGTACAATAATTCTAATTTTTGATGGAATAATATTTCTCATTAAAGAGATGACCACATTTCCAATACCTAATACAAATAATACAGAAATTGCCATTACAATTGAGGCTTTTAATTCTGCAGTAATTGCTAAAGCAGAACAAATACCTAATACTTGAATGGTAATTGGATTGTTATCTAATAACGGGTCTGTAATTAATACTGCGTCTTTTTTTGATAAAATTCCCATAATTATTTTAAGTTTTGAAAATAGGGTACATATAATGCTAACTCAGATTTAATCATTGCAGAAACACCATCACCAGTAATCGTAGCACCAGCAATTGCGTCTATTTGATTATCTTTTTTATCATCGTTCTTTGGGTCGTTGTTACTTTTGGTAATATTCAGTCCAACATATACATTTTTTGATATTAGGCTTTCCCCAATAAAATCATCCATGAAATAACGTTGGTTGATATTTGCACCTAAACCAGGTGTTTCACCTTTATGGTCAAAGAAAACACCTACAATGGTCATATCTTTATCCATACCTATATATCCCCAAATAGCGTCCCAAAGCCCTTTTCCTCTAATAGGTGCGATGTAAATAGTTTTCCCATCTTTTTCACCTATAAACAAAGGTAATTTTCTTATTTTTCCTGCTTTGGCAGCGGTTTGTTGTTTTTTGATATCTATTAAATACGCCTTATCATCTGGGGTAACTTTAGTTCCTTCGATGATGAGTTGTTTTTTAATATATTTTGAAAACTCACCTGCTACTTTATCTTTAGAAACAAAGGCTACACTTGTTTCATCATTTTCATTTACGCCCATGGCGTATAAAATGTTTTGTTGTTTTTCAACACGTTTATTCGCTTCAATCATTGGACGAAGTGATGATGCTGTAAAAGCTAACAATGCCCCTACTATTAATACCATTGCGATGGCAAAAAGTAGCGTATATCCGTTACTGTCTGTTTTTTTACTCATGATTTTTAGGCTGTTTTAACTTTAGCACGTTTTAATCTTTTCTTGACATTTCCTTGAACCACGTAATGGTCAATTGTTGGTGCAAAAACGTTCATTAATAAAATAGCTAACATTACTCCTTCTGGATATGCTGGATTAAATACACGAATCATAATCGAAATAAATCCGATAAAGAAACCATAAATCCATTTTCCTTTATTGGTTTGTGATGCTGATACAGGATCAGTAGCCATATATACTGCTCCAAAAGCAAAACCTCCAACTAGTAAATGTTTCCAGAAATCTAGACTCATTAAATCGTAAAATTTACTTCCTGAGCCAATCCATCCGAAACCAACAACTTGGTTAAAAATGAATCCCATTACCAATGCTCCTACTACTGCTGATAGCATAATTCTCCAGCTTCCAATTTTAGTAAAAATTAAGAATAATGCTCCTAATAAAATTAATAGGGTTGATGTTTCACCTACCGAACCAGGAATAAATCCGAAGAACATATCCCAAGTACTGTACGCCACTTCTTTCCCTTGTGCCAAACTTCCTAAGATTGTTTCTCCAGAAATAGCATCTGCTGTTCCTGTTAATTCTCTAGCATCAGCTACCCATACTTTATCTCCTGACATCCATGTTGGATATGCGAAGAATAAAAAGGCACGTATCGTTAATGCAGGATTTAAAATATTCATTCCTGTACCTCCGAATACTTCTTTACCGATAACCACACCAAAAATAACGGCAATAGTTAACATCCATAAAGGCAAATCGATTGGTACAATTAAAGGCACTAACATTCCTGTTACTAAATACCCTTCTTCTACTTCGTGTCCTTTGATTACTGCAAAAATAAATTCTACTACTAATCCTACTACATATGATACAATTACTAACGGTAAAATTTTAACGAAACCGATTAAGAAATTATCCATATTCCAGAAATCTCCACTAAAGAAAGACATTCCTTCTGTAAATCCATTAACTGCAGCGTTATGTTGATACCCTGCATTGAACATTCCGAAAAGTAAACACGGTACCAACGCCATAATAACGATATTCATGGTACGTTTTAAATCATCGGCTGCCTTTATATGAGTTCCTCCGTGAGTTGTCTCATTAGGCAAGTATAAAAAGGTGTGGATTGCGTTAAACGCAGGTGCCATCTTCGTACCTTTATATTTTTCTTTTAACTTATGTAAGTTTTGTTTTAAGCCCATATCTTATCCTAATTCTTCTCTCATTAAGTCCAATCCTTCACGAATTATTTTCTGGTGAGGTTGTTTAGACACACAAATAAATTCTGTTAAAGCGAAATCTTCTGGTGCAATTTCGTACGCTCCTAATCCTTCCATTTCGTCAAGATCTTTATACATACATGCTTTTAATAATTGCATCGGATACATATCTAACGGAAATACTTCTTCATACGCTCCTGTAACTACAAAGGCTCTGTGTTCACCGTTTGTATTGGTATTTAGGTCGTATTTTTTCTTCGGATTTAACCAAGAGAATGTAAATGCTCTTGAGGTAGAAACCTTGTTAAATACAGGTTTATTCCAACCGAAAAATTCATAATCATCACCTTCAGGAATTGCGGTTATACTATTTTCGTAGTATCCTAAATATCCATCTTGTGCAACTTGAAGACCGCTTAATACGTTTCCGCTAATTATACGAGTATTATCGGCATTTAAATTTCCTTTTACAAGTGATGCAATATTCGTTCCTGCCAAAGCAGATACATATTGCGGCTTGTTAAATTTAGCACCAACTAAAGCAACAGTACGTTTTGCGTTAAACTTCCCAGTTAATAATAATTCACCGATTATCATTAAATCTTGAGGCGTTACAACCCACACAACTTCTCCTTTATTAAGAGGATCAATTTGTGCAATTTGCGTACTTACATTACCAATAGGATGCGGTCCTGATAGCTTGTGTAACTCAACACCTTTTATCGCCTTAAAAGGAGATAATGTTGAATTAACAGAAACCGATACATGTACCTTACCTTTTGTTAATTTGGTTAATGCCGTTAAAGCTGCTTGCAATTCGGCTTCTTTATTTTTTAGCACATAATCATAATCTGCTGCGAGTGGTGCACTTGCGTAGCCTGACACAAAAATTGCTTTTGGAGCTTGATTTGGATTTGCAACCACGTCATACGGACGTTGTTTTACAAATGGCCAACAACCTGAAGCTAATAAGTGAGTTTTCACTTGTTCGCCAGACATTGCATCAACATCTTTTTTACCAAAATCTTTGTGTTGCTGCTGTGCATCAGCAGTGATTTTAATTGCTAAAACTTTTCTTCGAGCTCCACGAACGATTTCCGTAATTTTACCGCTAACAGGACTTGGAAATAAAATACGTGCATCACTTTTATCATAAAAAAGTGCTTCACCTGCTTTTACTTCGGTACCTTGTTTTGCTAAAATTTTAGGAATAACGCCATGAAAATCGTCAGGCTTAATTGCATAATCGCTACCCAACGGAAGTTCGGTAGTAATTTGCTCTGCGTCGCCAACGAGCTTGATATCCAAGCCTTTCTTAATACGGATGTCTTTTGACATAGGAACTGATTAAATGATTTTCTAAAAACAAGCAAATTTACAGATTTTGTTTTTTCAAGTAAGTGTTTATATTTATATCTTTTCAACAATCTTCTATTTATACTGATTCTAAACAATAAGTTGTAATTGGCGTACATTTTGATACCTTTGTAATATGACAAAAATCCTCTTTATATTTTTATGTTGCGCAACACATCTTAGCGGTATCGCACAGCACATTAAAACGATTCAATTACGACCAAAACAGGCTACAAACCAGTTTTCGGCAATAGTTCCCTTAGGTAGTGTTTTAAGCTTATCTTTTGATGATTTAGACGGCGATACCAAAGAGTATCAATATAAAATTGAACAAATGACACACGACTGGAAACCAAGTAATTTGTTGTCCAATCAATATATTGAAGGATTTAATCAAGATGTAATTACCAAAGTTAGCAACGCTTTTAACACCCTGCAATCGTACACAAATTATCAAGTTGAAATACCGAATGAAACCACTAAAATTACTAAAAGTGGTAATTATTTAATCAGTGTTTTAAATGAAGATTATGAAGTTGTGTTTTCAAGAAGATGTGTTTTCTATGAAAAAATTGTAACCGTAGGCGTTGCCGTTTTTAAAAGTAATCATGAAAAATCAAAAAATCAACAGCAAAATGTACAATTTACCATACATCATCAAAATTTAAGAATTAACAACCCAACACAAGAAATAAATATCGCTTTATTTCAAAATAATGACTGGAATACGCTACGAAAAAACATAAAACCTAAATTTATAAAACCAAATCAATTATTGTATAATCATACGATTGAAACTAATTTTTGGAGCGGAAATGAATTTTTAAATTTTGATACCAAACATATTCGAAATTCCAATTTATATATCGCCAAAACACAGAGAAAAGAAATTTACCATCATTTTTTATATACTGATGAAAAAAGAAACGATAAAAGATATACTTATAATCCTGATATTAACGGACAATTTGTCATCCGAAGTTTAGAAACAAATGACCCAAATACACAAGCCGATTATAGTATCATTCATTTTTCATTAGCTTCTTTTGAACCGTTTCAACATAAAAAAGTATATGTATATGGAGCGTTTAATAATTATGAAATATCCGAAGAAAATAGTATGAAATACGATTCTATTGATGAAAAATATCATGCCGAAATTAAACTAAAACAAGGTTTTTACAATTATAGTTACGTAACTTTGAATCAAAACAAAACCCTGAATTTACACGAAGTTGATGGCTCTTTTTATCAAACTGAAAATGAATACACCGTACTTGTTTATTACAAGCCTTTTGGCGAAAACTACGACCGAGTTATTGGCGTTGGAAATGGGTATTTCAATCAAATTTAATCAAAAAAAGATAGTTTTTGTAAGTAAATAAGTGCAAAAACGACTAAATATCTGTAAAATTTTATTTTTTAATTTTATTTCTAAAGTTTATTTTAAGTATGTTACAACAAATAACAAAAGGTATAAAAATAGGAGTTCAAACGAACTTTGTAAACGTAATTACGTACGAATCAGAAGAATATTATCATTTTAAATACGCTATTTCTATTGAAAATACATCAGAAAATACCGTGCAACTTTTAGAACGTTTCTGGGAAATTTTTGACACCCTAAACCAAATCGATTATGTAGAAGGCGAAGGCGTAATTGGAGAAACTCCCATTTTAAAACCAAACGAAGTTTTTAAATATGAATCATTTTGTTTTTTACGCTCCTCAATAGGTGCGATGAAAGGAAGCTATAAAATGATGAATTTAGAAACTTTTGAAGAATTTTTAGTTACAATTCCAACCTTTCAATTAGGTGCAATTAACAGTTTAAATTAAAAAAAAAATCAGAAAACAGGACACAAAAACGTTCTTTTTTCTGATTTATTTCTTCGATAAAATTAGTTCAATTCACGAACAATATCTTTCTTATATTTATTAAATAAACTTCGAGTCATTCCTAAATTTGCTAGAGAAGAATCAACGGCTAAATAACACATAAATTCTTCATTTTCAGATAAATCCATGATTTCTAATTTAGTATCAAGTGTTATCAAAACTTCATTAATATCCGAAGTAATACCCGAAGCTGTTAAGGCATTTCTGTTTGATTTTGCAACCTGTAAACTAGATGCTAATCCTGCTGAAACATCAAAATCAGACCTGCTAGAATGAGAAGTAATAATTTCTTCTGTTTCAAAATTAATAATCGAAAATGCAATATAGCCTGGTAAGTTATTTTTAATTTCCTTAGTAAATAGTGTTAAAAAATCTGACATATTTCTCTTTTTTCCGTTATTTTTCTCTTTTATATTTATATTTTATTCAATTTTATTTCCTAATTCTACTGTTTCAAAACAGTACTTAAAGTACCTTAAATATAACCAAAATAATTTAATCATTTTTTTGATGCTTCAAAAACAACTAAAATCAAAAAAATAACCTCTTTTTTTACTTGATGATTTTATCAAAAAAAATAAATAGTATGAAAATACTAATCGTTGTTTTTCTGACTGTTTTTTCATAAAATAGTAACTAATTATTCAAAATAACGAAATTATCTGCATATATTGTATTTAATTTAGATTAACAACGCATTAAACAACACTCAAAACAACTTAGTAATTCCTAAAAATAAGTGTTAACTTTGCTATATAAATTTTATTATAAATTAACAAACAACATATAAAATGGCAAGAGGATTTTTTAATGTTCCAGAAGCGATAAACGAACCTGTTAAAGGATATGCTCCTGGATCTCCAGAAAGAGAAGAGTTATTAGCAACGTATAAAGCTATGTATAATAGCAATATTGATGTGCCAATGCATATTAATGGTGAAGAGGTAAGAACTGGAAACACCAGTAACATTAATCCTCCACATGACCATAAACATATCGTTGGACAATATCATAATGGTGAGAAATCTCACATAGATGCTGCTATTAGTACTGCTTTAGCGGCAAGAGAAAAATGGTCTAACACTTGTTGGACAGAACGTGCTTCAATTTTCTTAAAAGCAGCTGAATTATTAGCAGGTCCTTATAGAGCAAGAATGAATGCTGCAACAATGATTGCACAATCTAAAAATGTACACCAAGCTGAAATTGATGCATCATGTGAAATGATTGACTTTTTCCGTTTCAATGTACAATACATGACCGATATCTTTAAAGATCAACCAATCTCTAGCCCTGGAATATGGAACAGAGTTGAGTACAGACCTTTAGAAGGTTTTGTATATGCAATTACTCCTTTTAACTTTACTTCAATTGCTGCTAACTTAGCTGCCGCTCCTGCTTTAATGGGGAACGTAGTTGTTTGGAAGCCATCGAGTCATCAAGCATATTCGGCACAAGTAATTGTAGACTTATTTAAAGAAGCTGGTTTACCTGACGGTGTAATAAACGTTGTTTATGGTGATCCTGTAATGATTACAGATACTGTATTAGCATCTCCTGATTTCTCTGGATTACACTTTACTGGTTCTACAAATGTATTTAATCATTTCTGGAAACAAATTGGAAATAACATAAACACCTACAAAACGTATCCAAGAATTGTTGGAGAAACTGGTGGAAAAGATTTTATCTGGGCACATAATTCATCAAATCCTTTACAAGTTGCTACCGCAATCACTAGAGGTTCTTTTGAATACCAAGGTCAAAAATGTTCTGCAGCGTCACGTGCTTACATTCCTGCTTCTATCTGGTCAGAGGTTAAAGGTCATTTAATTTCGCAAGCTGCTGAAATTAAAATGGGTTCTCCTGAAGATACGAACAACTTTGTAAATGCTGTTATTCATGAAAATTCTTTTGATAAATTAGCAAGTTATATTGATGCTGCAAAAGCAGATGCCGATGCTGAAGTAATTATTGGTGGTGGTCATGATAAATCAGTAGGATACTTTATTGAGCCTACAATTATCGTAGCAAAATCTCCTACATACGCAACCATGACAACTGAATTATTCGGTCCTGTGATGACCATTTTTGTATATGAAGATGATCAATGGGAAGCTTCATTAAAATTAGTTGATGAATCTACTGAATACGCATTAACTGGAGCTATCTTTTCTACGGATAGATACATTGTTGAAAAAGCTTCTAAAGCGTTAGAAAATGCTGCTGGAAACTTCTATATTAACGACAAACCAACAGGAGCTGTTGTAGGACAACAACCTTTTGGAGGTGCTAGAGCTTCTGGTACAAATGATAAAGCAGGTTCTGCTCAAAACTTATTACGTTGGACTTCTGTTCGCTTAATTAAAGAAACATTTGTAACGCCTACCGATTATAAATACCCTTTCTTAGGATAAGAATAAGTAAGATTATTTTAAAACCTCATCAAATATTGATGAGGTTTTTTTGTGTCAAATGTTTATCACTCTGAAGAAATATTTTTTTATTTAATTAAAGTAATTTTCTATTAGTTTTGTTTTCTATCTTTAATGAAAGCGATTTTAATAAAATGAACTATAAAAAAATAATACAAGAAGTATTTACAACTGTTGATGCTATTGAAAACAAAGGTAATTTAGCTTCTTATATTCCTGAATTAGCAAGTTCAAATCCTGATAAATTTGGTGTTCATATTGTTACGACATCTACTATAAAGTGTGGATTAGGCAATTATCAGGAAAAATTTTCCATTCAAAGTATTGCAAAAGTTTTATCGCTTTGTTTGGCGTATAAAATCCTTGATGGAGATTTATGGAAAAGGCTTGGTGTTGAACCTTCAGGAAATCCATTTAATTCGTTACTTCAACTAGAAAATGATAACGGAATACCACGAAATCCTTTTATTAATGCAGGTGCAATTGTAATTTCAGATGTTCTTATCAGTAATTTAAAAAATCCTAAAGAAGATTTATTAACCTTTATTAGAAGTCTTTCTGGTAATAATGATATTCATTATTCGGCTAAAATTGCAGCTTCTGAAAAATCGGTAGGTTATAGAAATGTAGCACTTTGTAATTTTATAAAATCTTTTGGAAATATTGAAAATGAACCTAGTGATGTTCTCGATTTTTATTTTGATTTATGCTCGTTAGAATTAAGTTGTGAGCATCTATCTGAATTATTTTTATTTTTAGCCAATAGCGGTAAAGCTCCACATAATAACAAGCAAATACTAACCAAAAGTCAATCAAAAAGAATTAATGCCTTGATGCAAACTTGCGGTTTTTATGATGAATCTGGTCAATTTGCATTTAAAGTCGGTTTGGCTGGAAAAAGTGGTGTTAGTGGTGGAATTATTGCCATATATCCTAATCAATATAGTATTGCTGTTTGGAGTCCAAAATTAAATGAAAAAGGAAATTCTTACAAAGGAATGAAATTTTTAGAGGCTTTTACGACAATGTCGGAGCAGTCGATTTTTTAGATTGGGGTTTTTGGGAGAGTTTCAGTTAACTTCGATAAGCTTAAATATGAATTTAGTTTGTAAAAATAAGTTGCTATAAATTATGAATAGCGCATTTTATAATTAAAAGCAATCTGAAAAATGAGGTTACTTTTTTTAAACTAATTTTAACTCTCAATAAATTAATATTTAAGCATTTTAAAAACCACAATAAAAATGAATAGAGCGTATTATAAAAATTCGATTTCAAATTTTATTACAGAGGATAAAAACTCCATTTTAGGTAAATTAAGTCTAAATCATTCCAACAGACACTTAGAAGATTTACAGAAAAATGCCTGGGTTAAGCAAATTGAAATATTAAAAGATCAACTAATCAATTTTGAGGGATTTATTTATTTTGAATTTGCCATTCCGAGAATGGGTAAACGAGTTGATACTATTCTTATTATTGAAGACACCATATTTGTTGTTGAATTTAAAGTTGGTGATGGAGGTTTTGAAAGTTATGCAAAAACGCAAGTACTTGATTACACTCTCGACTTAAAAAATTTTCATCAAGGCAGCCATAATGCGAAATTAATTCCTGTTTTAGTTGCTACCAACGCAGAAAGTCAGGATCCGCAAATACATCAAATAATCGAACTTAAAGATGTAGCAAAAACGAATAAAAGTAGTTTAAAAGATGTCTTAAAAAAGTTTTTAAACCAAGCTAACAGTATTGTTGATTCTAATGCTTGGGAAAATTCCATTTATAAACCGACTCCAACTATTATTGAAGCCGCACAAGCTTTATACAAAGGTCATAATGTACAAGAAATATCAAGGTCTGATTCCGGAACTATAAATTTATCAAAAACAACAAATTGTTTAAATAAAATAATTGAAAATGCCAAAATAAATAACAAAAAAACTATTTGTTTTGTAACCGGTGTACCAGGCGCAGGAAAAACGCTGGCCGGACTAAATATAGCCAATCAAAGAATGAAAATTGATGAAGATGAACACGCTGTATTTCTTTCAGGAAATGGGCCTTTAGTTGATGTTCTTAGGGAAGCTTTAGCGCGTGATTTAGTTAAAACCTCAAAAGAAAATGGAAAAGCAATAACAAAAGAAAATGCCAAAAGAGAAACCAATGCGTTTATTCAAAACATACATCATTTTAGAGATGAATACTTAAAAATAAGCAGTCAACCAACAGAAAAAGTTGTTGTATTTGATGAAGCTCAAAGAGCTTGGAATAAAAAACAAGCCAGTGCTTTTATGAAGCGTAAAAAAAATATTGAAAATTTTAACATGTCAGAGCCTGAATTTTTGATTGATGTAATGAATAGGCATAAAAACTGGTGTACGATTATTTGTCTTATTGGCGGTGGTCAAGAAATAAATACAGGAGAGGCAGGGCTTGATGAATGGATTAATGCGCTTAAAAATAATTATTCTGATTGGAATATTCATTATTCGAACCTAATAACGAACAGTCAAAATTATATAAAAACAGTCAATCAAAAACAATGGCTTGAAGCAAATGCAAATTCTGAAATGGAATTACATTTAGCCGTTTCTGTTAGGTCTTTTAGATCTGAAAAATTAGCTGATTTTGTTCATAAACTTTTAGAATTAAAGACCACTGAAACTCGTAATTTATATAAAGAAATCAAAGATGATTTTCCTATATATGTTACCAGAGATTTATCTAAAGCAAAAAAATGGCTAAGAGAAAAAGCAAAAGGCTCTGAAAGAACTGGTTTAATTGCTTCTTCTGGTGCAAGAAGATTAAAACCGCTAGGAATTGATGTCAAAAATGAAATAAAAGCGCCTAATTGGTTCTTAAACTCTAGAGAAGATATTAGGTCTTCTTATTTTTTAGAAGAAATTGCTACTGAATTTGACATTCAAGGCTTAGAAATTGATTGGGCTTGTTTGGCATGGGGAGCTAACTTTTATATTAAAAATGAAGCCTGGTGTTTTCAAAATTTCAAAGGAAGTAAATGGCAAAATATAAATCAAGAAATAAGCAAAGAATATCTTAAAAACACCTACAGAGTTCTCTTAACCAGAGCTAGACAAGGAATGATTATTTACCTTCCAAATGGATCTGAAATAGACCATACCAGACCCGAATTATTTTATAATGAAACTTGGAATTATTTTAAAAAAATAGGGATTAAAGAAATTTAAATAATCGCTAAAATTCTTTGCTTAAAAAACCAACCCTCAAAAAAACTTATAAATTTCATGTAAGTTTGAATTACAGTATCTTTGCAAAAAAAATAATCAATGAAGTTTACAGATTTACATCTTAATACCGATATTTTAAAAGCACTTAGTGAAGAAAAATATCACACAGCTACGTTAGTACAACAAAAAGTAATTCCGTTAGTACTAGATAAAAAAGATGTAATTGTTGGATCACAAACAGGATCGGGTAAAACAGCAGCTTTTGCATTGCCGATTATCCATAATTTAGCGCAAGAATTAGCGCTTGTTCCTGAAAGAGGCCCTAAAAAAATAAAAGCTTTAGTTGTAAGCCCAACCAGAGAATTGGCCATACAAATTCAAGAAAGTTTTAGTACCTACGCAGCACACACAAACATACTTGCAGGAGTTGTTTACGGAGGAATATCAACCAAAGCACAAAAAGAAGTTTTAGCAAAAGGAATTGATGTTTTAGTAGCAACACCAGGGCGTTTAATCGATTTACACGAACAAGGATCTGTTGATTTAAGCAACCTAAAAACCTTTGTTTTAGATGAAGCCGATTTAATGTTAGACATGGGTTTTATCCACGATGTAAAAAAGATTGAAGCACTTTGTCCTCGTAAAAAACAAACACTTTTATGCTCGGCAACCATGCCCGAAAAAGTGAGCGATTTGGCAAAACAAATGCTTTATAAGCCCGAAGTTGTTAATGTTATTCCTACCGATAATACCGTTAATAAAATTGGTCAATTATTATATTACACGCCTAAAAAACATAAAGTCGATTTATGTTTATACCTATTGAAAAACACCATACAAGGACGTATTCTTATCTTTAGACGCACCAAATTTGGCGTTGATAAATTAGAGCAAACTCTTATCAAAAACGGATACAAAGTAACGAGTATTCACGGAGATAAAACTCAAATTTTACGTAACCAAGCCATTGAGGATTTTAAAAGCAATAAAGCGAATATTTTAATTGCTACCGATGTTGCCGCTCGTGGTATTGATATTCATAAAATTGATGCCGTAATTAATGTTGATATTCCTAATGTTCCTGAAACTTACGTTCACAGAATCGGTAGAACTGGTAGAGCTGGAAAAGCAGGAATTGCATTTTCATTCTGTGGTGCCGATGAAACTAGCTATATTAAAAGTATTCAAGAAGTTTTAAAACGCCCAATAAAAATTATTGAAGATCACCCTTTTTTATTGGTAAAACCAAAACATATAAAGCAACCAAATACGATTAGCACCAATAAAAAAGGACGTAAGTCTGAGGCTTCTAAAAAGAAGAAAAAACGTTGGTATTAATAAATATATTTTATCATTATCTAAAAAAACCTTTCAATATATCACCTTAAAAGGGATATTGAAAGGTTTTTTTATTTTTGATTATCACCCGAAAAACTAAAAGTTAAAACCTAAATTATGAATATCACTTTATCCGAAGCAAAAAAAATACTTGCTGCTGCAACTTTAAAAGCAAACGCTTTAAACACTAAAATGAGTATTTCAATTGTAGATTCGGGCGCTAATTTAGTTGCTTTCGAACGCATGGATGGCGCTTTTATTGGTCCTATTGATATCGCTATGAAAAAAGCTAAAACGGCAGCGCTGTTCGGAAAAAACACCGATATTCTTGGTAAATTATCGCAACCTGGAGAAGCTTTATATAATATCGAACATTCAAATAACGGACTGATTACATTTGCAGGAGGCGTGCCTATCAAAAATAAAGACGGAATTATTATTGGCGCTATTGGTGTAAGTGGCAGTACCGTACAAAATGATTTTGAAGTAGCCGAAACTGGTACAAAAGCTATTTTATAAGTAGTATTATTTAATGTTATATTGATTATTTGTTAATGATTTTTTAATCTTATTTTGCTGTTTTTTTAAAAAAAATATCTGTTCTCTTGTTTTTTTGTAATATTAATCGTAATATTACAATACAATAATTATATATGGGACTTACTAAATCAGAAATATTTACAACAGCACAAAACGATCTTGCCAATATTGCAAAAGTACTTGGACATCCTGCACGTATTGCTATTATTCAACATCTTTTTAAAATTGATTCCTGTGTTTGTGGTGATTTAGTAAACGAAATCGGATTGGCGCAAGCAACCATTTCACAACATTTAAAAGCCTTGAAAAATGCTAAATTAATCAAAGGAAGCATTGAAGGAACAAGCGTTTGCTACTGCATCGATAAAGAAAATTGGACGAAAATTAAAAACCTATTAAACGGGTTTTTAAATCTTGATGATACCAATTCCGAAAATATAAATTTAGAAAATTGTAATTCAAAAAATAATAACAGTAATTGTTGTTAAAAAACAATACTCTTAAAAAAAATTATCACAATCAATCGTAATAAAACGATTAAAAATTAAAAAAGTCATGAAATTATCAGAAATTAAAAAGCATTTATCATCATTAGAAAATATTAGTTTTAAATTACCTAACGGTGAACTTGTACCGAATCATTTTCACGTTACCGAGGTTGGAAGAGTTACTAAAAATTTTATTGATTGTGGTGGAACAGTTCGAAATGAAGAAATTGCTAATTTTCAATTATGGGAAGCCAATGATTATGACCACAGATTACATCCTGAAAAATTAATGAATATTATTGAACTTTCTGAAAAAGTACTACATATTGCTGATTTAGATATTGAAGTAGAATATCAAGGAACAACAATCGGGAAATATGGCTTAGATTTTGACGGAACGAATTTCCTATTAACAAGCACGCTAACGGATTGTTTAGATAAAGATAAATGTGGTATTCCTGAAAAACCAAAAGTAAAAATAGCAGAAGCATCAACAAGTTGTGCTCCTAATTCTGGATGTTGTTAAACAATTTTAAGCACTAAAAAAATCATAAAAAAATGCTGTTTTTGAAACATACTAAAATGTTCTAAAAACAGCATTTTTTAATTTTTATAAATCTTTAATTATAAAAAATTATGACTTAAATTTCATCCCTAAATGCACTACTTTCTTGGTTTCATAGAAGTCTTCTTCAAAAAAATCAGGTAAATCATAAATAGTTGCCGAGGTATATTTTTCTAATTCTTCTTTTAAATCGCCTCCTTTTAAATATAAAATTCCGTTTTTTAAATCGTGATTTTGCTTTTTAGCGATTCTTCCTTTTGTCCATCCGACGAAAGTTTCCATTTGAGCCACTGCTCTACTTACAATAAAATCGTAGGTATCTTTTACTTCTTCCACACGTCCGTTGGTCGTTTTTACGTTTTCTAAACCTAAACCTGCCACTACTTCATTCACTACTTTTATTTTTTTTCCGATAGAATCTACCAAATGAAACTGGGTTTCAGGAAATAAAATAGCTAATGGAATCCCAGGAAAACCGCCACCTGTACCAACATCTAAGACTTTTGAACCTGGTTTAAAAGCGACTACTTTTGCGATACCCAAAGAATGTAAAACATGACGTAAATACAATTCATCAATATCTTTACGAGAAACCACGTTAATTTTTAAATTCCAATCTTCATACAATTCTTGTAGTTTTGAAAACTGTGCTAATTGTGTTTCCGTTAAATCGGTAAAGTATTTTTTTATAAGTTCCATTGCTATCAAAATTGAAATTGAGATTGAGTATATTTTTCAGTGCAAAAGTAAAAAACTAATCGGGAATACGCATTTATCTAACAAAAGATATGTTTCTTGTTAAAAAGTAATTTCTAATCAATAACCATAGCGCAAAAAAGTTTATTTTTGTTGTATATAACACATAATCACATGAAGACAATAAACTTCTCGAGAACAAATAACGTAAAGTTCTTTCGAACTCTAAATAAAAAGGTAAACACCTATTTTAAAGAAAATAATATTAAGCGTACGGGAAATTGGAAATTATATTCTAAAGCGATTATTATGTTTTCGCTTTTTTTAGTGCCTTTTATATTGATTTTAACAATTCCGATGCCACAATGGGTGATGCTTTTACTTGTTATCGTTACAGGTATTGGTATGGCGGGTGTTGGTATGAACGTAATGCACGATGCAAACCATGATTCTTTTTCAAGCAAAAATTGGTTGAATAAATTAATGGGAAGCAGTATTTATATTTTAGCAGGAAATGTGTATAACTGGAAAGTTCAGCACAACGTATTGCACCATACTTTTACCAATATTAAAGGACATGATGAAGATATTGACGCGGGGAGAATTATCCGTTTTTCGAAACATTCAAAATGGTTGCCTGTACATCAATTTCAAAAGTTTTATTCAATATTTTTATATGGATTATTAACTATTAACTGGGCTATTACTACTGATATAAAACAAATGAGTAGTTATTTAAAACGTAAGTTATCGTACGGTAAATTCCCTAATCCGAAGGTAGAATGGACAAAATTAGTCATTTCTAAAGTTGTTTATTATTCATTATGGATTGTATTGCCATTATTGATTTTAGACATCGCTTGGTGGAAGGTTTTACTAGGTTTTTTTATAATGCACTACACCGCAGGGATGATTTTAAGCGTTGTTTTTCAATTGGCACACGTAGTTCCAAATACCGAAATGCCATTGCCTGATAAAGATGGAAATTTAGAACACACTTGGGCGGTTCATCAATTATATACGACCTCTAATTTTGCACCTACAAACTGGTTGGTTAATTTTTATACTGGTGGATTAAATCATCAAGTAGAACACCATATTTTTCCGCATATTTCGCACGTTCATTATAACAAAATAGCAAAAATAGTCAAGGAAACTGCCGCTGAATTTGACCTGCCATACAACGAATACAAAACAATGACAAAAGCGTTCATCGAACATTTTAAACAATTAGGAAGTTTAGGAGAAAAACCACAAGCTGCTTAAAATAATGCGTCATTTAATAGTTACAAAATAAGAAATACTTTAACAACACGCATTTTAACAAAATGCACCTTAATAATATAATCAATGTCAAACGCATTATCAAACAGAATTAACAGTTTACCAATATCTCAAACTTTGGCGATGGCTGCTAAAGCAAGAGAATTGAAATCTGAAGGAAAAGATATTATCAGTTTAAGCTTAGGAGAGCCTGACTTTAATACACCTGATTTTATTAAAGATGCCGCTATCGAAGCAATTAATCAAGACTATAATTCATACACGCCAGTTGATGGATATGTAGAGTTAAAAGAAGCTATCTGTATAAAGTTTAAGCGTGATAATAATTTAACCTACGCACCAAATCAGATTGTAGTATCAACAGGTGCAAAACAATCTATTGCAAATATTGCACAAGTTTTATTAAACCCAGGTGACGAAGTTTTATTACCTGCTCCTTATTGGGTAAGTTATTCAGCAATCGCTACTTTATGTGAAGCTAAATTTGTTGAAATTCCTTCTTCTATTGATACTGATTTTAAAATTACTCCAGAGCAATTAGAAGCGGCAATTACGCCTAAAACAAAAATGATTTTCTTTAACTCGCCAAATAACCCAAGTGGTACTATTTATACAGAGGCAGAATACAGAGCTTTAGCGAAAGTATTAGAAAATCACCCAAATATTTATATTTTATCTGACGAAATTTACGAACACATTAACTATGGTACAAAACACTTTAGTTTTGCTGCTATCGAAAACATGTTCGATCGTACTATTACCGTAAACGGATTAGCAAAAGCTTTTGCTATGACAGGTTGGAGAATTGGTTTTATTGGTGCTCCACAATGGATTGCTAAAGCTTGTACTAAAATGCAAGGGCAAATTACTTCAGGAACAAACTGTATTGCTCAACGTGCTGCAATTACAGCTGTTTTAGCTGAACCAAGTAAAATACAATACATGGTTGATGAATTTAAAACTCGTAGAGATTTAGTTTTAGATTTATTAAGTGATGTTGAAGGAATTAAATTAAACATTCCTGAAGGAGCGTTTTATATTTTCCCTGATGTATCTGCTTACTTCGGAAAAACAATTAAAGGAAAAGAAATTAACAACGCAAGTGATTTTTCTATGTTATTATTAGAAGAAGCTAATGTAGCAACTGTAACTGGTGAAGCTTTTGGTGCACCTGCTTGTATTCGTATGTCATACGCTGCTTCTGAATTACAATTACGTGAAGCTGTTAGAAGAATTAAAGAAGTATTAGCTTAATATTTTCTCAAAATTTCTTATTATTAAAAAGGCTCGTAATTTTAAATTACGAGCCTTTTTTTGTTTTTAAAATCTTTTAAACCTACTTTACATCATTCTAATTCAGAACATTTAAAGCCTTATTCAATTGATATTACAAATACTACTTTCTATTATTAATATACTTTTAAATCCTTTTTCGTTTTTAGTATTTATACTACTTTCATCTAAAAAAGAAGCGTATTTTTTCACCAAAGAAGAAACCAATGTTACTAAACTTAAAGTAAAACCTTACCTACTTTTTTCTGTTGGATACCTAACAATTATACTTAGTATAACTTACCTATGTAATTTTTTTGTCGATTTTAATTTTTGGGAAGTTTTTGTTCCTAAAAACATATTTATTTCGATAATTACTTGGTTCGTAACAGCGTTTACTTTACGTGCTTATTTAAAAGGAATGGAAGGTAATATTATGGGATTTATCTTTTTTCCGATGCTTGCTTTAAGTATAATAACCTTATTTATTTTAAGTTTTTTTGATATACTATCTTCTTATCAATTTTTAACGATTCATTTCCCCGTATTAGAAATCAATTTTTGGATACGATTATTATTACATTCTTTTATGCCTTTTTATGTTTTGATATATATAAACTCCAATAATGAAACCGAAAAACAAGATTTTCCAACTTCTATTTTGAGTATTTTAATACTCCAAATATTATTTTTTGCTGTTAATTGGATATTTGTTTACATTTTTGGAAGTTCGATAAACCTATCGCAATTTTTAGGAGAAGGACAAACTATTATTTATTATTTACCAATCCTAGGAGGTTTTGTATCTTATATTTTATTCTTTATATCAAAAGTAATTCCCGTTAAAAAAAGAAAAAATAACTACTTAGAAACTATCTCTTTGTATAGCGTTTTTATAACTTTTGGACTTATTATTTTAGAAGTAATCAATTACATCAATTTAATGATTCCTTTTTTTCAATAAATAAGTTTAGTTTTTTAAAACGGAACTTTAAATAATTTTTTACGTTGTTTTTTCGCAGCTTTTTTCGCTGATTTTTTGAGCTTCTTTTCATTAATTTTCTTCAGATATAAAACACTTTTATCATAATCAATCAAAGCCTTGCCACTTTCTAAAATATCAGCCCCGATAATACCATCAACCTCTGTAGCATCGTGTTGAATTAACGCCGTATTTACATGCACCAAATCAAACAAAACCAAGTTAGATTTTGTGGTTTTCCACTTCCCTATTTTCAACACATTATTTTCTGAAACTCGAGTTTCCATATCAATTGCGCCTGCTCCTGCTGCTTTCACTTCGCTTTCTTCCGATACCAATTTAAAACGATTTACCAAATCTAAACCGACACACGAATTTGAAGCGCCTGTATCTAAAATAAACGTTCCTTTTATGCCGTTTATTTTTGCAGTTAATTCTAAGTGATTCGTTTCTTTTTTGCGGAGTTTTATTTTTGAATACTTCTTTTTCTTTAATATCTTCTTCAAACTTGCCATTTCTCGTACTTTTGTGGTTTTGCTAATTGTAAATATACATAAATGATTACCGATACACACACCCATTTATATTCCGAAGAATTTGACCAAGACAGAACCGAAATGATACAGCGTGCAAAAGATGCAGGCGTTTCTCGTTTTTTTATTCCTGCGATTGACAGTTCATCCACAGAAAGAATGTTCGATTTAGAAAAAAACTTCCCGAACGATGTTTTTTTAATGATGGGTTTACATCCAACCTATGTAAAAGAAAATTATAAAGAAGAACTAGCACACGTAAAAAAATGGATAGACAAACGTCCTTTTTATGCCATCGGTGAAATCGGGATTGATTTATACTGGGATAAAACCTTTGTAACCCAACAACAGGAAGCTTTTAGAACACAAATTCAGTGGGCAAAAGAGAAAAAATTACCGATTGTAATTCATTGCCGAGATGCTTTTGATGAAGTTTTTGAAGTATTAGAAGCTGAAAAAAGCAATGATTTATTCGGGATTTTTCATTGTTTCACAGGAACTTTAGAACAAGCAAAACTAGCCATTTCGTATAATATGAAATTAGGAATTGGCGGAGTTGCAACTTTTAAAAAGGGTAAAATTGATAAATTTTTAAATGAAATCGACATAAAAGATATTGTTTTAGAAACCGATTCTCCATATTTAGCACCAACACCTTACCGAGGAAAACGTAACGAAAGTTCGTACATAACCAATGTTGTTGATAAATTAGTAGACATTTATGGGTTAACTTTTGATGAAGTTTCAGAAATTACAACTCAAAATTCTAAAGATATTTTTAGTGTCTAACACACAAATCACATATTACAAAACTCCCATAGGAACTGCCAAAATTGTTGGCAACCAAAACGGAATTCAATCGGTTTCAGTTGTAGATGAACAAATTAATTCTTCAACTGAAATTCCGATTTATTTACAAAAATGTGTTACCCAATTATCCGAATATTTTGCAGGAACACGAACAACTTTTGATTTAAAATTAAATCCGCAAGGAACAGATTTTCAACAAAAAGTTTGGGCAGAATTATTAAATATTCCGTTCGGAAAAAGCACCACTTATTTACAGCAATCAAAACAATTAGGAAACTCGAAAGCAATACGAGCAGTTGCATCGGCAAACGGAAAAAATCCTATTTGGATATTAATTCCATGTCATCGAGTTATCGGTTCAGACGGTTCATTAACAGGCTATGCTGGCGGTTTATGGCGTAAAAAATGGCTTCTAGAACACGAAAGTGATTATAAACAGCAAAGCTTATTTTAATATTTGAAGCTATTTCCCGCTTTCAGCACTCGCTCTTTTTTGAAGAAAAATCAAAAAAGGAGCTCAAACAATTGCTTCAATCGGGGCTAGGAAATAGTTGCTTCAAAGCAAATAAACGTCATGCTGAATTTATTTCAGCATCGCATCAACAGGAGAAATACGGCAAATAAAGATGCGAACCTCAAAAAAATTAGCGAAAATCCGTGAAATTCGCGTCTCAACCCACTAATTCAAATTTCGTTTTTCAGCAAAAAATTTCTTCAATAAAAAACCACATTCCTCCTCTAAAACCCCCGATATAACTTTAGTTTTAGGATGTAACTTGGTTTGTAAAACAGAAAAACCTAATTTTGGCTCACTAGCTCCGTACACAATCTTACCAATTTGTGCCCAATAACTTGCGCCTGCACACATCTGACAAGGCTCTAAAGTAACATACAAAATACATTCTTTTAAATATTTTCCGCCTAAAAAATCAGATGCAGCCGTAAAAGCTTGCATTTCTGCATGTGCTGTTACATCGGTTAACATTTCTGTTAAATTATGCGCACGGGCAATTATTTTATCTTTAAAAACAATAACAGCACCCACAGGAACTTCGCCTTTATCGAAAGCTGTTTGAGCTTCTTGTAAAGCTTGTTTCATAAAATAAGTATCATCAAAAGGATTTATTTCCATGGTATTCGTAGCGTTTTTAACAAAAGTAGCTCAAATTAGTTATTTTTACCAAAAATTACGATTTTGATTTCTATAAACACTACTCCAAATAAAAAAGTCTATTTTGCTTCCGATCAGCATTTGGGTGCGCCAACTCCTGAAAACAGTTTTCCTAGAGAACAAAAATTTTTACGTTGGTTAAACGAAGTGAAACAAGATGCCGAAGCTATTTTTTTATTAGGCGATTTATTTGATTTTTGGTTTGAATATAAAACCGTTGTTCCTAAAGGATTTGTGCGTATTTTAGGGAAACTTGCCGAAATTAAAGACAGCGGAATTCCTATTTATTTTTTTGTAGGAAATCATGATTTATGGATGGTCGATTATTTTGAAAAAGAATTAAACATTCCTGTATATCATAAACCGCAAGTGTTTAACATCAACGGAAAAACAGTTTTTATTGGGCATGGCGATGGTTTAGGACCGCACGATAAAGGCTATAAACGAATGAAAAAAGTGTTTACTTTTCCCATGTTTAAATTTATGTTTAAATGGTTGCATCCTGATATTGGCGTTCGTATTGGGCAATATATGTCGGTTAAAAATAAAATGATTTCTGGTGATGATGATGCCAAATTTTTAGGCAACGACAAAGAATGGCTAGTGCAATATTGCAAGCGTAAACTTGAAACAAAACATTACGATTATTTTGTTTTCGGACACCGTCATCTTCCGTTAGAAATTGATGTATCTAAAAAAGTATCCGAAGAAACATCCGAAGAAAAAAGTATGTATATAAATACAGGCGATTGGGTTAAATATTTTACTTACGCTGTTTTTGAACATGAAAAATTATCGTTAAAAGAATATAAATAAGACTATCGTAAAAAGCAAAAAAGCACCTTTTTTAAAGGTGCTTTTTACATATATATAAAATCTTAATTTAAATAAGTTCTAAAACTTGAAAGTTACGCCTGCTTTAAAAATTGTTCCGCTAAATCCAAACTGATTTACTTCCCAAGGATATTTAAAACGACCGCCTAAATTTGTTACAACATCGCCTTTTGTGTCAATAGTGTCTGGGTAAATGTTGAATAAATTATTTACTTGTGCTGTTAATGAAATTACTTTAGAAAACTCATATCCTAAAGATAAATCGGTTAAAACTTTACCACCAAAGGTTTGGTCTTTTTGAGCATCTGAAGCGTGTTGCCAAGTTACTTCGCCAAAATACGTGTTGTTTATGGTGGCATTAAATTTATCTAATTTATAATTTGTTCCAAAAGAAACTTTCGTGTTTGGTCGGGCGCTAATAATTCTTGATTGCTCTTTTCTATTAAAAATAGCCGTTTTATAATTTGATAATTTAGTCGGTGTTTTTACTTCGCCTTCTAATTTGGTTTTATTCACGTTTAAAGCTAAATTTAAAGCTAATTTCCCTGAGGCAAAATCAATATTTTTATAACGCATCGTGTAATCAAAACCTGAAGTTTCGGTTGATGCCGCGTTGATAAAAAATTTGATACTTGTTACTTTATTATCTTCTAAAACTTTTTGTACTGCTGCATTTGGGTTTCCGTTGTCATCTTTTCCGCCAATTTCTCCTGAAAAAACAACTCTGTCTGCTACTTTAACATTGTAATAATCTAACGAAATAGTGAAATCTTTAGCTGCTTTTACTGTTAAACCTGCCGAAATACTTTTAGAAGTTTCTGCAAATAATGAAGCAACGCCTAAGTCTTTAATTACAGAACTTACATTGTTAAAAGTTCCTTGGTTAGAAATTTTTCCATCAGAAATTAAGGTTTGTACATTGCTTAAATATACTTGGTGTAATGAGGGCGCTCTAAATCCTGTTCCGTAAGATGCTCGTAAAACGATTGCGCTTCCTAATTTATATCTTGAGTTCACTTTCCAAGAAGTGTTTCCGCCAAAATCTGAATAATCTTCATAACGAACGGCTCCTCCAATTAAAAAATCATCTGAAATATCCCAGTCTAAAGTAGTGTATCCGCCAATATTTGTTCTTGTTTCGCTTAAAGCATTGCTTGGTTGTAATCCTGGAAAAGATTGTGCGCCACTTTTATAATAAGAAGCTTCTTCTCCTTGAATAACTTCAAATTTTTCTTGACGACCTTCAAATCCAAAGCCTACACTTACAGTTCCAAATGAACGGCTTACGTCAAAATTTCCAATAATATTGCTAAAAGCATAGGCTCCTGCATCAAAAGAAGTAGGGCTTTTTGCGCCTAAATCGACATTAATGGTGTTTCCGATGGTGTAATCTACCGAGTTTTTACCGTAACTCGCACTTGCATCGGCATTAAATTCGCCTAACTTAAATTTGCTTCCTGCGGTAAGTAAAACATCTTGAATTCCTGTTTCAAAAGTAGGTTGAAAACCTGTGTATGTTTTTCCTTTTGGTGTTAATAAACCAAAATCGTTGGTAATCCAATATGGCGGACGATACAAAGCAAAACTTGTTCCTTGCCTAGCGTTAAAACCTCCAAAAGCATATAATTTGGTATTTTCATTTAAAGGATATTCGGCATTTAAAAAAATTGCCGCTTTTTTCATTTCTGCCTGTCCGATAGTCATTCCTAAAGCAGGATTGTCTTTTGTCCATTGATTATTTACTTCAAATAAATCATCTTTTCCTGGTTCGCCAGCTCTGTTTGTTTTATCTTGATAACTCAAATCAAGCGACGCATTTACAAAACCGCCTTCACCAAAAGTAAACGTATGATTTGCATCTAAGGAAGCATTTGCTCCATCGGCTTTACTGGTTATTCCTGACGTAAAATTTACCTGTGTAAATTTGATGTTTTTCTTTAAAATAATATTGATAACTCCCGCAACCGCATCTGAACCGTATTGTGCCGATGCGCCATCTCGTAAAACCTCTACTCGTTCAATGGCTGTAGTTGGAATACTTTTCATATCTACCCCAACTTCACCTTTTCCAGGCGTATCGTTTACATACACCAAAGCACTTTGATTTTTACGTTTTCCGTTTACTAAAACCAAGGTTCTACTTGGTCCTAAACCTCTTAAATCGGCTGGATCAAAATGGGCTGTTCCATCTGAAACGGTTTGGCTACTCGCATTATAAGACGGAATTGCATACATTAACATTTGGTCAATATTTGTTTGCCCTGTTGCTTGTAATTCTCGTACACTTACATTATCGATTGGTACAGCTGAATCTAAAATTGTTCGTGGTTTTGAACGATTTCCTGTTAAAATAATTTCATTTAAAACATTTCCTTCTTTTAAAATAACTGTTATATAGGTATTTTTAGTGATTTTTTTGGTTAACGTGGTAAATCCTACCGATGAAAAAACCAAGCTAATAGGCATTTTTTCGACATCTAATGAAAATTCTCCTTGCTCATTAGTACTTACTCCGTTTACGGTGTCTTGTTTTAAAACGCTTACAAAAGGAATTCCAAATCCACTTTGATCAACCACCTTTCCTTTAATCGTTTGTCCAATAATTGATGCTATAGAAGTAAAAAACATCAATAAAAAACAACTGAAAATTTGTAGTTTTTGTGCTTTTAAATAGCGTGGTAACGTAATTCTTTTATTCATATTAAAAAAGTTAATTTTTTCACAATAATACTATTTTTTTAAGATAAACAACTACAAAAATTTATTTATCTGTTTTAAAATTAATAATTATACAACATCTGTATAGTTTTTAGCTTTAACCATATTTTAACAGCTATTATTTCCTTATTATTGTAGCTTTGTTTCATAAATTATAATCATATTTCAATTACTATGGATGTAGATGTAAGAGCTATTAATGAAAAAGTAGCAAGAGAAAGTGCTTTTGTTGACATATTAACAAACGAAATGAACAAAGTAATCGTTGGTCAAAAACATATGATTGATCGCTTACTTATCGGACTTCTTGGAAATGGACATATTTTACTAGAAGGAGTTCCTGGTCTTGCAAAAACACTCGCTATCAATACGTTATCAAAAGCCGTACAAGGTAGTTTTAGTCGTGTACAGTTTACGCCCGATTTATTACCCGCAGATATTGTCGGTACCATGATTTACAACGTAAAAGAAAATGATTTCACTATCAAAAAAGGTCCTATTTTTGCGAACTTCGTACTTGCCGATGAAATTAACCGTGCGCCCGCAAAAGTGCAATCGGCATTATTAGAGGCAATGCAAGAACGTCAAATTACCATTGGAGATACTACCTTTAAATTACAAGAACCATTCCTTGTAATGGCAACGCAAAACCCCGTAGAACAAGAAGGAACATATCCACTTCCCGAAGCACAAATGGACCGTTTTATGCTAAAAACAGTAATTGATTATCCAAAGCTTGAAGACGAACAAATAATTATGCGTCAGAACTTAAACGGAACTTTTGGAACCGTAAATCCTGTAATTTCTCTCGAAGAAATTATAAAAGCTAGAGAGATTGTCAACGAAGTATATATGGATGAAAAAATTGAAAAATATATTCTTGACATTGTATTTGCAACCCGTTATCCTGAAAGATATAATTTAGAAAAATTAAAACCATTAATTAGTTTTGGAGCGTCGCCTCGTGGAAGTATTAACTTAGCTAAAGCAGCAAAATGTTACGCTTTTATCAAAAGAAGAGGCTATGTAATACCCGAAGATGTTCGAGCAATTGTAAATGATGTATTACGTCATAGAATCGGAATTACCTACGAAGCAGAAGCTGAAAATATTACATCACTTGATATTATTGCATCGATAATTAATGAAGTACAAGTGCCTTAATTTTATGGTTTTATCAAATTAAATCCTTAAAAAAGACACCGAAACATACGAAAAATAGAATAGACACGATGGACACGAAAGAATTGTTAAAAAAAGTTCGTAAAATAGAAATAAAAACACGTCGTTTGTCAAATCATATTTTTGGCGGAGAATATCATTCCACCTTCAAAGGACGTGGAATGACCTTTTCCGAAGTGCGAAAATATCAATACGGAGACGATGTAAAAGCCATTGATTGGAATGTAACCGCACGCTATAATGAACCACATATCAAAGTTTTTGAAGAAGAAAGAGAACTAACAATGATGCTTTTAGTTGATGTTTCTGGCTCAGAATCTTTCGGTACTTCGCATCAATTTAAAAAAGATACCCTAACAGAAATAGCTGCAACACTCGCCTTTTCTGCCATTCAAAATAATGATAATGTTGGGTTAATCCTGTTTTCTGATAAAATGGAACTTTATATTCCACCCAAAAAAGGAAAAAGCCACGTTTTAAGAATTATTAGAGAATTAATCGAATTTAAACCCGAAAGTAAACAAACAAATATTCAAGAAGCTTTAAAATTTTTATCCAACGTAATCAAAAAGAAAGCTATTGTTTTTGTGCTTTCTGATTTCTTAGATGATACGTATCAAAAAACACTGAAATTAGTGGGAAATAAACACGACCTAACAGGAATTCGTGTGTACGATAAACATGATGCCGAAATTCCTAATCTAGGAATGGTGCCCATGACAGACGCCGAAACTGGCGAAACTTTTTTAGTGAATACAAGTGCTAAATCAGTACGAAATCAATACAAAGCAAACGCTTTACGATTGGCAGATTATTTTGAAACATCCTTTAAAAAAAGCGGTGCAGGAACTATCAATACTCGAGTTGATGAAAATTATGTCAAAAAATTATTAGGCTATTTTAAACAAAAATAAAATTGCCTATTTTAAATTGATAACATCAAAATACTATCTTAAATAATATGATTGCGTAAAATGAAAACTAAAATATCAAAATTATTTTATATATTCTTACTGATTTATAATGTTGCCATTGCACAATCCAACAAAATATACGTTGAAATTGATACCACAAACATCCGTATTGGTGAACAATTTCAATATAAAATTTCAGTCAATGAAACAGAAAATGTTATCATCCCGAAACTAGAAAACTTAAAAGGACTCGAAATTGTTGATTCTGTAAAAATAACGAATATCAATAATAAACTAGTCAAAAAATATATTTTAACAGGTTTTGATAGCGGTGCTTTTTACATTCCACAACAACAAATTTTCATTAAAAATCAAGCCTATTTAACCGATAGTCTGCTTGTTAATGTCGCTACAATTGCTGTCGATACTACAAAAATTAAAAAATTTCCGATAAAAAGTATCCTAAAAGAACCGTATCAATATAATGATTTTAAACACTATATCTGGTGGGCAATTATTGCCTTACTTTTAATCGCAAGTAGTATTTATTATTTTAGAAGTAGAAAGAAAAAAATACTTCCTGAAGAAAATTATCAGCCTGAAATTCCTGCCTATCAAGAAGCCGTTCAAAAATTACACGAACTAGATGAAAAATTATTATGGCAAAATAATCAAACTAAAAAATATTATAGCGAATTAACCGAAATCGTACGAAACTATATCGAAAAAGAATTGAAAATTCCAGCGCTAGAAGTAACTACAAACGAATTAATCAGCGTTTTAAATGATTTTAAAAATATCAACTCAATTCAAACCGATGATAAAACCATTCATACATTAAAAAAATTATTAGAAGAATCTGATTTAGTGAAATTTGCAAAATCGAAACCTATTGCACACCAAATTGAACAAGACCGAAAAGATGCTGAAAATATCATCGATAATTTAAAACCTAAAAAAGAAATCGCAGAAGAAGATGTGGAATAATTTTGAATTTTATAGTCCTGAATTTTTATGGTTGCTACTATTAATACCGTTGTTCGCTTTTTGGAATTTCTATACTCGAAAAAAAGATACCGCACAATTAACGATATCTAGCGTAAAAGGTTTTAAAGTAAATACTCAAATTTTACCCAAATTAAAACCGCTTTTATATGTACTGCGATTAACCGCTTTAACGTGTTTGATTATCGCTTTGGCAAGACCAAGAAATGTAGCTGTGAGCAAAAAAACAAAATCAAATAAAGGAATTGATATTGTCATGGCAATCGATGTATCGGCAAGTATGTTGGCAAAAGACCTCAAACCAAACCGATTAGAAGCGCTGAAAAAAGTAGCTATCGAATTTGTAAATAGCCGACCAAATGACCGAATAGGAATTGTCGCTTATGCTGGAGAAAGCTTTACCAAAACACCCATTACCAGTGATAAATCAATCATAAAAAGAACACTTTCTGAAATCAAATGGGGACAATTAGAAGGTGGAACAGCCATCGGAATGGGACTCGGATCAGCTGTAAATCGACTCAAAGAAAGCAACGCAAAAAGTAAAGTAATCATTCTTTTAACCGATGGCGTAAATAATGCAGGATTTGTAGATCCAAAAACAGCCACAGAACTCGCTAAAGGAAACAACATAAAAGTATATACTATCGGAATTGGAACCAACGGAATGGCACCGTTTCCTTGGGCTAAAGACCCAAGAACTGGAGAAATTTCTTTTAGAAATCAACAAGTAGAAATTGATGAAAAATTACTCAAACACATCGCCAAACAAACCGATGGAAAGTATTTTAGAGCAACCGATAACGCTAAACTAAAAGCAATTTATAGCGAAATTGATAAACTAGAAAAAACAAAAATAGAAGAATTTAAATACTATAATTATACCGAAAAATATCGACTATTAGTACTAATCGCAGGTGTACTTTTACTACTCGAATTCCTATTGAAAAATACCCTATTTAAAAGTTTTATATAAAATGTTATATCAACTAGAAGAACCTATATATTTTTACCTTTTTGCAAGTATTCCTCTGATAATTATTACTTTTTTATC
Source organism: Tenacibaculum piscium (assembly GCF_021390755.1). Lineage (NCBI taxonomy): Bacteria > Pseudomonadati > Bacteroidota > Flavobacteriia > Flavobacteriales > Flavobacteriaceae > Tenacibaculum > Tenacibaculum piscium. The sequence goes on along the minus strand of NZ_JAJGWR010000001.1, from coordinate 9,323 downwards.
AGCTTTATGGTGGAAAAAACAAACGCAAAAAAAATTTACAAACGCTAAAATGTTAGCGAAAATAGCACCAAACTCTTCTAACTTTAAAGCTGTTTTAAAATTGATTTTTTTACTCGTTGGAATCTCTTTTTTAATTATCTCATTAGTAAATCCAAAAATGGGAACAAAACTAAAAACCGTAAAAAGAGAAGGCGTAGATGTCGTCTTTGCCTTAGATGTTTCCAAAAGTATGCTCGCTGAAGATATTGCCCCAAATAGATTGGAAAAATCAAAACAAATTATTGATAAAATTATCGATAAACTTGGAAGTGATAGAGTCGGAATTATTGTATATGCTGGAAATGCATATCCATTATTACCAATTACAACCGACCATGCAGCCGCTAAAATGTTTTTACAAAATGCCAATCCTGATATGGTTTCAAGCCAAGGAACAGCAATTAATCAAGCATTAAATTTAGCCAAAACATACTACAATAACGACGAACAAACAAACCGATTTTTAATTATAATTTCTGATGGAGAAGATCATCAAGAAGAAACAAAACAAATTGCCCAAAATATTGCAAATGATGGCGTGAAAATATATACCATCGGGGTTGGAACTCAAAAAGGAGCGCCAATTCCTATCAAAGTAAATGGCTCGCTTATCGGATATAAAAAAGATAACAAAGAACAAACTGTTATCACAAAACGAAATGAAGACGTTTTAAAAGGAATCGCAAGCGCTTCCAATGGAAAATATATAGACGGAAACAGAACCGAAAACCCTGTGAAAGCTATCGAAAAAATTATAACAAACGCTCAAAAAAGTGAATTTGAAACCAAACAATTTTCCGATTATAAAGACCAATTTCAATGGTTTTTAGCAATTGGATTGCTATTTTTAAGTATCGATTTATTCTTGCTTGAAAGAAAAACAAAATGGATCAAAAAAGCAGATTTATTTAACGAAAAAGAAACCTAGAAGCTAGTTTATCAAAATGAAAACATTCAAAAATATTCTATTAATCAGCTTATTTCTGGTATCTGTAAAAATAACAGCGCAAATAGATACCCTGAAATTACAACGAGAAGCCAGAACTTTATTGCGTCAAGGAAATAAATTATACAACAAAGAAAAATTCGAACAAGCAAGCATTCTATATCGAAAAGCCTTAGACAAAAATAGTAACTACAAAAAAGCAAGTTACAATTTTGGGAATACACTCTATCAACAAAAAAAATATAAAGAAGCTGTAACCCAATTTGAAATCACCACAAAAACAGCTTCCGATAAATTTGAAAAAGCAAACGCATATCATAATATCGGAAATGCAATGCTCGAACAAAAACAATATCAACAAGCCGTAAATGCCTACAAAAATGCCTTGCGTAAAAATCCAAAAGATGATGAAACAAGGTATAATTTAGCCGTCGCTCAAAAAAATCTTAAAAAAGAACAACAAAATAAAGATAAAAAAGACGATAAAAATAATAAGAAAGATAATAAGAAAAACGGCGATCAAGACAAAAAAGACGACCAAAAAAATAAAGATAAAAAAGACAGCGATAAAAATAAAAAAGACGATAAAAAAAATCAGGATAAAAAAGACGACCAAAAAAGCGACGACAAAAAAGAAAATCCAGAAAATCAAGATAAAAAAGACCAAAAATCAAAACCAAATCAAGCAAAAATGTCGCCAGAACAAATGAAACAATTACTCGAAAGCTTGAACAATGAAGAGAAAAAAACACAAAAGAAAATGAACGCCAAAAAAGCAAAAGGAAGAAAAATAAAACAAGAAAAAGATTGGTAATACACCTATTACACTATATATTTCTGATTTTAAACACTTACTAATTTTACATTTTTTGAAAATAAATATGAAGTTAAAATTATACATCCTACTACTGCTATGCTGTTTTATAACACACACAATTAATGCACAAGACACACAAAAAAATGTTTTGAAAGCAAGTGTGAGTAAAAATAAATTAGGCGTGAATCAGCGATTAAGACTCGATTTTTCAATCAGTAAACAAGGTGCTGATAATTTTAAACCACCCAATTTTAAAAATTTTAAAATCGTAGGAGGACCAAGTCAATCGGTAAGTCAATCCTGGATTAACGGAAAACGAAGCTTTAATAAAACATATACCTATATTATTCAGCCCAAAAAAGAAGGTGAATTTAATATTCCAGCAGCAAGTATTGAAATTGATGGCGAAATAATTCAATCAAAACCCATCAAAATTATTGTGCTAAAAGCAAGTGCTATTCCTAAAAATCCGAATGATCCAAATTATATTGCACAACAAAATATTCATTTAGTTGCTCAAATATCAAAATCACAACCCTATGTTGGTGAAGCAATTTATGTAGAATATCGCCTGTATTTTAGCCAAAATGTAGGAATTTATGACAATGCAATTACACAAAATCCGCAGTATAATGGCTTCTGGAATCAAGAAATTAAAACCAATAATCCTGAAGTAAAAATAGGACTATATAATGGCGAAAATTATCGATATGCAACATTACATAAAGCACTTTTAGTCCCAACAAAAGAAGGTCGCTTAACAATTGATCCAATGAAAATGGATATTATTGTAGCCGTTCCAACAGGACGTGCAGACTTTTTTGGAAACGTAATCACCAAACAAATTCAACGAGAATTTTCATCCGCTAAAAAAACAATACAAGCAAAATCATTGCCTATTGCCAATAAACCTGAAAGTTTTACAGGAGCTGTCGGGACATTCTCCTTTGATATTGCACTGAATAAAAATACCCTAAAAGCAAACGAATCCGCAGAAATAAATGTAACCGTTAGCGGAAATGGAAATCTCAAATTATTTGAAATCCCAGAAATAATAACACCCAAAGAACTTGAAGTATATCAACCTGAAAGAAAAGAAAATGTGCGCATCACCGCTAACGGATTAACAGGAAAAATTACCGATAAATATACCGTAGTTCCTGAATATAAAGGAAAATATAAAATCCCTAAAACAAGTTTTTCTTACTTTAACCCTAAAGAAAAAACCTATAAAACAATTACCACAAAAGATATTTTTGTCGACGTTTTAGAAGGGAAAACCCTAGCAATTTCTGAAAAATCAAGCAATAATCTAAAAAAAGAAGTTCAAATTATAGGCGATGATTTTAAATATATTCAAACTTCTACAAACTTTCAAACAATAAAAAATAAAAACTTTTTTAAATCTTTTTGGTTTTATGTATTGCTGTTATTGCCGATTATAAGTATGCCTATCGCTATTTTTATCAGCAAGAAAAAAGAAAAACAATTACAAGATTTTTCAGGAAATAAACAACGTAAAGCCGATAGATTAGCTAAAAAATATTTATCCGAAGCAAAAAAAGAACTCGGAAACAAAGAAACCTTTTATGAAGCACTGGAAAATGCTTTGCACAACTTCTTAAAAGCCAAATTAAAAATTGAAACATCTGATATTAATAATGATAAAATAACAACATTACTTCAAGAAAAAAAAGTGGATACAGCCACAATTCAACGCTTTACAACTGTTTTAACAGATTGTGATTTTGCACGATATACGCCAATCACAAACCTACAAATGACCGAAGAATACGAAAAAGCAATAGAAATTATTACCCTATTAGACAAGCAATTAAGCAATCAAAATAATAAATAAATAATAAGTTATGATGAAACAATTTAGCGTATTATTATTGTTTTTAATAACAAATATTCTGCTAGCACAAACTGCTGAAGAACTTTTTATTAACGCAAATAATTCCTATAAAAAAGGCAATTATACAGAGGCTATAAAATTATATCAAGATATCGAAAAAACACAAAATGTATCGGCAGATGTATATTTTAACCTCGCAAACGCCTACTACAAATTGCATAAAGTCGCACCCGCAATTTATAATTATGAAAAAGCATTGCAGTTAAATCCGCTACATCAAGATGCACAAAATAATTTAAGTATCGCAAAAAAACTCACCTTAGATAGAATTGAAAAATTACCAAGTTCTTTAAGCCAAAAAATAAATGAAAATTTCTTGCAAAAATTTAACTATAATACTTGGGCATTCTTCACAATTATCTTTTCTTTTTTAATGGCGATGCTTTTTTTAGGATATTATTTTTCTGGAAATCCGACTAAAAAAAAGCTATTTTTTACTAGTAGCATCATTTCTTTTTTACTGTTGATTAGTTGTTTACTTATTACATATCAGCAATATAATCAAACCAAAAACATGCTGGAAGCTATTATTTTTTCAGAAAAAATTGACGTTAAAAATGCACCTACACAGGATGCCGAACAATTATTTATATTGCATGAAGGAACAAAAGTTCAAATTTTAGATACCGTAGATTCTTGGAATAAAATTAAACTAGCAGACGGAAAAACTGGTTGGGTAGTAGCCCAAAAAATAAAACAATTATAACATAAAAAACAAGATAAAAGATAACATAAAAAGTTTAAATTTCGGTATTTTAGCAATCCTAGTGTAGGGCAATGACAAAACAATTAAAACACAATTATTTTAACTATTTTCTTTTCGTATTTTTAATACTTAAAGGTGTTTCTTGTATTGCCAATAACTTACAGATACTAGATAATACCTTTGAAAATTCTCTCGAAAATTCTCTTACCGATTCTCAATTAAAGATTAATAATACGGATCCTAAAGAGAAACTAAGACATCAAAATCAAGAAGAAAACCAAAATAAAAGTAACGATAAAAATGACAATAAGTCTGAAAATCAACTCGAGAATCAATTAGAAAATGAACTTGAAAAAGAATTAGACGAACATCAAGAAATTAATCAAATTTTAGTTACAAACTATCATTTTTATCAAAATAAAGCAAGCAATAATTATAGTGCCATCTTCAAAAAATATAGTATTCAATACTTGGAACTTACTACACAGCCTCCCGAATTTCTATAAAATTTTATATTTTACAAGTATCTAATTTTCTTATATTTACCCTTATATAAGCAATCTATTTTGTGCAGGTTGCAAACATTTTAAAATCTTTTTTTAGCTTATTTTTTTAAAGCTTTAAAAAAGATAAAACAATTTATTACATTTAACTTATGAAAAAATTATTCTCAAATTTTAAAGGAGATTTATTTGGTGGTATTACTGCTGGAATTGTAGCCCTTCCATTAGCGTTAGCATTCGGGGTTTCTTCTGGTTTAGGACCAAGTGCTGGTTTATATGGAGCTATTTTTATTTCATTTTTTGCCGCACTATTTGGAGGTACTGATACTCAAATTTCAGGACCAACAGCTCCTATGACTGCTGTAAGTATGATTATTATTGCTGGTATTATCGCTAGTAATGATGGAGATGTATCCAAAGCATTACCCGCTATTTTAACCGTATTTTTGCTTGCAGGATTGTTTCAAATCGCCTTAGGAGTTTTAGGACTCGGTAAATATATTCGCTATATTCCATATCCCGTAGTTTCTGGTTTTATGACCGCTATTGGAGTTATCATTTTAGTAACACAAATTTTACCAGCAGTTGGTTATTATGCGAAAGAAGATACTCAATTCGTCGCGCAATTTAAACCACAAGCCGAAGAATTAATCTTAAAAAACATCTTAAAAGATGAAGCTGGTCAAGGTATTTTGGTACTAGAAAACTTTAAAGAAACCATTAATCGATCTGAAAAAACAACACAAGCTGATATTTTAAAGGAAAGTAAAACCCTTGCAGGAAAAGAAGCTTCAGGAGTTTTAGGAACGATAAAAGTATTACCAAGAGCTTTAGAAAATATTAATTGGCTAGAGTTAATCCTCGCTTTAGGAACTATTTTTATAATCTACGGATTTAAAAAAATTACCACAGCAGTACCAAGTACACTTGTTGCTTTAGTCGTGATGACAGGTATTGCCTTAGGTTTTGGTTTAAATTATCGTCCTATTGAAGAAATTCCTGGAGGATTTCCAATTCCAAATTTAGGAATTTTTACTAGTTTTAGTTTATCAAGCATAACTCCTTATATTTTTACGGCATTAACATTATCATTATTAGGAGCGATTGATTCCTTATTAACATCGGTAGTTGCCGATAATATGACCAAAACAAAACATAAACCAAATAAAGAATTGATTGGTCAGGGAATTGGAAATAGTATTGCTGCTATTTTTGGAGGACTTCCTGGAGCTGGAGCTACAATTCGTACGGTTGTAAATATCAATTCTGGCGGTAAAACTAAGTTATCGGGGATGGTTGCTGGTGTAATGTTATTAGTTGTTTTATTAGGATTAGGTCCTATTGCTTCTATGATTCCTGCGGCAGTATTAGCGGGTATTTTAATTACCGTCGGTATCGGAGTGATGGATTACAAAGGTTTAAAAGCAATTCCTTTTTTACCTCGTGATGCTAAAATAGGTCCTTTTAAAATTAGCTCAGAAGTAATTATTATGCTTGTTGTTATGTTACTTTCTACTTTTTGGAACTTAGTATATGCGGTTGGAATAGGTTTAATTATCGCTTCTTTAATGTTTATGAAAAAAATTGGTGATTTAACTTCAGAACGTTCTGATGTAAAATCATTAAATGAAGAAGTTTGGGAAGATGAAATAAATTTCCCTCAAAATTTAAAGGAAGAAGTTTTTATCAAACATATTAAAGGGCCATTATTTTTTGGTTCTACCAGTAATTTTCAAGCACTTTCATTGCAAATTCCAGATACAGCTTCAACAGTAATTATGCGTTTAGGGAGAATGCAATATATGGATCAATCAGGATTGTACGCTATGGAAGATATGTTACAAGATTTAAAAACTAAAAATATAGATGTTTTATTTGTGAATCTACTAGAACAACCAAAATACATGATGGAAAGAATTGATATCATTCCTGATTTCATTCCACGAGAGCACATATTTACATCATTTGATTCGTGTGTAAGATGGGTAAAAGAAAATATAAAAGATGAATTTAAAAACTAAAAAATATGCCATACAGAAATAAAGCAATAACCAAAGATGCTCAAGATAAATTAACACCAATGATTGTGTTACAAGATTTTATTGAGGGTAATTCTCGTTTTATAAGAGATGAAGTTCATAGCATTGACCATAAAGCATTAATCACTCAAACCACAGATAGTCAGCATCCTAAAGCTATTGTTCTTTCTTGTATTGATTCTCGAGTTCCTGTTGAGTTAATTTTTGATCAGACTATTGGTGATATTTTTGTAGCTAGAGTTGCTGGAAATTTTGAGAACACGGATATTTTAGGAAGTATGGAATATTCTTGTAAAGTTGCAGGAAGTAAGTTAGTTTTTGTGTTAGGACATGAAAGTTGTGGAGCTGTAAAGGCGGCGTGTGATCATGTTGAGTTAGGTAATATTACCTCGATGTTATCGAATATTCAGCCGGCAGTTAAAAAGTCTGAGTCTGAAATTTCAGGAGAATATAATTCATCTAATACTGAATTTTTGAATAAAACGATTGAAAACAATGTAAAATTAACTATTGATCGAATTAGAGAAAAGAGTCCTATTTTAAAAGAAATGGAGCAAAACGGCGAAATTAAGATTGTTGGTGGCGTTTATCATATTAGCAGTGGAAAAGTAAGTATGTTATAATATACTTGCTATTAAAATTATTTCCCCTAAACAATTACATTATTGTTTAGGGGTTTTTTGTTTTATAGGATTATTTTGTAGGATACAAGAATAGTTTATTTTTTATTTGAAGCTATTACCTGCTTTCCGCACTCGCTTTTTTTTGAAGAAAAATCAAAAAAAGAGCTCAAACAATTGCTTCAATCAGGGCTAAGTCTATTTATTTAGTTTCGGTAAATTCATAAATTAGTTTTTATTTATGAAATCCAGTCACGGATCAAGTAGCAGAAAACTTGGAGATAAAGTATGGTATTATATTTTTATAATTCTAAGAGCCTGTTTAGAAATTAAATAAACTGTCAGTTCGAGTGATTTTTTTCCTTAAAAAAATTGTATCGAGAACTTTTTTAGTATAAAATTAATCAACGTAAAAGAATAACTACGGCAAATCAGGATGCAAACCTGAAATAAATTCAAGTTGACGAATGCGATTTCTTATTTTTAAGCAAAAAAAAATAAAAAGAGATTGGATTTTAATAGTAAAAGGCACTCGAATAACCAACGAGTTTGCCGATTTTTTAAAAGATATCTCTTAATATAAATGCCGTAAGCGCTAGTAAATTCGGGGATTATTATAAGTTTAACGGAAAAAGACTACAATATCTTTACAAAAATAAACTAAGTGATTTTAAAAGTTGACATCAAAAAAAAACATGCCGAAGATTGGTTATTGTTTGGTAAAAATCTAGGTAATTATTTGAGTTTAGATGAAACAAGTGTATCTAATGGAGAACTTTATACGATTCTAACGAATAAATCAGCAAAGGGAAAAAAAGGATCTATTATAGCGATTGTTAAAGGAATATGGTCAAGGAAGTTACAGTGGATATGGCTGGTGCAATGAATTTAATCGCCAAAAAAAGCTTTCCTAAAACGGAAATAGTAACCGATAGATTTCATATTGAAAAGCTTGCTTCTGAAGCGATACAAGAAGTTCGAATTCGTTTAAGATGAGAAATTATCGATGTAGAAAATGAGGCAATTTCAAAATTAAAAAACACAAGTACTATTTACAAACCTGAAATTCTTGAAAATGGCGAAACCAAGCGTCAGCTACTAGCGAGAAGCAGGTTTACACTTTTTAAATCACAAGAAAAGTGGACGAAGAATTAAAAAGAAAGAGCTGTTATTTTATTTGAATTATATCCCGAGATAAAAAAAGCATACGATTTATCGCAGGGTTTAAAATCTGTGTTTGAAACCAGAACAGGGAAAGATGTCGCTAGAACAAAATTAGCGCTTTGGTATAATAAAGGATCAAGCATAATTATTATTGAGAAAAAAAGGGGAGAAAATTAAAAAAAGTAAGGCACAAAAAAAACCTCAATCTATAAAGATTGAGGTTTCAAAGAAAGGCAACGACCTACTCTCCCACCATTGGCAGTACCATCGGCGCAAATGGGCTTAACTTCTCTGTTCGGGATGGAAAGAGGTGAGCCCCATTGCGATAATCACCTTAAAATGTTTCAGTATATTTCAACTGTATAAGTTAACATATTGGTAAAAATTATATCGTAAATAATCAAAAGAGTTGGTGCTTGCGCTCTTTCGAGCGCAAGACTTCTACATAAGCCTATGGGTTATTAGTACTACTTGGCTATGACATTACTGCCTTTACACCTATAGCCTATCAACGTGGTAATCTTCCACAACCCTTTAAAGAAATCTCATCTTGTGGTGGGTTTCGCGCTTA